>DASYZG010000130.1:0-35628 GCA_035946575.1 Terriglobia bacterium | reverse complement strand
ACTGATTCATCACCATGTCCGGCGGCTCGGCAGGCTGGGTATTCGCGTCCGCTCGCTGGACCTCGCCCAAACCCCGAAGGCATAGAGAACCATATTGCAGAATCAACGACATACACGAATTTTCGAAGGAATCAACAAAACGGGGGCTACATCGAAGTTGCGCAAGTGGCACTTTTTCGCCGAAATATGCCCGAAAATGAACAAAGTTGGAGGACAAATACTGAGACTCGTGCTTCGCTCCGAATGGCGGTACATGCGAGGCGCGCATAGCAGCATTGCGAGCCGCGGTGCTTCGGTGTATCTTGCCATCTCTGTCGGCGCGATCGTTCCAGCTCCCCTCCGGGACAGGAGGGGGTCGGGCGTGGTCGATGATGTCGGAACCTGCCGCGATTGCTCAGGGCGGCGCGTCGAGCTTCGGAGACTACCGGATGCCTGATTGCGTGGAGGGTTGAATGAGCCTGCGTTTAGCGCAGCAAGCGGTGTCGCGCCACGCGCGAAGATTCACCTGTTCTGACAGTGCCATCGCGCGATCGTTCCCAATGGCCGCGCTGCTGCTCGGAATCCTGGCGATCGGCTTCGCCTGGCCTCAGGCGCTCAGGTTGCACGCCCAGGAGCACTCAAAGCTCAATGACACGCTGCGGCGGATCTTCGCCACGCAGGAATTCGCCGGCGGGCGATTCGGTCCGGCGCGGTGGCTCAAGGGCGGCGACGCCTACGTTACGGTCGAGCCTTCGGCCTCCGCCAAGGACGCCTCCGACATCGTTCGCTACGATACCGCCACCGGGAAACGCGAGGTGCTGGTTCCGGCTTCCGCGCTCGTTCCTCCGGGCGCCAAGGCTCCGCTCAGGATCGAGGACTATTCGCTCTCCGACGATCTCAGCCGCGTGCTGATCTTCACCAACGCCACGCGCGTGTGGCGCCGCGCGACTGAAGGTGATTTCTGGGTGCTCGACCGGCAGAGCGGCGCGCTCAAGAAGCTGGGCGGCATTGCGCCGCCGTCCTCGTTGCAGTTCGCCAAGTTCTCGCCCGACGGTTCGCGGGTGGCGTTCGTTCACGATCACAATCTCTTTTCCGAAGACCTCAAAACCGGCAAGATCCAATTGCTGACGCGCGACGGCTCCGAAACCATCATCAACGGCACCTCCGACTGGGTCTACGAAGAAGAATTGGATATTCGCGACGGGTTCCGCTGGAGCCCCGACAGCCGCCGCATCGCTTACTGGCAATTTGACGACAACGGCGTGCAGGACTACACGCTGGTCTACGACACCGGCGGACCGCACCACGTGGTAACCGGCATCCCGTATCCGCAGTACGGCGTCTACCCGACGATCCAGAAGTACGGCTATCCCGAGGCGGGAACAACCAATCCCGCCGCGCGCGTGGGCGTGGTCAGCGTTGACGGCGGGCCGACGCAATGGTTGCAAGTCACGGGCGATCCGCGCGAGAACTACATCGCCCGCATGGAGTGGGCCGGGCCCGGCGAGATCGTGATGGAGCACCTGAACCGGCTGCAGAACACCAATGACGTGCTGCTTGCCAATGCCGCGACCGGCGAAGTGCGCCGCCTGTATCGCGATCATGACGCTGCCTGGCTGGATGTGGTCGATGAGCTGCGCTGGGTCCACGGCGGCAAAGACCTTTTGTGGGAAAGCGACAAGGACAATTGGCGGCACCTTTACCTGATTTCGCGCGCGAACGGCGAGGCGCACTTGGTGACGCGCGGCGACTTTGACGTGGTCCGCGTGGAAGGCGTCGACAAGGACGAGCAATGGGTGTACTACATCGCCTCGCCGGACAATGCGACTGAGCGCTATCTCTACCGCTCGCGTCTGGACGGCACAGGCAGCCCGGTGCGGGTGACGCCGGCGAGCGAGCCGGGCGTCCACTCGTACCAGATGGCGCCCGGCTGCGCCTGGGCTTTTCACACCGCCACCAGTTTCGATGATCCGCCGGCAACCGACCTGGTCCGTCTGCCTGACCACGCCTGGGTCCGCATGCTCGAAGACAATGCCGACCTGCGCGCCAAGGTGAAGCCGTTCATTTCATCGCCGGCAGAGTTCTTCAAACTCGATATTGGCGGCGGCGTGAGCGTCGACGCCTGGATGATCAAGCCGGCGGACTTCGATCCGGCGAAGAAATATCCCTTGCTGGTGTACATCTACGGCGAGCCCGCCGGACAGACCACGCTCCGCGCCTGGTCCGGGCGCGAGGCCTTGTTTCATCGGGCCATCGCCAACGAAGGCTACCTGGTGGCGAGCTTCGACAATCGTGGTACGCCAGCGCCCCGAGGCCGCGCCTGGCGCAAGGCAGTTTACGGATCGATCGGCGTGCTCTCTTCCCAGGACCAGGCGGCGGCGCTGCGCGAGCTCGAACGGACGCGTCCTTACGTGGATGCCACGCGGGTGGCGGTGTGGGGATGGAGCGGCGGCGGCACCAACACGCTGAATCTCATGTTCCGCTCGCCCGATCTCTACCAGGTGGGAATGGCGGTGGCGCCGGTGCCCGATCAGCGGCTGTACGACAGCATCTACCAGGAGCGCTACATGGGCCTGCCGCAGCAGAACGTGGAGGGCTATCGCAACGGATCTGCCATCAATTTCGCCGCGGGCCTGCGCGGGCATCTGCTGATCGTCCACGGATCGGGCGACGACAACGTGCATTTTGCGGGCACGGAGCTGCTCGTGAATCGCCTGATCGAGCTCGGTAAGCAGTTCGATTTTATGGTTTACCCCGGCCGTACGCACTCGATCTCGGAAGGCCCGGGTACCACGCTGCACGTCTATACGCTGCTCGGGCGGTATCTCGAGGAGCATCTTCCGGCGGGTCCGCGCTGAGCCCGGTAGTCCGGGCCCCCGGTTTTCAGTTGTCGGCCGTCGGTGGCGGTTTTCGAATCTCGAGTTTCGATCTTCGACCTTTGACTTTCGGGTTCGATTGACTGTGAACCGTCGACTGTCAACTGTGGACCCCTTATGACAGGTGTCACCCTCGCCTGTGAGGATGGTCACACACATCCTCGTGCCCTGTTGCTAACCTCGAATCGCGGGGCTCCCCGGCCTGCGCGATGGAGGACAACCATGGGCACCCATGCTGCAGCCACACTGGACAAGAAAGCGGACCTTGCCGGCCCGGGAATCGGCAACTACGACGAATTGCAGGAAATCCTGCCGCTCGACTACAGCTCCCTTCTCGACCGCAAGGAAACGCAGCGCGCCATTTTTGCAGCCAAGAATTACATCGAGCTCAATCTGTGCCGCGAACTCGATCTCATGATGGTGACCGTGCCCCTGATCGTTGACGAGGAGAGCGGCGTCAATGACCTGCTGGACCGTGACGGCTCCCGCACGCCGATCCAGTTCCACGTCTCGAATGATCGCAACCTTCATCCCGTGGAAGCGCAGGTGGTGCAGGCGGCCACCAAGTGGAAGCGCATGGCCCTGGCTGAGTTCGGCATGAAGCCGGGCGAGGGCCTTTGCACCGACATGCGCGCCGTCCGCAAGGACTATTTCCTCGATCACGACCACAGCGCTTACGTCGATCAGTGGGACTGGGAGCGCGCCATCACGGCGCCCGATCGCAATCTCGCCTTCCTGAAAGAAGTGGTGAACCGCATCTGGAAAGTGATCGTCGGCGCCGAGTGGTATCTGCAGGAGCTGTTTCCGCAACTGAAGACCGAGAAATATCCGAACCTGCCCGAGAAGCTCACTTTCATGCACGCCGAAGACATCCTGCAGATGTACCCCAACCTGCCGCGCAAGCAGCGTGAGACCAGGATATTGCAGGAGTTCCCCGCCATCTTTATCATCGGGATCGGCTGGCCGCTTGCGGACGGTTATCCGCACGAGATGCGCGCGGCCGACTACGACGATTGGGTCACGGAGACGCACTCCCTGGACGGCGAGCCGCGCCACGGCCTCAACGGCGACATTCTTGTATGGAATCCGGTCACCAGGCGCCGTCACGAGCTCAGTTCGATGGGCATCCGTGTGGACGCGGCCTCGCTGATGAAGCAACTGGAAATTTCAAAGCAGCTCGACTTTCTCAGGTTCCCCTATCATCAGGCGATCCTGCACAATCAGATCCCGCTTAGCATCGGCGGAGGAATCGGCCAGTCGAGGACGCTCATGCTGCTGCTGCGCAAGGCTCATCTGGGCGAGGTCAGCGTTACGGTATGGCCGAAGATCCTCAAGGATATTTGCGCGGAGAAGAACATTCACGTTCTGCAATAGATTGAATCGTCGTCCCGATTCGGCCGGTACTAGGGGCCGACTTCGATCCCTTTCGCGAAATTGCCATTTCGCTCCGGAACGAAATGAACGGTCGCCTGTTTGTTCTGCATGCCGGCAAGATCGTTGAGTGTCGTTCTTTGTCCGTTGATGCGGATCAGAGTGTTGGCCGTAACGCGGAAGTGGTACTCCGGCTCGGCGGGACCGGGGGAAGCTGAGACGTCGGTGTCCTTGGTCGTCGTGGAGCCGTTAGGGTTCTGAGTTATGGTCGCGGCACCGCTGACGTTCGTGGAATGGCCGGCGCCCTGTTCTTGCACGACCAGCAATCCCTCGTCCGGTTTCACGAGCGAGATTTTTCCTGTAATCGACTCGGGTCGGCCAAATCCGCTTCGGTGGTCGGAACCTCGGTCGCCCGGCGCGTTCTGGCCGCCTTGTCGCGCGTTGCCCGCAAACAAGCCGATCGTTGACACAGCGAGGACAACCAGCGAAAGACCAATGGCGCGGGTTACGGACTTGATGGCCATGTTAAACCTCCGATATCAGCCAGAGTTCCCCGCTGGGTTGGGAGCACTCCGGATGCCAAAGCCTGGCTGGCATCGACTTGTTCCAATCTAACAGTTGCGGTCCCAGCGATTTAGCAGGCGCGCCCGTGGATTTTCGCACTCTTTCTGGTGCCTGGAACCCCTGGTAAGTTCTCTATAGCCGTTCACTCCGGGCCAATCGCGTACGTTGACGATGATCCGTCAGCAACCGGCCACTGTCAGCCGGCTGCCGTCCCCGCACTGCTTGCCTCTACTGCCGACTTGGCGGAATAATGTGACCGTGACCTCCGTCCTGGAACTGAATCCTGAACAGAGCGCTGCCATCGAACACGGCCAAGGACCGCTCCTCATCATCGCCGGTCCCGGCAGCGGCAAGACGCGCGTGATCACGGAGCGCATCGTGCACCTGCTTGGCCGGCGCGAGGCGTCCGGCAGCAACACTTCCGGGGCCGTCGGTCCCGAGAGTATTCTGGCCCTGACCTATACGGAGAAAGCTGCCGGCGAGATGAGCCATCGCGTGCGACAGGCGCTTCCGGACCTGGAGACGCATCCCACGATCACCACGTTCCACGCCTTCTGCCTGGACGTGCTGAAGCGGCGCCATTTCGACCAGCAGCTGCTCGACGAGATCGACCTGTGGATCTTCCTCCGTTGGAGGCTGCGCGCGTTGGCGCTCGAGCACTATCTCAAGCTCGCGGAACCGGGCGCGTTTCTGCACGACCTGAACGACTTCTTTTCGCGCTGCCAGGACGAACTCGTTGAGCCGGACGATTTTGCTGTCTACGTCGCGAAGTGCCGAGACGAGTTCGCGGGCCGGACACCCGATCCCATGGAAATAGCTGAGCTCGCGAAGAAAGAGGAGTTGGTACGCGTGTTCCGCCGCAGCCGCGAACTCCTGGAGCAGGCCGGCTGCACCAGCTTCGGCAGCCTGATGAGCAAAATGCTGCGCCTGTGGGACGAGGAGCCACCGGTGCTTGAGCGGCTGCGCCAGCGCTTCCGGTACGTTCTGGTGGACGAGTATCAGGACACGAACTACGCGCAGGTGGAGATTCTCCGGCGGCTGGTGACGGCGCCTTACAATATCACGGCCGTGGGTGATGACGATCAAGCCATCTACCGGTTTCGCGGCGCCTCAAGCGGCGCCTTCCAGATGTTCGATCATGCCTTCCCCGGCCACGCCACGGTCTACCTGAGCCGGAATTACCGCTCCCTGCGACGCATTCTGCGGGCAAGCCAGGTGGTGATCGAGAAGAACGCAGGCCGCTATGAATCGAAGCCGCCGCTGCGCACCGGGAATCCCGAAGGGGAGCGGGTATTCCTGCTGGAATCGCCGGATGCGAAAGCGGAAGCGGTCTGGGTCGCGGAGGAGATCGAGAGACTGCGTAAGCGCGGCAGGCGTCTGGGCGAAGTCGCGGTGCTCTATCGCAGCCACGCCCATCGTGAGCGCCTGGTCGAGCAGTTCCGGCTGCGAGGCATCGACTTCAACATCCGCGGCCTGACGATCCTCAGGACGCCCCTGGTGCGTAGCCTGCTCGCTTATCTGCGCCTCATCCATTCGCTTCACGACAACATTAGCCTGACGCGCGTGCTGCTGGCTCCGCGTTGGAGGTTCCCGGAAGCGCTGGCGCAGGACGCGCGGCGGCGAGCCAGCCAGAACCGATCGTCGATCTACACGGCCGTTCGCGCCACCGCGCAGACGTTATTTGCCGCCGATCTGCGACGCACCGGCTGGTACGAACTCGATGCGCTGCTCGCCAGGCTGCGGGAGATCGCGCGGGTATCGCCTGTGCCGGCCCTGTTCGACCGGCTCGTGACGGCGCTGGGAATCGAGATCCCTGACCATAGCCGCGAGGCAGGCTATCTGAAGGCCTTTCGCCAGTTCCTTGAGGCTTGGCAGGAGAAGCACGCGCGCGGAGGGTTGGCGCCCGTCGAGCGCGACCCGGATGCCGCGGCGCCAAGACCGATCGACTCGTTTATGGACTATTTCTCGCTCTTTCTCGATGCCGGTGGGCAGATCGAAGCGCCGGAGCCGCGCGACACCGCCAATGCCGTGCAAATGATGACTGTGCACGCCGCCAAGGGACTGGAATTCCCCGCGGTGTTTGTCCTCAGCGTGAGCCGCAACCGGTTTCCCACGAATGAGAAGAAGCCAGTGATCGAATTCCCGGATGTGCTCCGCAAAGACCCGGCCGCGCCGGCTGGTATTCATCAGCAGGAGGAGCGGCGGTTGTTCTACGTGGCGATGACGCGCGCCCGGGAGCGACTCTACGTGTCGAGCATCGCGGCTCCCGGCCAAAAGCCATCACTGTTCATACGCGATCTGCTCTCGAATCCGGCGGTCACAGCCCGCGATCTTGAACGTATTAAGGTGCCCGCACTTCCGGAACCCGAGAAGCCCGCCGGCGCTGGCGCCGAGCCTGCGACAACTTCCCGGGTGCTGCTTTCGGAACGCGCTCTGGAGGGCCATGGTACGCGGAAGAACGCCGGAGGAGTCGGCAACGGTCAGGGTTTACTGTTTCCCGAGATGGACGCGGGCGATGAGTCGCTTTCGTTGCATCCGGACCTCGAGGCATGGGCCAGGCAGCCGGTCGCAAGCGGCGCCGAGAGCAACCACCCGTTGGTTCTCAGTGCCACTGCGGTCGAGACTTATCTGAATTGTCCTCTGCGGTTCAAGCTTCGAAACCTGCTCAAGATTCAAGCTGAGCCCCAGGCGGCGCTGACCTTCGGCTCTGTGATGCACGAAAGTGTCCGGCATTACTTCGAGCTGCGCCGGTCGGGAATGCCGCGCTTTGAAGACGTGGAACAGTTCTTTCTGCACGCGTGGAAGGACGTGGGTTTTGAGGACCCCTATCACGCCGAGCGCTCGAAGCAGGAGGGCCTCGATCAACTGCGCCGGTTTGTGGAACACCAAAACGCGGTGACGGCGCCCGCGGACGTCGTGAGCGAGCAGGGTTTCGCGTTCGACCTGGATGATGTTCGAGTACAGGGCCGGATCGACCAGATCCAGACTCGCGCGGTTTCCGACGCAGGGGTGGCCCCCTATGGCCGCCTAACGAAGAGCGTTCCGAACACCGGGGCGGCCACAGGTGGCCGCCCCTACGTCGAACGACTGGAATTGCGTTCGCCGAGCGCGGATACGCAAACCGGGCCTTTCCCGCGCGGCACCGAGGTGGAGCTGATCGACTACAAGACGGGGCGGCCGAAGTCGCAGAAGGACGCCGACAGCAGCCTACAGCTTTCGGTTTACGCCCTGGCGGCGGAGCGCACGATGGGACTGCGGCCGACAAAGCTGACGTTCTACAATCTCGGCAACAATGAAGCCGTTTCCGGCGCTCGGACTTCAAAGGCCCTTGCTGACGTGGTGAAGGAGATTCGGGAAGTGGCGAGCGCGATCCGCGCCGGGGAATTCCAGCCCTCGCCGGGCTTTATTTGCCGGCGCTGTGACTTTACGGCGCTGTGTCCCACGCAGGAAGAGTCTTAGCATGACGGATTGGATCGTTGCCGCCGCAGGTCTGGTTGTCGGAGGCGCGCTCGCCTGGTTTGCAGCCGTTGGCCGGCTGCGAAGCTCCGAGCGCCGGACGGTTGCCGCGGAAGTTGAGGCTGAAGCTCTGCGGCGCCAGCGGGCGGCTGACCGCCAGGAGATCGACGGGCTTCGCGAGCGTCTCGAAGCCGAGCAAAAGGCACGGGTGGCCGCACAGACCTCGCTCGATGCCGAACGAAGCAATCTCGAGGAGCAGCAGCGGCTGTTGGACGAAGCCCAGGTGCGGCTCGCGGAGACCTTCAAGGCCGTTTCCGGCGACGTGCTGGCCTCGCAAAGCGAATCGTTCTTAAGACTGGCGCAGCAACGGTTCAGCACCTTGCGCGCCGAGGCCGAGGGTGACTTCGCCGCGCGCGAAAAAGCGATTGAAGGTCTCGTCGGTCCGCTTAGCGAATCGCTCAAAGGCTACGACCAGATGGTTCGCAGGCTGGAAGCGGCGCGCGCCGAAGCCTACGGAGCGCTTGCCAGCGGGATCAAGGGGTTGCTCTCGGCGAACGAGACCCTGCAGCGCGAAACCGGAAACCTGACCGCCGCTCTCAAAGGCGGATCGCAGGTGCGCGGCCGATGGGGTGAGATGACGCTGCGCCGCGCCGTGGAACTTGCCGGTATGGCTGAGCACTGCGACTTCAATCTCCAGGAGACGCTGTTCGATGAAAACAGCCGGCTGCGTCCCGATCTCATCGTGAAACTTCCGGGCGGCCGGCGGATCGCGGTCGATGCCAAGGCGCCCTTGCAGCCGTTCCTCGACTCCCTCGACGTTGCGGGTGACGCCGATCGCAGCCAGATTCTCACCAACTACGCACGCCTGCTGCGCGCGCACCTGAATCAGCTTGCGGGGAAAGCTTATTGGGAGCAGCTTCAGCCCTCGCCGGAAATGGTGGTGATGTTTCTGCCCGGCGAGTCGTTCTTCAGCGCCGCGCTCGAGGCGGACGGCACCCTGATTGAAGATGGCGTGCAGAAGCGGGTGGTGATCGCCACCCCGACCACGCTGATCGCGCTGCTGCACGCGGTTGCCTATGGCTGGCGGCAGCAGCAGGTGGAAGAAGGAGCGCAGCGAGTCAGCGACCTGGGCCGGCAGCTCTACGACCGCCTGCGCGGGTTTGCGGGACATTTTGCCGAAGCGGGTTCCGGCTTGAAGAAAGCGGTGGAGTCCTACAACCGGGCAGTGGGTTCGCTGGAAAGCCGCGTTTTGACCGCGGCACGGCGGTTCAAGGATTTCGGCGCTGCCAGCGGAGATGAGATTCTGGAGGTGGATGCGATCGACGAAACACCGCGTCAATTGAGCCCGCCGGAGGCAACGGAGGAGCCGGCAGTGAAGCTGGAGAAGCATTGAAAGGCTGGGCAACGTCAGCCATCGATCTGTAAACTGCCCTAAAAAACTTCGGGGATGCATCGCTGCATCCCCGAAAGTTCCGTCTAACTGTCGCGAAGAAGCTTATCTCTTCTTCTTGGCTTTCTTCTTTGCTGGCATTCTATTCTCCTCTCCTTCGTTTTCAATTCTTCCGCCAGCAACGGCCGGCGGAGCGCGTTGTCAGTTTCAATGTATAGTGAGTGCCTCAGCACTTGTCAAGAAAAAAGTGATGTCATTGCGACCATCGGCGTCGTTGGTCGTGTCTTCATTCTTCGGATGCGTGGCGAATTTCGAGGTCCGCATGCTCGAGGATGTGATCTGAATCACGATGCGTCCTGCATCGGGTACGTGCCCGCTCCGTGTTGGTCCGAGTTCAATCTGCCGCCGTGGCACGGCCCTCGAAAACTGCATCATAATCAGGGACAGAAGCAGCCGGAGACATCATGACCATTCCGTTTCGCCAGTTCTTATCGCGATATGCGAGGGCAGCGCTGATTTGCTGCCTCGTTATTCTTCCCGTGCTCGCGCTCGCCAAGGGCGCGCCTCCCACTGGTGCGGTTGGCAGTGGCCAGCAAGCACCCGCGAACCAGGGTCCTACTCTGAAGGTGAACGTGAACGTGGTGAACGTTTACGCCGTAGTGCGGGAGCACAAGCGGCTGGTGCCCGATCTTAACCGGGAAGACTTCGAACTGACCGAAGACAACGTCCCTCAGCAGATCAAATATTTTTCGAAGCAGACGGATACACCGCTAACGCTGGTGCTGGCGATCGACACCAGCCCCAGCCAGGGGCGCGTCCTGACGGCGGAGCAGGCCGCAGCCAAGCAGTTCGCCAGTCAGATTCTGCGTCCCAAGGACGCCTTCGCTGTCCTGCACTTCGACGTTGAGGTTGAACTGCTGCAGGATTTCACGGGATCGCTCTCCTACCTCGACAAGGCCATTGACTCAACTCAGATCAACGGCGGGGGCGGCGGCCCGTTGCCGGGCACTTTCCCCACGACGGGCGGCGCTACGCATCTCTACGATGCCGTATACCTGGCATCGCACGACATGTTGCGCAGCGAGGTCGGTCGCAAGGTCATCATCCTGCTGACTGACGGCGAGGACCAGGGCAGCCAGTTGACTCTCGACCAGGGTCTCCAGGCGGCGCAACGGGCCGACGTCATCACCTACTCGATCTTGATTTCGGATCGGGGATTCTACGCGCGAGCCGGAATGGGCTACGGCGGCGAAGGCGTCCTGGCGAAGCTCTCGAACGAAACCGGCGGCCACGTGTTCCGCGCGAATAATCCACAAAACACCACCGACGCATTCAACGAGATCGCTCACGAGCTCCGCACTCAATACCTGCTCGGTTACACGCCGAGCAACAACAAGGCCGACGGAACGTACCGTCACATCAAGGTTCGCGTCCTGAAGGATGGCCACTACGAAGTCCAGGCGCGGCGTGGCTACTACGCGCCAGGCGGATCAAATTGAAAAATGGCAAAGCAGGCCGGTCATCCTGCCTGGACGAAGGGCGTCAGCCGCATGATCCTGCGCGGCCGACCGCATGAGAGGAACCTACTTGGATGGTGCAAAGTAACCGGCCTTGGCGCGGACCCGCAGGCCCTTCTCGGTGGTCTCCACGCTGATCCTGCGGAAAGTGCCGTCACGTTTGTTGTTGATTGGCGTGTAGGCGAGGCTGTACTGGCTGCGCAATTCAGCCGCAATTTGCCGAAAATTTGACTCCAGATCGCTCGCCTCAAAAGGAAAAAACGTCCGGCCGCCCGTTTCGCCGGCCAGGTATTTGAGAATCTTGTCGCCTGAGCTGTATCCGTTCGGCTCACCGCTGCCGCCCGTGTTTGTTCCACTGTTGTTGGTGCTGATGGCGTAGATGATCGCTTCGGAGCGCTCGGCCATCTCCAGGGCCTCGTCGCGCGAGTGCGCGCTGTTCGTGTCCTTCCCGTCGCTCACCACGATGAGAACGCGGCGCAGATAGGAGCCACTGTTTGCATTGTTGTCCGAGAGATTCAGCATCTTCTGCTGGCAGGCGTAGTAAAGGGCGTCGTAGAGAGACGTTGTGCCGCCCGCCGCCAGACCCCGGATGGCATTGGACAGCTTCTCCACGTCGTCCGTGTAGTCCTGCACGAGCTGCGGCTCGACGTCGAATCCCACCACGAAGGCCATGTCCTTGCCGGGCCGGATGGCTTCACTCAGAAAATCGACGGCAGCTTCTTCTTCAAAATGGAGACGCTCAGAGACGCTGTTGCTGGTATCAATCAGTACGCCGATGCGCAGAGGCAGGTCGGTTTCCTTGCTGAAGAAACTGATGGTCTGAGGCTGGCCGCCTTCGAGCACTCGGAAGTCATCCTTCCCGAGGTTCGGGACGTTGCGGCCTTTCTTATCGGTCACCGTGAAAAGCACGTTGACCAGGTTTACCTGGACTCTGATGTTTTGCGTGCTTTGGGGAGCGACGGCATTCGGCTTGGGAGCCTCCGGATTCGCGGGGGGCGCACTCGTCTGCGCGCCGCCGGCCGCTGCGCACACCAAGAGCAGCGGCGCGATCCAGGCTCGTCTCATAGGGATTGCCTCCTCAGGAGATTATAGGAATCGGTCGCCGGGAGCGTCAAGGAAGTGGTGAGATCAGATTGGGGCTACGCCGTCAGGACCGACGGCGGCCTCTGCGGTTTCTGCACTAGTTCTCGGGTTTGCCGAGTGCAAGCTGACGCGCGAAGTCGAGCAGAAAGGCCGGATCTGATTCCACCCGTCTTCCGGTCGTCTGGGCCAGTTTCATCAGGAAACGCGACTCATCCCCGGAAGGCTTGCCTTGCTCGTGAGGTGTCGGTGCGTGCCGTCGTGGATGCGGAGGCACGGAACCGTCTTCTGATTCCTCGACGTAAAACAGCCAGTAGAGGGGTACTTCCAGGGCGGCGGCAAACCGCTCCAGAGCTTCCAGCGAAGGAACCAACTGCCCCAGTTCGACGCGGGTGACGTACGACCGCAGCAGCCCGCTCGAACGTTCGATGTCGGCTCGAGTCATTCCTCGCTCTTCTCGCAGTTGTTGAAGTCTTTCGCCAATTAACATCGTCGTGCTCCCAGGGCGTTCCCGGAGCTTGTCTTGCGCCTTCGGGCGCCGCCATCAATGAAGCATTTTGCGCACCAAATCCATCACAGACCTCTTTCGGCTTCTAAGCCGTTTGACATGAGGCAAATGTCGGCACAAGTGCGGTTCTGAGGGGGCGCCGATGCTCAAGTAGTCACTCGGAAGTGACGAAGCGCGACCGGCGACAGTCGCGCTTACGGCACGCTGGTTCCCCAGTTGGTGTACTCGAAACTCACTCCGAAAGGGATTCTGAAATCCTGCCGATCTCCCCGATAACAGCCGCGACCGCGGCCGGGATCGCACGTTCGAGTTCCGGTGAGAGCCCTTCTCCCGCTGAGAACTCGCCGCCCTCGATAGCATAAACGACCACTTCAGGCGGGAGCCGATTGAGCGCTCGCGCCAGCTCGAAGGCTTCGCGGAGGCCGACAAGATGTGTCGATGCCCGGAACGATTCCGCAGGCAGGGCCTCGCGGCTGGCGTCGAACCGGTGAAGAGTGCCGGGTGGTCTGCCGGAGTTCGCGGCGTCGATTATGATCACCGCGTCGGCACCCTTCCACGATTCCAGCAGCGCTGTGCCCTCGCCGCTCTGCTCCTGAATCTCCACACCGCCGGGAGCTTGCGCTTTCAGAACGCGTGCCACACGCAGACCGGCGGCATCATCGCGAGCATATTCGTTGCCGATGCCGATTACGAGGATTCGCGTCATGATCATGCCGCCTTCGGACGCATCATCTCCGGGGCTGCACCGGCCGCACGAATTCGAGCGGCCGCCGCTCGGTCCACGGGTGATAGTCGTTCTCAAAACGAATCCGCTCCTCCACCGGCGGATGCGTATAGAGCCAGAAAACCTTGAGCGCGCTGGGGTCGGGTTGCGAGAGATCGATGACGCCGAGAATCTGCTCGGCCCGCGCCGCCGCCGCGTTTGGGTCGCCGACCACGCCATAGGCGACCTCCAGTGCGTACTGATCCGCCTGATGCTCGTAGTGCCGCGAGATTCCATTAATTGCCGGTGAGGCAAGAAAGGCCAGCACAGTCAGAATGAGCATGGCCAGCGGCAGTGATGCGAGATCTCCCTGCCCTTCGAGACAGGTCCGCGCGCCGAAGCGGCTGATGAGCGCGCGGAATATGCGATACCCAGCGTAGAAGACTGCCAAAAGCGCGCACTCATCCAGCACAAACTCCCTGGGAATGTGATGAAGAACGTAGTGGCCGGTCTCATGTCCTAGAACCAGCAGGGTCTCGTCGGGGGTGAGCGCGTGCAGCGTGGTGTCCCACACCACCACGCGTTTGCTCGACCCGATTCCGGAGACATACGCGTTCAGTGCCGTGGTCTTGCTGCTGGCGTTCATCAGGAAAATGCGAGACCGCGGGATTTGGAGACCCGCGTGGTCAAGCATGGTCTCAATTCGACCCACGAGCGCCGGCCGCGTGTCTGTGAGGGGCGTGAACCTGTAGAACAGCGGTTCCACCACCCATGGCTCAATGAACATCACGAAGAGCGCCAGCGGAATCGTCGCCAGCCAGAAATAGCACCACCAACGCCGCGGGCTGCGCCGCACCACGGCGTAGAAGACCCAGAGCAAAACAACGCCGGCGATGATTTCGATCGCCAGCGACTTGCCCCAATCACCGAACCACGACGCAAACGTCTGCGTGGACAGGCCGAAGCGACGCTCGAGCACGTATCCGGAGTAATAATCGAGCGGCAGACCGATGAGGATCGTGGCCCCGACGAACAGCGGCGCCACAATGACGCCCTGAACCAGCAGCCGTGCTGAGGCGCGCCGCGCCAGATTCCGCAGGGCCACGCCGAACCGGCCGAGCCAGAAAGCCAGATTGACGGCCAGCGCGAGCAGAAGATCCGCAGCGTAGGTCAGGTCGCCAATACGCGCCCAGGCTTCGGCACGCGCTCGTTGCTCAGGGGTTAGGGTGAAGTGCTGAGGAGCGGCTTCGGTGTGGGCGGCCGGCGGATTCTGCTGCGCGTACGCGGCACTCAAGGCGACGGCGATCACAAGGAGTGAAAGGACGGCGCCAAGCGTTCTGGTCTGAACCCTGCTCACAATGCCCTGCAACTGCAACCTGCGGACCGCTGCCGCGAACCGGCAAGCGCCCTCAGACGCGCGGTAGCACGATTCCCTGCTGAGCCTGATATTTTCCCTTCTTGTCCTTGTACGACACCTCGCAGAGCTCGTCCGACTCGAAAAACACAATCTGGCACAGACCCTCGTTGGAATAGACGCGCGCCGGCAGCGGCGTAGTGTTCGAAATTTCGAGGGTCACGAAGCCTTCCCACTCGGGTTCGAGCGGCGTGACGTTGACGATGATTCCGCAACGCGCATAGGTCGATTTGCCGACGCACACCGTCAGCACGTTGCGCGGGATCTTGAAGTACTCCACCGACCGCGCGAGGGCGAACGAGTTCGGCGGTACGATGCAGACGTCTCCCTTGTATTCCACGAGCGACCGGGCGTCGAAGTGTTTCGGGTCGACGATGGTGGTGTTCACGTTGGTGAAGATCTTGAACTCGTCGGCGACGCGCAGATCGTAACCGTACGAGGAGACGCCATAGGAGATCACGCCTTCGCGTACCTGGCTGTCAGCGAAAGGCGTAATCATGGCCTGCTCTTTCGCCATCCGGCGGATCCATCGATCGCATTTCACGGCCATGCAGGGCACCTCACGTGGGGAGTCGCCGGGCGGAGTTCGGTCCTGGCCCGTGCTAAATCTAATTACTCTCGACGGTCCCGGGGACGCTGTCAATCGAAATCGCGCGCGATGGCGCCGCGCGTCGCCCGGGGCGCCGTTTTCGTCCGCGACTTCGGACGGCGCAAGCCGAGTTTCAACAGCAGGCGCGCCAGCCGATCAGGGTCGTGCCGCGCCATCTCGCCCTCCTGCATCAGCGGCGCCGCGATCGCTTCCGCGCCCAACGCTTGAATACGTTCCACGTCGTTCACGACCGGGGCCGCGCCTTCGGCGGCGTAGCGCTTGAGCAGGCGGCGTGAAACCGGCGCGGTGTTCAAGACCACATAATCAATCAATCGCCGGCCGCCCGCGTGCTCGCGTAAGGCGCGCAGGTGCTCGGACGCGCTGTAGTCGCGCGTCTCGTTCGGCTGGGTCATGAGATTCATCGCCAGCACCCGGACGGCGCGGGCACGGGCCAGCCGCGCCGCGACACCGCGCACCAGGAGATTGGGAATCAGCGACGTGTAGAGCGATCCCGGACCGAGCGTGATGAGGTCGGCTTCATCGATGGCCTGTAGCGCCTCGGCCAGCGGCCGGGCGCCGCGCGGCACAATTTCGAGGCGGCGGATGGGCGCGGGAGTCAGGGTGATGCGGGTCTCGCCTCGCATCAGGCGGCCGTCGACCAGGCGCGCTCTCAGCCGGACATCGGCCAGCGTCGAAGGGAAGATTTCACCGCGAATGGCCAGCACTTCGCTCGAGAGGCGCACCGCCTGGGCGAAATCGCGGGTGAGATGGGTCAGAGCGGCGAGAAAAAGATTGCCGAAGTTGTGGCCGGCGAGGCCCCGGCCATCAGCAAAACGGTAACGGAACAAGCGGGTGAGAAGCTGCTCGTCTTCAGCGAGAGCCACCAGGCAGTTGCGGATATCGCCCGGCGGCAGCATGCCGAACTCGCGACGCAGGCGGCCGGAGCTGCCGCCTTCGTCGGTGACGGTGACGATGGCTGTGAGGCGCGTGATGACGGACTCGGGCGGGGAGGAAGTCCGGACGTCCCCTACGAAACTCTTCAGGCCGCGCAGCAACGTGGAGAGCCCGGTGCCGCCGCCCATCGCCACCACGCGCAAGGGCGCGCCTCCTCGGCGGATCAGAGCCTCGGCCTGTAGCCTTGTTCGCCGTCCCCGTGCCTGCTGACCAGGTTCAGGAACCTGGGATCGCCGGCCAGCGGCTGGAAGTCGGCGTCCTGCCTCGCCTGGAAACGATTCTGGGGACGCATGCTGATGGCCGCCTCGAGGTGCTCGAGAGCCGCCTCGCGATCACCGCGCAAAGCGTGCGCCGCTGCCAGGGCGTAACGGATCTCCTCGCGCTTCGGCTGCAGCTTGCGGGCTTTGCTCAGATGCTCGACGGCGCGGTCCAGGTCCCGCCGGTTCAACTCCGCCACGCCCAGCACGGCGTAGTCGAGGGCGGTGCGGGGCTCGGGGCCCTTGGTTTGCAGACGTTCCGTGCAGGCGCGCAGATGTACCCGCGCGCGATCAGCCACGTCCGCCGGTCCGGTGGCCACCAGTTTCTCGAAGACATCCCGCGCCTTGCGGTAATTCTGACGCCTTTCCAGATCGAGCCCGGCTTCGAAACCCTTCACGGCGGCCACGTGCTTCTCGTCAACCGGCATGGGCGCGCGCTTCACAACACGAACCGAGGCCGCGCGACTGACCATCTTTCCCGCAATCAAAGATTTGACGCCACGTGCGCCATTGACCTTTTGTCCCGAACGCGTTCCATTTCCCGACACTCGAGCGCGCTTGGTCGCGGCAGCGCGATGCGCCCGGTCCGGTGTTCTTTTGTTTGTTTTGGTTGGCATATGCTAATTGGCCCTCAGGGCTCAACGTTTCTGCTCCCCTACTGCCACGATCTCCTATCCCTTGTATCACATAAGAAAGGACTTGTCAACTGCCAGCTGATACGGCAGCCGCCAGGAAGGCACGAAAATCGCCTCGGGATTCCTCCGAGTCTGCCCGCCGGCAGCGAGGCTGCAAGTTCCGTCGTACTCAATAAGTCCATCGTAATCAATGCAATCAAGCCGATTTAGCTCTCCCGTGCCGTGAGCCGCCGCGCCTGCAGGCCTCTCCAAAGATTTGACGCTTTGGCCCAGGAAATAGATGTAGAAAGGCCGCGGCTTGTGCCGAAATTTCGGCTGCGCCCGTGCCTGCGTGCCTTAGTCGGTTTACAAGCGGCAAGTCGCCACCGGGCGTAAGCCAGCAACGCGCCGTAGCCATCCTTTTCCCGAAAAACGGCCATTTTCAAGATGTAGGCCTCTGAAATTAAGAGAGATAGCTGCAATGGGTTTGGCGGCGACCTTCTAGGGCCCAAATCCCTGATCCCGAATGGTTTAACCTCGCCGGGTTCGCTTGGCTTCGGTTGATCCAGAGTATTGGGCTTACGAGGCGAGCAGCTCGTTGAGCCATCCTCGGACTCAAAAATGGCCCTTTTTCTCACATAAGTTTGTGAAACCACATGAGATAGCTTCAATGGGTTTGCATAGGGCGATTTTTGAGCTAATCTCATGAATCCACAAGGCTTAACCCCGTCGGGTTTGGTTGGCTCCGGCGCTGGCGGGGTTTCCACCGGGGTTCCCTCACCAGCACGAAACGCGCGGCTGGAGACGGCTAGCATAGCTACTTTATTACTAGCATAAACAGGCCACAATGTCAAGGGTAAATTGCGTATGGGCCAGTTTGCGTGGAGGCGGCTTCACGCCGCCTCCGATGGCGGGGTAAACCTGCCGCTACACCTCAAACAGGCCAATCATGGGAGTTGGGCTCCGAAGGCGAATTCGGCCGCCGGGTGACCCGTCCGCCAGCTCCTTCCGGGTGCGGACGATGCCAGGTACGGAGAACTCCCTTCCTGGGCCGAAGGCAGGATCGTCAAATCAGAGGGAACGAAAATCGCGCTACCGGAAGACTTCTTTGTTAACCACGTAGGGCATATTCGCCGGGTTGCCCCCGTAGTTGCCTTCCAGCACGTCGATCAGACCCTGTACGCACCGTCCGGCCATGCCCTTTTCCGGATCGGTGGAAAGACGCGTGGTGCGGCCGGCGCTCGCGAAGTGGGGATAGAGGCGAACGCGGTCGGCGATGGCGGGATCGCGCAGCGGCGAGTCCCAGGCGAGCGGTTCTTTCTCAAAGACGTCTAGCGCCGCACCCGCGATCACACCGGCTTTGATGGCGGTGGCAAGGGCCGCTTCGTCGACCACGGGTCCGCGCGACGTATTGATGAGATACGCCGTCGGCTTCATCAGGCGCAGAGTTCTTTCGTTGATGAGGTGATAGGTCGGCACCGCCGCTTCGCCGGGCCTGAGCAGCGGAACGTGCAGCGTGACGAAGTCGCCGCCGGACATTGCCTCCTCGAAGCTCACGAAGCGGATGGTGTGGCGCTCGCGCGTGAATCCGTTCCGGAAGCGGACATCCATCGTCTCCTGGATCTTGTTGAAGAAGTCCAGGGGTGGCGTCGCGGCGTCGTAGCACAAGTAGTGGGCATCGAAGCCGACCCCCTTCTTGATCAGCGCCTGCCCAATGCGGCCGGTGCCGATCACCGAGATCGTCTTGCCGGTGATCTCGTCGCCGAGGAACGGGAGGAAGGGATGCCAGGTGCCCCAGCGGTTGTCGCGCAGGAGATTCTCCGCCGGGCCGAGCTTGCGCGCCACCGCGCCGAGGATCAGAAAGGCGAACTCTGCTGTAGCCTCGTTCAGTACGTCGGCCGTATGGGTGAAGGGGACTTTGTAGCGATTGGCGTCGGCGCGATTGATGTTGTCAAAGCCGACCGCGTCCTGCGCGACAACTTTGAGCGTGCCGCGTCCGGCCTCGAAAACCCCGGCGTCGATGCGATCGCGAAGCGTGGTGATCAGCCCATCGATGCCCGAGCGCACTTTTTCGATGATCAGGCTTTGGGGCGGGGCTTCGAGTTCGTCGTAGGCTTCGACTTCGTAGCCGCGATCGCGAAGGAGTTGCAGAGCGTCGTGGCCGATGTTGCACGTGGCGAAGATGCGGAAGTTCCGAAGTTGGGACATGGGCACCATCTTCACCGTCCGGGCGGGCGAAGGCACCCCCGGCTTCTCAGCCGCAATGTCTATCGCCCAAGCGAGCTCTTCAGTTCGGTGAAGACCAGCAGATAACCTCTGAGCCGGGCATAAAGGTCTTCGGCCAGTTTTTCATTATAGGTGTGAACAGATAGGTTCCTGTCTTCAATCATCTTGAGCCACAGCGGATTGTCGGAAATCAATCCGAGACGGAAGACTTCCATGAAACAATCACGGGGCGACTGACAAACGATGCCTTGTTTTACCAGATAGACTTTGGCGGATTTCCAAGCCAATTCGTAGGTCAGCTCGAAGCGCTTGATAGCCGAATCGCGGGTTATGACGGTCCTGGGCTGGTCCAAAACTTCAGCCAGGCGCTCGATTGACTGGGAGAAGGAATTGAAGACTGCCTCTGTCATAAAGGCCGAGCGTAGCTCAAAACCTCCCGCCGGAACCTGTCATCTGCTTTGCTCAGATCGACGATATCGATGCGGCGCAGTGTGGGGATGCTCTCGATTTCACGCTTGATGCGCGACAAAATCAGGTCATCGACGGGGTTCGGCCCGGCCAGTCCCAGATCGATGTCGGAAGTCGCGTGGGCATTTCCCCTGACCCATGAACCGAAGAGCACAATCTCGAATTCCCGTGCCGGCAGGTGGCGTCGAATGATCTTCACGGCGTCGCTTATGATCTCTTCCTTGTCCACCGTCAAAGCCTCAAGGCCCTCACGCCGGCCCGTCCCAAGTCATCATCACACGTTCGGGACCGTAATGAACAGCCCCGACGAAGAAGAGCTTCGGCCGGCAATTGCGGCATTCCCGTTCGGGGCAATCCGTTCGTCACAGCTTCTTCTTCACCCAATCGCCGATCCAGCCGAGCGCTTTCTGGATATTCTCCACCGAGTTAGCGAACGAGAAGCGCAGATAACCTTCGCCCGACGCGCCGAAGGCGGTGCCCGAGAGCGCGGCGACGCCGGCCTCGTCGAGCAGCGCGTCGGCCAGCGCCTTCGATTTCCGGCCCGTTCCCGTGATATTGGGGAAGGCGTAGAAAGCGCCGTGCGGCTGGCGGCAGCGGAAGCCCGGAATCTGGTTCAGGCCTTCCACGAGCACGCGGCGGCGGCGCCGGAACTCCTCGCGCATGTCGTCCACGCAACCCTGGTCGCCAAGCAGCGCGGTGACGCCGGCAATCTGAGTGAAGCTCGCCGTACAGGAGGTGGCATTGGTCTGCAACTGGGCCACGCGCTGGGCGAGGTCCGGCCTCATGATGCCGTAGCCGAGACGCCACCCGGTCATGGCGTACGTCTTGGAGAAGCCGTCGAGGATGATCGTCTTCTCCTTCATGCCGGGAAACTGGGCGACGCTGGCGTGCTCGCCCTCATAGATCAGCCGGCTGTAGATCTCGTCGGAAAGCACGAAGAGATCGCGGTCCGCGAGGACCCGTGCCAACTCGGCTACCGATTCGCGTGGCATCACGCCCCCGGTGGGGTTGTGCGGCGAATTCAGAATTACCAGGCGAGTGCGCTCGGTGATCTTGCTGATGATGTCGCCCACGTCCACGTCAAAATCGCGCGGCTCGCGGAACCCGTAAGGCACCGGCCGCCCATCAACGAAGTTGATCATCGATTCGTAGATCGGGAACCCCGGATCCGGGCAGATCACCTCGTCACCGCGATCGATCAGCGCCATGATCACGAAGAACATGACGGGCTTCGCTCCCGGCGTGATCACGACCTCCGAAGGATCGACGGCGATGCCGCGCCGGCGGGCAGCGTCTTCGGCCACGGCCTCGCGCAGGGCGGGCTGGCCGGCCGGGGGCCCGTAACGCGTCCAGCCATAGCGCAGGGCATCAACGCCGGCTTCCACAATGTGCATGGCCGTGGGAAAGTCCGGCTCTCCGATCTCAAGGTGCACGATCTCGCGTCCGGCGGCTTCGAGAGCCTTGGCGCGCACCAGGACGTCAAAGGCGCTCTCCGTGCCGAGGCGGCTCATACGCTCCGCCAGCCGGAGCCCTTGCAGCCTGGGTGCAGTCGTCGCCATGGGACCTCCTCGATCGAGAGCAGAAGCCTCTGCCTTAATTGCACCGCCGGTTTATGGGGGCCTGCTCGAAGCGAGGGCTCTAGTGTACGCCAAAAATCGTGATGTCGCCCACGCCCACGGTGAGCCCGGTGGCAGCAGGATTTTCAAAGGCGTACACTCTCGTTGGAACAGCGCCTGACGGCCACGATCAGAGTTAAAGCGCTTTCCAGATCCAGCGAAGGTGAGGAGCGAAATGGGGATGACCAGACTTCGAGGCGCCGCGATGTTTCTGATGATCTTGTGGGCAGCGTCATCCGTGCCCGCACTCGCTGCCGGCGAAAAGCACTCGTCGCAGGAACAGCACCTGTTATACGTGGCCAGCCCGGGCATCCGCAACTACACGCAATATGGCGGTGTTGGGATCCTGGTGTTCGACATGGACCGCGGCTTTCGGTTCGTCAAGCGGATCCCCACCTGGGATGATCAACCCGGCCGCAAAGCGGAAAACGCCAAAGGCATCGCCGCCAGCGCCGCCACGGGCCGGATCTACGTCACCAACAACAGCCGGATGATGGCTCTGGACGCCGTAACCGGCAGCGAGGTTTGGGACAAGGCTTACGAGGGCGGGTGCGATCGCCTGACGATAACTCCCGACGGTAAGCGGCTGTACGTGCCTCAGCTCGAGGGCGATCTCTGGCACGTGGTCGATGCGACGAGCGGCGCCGTGGTGGGAACGATCGAGTCGAAGTCAGGCTCGCACAACACAATCTGCTCGCTCGACGGTACCAGGGTCTATCTGGCCGGGCTTCGATCCCCCTCGCTGCTCGTCGCTGACGCGAGCACGGAGAAGGTGGTGGGCTCGGTGGGTCCGTTTTCGAATTTCATTCGCCCGTTCACGGTCAACGGAGCCCAGACCCTCTGCTTTGTGAACCTCGATGGCCTGCTTGGATTCGAGATTGGCGACCTGCGCACGGGCCGCAAGCTCTTCCGGGTGGAGGTCCAGGGCTACCGGCAAGGCCCGGTCAAGCGCCACGGGTGCCCAAGCCACGGTATTGCCCTGACTCCGGATGAACGGGAACTCTGGGTGGACGACGGCGCCAACGACGCAATTCACATCTTCGATGCCACAGTCATGCCGCCCCGGCAGACCGCGACGGTCAGGGTTCGCGACTTGCCGGGGTGGATCAGTTTCAGCATGGACGGCCGCTACGCGTTCTCTTCCACCGGCGAGATTATCAGCGTGGCCACCAAGAAGATCGTGGCCCGCCTGCAGGATGAACAGGGACGCCAGGTGCAGAGCGAAAAGATGCTGGACCTGGTCATCGCGGACGGCAAAGTGGTGCGCGCCGGCAATCAGTTTGGCGTCGGAAGGAAGCGGCACTGAAGCGCGGCTCTGGAGGATAGCCGGAATCTCGAAGTGGTCCTTTTCCTGCCACGAAGGCGACGAGGCGTCCGGGTCGGCCAGCCGGACCATGGTGGCGTCGAGCCGGTTGCCGTCCTCGACGAACTTCACGTAGCTGTAATTGGGGAACGAACGGTCCTGGTAGAGGTCGCCGGGATGGCGCACGATGGGGCGAGGCTTGGCGCCTCCGCCGCCGGAGACCAGATACACGATACCGTCCTGATAGAATCGTTCGTAGTTGTGGATGTGACCCGCGATCACAATGAAGCTCGCGTGGTCTCTTCCGGGCGCGTGAGCCAGAAAATCGGCGAGCGCTTTTTCGTTGGGGCGTCCATTATGGCTGGCGTCGCCGTTCTCCTGAAAATCAACCACGGGTGGATGGTGCAGGTTGAAGAAGACGAACCTGACTGCCGGCGGCAGGTGAGCGAGCTGGGTTTGCAGCCAGGCGATCTGAGGACTGCCGCGCAGCAGTGACGAGTTGCTGTCGAGGTTCAGGATGTAGACCGAGTCGCCGAGCCGGACCGAATACCAACGCAATCCGCGCAGTTCGGGAAAGGCGTGCCACCAGTGTTCAAGACACTCCAGCCGGGTCTCCAGCGGATCGATGCTATGGAGCTCGTGGTTCCCGAGCGCCGGATAGACCCGCAGGCGCTGGTCACGCCATATCCTGGTTTCTTCCCGATACACCTGGTAATCGGCAGCTTCTCCTCCATGCCACGGAACGTCTCCGCTGAGCAGCACTGCGTCCGGCCGCTCCGACGCGATCTGATCGACCAGCCAGCGGCGCACCTTGGGATTCGTCGCCATCGTCTGGCGGGGATCGGTAAACCGCATATCTCCATAAGCGATGATCTTCAGCGGCTGTGAGAGGCTGGCCTCCCGAACCACGAAGCCCGGCCCTGACGGGCTCGGACGCAGCACCGCGGTTGAACGCCGCCTGTACCAAAGCACAGCAAGCAGCGCTGCGGCCACGACTGCCACGATCAGCACGGTTTGAAGCCGGGTGATTCCGCCGTCCGCCCGAAGCCGGGGCCCGCTCTGATCCGCGCCGTTCAGGCAGCCGACCATAGACGCTCCTCATGCACAATTTTCATTGTGACGCGCGACCAGTATAGCTGGCGGATGTTGCGTAAGCATTACAGGCTCACGGAAATCCGCTCCAGCGCCCGCCGTTGGCACGATTCTTGCCTCGATAAGCTGACGGGATCCGATCGGGAAGGTTACCAGCGCTGGCGGAAGCTCGAGTATGGTCAAGAGTCCAAAGAAAACCCTCGTCCTCGGCCTGCTCCTGGTCGTGACTTCTGCGGTTGGCCTTGAGGCCGAAAAAAGGGGCAAGTCGGAGTCAGCCCAGAAAGGAGGTGCTCTGGCGCCGGCTGTCCTCTGGCGCTGGCCGACGGATATCGCCTCGCGGAATCTCTTCTACGGGCCGGGCGGTGAAAAGGACGCGCCTCACAGCGTCTTCACGTTCGTCAAGGAGGACCTTGACGGTACAAATCCCAAGATCGTCGTTCGCGACGAGCATGGTGTGAAGTGGAAGGTGAAGCTCGGCGTGGAAGCACAGCCTGAGGTCGCGGCTACCCGGCTGGTCTGGGCGGTCGGCTACCCGGCGAACGAAGATTATTTCCTGCCCGAGATGCGGGTTCAAGGGCTGCCGCCGCATCTCCATCGGGGCCGGAACCTGGTGCGGCCGGGAGGCTCGCTGCACAACGTTCGCCTGAAGCGTTACGTCGAAGGCGAGAAGAAGGCCGGCGACTGGCGCTGGCGGGAGAATCCGTTCACGGGCACGCGGGAGCTTGAAGGCCTGCGCGTGATGATGGCGCTCATCAATAACTGGGACCTCAAGGATGAGAACACCTCCGTCTACCTGGAAAAGCGCCCGAGAGAGTACATGTATATGGTCAGCGACCTCGGCGCAAGCTTCGGAACCACGGGCCGAAGCTGGACTGCGACCATGGGCAAGGGAAATCTTGGTGAGTACGAACGTTCCAGGTTCATCAGCGAGGTTACCCCTCAGTATGTCGATTTCAACATGCCCACGCGCCCGGCTCTCCTGATCATCTTCAAGCCGAAGGACTTCATCGAGCGGCTCCAACTGCGCTGGATCGGCAAACATATTCCACGCGCCGACGTGGACTGGATCGCCGGATTGCTCGCACAGCTCTCGCCCGCACAGATCCAGGACGCCTTCCGCGCCGCAGGATACACACCCGAAGAGGTGCGGATGTTCTCGAGCGTTGTCCAGAAGCGAATTGCCGACGTCAGTGACCTGCCGCGGAGTTAGGAGGAGTGTTTGAACCTGCGATGGTGCATGCTTGCTTGTCTTACGATGCTGCTCGGCGGTGCGTCCGCGCGCCACGCCTTGGCGCCGCAGCCCTATGCGAACGATCAGGCGTGCAGGCAAGGCGACTTCGTGACGTTGCCGGCCGGCACGGTGGTTTCGGTGCGCCTGGCGGATCCGGTGGATTCGAACAGGAATCATTTCGGCGATCAATTCTCGGCCACGGTGGATCCCTCGGTGATCGTGGCAGATCGGGTCGTCATTCCGCGTGGTACTGAGGCTCACGTGCTCCTGGTCGAGGACAAGAAGGGCGGGCGCGTCCACGAGCACGCCGAGGTCCGGCTGGAGCTTGTCAGCTTGATCATCAATGGCAGGAAGCTCGAAGTGGAAAGCAGCACCTACGAGAAGAAGAAAGGAGTGCTGGCCGCCAAAGCGGCGCCGGAAGCGAAGGCGAGCGCAAACGCCGCGGGAGACGTGGCTGCCGGCGGACAGCCCGGCGTTGCAGATCCCGTCATTGCGGCATTCCGCGCGGCCAAAGTCACGAAGCCGGCTGGATCCAGGATCGACTTTACGCTCACCGCTCCTTTTGCCTTCAAGAAGCCGGCGGCAAGCCCCAATCCCTAGGCGGAGCTGACGTTGAATCGGATCGAGCACCATCGCATCACGCTGCCATGGAGCCTCAATCTTCCACGCCTCGAAAATTCAGCCTTGCCCATCTGCTCAGACCCCGGGCGAAGGGCCTCGTCATCGGGCTTGCCGCCGCCGTGGGCGAAGCCGTCGCCAACCTGCTGGAACCCTGGCCGCTGAAGATTGTTCTGGACAGCGTCCTGAAAGCGCATCGGCCTCTCCATGGCTGGCTGGACCGGTTCATCGTCTCGACCGCCGGCGCTGAGAAGATCGCCATGCTGAAATTCGCGGTCGCGGCGGTCATCGCGATCGCGCTGCTTGACGCGGTCTGCTCCTACGTTGAGAAGTACTTCACCACGAGCATCAGCCAGTGGGTCATGCACGACCTGCGGCGGACGCTCTACGCTCACATCCAAAGGCTCTCTCTCGCCTACCACGATCAGAAGCAGACCGGTGACCTGATCAGCCGCGTGACCAGCGACATTGCCACGATCCAGGACCTGATCGCTTCTTCGGCGCTCACCGCTCTGGTCAACGCCATAACGTTGCTCGGTATGGTGGCAGTCATGTTTTACCTCAACTGGCGATTCACCCTGATCGCGCTTTCCATCGCGCCGGTTCTGTTCGGAGTCGTGTATTCCTACACTCGGCGCATCAAGAAAGCAGCGCGCGCGGTAAGAAAGAAGGAAGGCGAGATTGTCTCCACCATCCAGGAAGTGCTTTCGTCGATTCGCGTGGTCAAGGCGTTCGCCCGCGAGGACTATGAACAGGACCGGCTTGAAAGGGAAAGCCTGGAAAGCGTGGAAATCGCCCTGCACGCCCGAAACCTGAAGGCCAAACTGGCCCCCCTCGTCGACGTCATCGTGGCGGTCGGCACCTGCCTGGTGCTCTGGTTCGGGTCCCGCATGGCGCTGGCGGGCGTGCTTTCGGCGGGCTCGCTCGTGGTCTTCATCTGGTATCTCGGAAAGATGTACAAGCCCATGCAGGCGCTCTCCAAAATGACGGACACCTATTCCAAGGCGGCCGTGAGCTATGAGCGTATTCGCGAGGTTTTCGAAACCAACGGGGTGATCAAGGACGTTCGCGGCGCCCGGCTGGCTCCGCGCTTCAAAGGCAAAATCGAGTTTGAGCGCGTGAATTTCAGCTACGTGCAAAGCCTTCCGGTCCTGAAGGACGTCAGCCTGCGAATTGAGCCCGGACAAGTGGCCGCTCTGGTCGGCCCGACCGGCGCCGGCAAGACGACCATCATCAGCCTCATGGCGCGCTTCTATGATCCCGATTCGGGCGTGGTGAAGATCGACGGCCAGGACATCCGCCGCTTCCGGCATAAGTCACTGCGCGGCCGCATAAGCTTCGTTCTGCAGGAGAACCTGCTCTTCCGCGCTCCGGTCTGGCAGAACATCGCCTACGGAAAACCTGAGGCCAGCCGCTCCGAGATCCTTCGCGCGGCGGCGCTCGCGAACGCGCACGAGTTTATCGAGCAGCTGCCGGAGGGCTATAACACCCTGGTCGGCGAACGCGGCGTGACGCTCTCCGGCGGCCAGCGCCAGCGCATTGCCATCGCCCGCGCCATCATCCGGGATACGCCCCTTCTCATCATGGACGAGCCCAGTTCCGGCCTCGATGCCGCTTCCGAGAAACAGGTGTTCGAAGCTCTGGACCGGCTGATGGAAGGGAAGACCTGCATCGTGATCGCGCACCGGCTCTCGACGGTCCGCCGCTCCGACGTGATCTTCGTGGTGAACGAGGGCCGGATCGTGGAGCAAGGCAGGCACGAGGAACTTCTCGAGGCGGGAGGTCTTTACGCCGAACTCCACCAGATCCAGTTCGCGGCCGAAGTGGAAGGTCCGGTGGCGTCGTAGACCCTTCAGCAGCGCGCTTTCCGGCCCTCCAAAAATGCAAGTCATTTGTTTTCATTGACCTAACGGCTTCGTTTGGCAGAATCGCGACCCTGGGGCTTCGCTATTTCTTCGCCGGGCGACGGTCCGCCGAGCCGGAAGAAGTCAGTGATAGCCTAGTTATATAGGCAACTACCGCCGCCCCCAACCTCCGGCCACGCACCTCGCCCGGGGGAACCGGGCGCCGGAGGCCTGCTGCGGTAGCAGGAGGGCTGCGGCTGGTAACGCGCCCCCCGGGTCCCGCATCCAATGGCTTGACGGTTTCATCGTACTTGGGATTGAATCGGAGAACGCCTTCATGAAGTCATTTAACCGCAGCATTATCTTGACTCTCTTCTTCGCTTTACCCGCCTTTGCGGGTTCCGGGATTCAGGGAATCCGCAATTTCCATCAGATTGACGCGCACGTCTATCGCGGCGGCCAGCCGACGTTGGACGGCTACAAGTACCTCGCCCGGATCGGCGTCAAGACCGTTCTGGACTTGCGCGAGAGCAACGCCTTGTCGGCTGCCGAGCAACAGGCCGTAACCGCCCTGGGCATGAAATTCGTCAACGTCCCCATGAGCGGCCTCACGCCCCCGACCAGGGCCCAGATCTCACAGATCCTGTCGCTGCTCGAGGGCAGCAGCAGCGGTCCGGTGTACGTGCACTGCAGGCGCGGAGCCGACCGCACCGGCGCGGTGATCGCCGCCTATCGCATCGATCACGACCATTGGCAGAACGCCCGCGCTCTCCAGGAGGCGATGGCCGACCACATGGCCTTCTTTCAGTGGCCGCGCCAGAACTTCATCCGAAACTTCCAGCCGCTGACGCTGGCTTCGGCTGCCGTTGCCGGGTCAGGCAAGACAGCAACGACTTCCGTCGCCGCCGCAACTGTTCCGGCGACCGTGGCCGCACCGGCTGCGCAGTGAGTCGTAACCAGGTGCCGTCGCTGCGCTAGCCGGCTTTCTCCTTCTGCTCGACTGCGTCCTCCAGCACCTCCTGTACGACTTCGGTGACCGTGTCCTTCAGAGCGTCTTTGACGGTCTCTTCTATTTCTTTCTCGTCGATTCGGACTCCTTCTCCCACGACCTCTTTCACCGCCTCCTTCAAGACCGGCGCCACGGGCGGCAGCTCTTTCGTTATGGCTTTGGCTACGACCTTGGCGGCCTTGTTGGCGGGCGCCGCTTCCCTGGCGGCATTCGGCGCCGTCTTTTCCATCAAAGCCCAGTCTTCCTGGAATGTCTCGACCAGCCGGTTGGCGATGCGGGAATCTCGAAAGATCACGCCGACTTCGCGGCGGGAGTCCAACTCCATCTCGCGAAGGCTCTGGCTTCCGATGAAGACGCGCTTGCTGTCGCGGACCATGGTGCGCGTATGAAGCCGCAGGCGCGCCGGCCTTCTCGCCTCCAGCTTCACGCGCTTGCGGTTGAGCTTGCCGATCAGCTTGATTTCCACGCCGGCCTGGGCGCGGTCCTGCAGAAGGCGGATCAGGGCTGCGTCCGTGACCTTGGGATCATAGATCAGCAACTGTTTACGGGCGCCGCGGACGAAAGCCGCAAGCTGCTTCCTGGCATTCGCCGGACTTACTACGAAACTGGCAAGACCTGCCCCATACGGGACCCGGCGGGTGTCAGCGTCGAAGAGCTTGGCGGCTTCCTCTACGAGCCGCCGATCCCTGATGATCACTCCGAAGCTCCGGCTGCGCTCGATGTCCTGATAGGTGAAATTGAATGCCAGCAGGTAGAGATCGCGCCGGTCGATGATCATGTATTTCCCGTGATAGCGCACCAGGTCGCGGGCCGTGCGCGTGACGGCCACACCCGCTTCGAGCAAGCGCATCTCGAGCTTGCGCAGGCTGGGCTCGCCGCCGCGATTGGTGTAGGCAATCAACGCCCGAACCGAAACGCCTCGATGGACTGCCTTCTGGAGGGCCCGCTCGATCTCGGTGCGGTCGAAGCGGAAGATGGCGATTTCTACGAGCTTCTTCGCCTTGTCGATGCCTTCCACAAGGGCTGAGATCCCGTCGCCAGGCTGAATCAATAATCTCAAGAGCCCTGCCTCATCAGATCTGCTCCGTCCGCAAGAAATCGGCCTGCTCGATCAGCCCTTTGTTCGCCCCGTCGAGGTCTCCCTCTTGACAGCCGTCAGGACCTGCAGCTGCTTCCATTTGACACTGAGCTCAGTGACCCTGGCGTCGTCTTGATTCCTCTCGGCCTGAGCCATGGCGGCCCTCACCTCGGTAATTTCTCTCTGCCACTTTTTCTGCCGCAGCGCCTGCGCGCACGGCAATGCGGACTCCCTCGACAACGTCGGTCCCTCGCCGAACTGGCATTCGTAGAGCAAGCGCTTCTCGCCCTCGTTGAGGGCTTCCTCGATGGCCGCGGTTTCGATCGCCTCACCGCGGGCACGCGCGTTCAGGATTGCCTCGAAAATTCGCGATGCCGCCAGTCCCTGCAGGGCTCCTTCCTCGGTCAAGGCCGGGAGAAACTCGTCGGCCAGCTCTGCGTTCTCGAGGCAGCCCCGCAGCAGTTCCTTCTCTGCGGGGCTCGCGGCCAGCGAGGCCGCGGTGGCGCTCGCCGTCACCTGGCGCCTGGCGCCGGCTGCCGCGCGCCGCACCTCGTCCCGGAGCAGCCGGTCGTCCAGATGCAGACGTCCGGCCAGGCGGTCGGCCCATTCGCTGCGCAGCAAAGGATTGGGCAGGCGGGCGATGTGGGGGAGAACGGCGTTGGCGGCCGCGATCTTGCCCTCAGGCGTGCGCAGGTCGTGGGCGGCGGCGGCCTGATCGGCCAGGTATTCGAGATAGCTCGGCGCGGTCTTCAGGCGTTCGCCGTACTCGGTGGCGCCGCGCTTGCGGATGAAGGCATCGGGATCGAGCCGGTCCGGCAGGGCGAGCACGCGGCACTCGAACCCTTCATCGAGCAGCAGCTCCAGCGACCGCCCGGTTGCGGCCACGCCGGCCGAGTCCGGATCGTAATTCACCACCACCCGGCGGGTGTAGCGGGCGAGCAGCCGGACCTGGTTCGGGGTCAGGCTCGTGCCGCAGGAGGCCACAACCTGCTCGAATCCCGCGGAGGCGGCGGCGATTGCGTCCATGTAGCCTTCCACCAGGATGGCTTCGTCGCCCTTGCGGATGGCGTTGGCGGCGCCATCCAGGTGGTAAAGCACGCGGCTCTTGGTGTAGATCGGCGTCTCGGGCGAATTCAGATACTTGGGCTGATCGTCGCCGAGCGCGCGTCCGCCAAAAGCCACCACGGCGCCGCTTTCGCGCGCGATGGGAAACATCACGCGCTGGCGGAAGCGGTCGAGCCTCCGGCGGCCCTCGGACTCGGCGAGAACAAGGCCGCTCTTCTCCAGCAGCCCGCCGCTGATGCCGGAGCTCTCAAGATGGCGCAGCAGGGCGTGACCCTCGGAGGGCGCGTAGCCGATGCGAAAACGCGCGACGATCTCCTCGCTCAGTCCGCGATCGGCGAGATAGGCGCGCGCCGCCCGGCCCTCGGCCGTACCGCTGAGCTGGCTCGCGAAGAATCGCGCCGCCGTCTCGTGCATGCGGGTGAGGACCTCGCGGTCGCGCGCCGCCGCGTCCGACACCGGGTCCGTGGGGCGCTCCTTGAGCTTGATCCCGGCCTTCTCCGCCACGCGCTTGAGGGCTTCGGGGAACGACACGCTTTCGATCATCATCACAAACTTGAAGACGTCGCCGCCCACGCCGCAGCCGAAACAGTGAAAGATCTGCTTTTGGGGATGAACGTTGAAAGAGGGCGTCTTTTCCTGGTGAAACGGACAGAGGCCCTTGAAGTTCACGCCGGCTTTGCGCAGTTGCACGTAGTCGCCGACGATCCTTACAATGTCGACGGAATTGCGGACTTCTTCGGAGTCTTTCATTCGGAGGTCGTTGTCAGTCGTCAGTCATCAGTTGTCAATCGCCGGCGGAGTCAAGGGAGAATCACCAGATTCGATGCTGACGTCTCGGGCCGCCCTTGCCACTTGAACTGGCTGCGCAGAAAGTCGAGGAAGGCGCGGCCTTTGGGCCGGCCGTTCGTCCGGGTGGCTCCAAGCTGAGTCATAAAGATCAGGGCGTCGCGCACCGTGCCGTCCCGCAGCGAGCTCACCGCGGAGCGCGCGGCCTCTTCCTTGCGGTAATTCGCGATCGCTTCCTTGAGATGCGCGTAAAGCTCGTGCCGGACCCGGTCGTCGAGCGGCTTCTCGTAGTAGATACCCCTGGCGAGCGTTTGGTATGACTCGGCGAGCACCTGCAAAGCGGCAATCGCGTCGCTGTCGACCAATAACCTCTGCTGGGCGGCGAAATCGCAGATCCCGAAGGCAATCGCGTCCAGCAGCGTCTCGTGGCCGCGAAACGCGGCCGGCGAAACCTTGACATCTCCGAACGGCAGCCCGGACCAGTCAATCTCGCGCCGCTCGTCCTCATATTGACGGCTGGCGATCAGGTGCGGGCAGCCCGAGGGGCAGTCGATGGTCACTTCGCGCTCGGTGGCGCAGCACACGGCGCAGATCTTCTCGCCCTTGGCCGGGCAGAACCGGTTGGATTTACGTTTCTTGCAGATGGGGCACGTCAAGGTGCTGATCTCCGATCTCGGAAAACGCCCGCCGAGAGTCATTCTACAACACTTGCATACGGCCTTAAGCGGCGCCGTTCGCAATCGGGGTGAGGCACCGCACCGGCTAGCTTCGTTCTGCCCCGCCATGCCTCTCGACTGCGATTCTAAAGGGCTTGCGGCTCCTCCTCTCGGGTTCGTTTAGGTTCGTTTTAGGTTCGTTTTTGAACGATTTTCCTTGTTTTTCAACAACTTCTCAGCTTCGTTTGGGACAAATTTGAGGGGGGGGGCCCCTCTCCCCAAAATTCCGGTTTGCGGCACGCCAACACGTTGGCAAGGCGCGCCTCGCGTCCGCCTCGCATGTTATTCACCCGATCTGCGTCAGCTGCCATTTCCAACCCACACATGTCCGCCCCCGTCGCGTGGACTTCAAGGCCGGGATTCGCCTCCACAGGGTCCGGGACCCGAGAGCAGCCTATCAGACCAAAATGGGAAAAGGGAGAAAAGTGAGAAAAGTGGGACAGATTTTTTCGCGATTTGTTTTCATCGATTTGGCCTGTGGAAATCCTCTTTTGGCTCGAAATCAACCCTTTTGACAATACATGGCAGGGCTCGCTTCTGGCAACGGGGTAGTGGCGTCGGCGGAATGACATTCAGGCTGTGAAAGAGCCGTAGCGGCGGGTTCATCCCGCCATATCTGGAATGTTCTCAACGCGGGGGTGGCGGGATAAACCCGCCGCTACGGTTCCTTCACAGCTTCATTGACAAGCTGCAGGGCCACGAACGGGCCCTGCGATACACCATTTGACGGCCGAGCTGTAGCGCGGGCGTCTCGCCCGCGATTTGCGTGCCTGAGACAGGCGCGCGACAGCGAAGTCCCAAGGCCGCGCTCCTTATAAAGCCGGGCCGCACGGGCAGGTATCTGCTTTCGTCCAATCCACAGGCCGGCCATCAACACAATCGCCAGCAGCATGAACGAACCCGGTTCGGCTGCCGTCGGTGCCTGGATGTCCAACACGAAGCTGCCCGCGTCCGCTCCGCTCCCATAGGTCCAACTATAGGTGCCGATCGTCACGCCGAGACTAGCGAAGTTCGTGCGGCCAATGGCGCCGCCGTTTCCCTCAGCTTCGCCCGCCTGGCCTGCCTCACTTTCAGGATTTCGTTGAAGACGCGGCGATGTTGAGTGGCCTTCACGTGGTCCCCGCCCGGCCGCGCGTAGATTACGGCCAGCCAGCGATGAGCGGCGGCCAGTCCGGGCGACAAGGTGAGTGAAGTCTCAAAGGCGAGCGAGGCGCGATGAAAATGTCCCAGGCGCGCCAACGCGACACCAAGGGTGAAATGTGCCTGCGGCAAGAAATGCTGCAAGCCGACCGCGATCAGCGCCTGCTCGGACGCGTCCTCGTTGCGCCGCTGCCGCAGCCGCACGCGCGCCAGGCCGAAATGCGCCTCCGGGCTGTCGCCGTCAATCTCCAGAGCTTTCGCGAAGGCGCGCTCCGCATCCGGCGTTTTTCCCATCCGGAGATAAGCGTTGCCGATGCGAAGATGCAGGCCGGGCAAATGCGGGTCAAACTGCTCCGCGCGCAGCAGGCAATCGAGTGCCGATTGCACATCGCCTTCCTCAAAATGGATCAGGCCCATCAGCCAGTCAGCCCAGGCAGGATTTGTTTTGGGCTGATCGTCTTCCTCATGGATCGCCGCTTTCGCGGGGATGCCATCCGGGGCTGCGGCCGCTCCCTCCGCCGCAGCGCCATCCCGCGCGTCCTTCGCCGGCTGTGCCGCCTCTGCCTCCGGCGGTCCTCCGTACATTTCCTGCAGCTCTTCCTGGGTCGGCGGCTGGGGAGGATTGGTTATCAGGTTCTCGATGATGGCTCTCGCGTCTTTATTTCGTCCCAGGGAGTAATAACAGGACGCCAGGTGTTCCAGGAAGCGAAGCTGGTCCGGGGTTTCCTTCACCAATTCCTCGAACAGCGGCAGCGCTTGGGTGGGCCGTCCTGAGTAATGATAGACCCGCGCCAGATTGTACTTTGCCTCGCGCACCGCCGACTCAATGGCCTTGGCCTGATTTTTTTCCTGCTGGATATAGCCGAGCGCCACGAACTGTTCGAGCACAGCCTTGGCGGCTTCCGGGTCCATGCGCATGTCGGCCGGATGCATGCCGCATTCGCCCTCCACCTTTTCCCAGCTCGGGATGCGCTCAATTTCCGGCGGCTCCTCGAAAGCAGTCAACAGTACTCGCCCGTCCATGTCCTCGCCCACGGGCAGGCCAAAAAGCTGGAGAAGGGTCGGGGTGATGTCCAGCAGCGTGGCGCCGTAAATGCGCTCGTCCTTCTTGATGCCCTCGCCCGCCATACAGACGATCCCGTAGGGGCGATGCTGCACCGCCGGGCCGGCGGGCTCATTGGGAATACCTCTGGGGCGCAGATGGTCGGAATGAAAGCCGTGATCGGAACACAGGACGATGGTCGCTTCCGGCCCCGCCAGTTTCAGCAGCCGCGCCAGCAACATGTCGTGAAAGCAGTAGGCGCTGTTCACCACGTCTTTGTACATCTCGTACATGTCTTCAGGGATGCCTTCCAGGCGCGGCGGATGAAAGTGCATGAAGCCGTGGCAGAAATGGTCGATCCCGTTGTAATAAACGGCCATGAAATCCCACGGCTGCGTCTCCAAGATCCAGGTGGCCGCATTGTGGATGGAAAGATTTTCGGAGAGCGTCTTGCAGAACCCGCTCAGATGCTTGTCTTTTTTCTGGTCGATTTTCTGGGCGTTGGGAATGAAGGGAAAAATTGCCGGCCCCAGGACTTCCGCGGGATGCATACGGAATTCAGCTAATTGCTCCCGCAGGGATTCCGGATGCACCGCGCCCGGAGGCAGCGGCCATTCCTTATCGATCGGCGCCACCGCGTAAGGATAGATATCCGAAACCGAAATGCCGTTGATGGGTTCCGCCGGATGCCCGGCAAACCAGCCCAGCACGTGCGTCTTGAATCCCGTCTGCGTCAGGATATTCCAGATCGCCTTCACCTTGCGCGAGGTGCTCGAGACCGGCCGCACTTTGCCCGTCTGGGTGTCCGGCTCCATGAAGCCGTGGATGCCGTGCTTGTCAGGCCGCATGCCCGTGGCAATGGAATTCCACACCATGGGGCTCAAGATGGGCTGGAGCGTGGCCAGATTCCCCATCACGCCGCGATCGATCAGCGCTTCGAGCGCGGGCATCATGCCCTGCTCCATCAAGGGCGTGGCGATTTTCCAGTCGGCGGCGTCCCAGCCGATGAGGAGGATCTTTTTGGCGAGTCGAGTTGGCATATCCGTCAGTTGTCCGTCGTCAGTAGTCCGTAGTATGTCCCTGTAGCGGCGCTCTATGAGCGCCGAAAGCCGGTAAGAACTC
>DASYZG010000129.1:0-2098 GCA_035946575.1 Terriglobia bacterium | reverse complement strand
CTCGATGTGTGAGCCTGCGGATTCGGCCATTCCCGTCGTGCGGGGAAAAATTGCGCTAAATGTCGTCGCCAACAGCGGTCAAGACAACGGGGCTCTGCGCCTTGCGGGCCTCCAGCCTCAGCTCATTCCATTGTATGGGACGTTATGAAGAAGCGACCGACCGCAACCGAATCAAGCCGACTCACGAAAAAAAGTATAGCACAAAAAGGAGACCGTGCAACCGAAGCCGCGCTCCGATAGTGGTGTCATTTGGAGCCGGATCAATTTCGCAGCACAGGTCATTCCCGCGAAGGCGGGAATCCATCCGTCTGCCTCGCATTTCCATCTGCCTTCGTGATGGATTCCCGCCTACGCTGATTGAATGACGACGCTGGCTCCGTCCCGAACCCGAGTAAGCTTGGGTTGTCCGAAGGCCAAGACTCGGGGAGAAAGGAGCCAGCGATGAAGATTATCGCATGCGATTATCACCCAAGCTTTCAGCAAATCGCCATGTTGGACCAGAACACCGGGGAGTTGAGCGGTCGTCGATTGGCGCATCCGGCCGAAGCCGAGGCCTTTTATCGAGGCTTGCCAGGGCCGGTGCGGGTGGGCATGGAGGCGATCGGCAACGCGCTGTGGTTCGAACGGCTGTTGGCGGACTTGGGGCACGAATTGTGGATCGGCGATGCCGCCCGCATTCGGGCCGCGGCGGTGCGTCAACAGAAGACCGATGCCCGGGATGCCGCCCATCTGCTGCAGCTGATGTTGCAGGATCGTTTTCCGCGAATTTGGGTGCCCTCGCCCGCGGAGCGCGACCTGCGGCAATTGCTGTTGCACCGGCACAAGCTGGTGCAGATGCGCACCCAGGTGAAGAACCAGTTGCAGCACCTGGCGCTGAACCAAGGCGTGCGACGACAACACCGCTTGTGGAGCCGGGCCGGGATCGAGGTGCTGGAGCACTTGGCCCTGCCGGCGTGGACCGCGCGGCGGCGGAAGGATCTGCTGGGGCTGTGGAAGCAGCTGGAGGATTCCGTGGCCGAGCTGGACCGGGCGGTGGAAGCTGAGGCTCTGGCGAGGCCCGAAGCCCAGCGGCTGATGAGCCAGCCCGGGGTCGGACCGGTGGTGGCCCTGGCCGTGATGCTGACGCTGGGACCGGTGGAGCGGTTCCGGCACAGCAAGCAAGTGGCCAGCTACTTCGGTCTGATTCCGCGCGAGTACTCCAGCGGCGGGCGGCAGCGGCTGGGGGCGATCAGCAAGCAAGGCAGTCCCTTCGTGCGCGCGCTGCTGGTGCAGGCGGCGCACGTGGCGGTGCGACACGATTCCCAACTGCGCCGGCAGTACCTGAGGCTGGCGCAGCGGAAGAACCGGGCGGTGGCCACGGTGGCCATCGCGCGGAAGTTGGCGGTACGGTTGTACGGGATCCTGCGCCGTGGGGCGCCGGATTCTGCCGTTGGCTCTATGCAGGGCAGCCCGAGTCATTCCCTGGCCGAAGTACCCGAGCCGATGCGCTGAGTGGGCCCCCTGCCTCCCGACGAGGAAGAGTCGGGAGTTCGCAGAAACAATCATGGTCGCTATCCGTGATCGCATAGATGGTTGGTCGAGCTAACGAACACCGTCCGATTGTGGAACCCGAGTCTTGGTGGCGGACGAAGTGAAGGAAGAAAAGAACAAAAGATTCCTCTATGGACAAAGCTTCGCTTTGTCCCGAGGAAGATCGTGACGGCGGGCACGCTGTCAAGGGTCGAGATGAACGCCCTGCGGGCGCCCTGGACAGCGTGCCCCGCCGCCCGCGGTGTTGTGCGCTCATTTTCGTATTGACAGATGCCAGCGTCGTCATAGACGGAATGACTGCACCTATTGAGCGCCCGTGTCTCGCAAATGACACCACTACCTGCATCGGTATAGGCGGTCGGGCGCTGAAGCGAGAACCCACTGGCGGCTATCGCAAGTGCCCGCGTCGACGGTAGGCGTTGGCCAGTCGCTCGATCAGCTTCTCCGGGCCGCGCCGGTCGTCGTCGCTGATTTCGCGTTTCGTCGAGAGGCGCTCGACGATCTGGTTCGCCATCTTAATCCGCACGTCAGCCGCGAGGTGCCGGCGGCGCAGCAGAAATGTTTCGAG
>DASYZG010000128.1:0-17553 GCA_035946575.1 Terriglobia bacterium | reverse complement strand
CGGTGACAATCGTTTTCGGGTGCCTCCCCTCACCCGCCCTCGTACCTCGGGCACCCTCTCCCAAGGGAGAGGGCTGTTTTCCTCTGGTTTTTGGCCCTCTCCCAGGGGTGGCCCGCCGGCAGCGCTTTCATCAGCTGCGGTGGGCCGGCTGAGGGGTTAGCCTGTCACTCTATTTGGTAACACTCTGTAGGAGGAAGGCAACACCACAGCGGTTGGTGGGCCTGGGTAGAGTTGAACTACCGACCTCACCCTTATCAGGGGTGCGCTCTAGCCACCTGAGCTACAGGCCCGCGGAGTCGGGGACGAGTGGCTGCTCCTGCCGCCCTCGACCAGTGATCAGTATAGGCAGAGGGCCTCTCATTTCGCAAGCGCAGTGCACCGCCCGCACTTTTCGGGTAGAGGTGTGATATGGAGCGCGGGCATCCCGGCCCGCTCCCCATTTGGACCAGAGGACGCGGCGATGCCCGCGTTCCATCTGGCACCATTTTTCTGTTGACTTCGACCCGGATTTATGTTAGTGTTTATGTGTAAATGCTAACCGTCTCCAGCTACGCGCCTGGCGCTGGCAGACGAGCCGCCCTCGGACGCCTTCTGCACCAGCAAGCCCCGGAAATCCTGTCCTTCAGCCCCAAGGGCTTCGCGCGGGGACTTTTGCGACAGACGAAGCCTAAAACTCCTTTAGAATCAGGTGGCATTGGAAACGAAGCCATCATGTTGTTGAAAAACAAGTGATTTACAGGATATTCCCCTAAATCGAAGTCAAGCCATTTATTATCAATAGATTATAGATTATTGCAGATTGCAAAGCCGTTAGGTTGCTGAACTGAAAAAACTTAACCAATATCACTATTAACACATTTAAATTGAATAGGTTATAGCTTATGGCAAAGGTCGCGTTGAAGCCCGCGGCAGCATTTTTCCCGCTTTCGGAGCAGAAGGCCATCAGGTTGCTGACTCGACGGGAGTTGTCGACAGTACCCCGACGGATCGTCATGGGTGCCAGGCTTCGAGCTCAAGCCGCGAGCAGGCTTGGCAGCAGCGCTTGACAGCCAGCGGCACGTCTCCTAGCATGATCATGGCGAGGGGTGGTTTCGGGCTGTTTCAACCTCCGCCAGGTTCAGCTCGACTCGTCGAGCTTCGATGATTGGCGGATCGTCCCCAAACAGCCGGGCCAGGTGAGCATCTTGAGAATCTCGATTCGTTTCAAGGACGACGTTTCGATTGTGAGCCTCAACGGCAAGTTTGTGGCCGGAAGCGACGGTCCCTTTCTGCGGCAAAAGGTGCGCGACCTGATCGACGCCGGAACTCGCAAGTTCATGTTCGACTTCACGGATGTCCCCTACATCGATTCCACCGGGCTCGGGTTTCTGGCGGGCAGCCGCGAACTGGCCGCCGAGCATCAGGCGCTGGTGGTACTGGTCGGCGTCAATGCCCACGTCCAGCGGATTCTGGACGGCGTCAAGCTCAGCCAGTTTTTCGAACTCGTAGCGGACGAGGCCGCCGGACTTGCGCGCATCGGACAGCTGGCAACTTCGGGGAAGGCGGACGCGGCCGCGCAGACTCCCAAACCCCCGCGGGCCCGTAAACGCGCGGAGGAGGCGCCGGAGTGAACCCCTTGAGTAGCCATGCGGGCCAGGGGCTAGGCTAGGGGCCGTGGCCGCCGGGACTCAGCCTCAAATTACTGACCCTGAGACCTGGTCCCTGGCCCCTAGTGACAGTGGTGCTCTGTAGCGCGCCTGTCTCAGGCGCGAAAATGGCGGGCGGGACGCCCGCGCTACAGCACGATCTGTCACCCTGATTTGTAATCGTCCTTAAGTGCAGAATGCATCCTGACACGCTCGCTCTTGGCTTTCTCTGGTATGTTGCTTTCCTCTTTTCCCTCTGCTGCCACGAGAGCGCCCACGCTCTGGCCGCCCGGCTCGGCGGCGATCCCACGGCCTTCCTCGCCGGCTCGATGACGCTCAACCCTGTGCCCCATATTCGCCGGGAGCCCTTCGGCACCGTGCTGGTGCCGATCGCGTCCTATGCTCTGGCAGGCTGGATGATCGGCTGGGCCAGCGCGCCTTACAATCCCGGTTGGCAACGACAATATCCGCGGCGTGCCGCCTGGATGGCCCTTGCCGGTCCCGCAGCCAACTTCACGCTGGTTGTCCTGGCCGCAGTAGGCATCCATGCCGGAGTCGCGCTCGGCGCCTTCGTGCCCCCGGTCCGGATCGGATTCACCAGCGTGGTGCAGGCCGCCGCACCGGCGTCTGCAACTGGCGGTTTGGCCGCTTTGCTCAGCATCCTGTTCTCACTCAACCTGCTGCTTGGGACGTTCAATCTGATTCCCGTCCCGCCGCTCGACGGCAACACGGCGATCGGGCTGATCCTGCCGGAGGGCGCCGCCCGGCGCGTGGCCGACTTCGGCCGCAATCGGACCTTGGCCTTGGTGGGAATCCTGATTGCGTGGAAGGCGTTCGATTACCTGTTCCGGCCGGTTTTCCTCTTCGCGCTGAACCTGTTATATCCGGGAGCGGGGTATGGGTAGCAACCTGGGGTTGGGTCGGAGTATGTGAGTGGCTGGTATTGGTCTGGCAGACTGCCGAAAAACGTTTAGCGGCGGCTTTAGGCCGCCAAGCGCGTGTTGAAGGTGTTGGAGTTATGGCGAGGTAAACTCGCCGCTACCCTCATCAAACTGTGTTTTTCAGCAGCCCGCTAGGCTAGTGGTCGGCAGCCAGGCCCGATTCCTGGCCCTAAGCCCTAACCACCTAATCAGCGAATTCCGCCTCGACGCGCTTCGGCAGCACCCCGGATTCGAAGCCCCGATCAAGCAACAATTGCACGGCCTGGCGGCCGCGCTCGCCGTAATCGAGCGTCCAATCGTTCACATACATGGCAATGAAGCGGTCGGCGGTCGAGGAGTCGAGCCCGCGCGAAAACTGCATGGCGTAAAGCAGCGCCTCTTCGCGATGATCCAGCCCGTACTGGATGCTCTCCTTGAGCAACCGCGCCGACTGACGGATCACCCTGCGGCCCAGCGCGCGCTTGATCGCATTGCCGCCGAGCGGCAGCGGCAGGCCCGTCTCGCCCTGCCACCACTCGCCGAGATCCACGATCTTGTTCAATCCTTCCAGGCTGTAGGTTAACTGACCCTCGTGAATCACCACGCCGGCGTCCGCCGCTCCCGAGGCGACAGTCGGAATGATTTCGTCGAACGGGACGACCAGGGGCTCGATATTCGATTCGTAGAGCATCAGGGCCAGGTACGCCGTAGTCATCTTGCCCGGAACCGCGACCCGCTTGCCGCGCAAGGTCTCGGAGCCATGACCGACAACAATCGGCCCATAGCCGTCGCCGAAACTGGCGCCGGAGGGCAGCAGGACGTAAGTCTCCGCGAGATACGCGTAGGCGTGAAACGAGATGGCCGTGATGTCGTAGATCGCCTCGCGCGCCTTTTCATTGAGGCTCTGGATGTCCTCGAGAGCGTGCGTGAACCTCACGCCATCGCCCCGGACTTTGTTGGTCGCCAGAGCGTAGAACATGAAGGCGTCGTCGGAATCGGGGCTGTGAGCGAGCTTCAACTCAAGCACTCCGCCGGAAGTTTTCGAAGTCCCCTCTGCGGTTGTTCTGACCATGACGGTTTGCATGCTCGGAAGATTGATGCTAGCACGCCCCCAAAACGTCCACAATTGACTGCGCTGATAACAGTGCCTTGTTCAGATTGCCGGCGAAGAGAACCGATCCTATCCGCGGTCTCCCTGGCGCAACTGCCAGTGCGTCAATTGGTGGCTGTGCTGGGGACTCCTTCGTCCGCCAAATCGGAAATGGCGATCGGAAAAGAGCGTTCCGAGCGTCAAATCACACCCCCGGGCTGTTACCCGCCGCCTGCCACTTGTCACTCGTCGTATGATGGAATCGGGTGAAAACACAGGGTGACATCGTGGCGGCGGCGCGCGACCTGGCCGCCAAGGCCGCGGGCGCACAGGAGTTGATGGAATCCGTCGTCCGCCTGCTCAGCGCCGAACGGCCCTATTATTCCTGGACGGGCTTCTACCTGATGGAGGGCTCCGATACGCTGGTGCTTGGCCCCTATCAGGGCAAGCCGTCGCCGCACACGCGTATCCCGCTGAACCAGGGTATCTGCGGGGCGGCCGCCTCAAGCGGCTCGACCTTGATCGTTGACAACGTGAATGCCGATCCGCGCTATCTCGCCTGCAGCCTCGAAACGCGTTCGGAAATCGTGGTCCCCATCAAGCGCGACGGCAAAGTACTGGGCGAGATCGATATTGATAGCGACCGGCCGGCAGCGTTCAGCGATGACGATCGGCGGCTCCTGGAAAGGGTCGCTAATATTGTGGCCGCCCGGCTCTGAAGTGAGTTCGAGCATACCGCGCGAGACCGCGCCTTGGAACGCGCCGTGGTTTCTGTGCCTTCAAAGGCGTCAACACGGAGGCCGCAGAGTTTCTGTGACCTCTGTGTTCAGTCTTTCTTCGCCTGGCGCGGAGAACACGGTGTAAGAGTCGAAGCGTGCTGAGATCAGTGACTCCCATGACTCCAAAGACCAGCTATCACATGACCCCCGACGAGTTCCGCCGTCATGGCAAGGCCATGGTCGACTGGATCGCGGACTACTACGAGCGCATCGAGGGCTTTCCCGTGGTCTCGCGCGTGAAGCCGGGCGAGATCCGCGAATCGCTCCCCGCCGGCCCGCCCGAGCACGGCGAACCCTTCGAGCAGATGCTGCAGGACGTCGACAAGCTGATTCTGCCCGGTATCACGCACTGGCAATCGCCGAACTTCTACGCTTACTTCCCATCCAACAACTCCTTCCCCTCCATGCTCGGCGAGTTGCTGTCGGCCGGCCTCGGCGTCCAGGGGATGCTCTGGGCCACCAGCCCGGCCTGCACTGAGCTTGAGACTCACGTGCTCGACTGGCTGGCCGGAATGCTCGGCCTGCCGGACGCCTTTCGCTCGACGAGCGCCGGCGGCGGCGCGATTCAGGACACCGCTTCCAGTTCCTCGCTCTGCGCCCTGCTCGCCGGACGCGAGCGCGCCACCCAGCGCGCCAGCAACGAGCGCGGCTGCGACGGCCGGCTTGTAGCCTACACGTCGTCGCACGCCCACTTCTCGGTGGAAAAAGCGGCCAAGATTGCCGGACTTGGCCGCCAGAACCTGCGCCCGATTGAGGTGGATCGCGACTTCGCCATGCGTCCTGACGCCTTGACGGCCGCGATCCGCCAGGACCTCGACGCCGGCCGCGTGCCCTGCTTCGTCTGCGCCACGGTGGGGACGACGTCGTCGAACGCCATCGATCCCGTGCGCGCCATCGGCGAAATCTGCCGCCAACACGGCATCTGGCTGCACGTGGACGCGGCCATGGCGGGCACGGCCGCCCTGTGTCCCGAATTCCGCCACCTTCAGGACGGCCTCGAGCTCGCCGATAGCTACAGCTTCAATCCGCACAAATGGATGTTCACCAACTTCGACTGCAATTGCTTCTACGTGCGCGATCGCCGGGCGCTGACCTCGACGCTGGGCATGGTGGCCGACATCCTGTACAATCGCGCCAGCGAGTCCGGCGCCGTAATCGATTATCGTGACTGGCACATTCCGCTTGGCCGCCGCTTCCGCGCGCTCAAGCTCTGGTTCGTGATCCGGCATTACGGTGTGGAAGGACTGCGTTACCACGTGCGCCGGCATGTGGAGTTGGCGCATCGCTTCGCAAAGTGGGTGCGCGAAGACCCCCGCTTTGAGCTGGCCGCGCCCGCACCGCTAAACCTCGTGTGTTTCCGGCACTACCAAGGCGACGAGGCCAATCAGCGCATCATGGATCGCTTGAATGCGAGCGGGGATCTTTACCTGACGCACACAAGGCTCGACGGGCGCCTCACGCTGCGGTTGTGCGTGGGCCAGTGGCAAACGGAGTGGCGGCACGTGGAGCGCGCCCGGCAGCGCATCAGCGAGGAGGCGGCGAGGCTCGATCATGTGGCTTGACCCGCGAGAGCGAATCCACGCGCCCGAAATCGAAGGCCAGTGGGTCAACTCCCCGCCCCTGAAGTCCGCCGATCTGCGCGGGCGCGTGGTTCTGGTCGATTTCTGGGACTACACCTGCGTCAATTGCCTGCGCACGCTACCCTATCTCCGCGAATGGCACCGCCGCTACGCGACAGGAAGGGGAGAGCAATCCCCGCCTCCCGGGACCAGAACGGAAGAGCAATCCCCCCGCCTGGGACGAGGAGGGGGTAAGGAAGTGGTCGAACCCGGGAGCGCGGGCATCCTGCCCGCCACCACCCCGCTCTCCCGCCACCCCTCCTCGACGAAGAGGGGAGAGTCATCACCCCTCCTGCCCGCAGACCCCAACCTCGTCATCATCGGCGTCCACGCGCCCGAGTTCTCCTTCGCGCGCGATCCGGCAAACGTCGAGCGCGCCTTACGCGCCGAAGGGTTGGACTACCCGGTGGTGCTCGACAACAACTATCGGACCTGGCACGCGTTCGCCAATCGTTGCTGGCCGGCGAAGTATCTGATCGACGCGCGGGGCTACATCCGCTATGTCCACCTCGGCGAAGGCCGGTACGGCAAAACCGAGGAAGCCATCCAGCGCCTGCTCGTCGAGGCCGGCGTCAAGGCCCCGCTGCCGGCACCCCTCGAACCCTTGCACGCCTCCGATCGGCCCGGTGCGATATGTTTTCCCGTCACGCCGGAGCTCTATCTAGGCTACGCTCGTGGACGCCTTGGGAACGAATCCGGGTACGCGGCCGACCAGGTGGCCGACTACGCCCCGGCCGGTAAACGCCGGCCGGACGTCGCCTATCTCGAAGGCCCCTGGTTCGCCGGACGCGAACTGATCGCCGCCTGCCCGCTCGACGGACGCGAATCGCGCCTGCGCGTAGTCTACACGGCAGCCGAGGTGAACATGGTGCTGGCGCCCCCGGACCCCGCCAACTTCCCCATGGCCGGCCTTCCCGGCGGAGAGGGCGCGACGCTGGTGGTGTGCCAGGACGGACGTCCTTTGCCTCCCGAAAACCGCGGCGCCGATGTTCTTGCGCTCGACGGCGAAACGGTGATCCACGTCACCGGGCCGCGCATGTATCGCCTGGTGCGCAATCCCGAGTTCGGGCCGCGCGAACTCGAGATCTGGACCCGCCGGCCCGGCTTCGAGGCCTACGCCTTCACGTTTGTTGCCTGCGCGGACAGTGCCGCAGACGAGGCCGCGTCGTGAAGTCGTCCCGATCCAGCGCCGATCCCGTCCCGGTCGTTGCGGGCATCCTGCTGCGCGGCGACGATATCCTCATTTGCCAGAGGCACCACACAGACCGTTATGGCCTGCAGTGGGAATTCGCCGGCGGCAAGCTCCAGCCGGGTGAGAGTCCGGAAGATGCCCTGCGCCGGGAACTGAGGGAAGAGCTGAACATCGACGCTGACGTCGGGCCCGAGGTCTTTCGCTTGCGCCATCGTTATCCCGACCGCTACGTGGAAGTGGTCTTCTTCCGAGTCGACTCGTTTCGCGGCGAGTTGAAGAACTGGGTCTTCGAGTCGATCACCTGGGCCGCGCGCAATACCCTGACACACTACGATTTTCTGGAAGCCGATCGCGAACTCGTCCGGCGCATCGCCAGGGGAGAGGTCGTCTGAGGCTCAAAATGAGAATCCGCCGGATCGTCCGCCCCTCGTCATCCCCGCGCAAGAGATCGTCATTCGCCCGCCACCGGGAATCCACTGCCGCACTCTTGACGATCGCCTGCTTCCTCCTTGTCAGTGCCACAGCTTTCTCAAGCGCAGGGGCGGCCCGGACGGCACAGCAGCCGTCAGCGCAGCCATCAGCACCGCCCCCGCAGCAGGCCGAGAGCGTGGCCGGACCTGCTTCCCTGCCCGAATTCAGCGCCCAGGGTCGCGTGGAGGGTCATCTCGCCACCGGCTATTCCCCCGCTGGAGCCTTCTCGCCTGACTCCCGCAGCCTCGCTATCGTGATCGAGCCGTCCAAAATAGCCCTGATGGACCTTAGCGACGGCAAGTTTGGCAAGATCCTGCGGCCGCAGGTTCCGCCGATCATCGACCTCGAAGTCGAATCGGCCAATTTTCTCGATTCCAACACGCTCTTCCTCCTGGCTCGCGGCGGCCTCAAGCGCAAAGGGACGGATTTCGCTCGCCGCACGCCCCTGCTGGGGCTAAAGTGGGACACCAGCCAGGACAAGCTCACGGGCAAGGTTGACACCGTCGGTGCCGCGGGCGGCTTCTCGCCGATTCTCTACCTGCCCCACATCGGGTTCCTTGGCATGTACAAGGACGGCAAGTTCAGCCTGTGGAACCCAAAGCAAGGGCGCGGCGCCGAAATCGTCCTCAGCCAACTGGCGCACAAGCCCGGCACTTTTGCCTTCTCGCCGGACGCGCACTGGCTGGTGCTCGGACACGTGGAAGCGAACCCCACACCCGACCCGATCGTGGTTGACCTCAAAACCCAAAAGTTCGTCGACGTCCTCACCGGACACAAGGCCACCGTGCTCGGCATCAGCTTCTCCCATGACGGCAGCCGCGTGCTGACGGCCGATGAAGACGGCAAGGTTCGCATCTTTTCCGTTCCCGACTGGAAACCGCTCGAGACGCTCAGCGGCCACTACGGGCCCGTGCACTGGGCCGAATTCTCGCCCGACGGCCGCCTGGTCGCTTCCGCCGGTGAAGATAAGACGCTGCGCATCTGGTCCGCCGAAGACGGCCGCCTGCTGCAAACGCTGCAGGAGAGCCACGAACCGCTGCTCACCGTCGCCTTTTCTCCCGACGGCCGGCACATCGCCGCCAGCGGTGAGGATGCGACGTTCATCTGGCAGCGGGCGCAGTGATGAAGCCATGGGGTGGTTGAATGATGGGCTGATCGGCGGCTGGGTGTGGCAAGAGAGCCCGCGAGCAAGCTTGCGTTACTTTTAAGGCGGCGTCGAGCCGCCGTAACCCAAGGCGCTGCGCGCATCGTTAATCGAAATTCTTCGCTCTCCGATCGTTAATCGTTCAATCGACCCATCGGTCATAGCGGACAGCGTCCGATCCGAATGGTTTCGTCCAACAAGCCTCCCCGAAATCCCGCCAGACGCTCCCATCTCCATTCAGGCTTCCCGAGCGACTCGAAGGGTCGTCGAGGGTGCCGCCATCCCCTGCCCCTATGCACATGATTTCTCGGCCCAGCTATTGAGAATTACAAAATGCGGTGACAATCGTTTTCGGGTGCCTCCCCTCACCCGCCCTCGTACCTCGGGCACCCTCTCCCAAGGGAGAGGGCTGTTTTCCTCTGGTTTTTGGCCCTCTCCCAGGGGGAGAGGGCGGCCCGCCGCCAGCGCTTTCATCAGCTGCGGTGGGCCGGGTGAGGGGTTAGCCTGTCACTCTATTTGGTAACACTCTGTAGGATTCAGTTGCCTTGAGGGGCTCGGGCGCCATCGGGCATACATCTGCGGTACAATACGTTTCAGAGACACTTAAGATAGGTAGAGGCTCCCCATGATCGTGCATACCCCTTTGGACTTGCACATTCCTGTTCGTGCGCTGCGCCGCGTTCGCGTGGCGAACTGTGCTTACCGCGGCTCGAGGCTGCGGGCTGCCGTCGTTCTCACCCTGGTTGTGCTGGCGCTCGCCGCCTGCTCGCGCGATCCGAATGTGAAGAAGCAAAAATACATGGCGAGCGGCGACCGCTACTTCGCCCAACAGAATTACCGTGCCGCTCTCATCCAGTACTCGAACGCGCTCCGGATCGATCCAAGCTATCAACCGGCGCATTTCAAGGTCGCCGAGTGTGACCTCAGGCTCAGCGCCTGGGCCGATGCGTATCGTGAGCTGAACCGCGCCGTCACCTTAAAGCCGGATGACTGGAAGGCGCAGACTACCCTGGGCAACCTGCTGCTTGCCGGCAGGCAATTCCAGCACGCTCATGACATCGCCCAAACCGTGCTGGCGAAGAATCCCAGGAACGTCGATGCCCAGATTCTGCTGGCGAACTCCGATGCCGGGCTCGATAACGCCGAAGCTTCGATCAAGGAAATGCAGGATGCGATCGAACTGGCTCCGGACCGCGCCGGCACCTACACGAACATGGGCGCGCTCGAGATGCATACCAAGGACCCGCGGGAGGCTGAAGACAACTTCAAGAAGGCGGTCGAACTGGATCCCAAATCGGTGTCGGCGGAGCTGGCGCTCGGGAACTTCTACGCTATCGAGCGGCGCTTCCCGCAAGCTGAGGCGGAGTTGAAGAAAGCCGTGGCGATCAACCCCAAGGATCCTATGCCGCACGGAGCCCTGGCGCGCCTTTATCTGATGGCGGGACAGCGCGACAAAGCCGAACAGGCAATGCGCGACGCCAAAGCGGCGGCGCCCAACAATGCGGCGGCCTATCGCATGCTGGGCGACTTCTACTTCGCCGTCGGCGACCTCGACAAGTCGATCGCGGAGTACGCCACCGTCGCGCAGGAGCATCCCAAGGACCGGTCGTCGAAAGCCAACTACGTCCAACTTTTGATCCTGAAAGGCAGATTTGAAGACGCCGCCAAGGCCAATGACCAGCTCCTGAAAGCCAATCCCAAGGATGCACGGAGCCTCATCCTCCGCGGCCAGATCCTGACGGCGCAGGGCAAGGCAGGCGACGCCATTCAGGCGCTGCAGGCCGCCCTGAAGACCGAACCCGATAATTCTCTAGCACATTTCTACCTGGGGAAGGCTTGCGAGGTCCATGGCGACCTTGACCGGGCTCAAACCGAGTGGCAGCAAGCCGTGCGGCTGCGGCCGAACATGGTGGAAGCCTACCGCGCCCTGGCAGCGACGGCGTTGCGCAAGGGCGACCTTGACCTGCTCCTGCAGACCGGCAACAACCTGGTGAAGTATGCGCCCAACCTGCCCGAGGGCTACCTTTACCGGTCGGTGGTCAGCGGCGCGCGCAACGACGAATCCGGCGCCGAGGCGGACATCCAGAAGGCCATCTCTCTCGCGCCCCGGAGTCCCATGGGCTACGTCCGGATGGCGGCCCTGCGCATGCAGCAGAAGCGGGTGCCGGAGGCTCAAAAGCTTTACCAGCAGGCTCTCGATCTCAACCCGCAGTCGTTCGATGCCCTGCGGGGACTGGTAACGAGCTATGCGGCCCAGCACCAGGTGGCTAAGGCGCTGCCTGTCGTTCAGTCTTATCTGCAGAAATCGCCGGACAATCCCGGCTTTTACCTGTTGCTCGGCGGCATCTACACCGACCTGCGGCAGCTCGATCAGGCCCAGAGTGCCGTCAGCCACGCCATCGATCTCGCTCCCCAGAACCTCACCTCTTATCTTTTGCTCGCCCAGGTCCAGCAGACCCAGGGCCGGCCGGCCGACGCGCTGGCGACCTACCAGCGCGCCATCCAGCAAATTCCCAACGATCCGCGTGCTTACGTGGCGGAGAGCGTTCTCGAGGACCAGATGGGCAACTGGCAGCAGGCGGTCCAGGGCTATCAGAAGGCCCTGCAGATTCAGCCGAACGACCCGCAGGCGGCTAATAACCTGGCCTATACGATGCTGGAGCACAACCAGAGCGCCGACCAGGCGCTCTCGCTTGCCCAGGCGGCCAAGCGCGGCCTCCCTCACGATCCCGAGGTGTCCGACACCCTGGGCTGGGCCTATTTCAAGACGGGCAGCGTCGACCTCGCCATCAGCACCCTGGAAGCCGCGGCCCGCGAGGCGCCGCAGAACGCGAACATTCACTACCATCTGGGCCTGGCCTACGACAAGGGCAATAACCCGCGCGCTCGTACCGAGCTCCAGCTCGCTCTGAAGCTGAATCCCAACGGGCCGCACTCGGGCGAAATCAAGGACGCGCTCGAAGGCAGCCGGATTGAGTAGAGGATCATGGTCTCATTTGCGGCGTCGTCATCTGCGACATCGTCATTCCCGCGGAAATCCACTTGTGGGGTGCTCCGGGTCAAGGTTCCGTAAGGGACCTGCTTTCGTGGAAAATGATGAGGCCGTGGGATGATTCCAAATCAGCAAATGACACCACTACTCAACTGGGCGTCGAGCGCAAAGCCCGCGGATTTCTGAGCTACAATGGCCGGGGATGACCGGGAGCGCCCTGCTTCCGGAACCCACAGCATGCCGAAGAGCCGTACAACCCGCGCCCGCCGTCGCGGCCAAGCCGTGGCCGAAGACGTGTACATTCCCGAGAAGCTCTACTTTCGCATCGGGGAAGTCAGCCGGCTCACCCGCACCAAGGCCTACGTGCTCCGCTACTGGGAGACGGAGTTTCCCACGCTGCGGCCCGGCAAGAGTTCGACCGGACATCGTCTTTACCGGCGCCACGATATCGAAATGGTCCTGGAAATCCGGCGCTTGCTTTACGGGGAAGGGTTCACGATCGAGGGTGCGCGCAAACTGCTGGCCGGCCAGTCGGCATCGCATCCGAAGCCGGCACAGAAGCAGTTGTTCTCCGGAGGCGGACCATCGGCCGGCGTGGCTGCCGCGAACTTGCGGCAGATTCGGCGCGAACTGCAGGGAATTCTGTCGATCCTCACCCGCAAGGCGTAGCCGGCTTGACGGCCGCCAGTGCAGCTTGTAACCTGTAAACTGCAACAGGTCAATCGGGACGTGGCGCAGCCTGGTAGCGCACTTGCTTGGGGTGCAAGGGGTCGCCAGTTCAAATCTGGCCGTCCCGACCAAACTTTCCGCAACCATCCGCCCTCACATCTGAGCGAACCGTTCAGGCCGGGAGGGGAAGACTGTCGAAGACGTCAGAGAATCGGGACGGGGCTGATTTCCGACAGGGGGGCTTCGGCGCGTTGTCGAGTTGAACTGGCGCCCGCGGGGGCAAGAACTCGCGGAGACCGCTGCCTCACATCGGCCGGCGCTGCCCAATCGACCTCGGCAGGCTCACGGCGCAACGCACGCCCCGGCGTCAAAATCTGATGCAACACCAGCAGGCGATCACTGGCGCCGCTCGTATCCAGAAGGTCCTCGGCGAAGAAGCTCTCGGACAGGCCTGCCGTCGCGGCGGTGGCACCTTGAGAATCGGCTCCGCTCTGCCAGCCGCTCCATTTCCGGCTGCGCCGGATCAATTGGGCGAGCGCGAGGGAAGCCAGGATCGAAACCGCGGTGTAGCCGATGAGGAAGCGCAAGACGGTCGCCAGCATTATCAGAGCTCCTGTTGGAACCAACCCGCAGGCCAGGCTCGCTCTTCAAGAGCTTCCGGGCATCGCCACGAGTCGGCCGTTGCTACGCTCTGTATCCTGGCAACACAGATGCGACTTCCCCTGCCCTAGGGCAGGAAGAAAAATTTGGCACAGTAGTAACCGAGGTAGAAAGCCCCCACGACCAATCCCGCGGAGGCCCACAGAGCTGCTTTCATGGAGCCAACTCCAGTCCTCTCTGGTGCGTCCTCTGCCATAGCGTCCGGACCCGATGCAAGTCCCGTGCCATTCGGCCGCCAGCGGTAACTCTCGATCCTGCTTGCCGCGCGCCGTGGCCGTAAACGCGGGGCCTGATCCGGTGTCTTGAAATGTGTTCCCGGCACATTGGGGCCTGTCCCCGAATGATGACAGCTAAGCTATCAGTCCAAAAGACTTACCTCATTGGATAACACCGGCAGCATCGGACAGATCCCTCCCTGTTTGTTTCCACGTCACCCCGCAGAAGGCTGCCGAAAGGGTGCCCCCATTCGGCAATTGACCCCAAATCGATCGATCCAGGCATCACCGGGAAACCTCGTCAACGGCGTGGCCGGAGTGCGACCCTATCTCGCCAATGCTCGCTTTGGCAGACCGATTGCTTCCCGCGGAGCCTGCGGGGCGCGCCAGATTCGCTAGCCCTTCGCTGCCGGAAATATGAGTCAATGTCTGCCACGGTCTCTCAGGGAGTGCCAGAGTGACGAACCTTACCACAGAGAGGCGTTATTCAAGTTTATACTTGACATCATATTTAAATGAGGCCACCATATCGCTTTTGTCAGCAACCACCGATTAGGAGATAGTCGAGATAAAAATGATATCCAACTGATGAACGGACGGGACAAGGCACTGCGTACGAAGTTCCGTAGCCGTGGAGAATGTCGATGATTGGGGACAGTGGGGGGAAGGGAGACGTTGTCCGCGTCTGGTTTTGCAGTACGGACGGTGATTTTGCCCAGCTTGTTTCACGGACCCTGGGACCAGGGTTCGAAGTAAGACTCAAAAATGGATTTGAACCTGGCGACGCCCAGGCGCAGGAGAGCTGGTGCGGCGTCGCCCTCGTGGACCTTCGCGATCCCGCGGTCGTTGAGTCCGGACTCAACCTCGTCGCGGAAATCAACCAGCAGGATGCGCCGCCGCCCGTCCTGGTGATGCTTTCCGACCAGGATCAGGATCTCAAGAATCGCGTTCTGGAAAAGGGCATCTACGATACCATCGCTTGCCCTCCTGACGTGGTCGAGTTGCGTCTCCTGTTGCGGCGTGCTTTCAAGCATTACGACGCGGAAAAGCAACTGAAGCAGTTGCGCACCCAGGATGGCTCCGGCGAACGTCTTGGCGAAATGGTCGGAGCAACCGAGAGCATGCAGCAGGTGTTTGTTCTCGCCCGCAAGATTGCACCTTGCGACGTCACGGCGCTGATCACCGGGGAAACGGGTACGGGCAAGGAACTGCTGGCCCGCGCCATTCACCGGCTGAGCCCGCGCGGTTCCGGGCCCTTCGTCGCCTTCTCCTGCGCGAATCTTCCGGAGACCCTGGTTGACGACGAACTGTTCGGGCACGAGCGCGGGGCCTTCACGGGAGCCGTGGCGGTGCGTCGCGGGCGCTTCGAATCGGCGGACGGAGGAACCCTTTTCCTCGATGAAATCGGCGATCTGCCCCTTCCGCTCCAGGCCAAGCTGTTGCGCGTACTGCAGGAGCGATCCTTCGAACGGCTGGGGAGCAACGCATCTCACAGTATCAATATTCGTCTCATCTGCGCCACCCATCGCAATCTGCAGGAGATGGTGAAACAGGGCACTTTTCGCGAGGACCTCTATTACCGCCTGAACGTCGTGCAGTTGCACATTCCCCCTTTGCGCGATCGTCGCGACGGGGTCGCGGTGCTGGCTTATCATTTTCTGGAACAGTTCGCGCAGGAGTTCGGCAAAAAGGTGAAGCGGTTCTCGAGCCTCGCGCTCGGAGCCCTGGAAGAGTACGACTGGCCGGGAAATGTCCGGCAGCTTCAGAACATCGTGCAGCGCGCGGTGGTGCTGGCCGAGGGCGTGACGGTGGAGATCTGGCATCTGCCCAACGTTCTTTCCAACGGATTCCGCCAGCAGCGTTTGGCTCACTCGTACGACGACGAGGTTCGCGACTTCAAGCGTCGCCTGATCCTTCGCACGCTGCACGAGTGCAACAACAACAAGGCCGAAACGGCGCGCACGCTGGGACTGGCGCGAGGCTACTTGCATCGCTTGATTAATCAGCTTCAAATTCAGCGGGAGGACGGGAGCTTCGAGGCGACGGCGGAGGAATCTCCGCTCGAATCCGCGCGCGTGATGTAGCCCGGCCCCTCCTGAGCTATGCTCGACTGCCTGGCGGTTAATGCCGACACCTCAGGGCCGCTGGCCGCCGGGTTTAAGGGCTTCTGCCGCCAACTCCTGCTGCGCGCCCAGAACAGCGACGGCGGATGGCCTTACCAGGCGGGGCTGACCTCCGCCATCGAACCTACCTGTTGGGCCTTGCTGGCCCTCCAGAATCAGTCAGACCAATCTCAATCTGTCCGCCGGGGACTGGCCGTGCTCAAGGCCGCCCAGCTTCCGGATGGCGCCTGGCCCGCGAGGGCCGGTCACCTGACCGGGTGCTGGGTTACGAGCCTCGCCTCACTGGCGATGTTTCTGCACCAGGGCAACTGCGAGCCGCTTCGCAAGGGATTGAGTTGGCTGTGCTCTTCCCGGCCCGCGGAGAGCGGATTCTGGTGGCGGGTGCGGACTTGGCTGCGGCCCACCGCGGGCGTTACCGGACAGGACAGCTCGCTCGCAGGCTGGGGTTGGACGCCCGGCGCTGCCAGTTGGGTGGAGCCTACCGCATGTTGCCTGACGCTTTTGAACACCGTCTCCGAGGGTCTGCACCCACGGCAGGCGGCGAAACGGCGGCGCCTGGGCGAGGCCATGCTTTATGACCGTATGTGCCCCGGCGGCGGCTGGAATAGCGGCAATCCCATGGTCTACGGCGTGCCCGGCGAGCGCCGTGTGGGTCCGACGGCCTGGGCCCTGCTGGCTCTCAAGGACTACGCCCATCGAGCCGGGAATCAGCAGAGCCTGCAGTGGCTCGAAGACGTTTATGAGCAGGTCGCCGGACCGGCGTCTCTCGCGCTGGCGAATCTTTGCCTCGAAGCTTATGGCCGGCCGCAGCGCGGGTTCGAAGCGCGTCTGGCTTCGCTATACCAGACGAACGGATTTTTGGACAGCATTCCAGCGTTGGCACTTTCCCTTATCGCCCTCAGCCCGGTACAGGAGCGGGTCCTGGGCAACTCCGGGCGGTGTGGGGCGGATTTATGAGCTACGCCACCAGCCGGATTATCCCGTCCTTCCAGCGCCCGCCGTCGAGGGTGGCGGTCCGGCGGGCCGCCGGTTACAGCGATCCCCTCGCCTCGGTGATTGAGGAGACCGTGATCGACCTCGGATTTGAGGTGCGGGACAAGACCGTACTCCTGAAGCCCAATTTCGTCGAGCCCGATCCCCGCGGAGTCGTGAACACCAATCCCGCTGTCGTTGGGGCGGCGCGCGAGGCCTTCCTGCGGCTGGGCGCGCGCAGCGTCGTGGTCGGAGAAGGCCCCGGACACGAGCGCGATACCGAAAACATCATCGAGACCGTTCGCCTGCGCGACTATATCGGCAAATTGGCGGGCAACTTCATTGATCTCAACCTGGACGACGTGACGCTGACCCCGCTTCGCACGCGTGCCTCGCGACTCAAGGAGCTCTATTTTCCACGGACCGTTCTGGCTGCTGACATCGTGGTTTCGATGCCCAAACTCAAGACCCACCACTGGGTGGGCGCCACGCTCTCACTCAAGAACATGTTCGGAATTGTTCCGGGAAGTTGCTACGGGTGGCCCAAGAACGTGCTTCACTGGGCCGGCATTGCCCGCTCGGTGCTCGATATCAACGCCACCGTGCCCCCGGACTTCGCCATTGTGGATGGCATCGTGGGGATGGAAGGCAACGGCCCCATTCAGGGAACGGCGAAGTTCTGCGGCGTACTGGTCATGGGAAGCGATCCGGTGGCGGTCGACGCCACTTGCGCCAGGATTATGGGCTTGGCGCCGGAACGCATCGATTATCTGGCGCAAGCCGCCACGGTGCTGGGCCACATCAGCGAAACCAACATTGTGCAGGTGGGCGAGACGACGGACAGCGTCAGGACTCCTTTTCAGGTGCTGCAAGCCTTCGAAGGGCTCAAGAGAGACCAGAAGTCAGGAAGTCAGGAGCCAGGAGTCAGACGTCGGTAATCAGCAGCTGTCAGGCGTCAGTTCTCCGTTGCCGTGGACGCTTAATGGTGGGCAGTCAGGTGGCAATTGGCGTCGGGAAACAACGCTTCCGGAAAGGGCCTATTGAGAATTACAAAATGCGGTGACAATCGTTTTCGGGTGCCT
>DASYZG010000127.1:0-7482 GCA_035946575.1 Terriglobia bacterium | reverse complement strand
GCGCACCAATCAGATTACCGGCCACCCTCCCCATCACGCCTCGATTCTACCCACCCCGGCCCAATACTCGCGCCCATTTTCATCTCCGGGGATGGCCGACGCAGACGGTCATGTGGTTTCTAAAGGACATTCCGGCTTTCGATGTAGCCCCCCATTTTGAGCTATCCTGATGATTACATGGGACATTCTGGCTTTGGCGCGGTGGGTGTCTGAATCGCGATCCTGGTAAGTAATTGCAGCGGAGAGGCCACTCAAGCAGGCAAGACTAGGCGCCAAGCGCCTTATCAGGCGAGGGATAACGAGTCGGAGGCCCTCACTCGTGAAAAGCGCTCCCAGCACGACGATCTCACTTTCATGGCCTTGTGCCCTCCATCCAGTTGATTCCAGGCGACATTCCGGCTCTGGGGAGAGCGCCCACGACGTCATCCGCGTTTTTCGCAGGATACGCTCGGCCCGCAGAGTTTCGTATTCGGGCCTGAAATCTGCGTTGACCAGAGCGGCGACGGTCGGAGAAGTTTCGCCATTCGCAGGACCTGCCATGAAGTCCCCGTCGCCCGGTGGGGGACGCGGCCCTAGGTTATTTCGGTGTTAATACTAGTACGACTATCTGGTTTTGTCAAGGCATTCGCGGCGCTCGCGGCGGGAACCGATTGGACGCGCTATGAACCACTCCCGCCGTCAGGTTTATAACGACGGCTGAAGCGTCGAACCTGCCCGCGGTCTCCCCATAGCTCCTACTACGATTTCCGCCTGTGAATCCCGCGGCCAGGAGTTGGCGAATCGTGGTGCGAGGGTGGCTGAGAGTCTACTTTCATTTGCCTCTCTCCGAGGGCCGCGGAGGGCGCGGAGGCGCGGAGGCAACTCGACTTGACGAACTGCCACTCGCTGCGTAGGCTGGATTGGAGAGACTGTTGCACCACGGGTGGGGTGCCATGACTGTCGTTGTTAAATTCAAAAGCGACCTGATCGTGCCGCGGAGCGTACGCCGCCGGGCCGGAATTAAGACCGGCGACCGCGTAGAGTTCAAAGTCTCGGGCGGCGTAATCAATATTATTCCGGAGTTGCCGTCCGCTGCCGAGGAGTACACTCCGGCTGAGCGGCGTGCCGTAGACCTCCGCCTCGCGGAAGCACGCAAAGGTCCTTATTTTGGACCTTTCAGCGGCGCCGAAGATGCAATCACATTCCTCCGTAAGGAGATCAAAGCGCGCAAGCGCAAGGAGCGCCGGCGGGCGGACTAATGAAGGTCGTTGTGTCCGACCGGGCCATCGAATCTCTCAAGCATGCAGGGGCGAATGTCCAACGGACTTTTGAAAAGCAGTTGAAACTCCTCGAAGCCAACCTGCAACATCCCTCCCTTCGCGCGAAAAAGTACGACAAGTCGCATGACACCTGGCAAGCGCGCGTGAACCGCAACTGGCGATTCTATTTCATGATTCAGCAGAACACTTACATCATGCTTGACGTTATTCCTCACCCTAAGTGACGCCCTCGTGCCGAAACACGCGATGGGGTGCATTTCCCTGACCGCACCTCCCCGGGCCACCTCCTGCTACAATTTCCGCCATGAACCCCGCTGCCTGGAGCTGGCGAGTCGTCCTGGTGCGTCCGCGCAATCCGCTGAACATCGGGGCGGCGGCGCGGGCCATGGCTAATTTCGGATTCCGCGACTTGGTGGTGGTGAATCCGTACGAGCCGACCTGGCAGGAGACCCGCTCGGCCGTCGGCGCGGAGGACGTGGTCAAATCGGCGCGCGCCGTGCCCACGCTGCTCGAGGCGATCGAAGACACTGTGCTGGTGGCCGGCACCACGGCGGGATCGCGACGGCATCTGAGGCGCGAACTCGTGCCGCTGAATGACCTGCCGGGGTGGCTGGCAGCCCGTAGGGGCAGCCCTGGTGGCCGCCCATTTGGCGCGGTGACTACCACGAGGGCGGGCACAAGGCCCGCCCCTACGTCGGAGATCAGGTCACCAGCCGGTCGGGCCGTGCTGTCGGCGGCGCTGCTCTTCGGCTCGGAAAAGACCGGCCTCTCGAACGACGAAATGAGCCACTGTCAGGCGCTGGTCCGCATTCCCACCTCACCCGGCTGCCCGTCGATGAATCTCGGGCAGGCGGTAGCCGTCTGCTGTTACGAGCTGGCGCGATGCGGACTCGTTTCCAATCGGCCGGGCGGCGCGCGGATTCATCGCTCTGACCCGGCCACCGGGCAGTCGCTCGCGCACCTTTTCGATCGCGCCGCCCGCGTCCTCGACACGGTCGGGTATCTCAAGCCCAAAAGCCGCGCCGCCACGTTGCTGAAGCTGAGGGAATTTCTGCTGGAGCTGAGGCTCACGAATTACGACGCGAGAATTCTGGGCGGAGTGCTGGCGCAGATCGAGTGGAAACTGGGGAAAAAATTGAGCCCTTGAGTCATCCGGTCATTGAACGATTGGATCATTGAGTGACATTGAGGAAATCTCCAGGCAATGACTCAATGGTCCAATGGCCCGGTGATTCCATGGCTCAATGACTCAGGCTCGACTGGCGCCGCCGCCGGCTTGGCGTGCCCCTCGGACGTACTGGCCAGGGGCACGAAGGCTTCGAGCTTTTGCGGAGCGCGCCAGTTGTCGAGCATAGCCACCTGCTGGACGCACGACACCGTGCAGTGCGGGGCGCAGCTTTTGCGGGTGTTGTACTCGTATTCGAGGTGAGCGCGCGTGTACTTCTCGAGCGGGATGCCCGGATAGCCGCGCTGCTGCGAGCAATAATGAACCAGCCCGTTCTCGCAAATATATAGATACCGGCTGCCCGCGCGGCAGCGCCAGTCGTGCGCGCGTCCGCGGGCGATGTCGTGCTGGAAGGCGTTCAGGCGCGCGTAGGATCCCTTGCCGAAGCTCATGATCTTCTCGAAAAGCGCCTGCTGTTCGGCCGAGAGCGGCTGAAGCTGGCCGTCGCCGTCGTGCAGGATGCCGACCGTACTGGTGAGCCCAAGCTCGATGGCGCGCTCGGCCACCTTCAGCGCGTCCGCGGGATTGCGCACCGGACTGCCGAGCACCGAGTTGATGTTCACGTGGAAGAGCGCGTACTCGGCCAGCATCTGCAGCTTCTTGTCAAGCACCTTCAGGCTTTTCTTGGAGACGTCGTCCGGCATCACGTTGTCGATGCTGATCTGGAGGTGATCGAGACCGGCGCGGTTCAGCCGCTCGATGCGCTCCGGCACCAGCAGGTACCCATTCGTGATCATGCCGGCCAGCAACCCGCGCTCGCGGATGCGGCGGATGATGAGGTCGAGGTCGGGATGGAGCAGCGGCTCGCCGCCGCTGATGGTGATGATCGAGGTGCCGAGGTCCGCGAGGCGATCGACGCGGCGGAGCATCTCCTCCGTCGGGACGGGCTTCGAGAAATCGTCGAACTCGTTGCAATAGGTGCAGGCCAGATTGCAGCGGCGGACGGGAATCAGGTGCGCGTCCACGGGATGGCGCTTGGAGAGGAGCGCCCAGGCGATCATGCGCCACTCGCGCAAGCGTCGCGTGATGGCGCGCATCTCCCGTCGAATTCGCATCGATCTGTTCAACGTCCTACCCTTGGCCCCGGATTCCCCCAGCCTGGTGGGCTCGTGGTCAGCTGCTGGTGGCTGGACGCCAATTCGCAGTCTCTTTCTAGCCACCGGCACTAGCCACCAGCCGCTTCTTCTCGCGAGCCTAGTCGTATCTTACACTCAGTTCTTCTTCACGCGCCGGGCGCCGGGCGCGTCGATGTGAAAGGTGGAGCCGGGCAGCGGCCGGTTCACCTTCACGGCGGAATAATGGGCGATCAGGTAATCACCGTCCGGCTGAAAAAACTGTTGCTGAGCGGGCAGCCAGGAGTCCTCGCTGACCCAGAGCTGGATCTTGGTAAGCTGGCTCCGCACGTCCGGCTGCCTGGGCGTCAACTCGAGCAGGATCGTGCTTTCCCCCTCCAGGTCCTCCTCGTCGACCATTCTCACGTCGTAGTTCTGCTTGAGCGCGTTCGCGTCGGTTCCGAAGCCGAGCAGCAGGAATTGCTGCACCAGACCGCTCTGGCGCTGCAGGTTGTACTGCTCGATCCGGTTGAGCTTGGGATAGTAGATCTCCGCGGAGTTATGCCGGTAAAGGAATGTCTTCGGGTCCGGGCTGGTGAAGCGGATCAGGATTTCCGGATTCTTGGGGTTCTCGAAGAAGAACTGGCCGTGCTCGGTGGAGCGGTCATTCACGAGCACGGTGACCGTGGTGTAATCCAACTCCGCGCTCACCGTCTTCAGGTGCTTGGCGGCATCGTTCATGCGACCCAGCACCTGCGCCAGGTCGCTCTTGGGCTTGCGGGGACGGGCCTCGGCGGGGAGAACGGCGGCGGCGGCGAGCGCCGCCGCGAGAAAGAAACGCAATTGGGGGATTCCTCTCCTCAGGGCGCCACCACCACGCTGTAGCCGAGCATGACGTTGTTCTTGTCCAAAACCGGCTCCATAGATTTGATGGTCACCGGATGCTTCAGGCGCTGCTGCAGAATGGTGTGCACGGCGTCCTCGGGCTTGGGCAGGTTCAGGGAATCGACCAGCCGCGAGTCGATGAGATAGTCTGCGCCGGCGCGCGTGCGGCCGATTTCGATCACTCCCTGGCGGTGGCGCAGGTCGCTCAGCCCGAGCGAAGGCCGGTCGTTGAACCAGGACCGCGGGGTGAGCAGGATGAACGCCAGGATCACGCCGCAGATCACGTCATACTGCCAGCTTCCGCGTTCGTAGACCCAGAAAATCGCGTGCAACACCACGTACCGGAGGCGCGGCCAGACGCCCGGCAGCGGTTCGACAGGCCCCAGGACCTGGGGCATCAACTCGTGATGGGCGGGTCGTGAATCAGCCATGTCGAAAGACGTTAGCGCGCTCCCGCGCCTTGAATCAAGCGGAAACCACGCGCCCGTCGCGCATGCGGATGATGCGGTCGGCGACCGCCGCGGCTTCCGGGTTATGCGTAATCATCAGGACCGTCTGCCGGAAGGAGCGGTTCAGCGTTCGGAGCATACTCAGCACCATTTGCGAGTTCTCGGTGTCCAGATTACCCGTGGGCTCGTCCGCCAGCAGGATCTTCGGCTCGCAGATCACCGCCCGGGCGATGGCCACCCGCTGCTGCTCGCCGCCCGAAAGGGCATAAGGGCGATGATGGAGCTTCTGCGCGATCCCCAGCATCTCCGCCACCTGCTCGAAGCGCCGCGGATTGAAGCCGTTCCCCTGGATCGCCTGCGCGAGGGCGATGTTGTCGCGCGCCGTGAGGGTCGGGAGCAGGTTAAACCGCTGGAACACGAACCCGATCTTGTGCCGCCGGAAGCGCGTGCGGTCCGCATCGGTCATGGCGCGGAAGTCGTTCCCGTCCACCAGGACGCGCCCGCTGGTCGGGCCGGTCAGGCCGCCCAGAATGTGCAGCAGCGTGGACTTGCCGCAGCCCGAGGGCCCGACCACCGCCAGGAATTCGCCCTCGTCCACGATGAGATTCACCCCGCGCAAGGCCGGCACATTTACCTTGCCGATGCGGTAGATCTTCTTCAGGTCCTCCGTGCGAATGATGGCTTCCACTGCGATTCCGGTTCCGGTCCCCTTCTCTACTCGTACGCCAGCGCATCGACCGGGTCAAGTCGCGCCGCCCGCAAGGCCGGATAGAAGGCGCCGATCAGCGCTCCGAGCAGCGCCAGGACGGCCGCTTTGGCGGCCCAGCCTGACGACATCGGCTCCACGTAAAGCGTCGGAAAGGAGTGGATCAGGACTCTCCGCACCAGCGCCGTCCCGAGGTAGCCCGCACTGATCCCGACGACCCCGAGCAGCGATGCCTCTTTCAGGATGATGCTCAGAATATACCCTTTCGACGCTCCCAGCGACTTCAGAATTCCGATCTCGCGCGTGCGTTCCGTGATGGTGGTGTACATGGAGAGGAAGATCACCAGGAATCCGATCGAGACCGCGAGGCCGATCATGGCCTGAATGAAGGTATCGAGCGCCGGCAGGTTGCTCGAAGTCATCATCGACATGTACTGCCGGATGGAATGGATTTCCCAGCCGGGGAGCAGGCGCTGGATGGCGGCCTGCACGTCATCCGCATAGCCCGGATCGGTGCATTTTACGAAGAAGATCGAGGCCTTCTCGCGCGAACTCGAGAGCTCCTGGGCCGTGGCCAGCGGTATGAACAGCCGGGAGCCTTTGCCGTGCTCCACGATGCCGCAGACGTGAAAGTTCTGGTTGAGAAGATTCAAGGTGCTGCCCACCTTCACGTGGTTGGCCTTGGCGTACCAATCGTCCACCAGGACGTCCATGGGTCCCTTGAACGGCGCTCCTGAAAGGTAGACGAACCCTCCGCTGACGCGGTTCCAGCTCGGCATGTCGATGCCGAAGATCACTCCCAGGCCGTGCGTCGAAAGGTCCGACTGGAAAAGCACGGGCGTTACCGCCAGAACATGGGGTATCTCGGCCAGGCGGTCGCCGACCTTGATGGGCACGGGCGCGGAGCTGAGGCTGAACATGAAGGAAGCGCCGGACGGCTGCACCATCACATCGGCCCCGATGCCCTGCGTGCGGCGCGCGGCGTCGTTGATTAATCCTGTGGTCAGGCCGACGACGATCAGCACCAGGGTGACTTCAATGGCCACCGCCAGGACACTCACCACCGTGCGGATGGGGCGGTGCAGCACGTTGACCAGGATCATCTTATTCCCCACTGCCGTGCACCTCGCCTGAATCTGCGCCTACGTGGATCTCCTCCGCGTCCGGCGGCTTGGCCAGCACAAACTTGTCGGCCGCGATCGGCTGGTTGAACGTGGCTTTCTCGATGGTGATCCCCAGACTGTAATCCTCCACCGGCCGGTTGAGCTCGATCTGCGACGGGTAGCGCACTCCGCCGTAATCCTGGTACGAAGAGTAATGCACGTCCTCTACCGGCGCGCCACCCCGGTTATAGAACTGGAGGCGGACCGGTTCTAGGGTGTGCGCATCAAACCACAGTTTGCGCGCCAGGCTTAGTTGCTCCGGCTGTCCCGAGCCTGTTTCGCTGGTTACAAAGTTCAGCACGTAGTAGAAGCGTCCTCCCTCGCGCTCCTGGTTCAGAAAATAGAGGGTGCCAGAATCGCCCGCCGGCGGAATCAAGGCTTCCAGGATGTGCTGCGGGCGCAGGTTCTCCAGCGAGTTCTTTGCCGGCGGCGAAGGCGCCGTGCTGCCGACGATGAACTTGTTCTTGGTCGGCAGCCAGAGTCGAAAGTCATTGGCGTCGGCGGCCATGTCGAAGATCGTGGCGCGCACCACCGGCGCCTGGCCGATCATGCGAATGTCTGCCGGACTCTGGAGCAGAATGAAAGCGCGGACGTCGTGGTACTGGTTGATAACGCCCGAATAGACTGATCCGGTCGTCGGTTCGAGCTCGACCGTCGCGGAAAGCGTCCTGACCGCCTGGTGCTGCTTATCCAGCCTCGCAAGCAACTCCGCGGCCGAGGCCGGAACGGGCGGAGGGGCGATG
>DASYZG010000126.1:0-82500 GCA_035946575.1 Terriglobia bacterium | reverse complement strand
CATACGTTCCCCTGTCAACGCTTCGTCGCCGCCCTCGCGAGCGGCTCCGCATGACTCGGGGCCGGTGTGGGTCGCTAATCCTTCACCGTATGACTCTTTCATTCACTACACCTCGCCGGTTTAACCGGCGCACAAGGAGAAACGAAATGAAAATCAAAGTGACCAGCGTGTACGTGGACGACCAGGACAAAGCCCTGCGCTTCTATACCGAAGTGCTGGGCTTCGTGAAGAAGACCGACTTCAGCCAGGGACCGTATCGCTGGCTTACGGTGGCCCCGGCCGAGGACCCGGAGGGCACGGAGCTGCAGTTGGCGCTCAACAACAACCCGGCCGCCAAAGCATATCAGGAGGCGCTGTTTCAGCAGGGCCAGCCCGCGATCATGTTTTTCACCGACGACCTCGGCGGCGACTTCGAGAGGATCAAGGCGCGCGGTGCCGAGTTCACTATGCCACCCACGGACGTGACGGCGTCCAAGATCGCCGTGCTGAACGACACCTGCGGCAACCGCATCCAGATCACGCAGTTGATGCGCTGGTCCGGATCGTGAAAGACGCGATTAACGCCATGGCGAGCGAAGCGAACAATTCCGCGTGTCGTTCACGACAAAGAGCGGATTCCTCGCTTCGCTCGGAATGACGTCATTCAAAGGAAAGGCGCGAAGCGAGGAAAGACGTGAAGCCAAGGGATGACGTGAACCACCGACCTTTGATAACGTCCCAAGTAAGCCTCCTAACTCTCGCCGGCCGTTCAGCACGATGGCGGCCCGGGGACGAAACGAGGGGAGAAAGATGATCGAAAGCGAGCAGTACACACCGGGTCCGGCGAGCGGGCGGCATATCCGGAAGGAGGGCGAGCAGTGGACGCTCATTCTCGTGCGCGAACTGCGCCATCCGCCGGAAAAAGTCTGGCAGGCGCTCACTGACCCGGCGCACCTGCGCGAGTGGGCGCCCTTCGACGCCGACGGAAGCCTGGACGCGGCGGGCGCCACGGTGAAGCTCACCACGGTGGGAACGGCCCGGCCGTACGTTTCCGAAAGCACTGTCACGCGAGCCGAGGCTCCGAGGCTCCTCGAGTACAACTGGGGCGGCGGCGATATCCGGTGGGAACTCGAAGCCTTGGGCGGCGGCACGCGGCTGACGCTGTGGGCCGACATCAACCGGCGCTTTATCGCGAGGGGTGCTGCCGGGTGGCACATTTGTCTCGATGTTATGGATCGCCGTCTCAGCGGAACTCCCACCCGGCGCTGGGCCGGCGGCGAGGCCATGAAGTTCCCGGGATGGCAGCGGCTGACCGCGGAGTACGCCAGGCTGTTCGGCGTTGAGGCGCCCCGCCTGCCGCCAAACGCGGCGCAAGAGTCGTGAATTGCTGAGGACTCTGTGGAATAATCAGTCCCCATGGAACACCCAGCGGATTCCGGGGGAGTGCTTGGTCCGTACGCCGCGGCGCTGCGAGCAGCGCTCTCGCAGCCTTTCCTCCGCTTGAACTTTACGACGCTCTGGGTCCGGGATCAGGAGCAGAGCCGGCGGTTCTTCGTGGAAAAGCTGAATTTCGAAACCATTGTGGACGTCCAGACTCCAGGAATAGGGCGGTGGATCGTGGTCGCTCCGACGGCTGCCGGCTGGCTACGGGAAACGGCAGGCGCGGCGCTGCCCGGGATCGCCCTGGTTATGCCGCCGGAAGGATCGGCCGAGCAGCGACGCATCGGCCAGAACACCGGATTCAGCTTCCTTACCGAAGACGTACGGCGCCTGTTCGAAGAATGGTCGGGACGCGGAGTCCGTTTTCCGCAGCCGCCCATGGAGCCGGCGTGGGGAAGCGGGCAGGCGAGGTACGCGGTTTTTGAAGATGTGGACGGAAACAGTTTTTCTCTGATCGAGTTCGATGAGGCGACGCGGCAATTGGAAACAGAGCGCCGCGCCCGGGCGGCCAGGTTGGAAGCCGAGCGCCAGGCGGCGCACGATCTGGCGGTCGCCAAGCAAGTGCAGACCCGTTTGTTTCCGCAACGCCAGCCGGCCGTTCGAACGCTTGCCTATGCGGGCAGTTGCCATCCCGCGCGCACGGTCGGGGGAGACTATTATGACTTTCTTGATCTCGGCAGCCGAAGGCTCGGCCTGGTGGTGGCGGACATCGCCGGCAAAGGCATCGGAGCCGCCCTGCTGATGGCGAATCTCCAGGCCGCTCTGCGCAGCCAGTGCGCCACGGCCTGGGAAGAGCCCGAACGATTTCTGCGGTCGGTGAACCGGTTGCTTCACGAAAATACGGCCGACACGGACTATGCCACGCTCTTCTTCGCCGAATACGACGATGGCACGCGCACGCTGCGCTACTCGAATTGCGGCCATCCGCCTGCCTTGCTCCTGCGCCGCGGCGGCACTCTGGAAAGGCTCGAGGCCACCTGCACGGTAGTGGGCTTGTTCGAGACATGGGATTGCGCCATGGAAGAACGCGAGTTGGCACCGGGCGACGCCATCCTGCTTTACACCGATGGGGTTACGGAAGCCCGGAACGACGAGGGAGAGGAATTTGGCGAAGAGCGGCTGCTCGAAGCCGCCCGGCAGCATCGTGAGCTCTCGCCGCCGGAGTTGCTGGCGGCAGTTGCGGATCGGGCGCGAGGATTCAGCCCTCATGAACAGGCCGACGACATCACGTTGATCGTTGCCAAATGCACCTGAGGAAGGAAGAGGGGTTCACATGAAAAAGCCCGTCCCGGAGGACTCCGGTTCTGCGCGCATCGACGAGAAGAGCAAGCAACCTGGGGACTGGCGCGGGAAAGCGCTGGCGCAGATTCGGGCTTTGATCAAGCAAGCCGACCCTGATGTGGTCGAGGAGGTGAAATGGCGGAAGCCGTCAAATCCCGCCGGGATTCCAGTGTGGTACCACGACGGAATCATTTGCACCGGGGAGACCCACAGCAGGCACCTGAGGCTGACCTTCGCCAAGGGAGCTTCCATTAAGGACTCCCAAGGCGTCTTCAACGCCGGTTTCGAAGGCAAGGTCTGGCGCGCCGTAGTTATCCGCGAAGGTGACAAGGTCGATGCGGCGGCTTTCAAGGATCTCATCCGCGCGGCAGTGGCGCTTAATCTCGAGTCTCAGAACAAGGGGAAGCCCAAACCGAGGTCCGGGAAAACCGGCCGCGGAGGTTCGCATGACTAGACCGGGAATTTTCGCCAGTGCGCCAGCCTTCATCGTCAAGAACGTTCCGGCCGCGCTGTCGTTCTATCGCGACCGTCTCGGGTTCGACATCACGTGTCAATTGCCTGCTGACGACGTGTTCTTCGGCATTGTCGAGCGGGGCGCTGCCATGATCATGTTGAAGGCCGTGGGTGTCGATCCGCTTCCGAACGGCAAACGGCATCCCTGGGCGCGCTGGGACGCCTACATCGGCGTTTCCGATCCGGACGCGCTGGCGGCGGAATTCTCGTCGCGCAATGTGGAGTTTTCCCAACCGCTCAAAGACACGGATGATGGCTTGCGTGGATTCGAGCTCCAGGACGCCGACGGTTATGTCTTGTTTTTCGGCCGCCCTCGTTCGTAAGCGAAAAATTAGCTGATGACACCTGCTGAAGCAGCGCTCTAAGACCACCGACCGATCTTTTTTTGAAAACCGGGCGGTCATAGACCGCCGCTACAGCACCGCTACATCGATCCAGCCGCCTTCTCCATCGCACCGAATGCCGCGGCGGCGGCGGCAGAACCGCTTTCCGATCCCGGCGCGGGATTGGCTTTCTCCCAATCCTGGCGAGAAACGGGCTGCACCGGTTCCAGCTTCTTTTCGGTTAACGACTGGTTCGCCGCTGCCAGGTCTTTGGAGACGAATGCGTCGAATTCGTGCGCCACGTCGCCAAGCGCGCGATTGAGCGAATCGATTCTGGCCACCTGATAATCCCCAGGGCGGCCCTCGTAGAACACAAAGTCGCCGTAGAGTTCGGTGGTGTATTCCCGGAGCCGCAACTCGCCCGTGATGGCGCCGCCTTCCTTGGTGGCGACGATCTTCATGCGAATATCGTCGGCGCGCCCCGAAAGGGCGGCCAATTGCGTGCGCAGCGAATCGCCTTGCGGAAGCTTGGCCGCGCGCCGGGCGAGGGCGTCGCGCACGCTGTTGATGCGGGCCACCTGATAGCTCATGTCGTCGAGCAGCGCCGAGACGCGTTTGACGGCGTCGAGTTGCAGCTTGCGATCGTCCACCGTGTAGGTGGCGCGCGGATCGAGCCCGACGGTGAGTTGCTCGGTGTAAACGTCGGAGCCGCGCGTCATCTTGATGGTATACGTGCCGGGCAGAACGCGGGCGCCGATGCTGGCCTCAAACGCCAGCGAAACGGCCGGAGGCACGCGCGGTGGTTTCACACGCATGTCCCACTGCACGCGGCTGAGCCCGCGTCGGGCGTTGGCGGGCAGGGTTTCGAGCAGCTTGCCCTGCGGATCAAACACCTGGATCGTCATCTTGCCAAAAATGTGGCGCTTCTGCTGATAGTAGGTGATCAGGGCCGCGTCGGGCGGATTTGAGCCCACGAACACGGCGTTGCCATTCGACCAGCCTCCGGACGCCATCAATCGTTGCTGCGTCGGCCTGCCGCTGATGAATCCCGCCTGCTCTGAGAGCACAGACGAGGTGAGCTGTCGAAGAGGCGTGATGTCGTCGACGATCCAGATGCCGCGGCCGTGCGTCGCGATCACCAAGTCGGAATCGCGGGGATGCACCACCAGATCACGCACAGGAACGTTCGGGAATTCTCCGCCCTTGTATTGCGCCCACTGCTTGCCGCCATCGACTGAAATCCACAGGCCAAACTCGGTACCGAGGAAAAGAAGATTCGGGGCCACGGTGTCTTCCTTGATCACGTGCGCGAATCCGCGGACGCCGCTCCCGGGCCCCGCCAGGCGCGCCCAGGTCTGGCCGTAATCGCTGGTCTTGTAGACGTAGGGGTCCATATCTCCGAAGGTGTGCCGGTCGAAGGTGGCGTAGGCCGTGGCCGGATCGAAACGGCTGGCCTCCACCCAGGAGACCCAGGAGGACCGCGGCAGGTTGGGCACGTTGCCCACGACGTTGTTCCACGTCTTGCCGCCGTCGCGCGTGAGCTGCAGATTGCCGTCGTCGGTGCCCACCCAGATCGTCCGGCCGTCCCGCGGCGATTCGCTGATCGAGTAGATCGTGCAGTGAGTTTCGGCGTCAGAATTATCCACCGTGACGCCGCCCGATTCCTCCTGTTTTTCCTTGTCGGGATCGTTGGTGGTGAGGTCGGGCGAGATGCGGTCCCAGGTCTGTCCGTGATCGCGCGAGCGAAACAGGAACTGCGCTCCGATGTAGACTGTGCCCGGCTCATTCGGGCTCATGTGGATGGGCGTGTTCCAATTGAAGCGCAGCTTGCCTTCGCCGTAATTGGGAAGCGGCTTGATGCTGCGCGATTCCAGGGTTTGCTGATTGACCCGCGTGATCTCGCCGCCCTGCGACTCCACATAGGCGTAATGGGGATCGGCGGTGTCGGCGAACGCCCAGAACCCGTCGCCGCCGCCGAGGTTCTCCCAGCGATCGTTGCCGATTCCGCCCGGATAGGCGGAATCGCCGCGCCACACCGCGTTATCCTGGAGGCCGCCGTAGACGTGGTACGGGTCGGCCATGTCGACGCTGACGTGATAGAACTGCGAGATGGGCAGATTGTCAGCCTTCCACCAGTTGTTGCCGCTATCGTAGGAGTACCAGACGCCCCCGTCGTCGCTGGTGATGACGTGGTCGGAGTTGCGCGGATCGATCCAGACGTCGTGAAAATCCCCGTGAGCGCCGCCGGAGATCCCGCTGAAGCTGCGGCCGCCATCGATGCTGAGGATCAGCCCCCCGTCGGGCTTGTAGACCTTGTTCTCGTTCCTCGGATCGACGATCAGATTGGCAAAATAGAATGGACGCCACACCATCATCTGGCTGGCATCGCGTCGATGCCACGTCTGGCCGGCGTCATCGGAGCGATAGAGCGCGCTTGATGTGCACTCGACGAGGGCGTAAACGACCTTGGAATTCGAAGGCGCCACGGCCACGGCGAGGCGTCCCCAGGGCTTGGGCGGCAGACCGTTTTTCTCATCCAGGCTGATCCAGGTGGCGCCGCCGTCTGCGGTCTTGAAGAATCCGCTGCCGCTCGGTGCGGTAGGGCCATCGCCGCCGGAGCGGAACATCCAGCCCTTGCGACGGAAATCCCACATGCCCGCGTAGATTATCTTGGGATCGTCCGGACTCATGGAAATCGTCGAGCAGCCGGTGGAGAGATTGGCACCTTTCAGGATCTTGGTCCATGTCTTGCCGCCGTCGGCGGTCTTGTACAGTCCGCGATCGTCGCTGTCACTCCAGAGCTTGCCCGGAACGCAGGCATAGACGATGTTTGAATCCCTGGGGTCAACCAGGATCCTGGCGATGCGCTCCGAGTCTTTGAGACCCATGTTCGTCCAGTTGTCGCCGCCGTCGGTCGACTTGTAGATGCCGTCGCCGATCGAGGTGCTGTTGCGCATCCAGGACTCTCCCGTTCCGACCCAGATCGTCTTCGGATTCGAGGGATCGACAGTGATGGCGCCAATGGACTGCACCGGTTCTTTGTCGAAGACGGGCTTGAACGTGGTGCCGCCGTTGACGGACTTCCACACGCCGCCGCTCGCCGCGCCCACGTAAATCGTGAGGCGATCCTTCTCCCACACACCCGCCAGCGACGTTACGCGTCCACTCATGGTGGCGGAGCCGATGTTGCGCGCGCCCAGACCGGAAATTGTGTCCGAATCGAACTTCACGTCCTGAGCCCTCAGCGGCGCGGCGAACGAAGTCGCCACAACCATCGCCAGAAGAATCATGAAGCGAGCGAGTGATTTGCACATTCTTAAGGAATCCCCCGAAATTGGAATTGCTGGATCTTGACGATCGACCAAGGGAGCGATTGCGCCACCAAGTCAATCGCTCGATGACTCAATCACCCAAGGGCTCAATGCTTGACGGGCATCGCGAAGACCGAATCATCGACCGGCACATTGAACTCCACCTTCTCCACCGTGAGCTTTTGCCGGTCGGGATCACCTTTGCGGCCCTGCTCGATCTCGAAAGGCTCATAGAGGCCGTCGACTTTCTCGTAATCGCCGAAGTACGTTTCGCCCTCCCGCATGGCGCCGCGGATCATGGTCTGCGATTCCAGCTTGATTTCCATCAGCGAATCGGTGTCGAGATAGATGTAACGAATGTCGCCGTTCTTGAGCGTCAGCTTGATTTTGTAGCAGTCTGTGCCTTCGACGTTATCGTGGCCTACCAGCTCAGCACGGTGCCCCTTCTGAGCGTAATCCACCAGCGGACCGTCAATGTCCGCTCCCTCGACCAGGTCCTTTCTGTCGTCTTCGGAGAGAAGTTCAGCATCGCGGCGGCCTTCAAAGGGATTCAGTTGCCAGCCGGTTTTGCCGTCGTAGGCCCGCACCTCAGCCATACCCTGCAGAATAAACTCCTGCCGCATCTTGCCGGGGCGCTTCTTGATCTGAACAACGGTGGCCTCGAATCCGCCCGCTTGAAGCTTCAGGGTGGTGCGCTCGGCCTGGATCGAGCGCAACTTGTCGATGCCGCCCCGCGCCTGTACCCATTTCGCAATGACCTCGTCCACACTCTGCGCGCGCACGCCAATGGGCAGCAGGACCGCGGCCGCCAGAAGGGTCAGAATTTTCCGAGACATATACGTTTGCTCCTTGAACTGGGTACGCCCTTTGAGCTGAATCACGAGCCTGGCTCCGGGATGAACGCCGCCGGAGACGGAATTCTTGAGGCGGTAGTGTACACCTCTCGGGCGGCTTTGGGAACGGCCGTAAATGACGGTGCGTAAGTGACTGGGCTCCGGCTTCTCAAGCCGGGCTAGGGCTGGCGCTTTTTGATTCCAGCGCCCTCTTCGACCGTAATGAACTGGCCGGCGTCCACGTTGCTCACACGGTCCACGTGGCCGCTCAGCCAGCGCACTTCCACCAGGTCGGCCCTGCTGGCGGAACCCAGACCGAAATGCTGCCGCAGATCGCTTTGCGAGAGGTAACTCGATCCGCTGAGGACTTCGCGGATCTGGCGCCGGCCTCGGGCTTCCACGGTTACACGCGCGCCGATCGCCGAACGATTCGATTTCGTACCCAGGCACTTCACGCTGAGCCAGTGGTTACCACCCGAGTTGAGGTTCTGAAGAAGCGATGGCGCTTCGCTCATGTTGAAGATGAGCACGTCAACGTTGCCGTCGTTGTTGAAATCCCCAAAGGCGCAGCCGCGGCTGGAATGGTGTTCGAGCACTGCCGGACCGCTGAGGTCAGAGACTTCTTCAAAGGTTCCGTTCTGAAGATTGCGGTAGACGACGCGCTGGGTCCTGAAGGGATAGTCCTTGTACACCTTTTCGACTTCGGGATAGACGGTGCCTGTGACCTCGAAGAGGTCGAGCCAGCCATCGTTATCGAGGTCGGCGAAATCCACGCCCCAGCCGACGTATTTTGTGTTCACGGCCAGCCCGGCGGCGTAGGTGACATCATCGAAAAATTCGCCTTTGACGCTGTGGTAGAGCGCGGGGACGTCGTCGCTGAAGTGCGTGAGGTAAAGATCGAAGTAGCCGTCGGCATCGTAATCGCCGAGCCCGATGCCCATGTTGGCCTGTTCCTGGCCGTCGGCGCTCAGTCCGCAGCCCGAATCGGTCCCGGTCTCGGTGAAGGTGCCGTCGTGATTGTTGCGAAAAAGCAGATTGGGCGAGGAGTCGCAGGCCACGAAGATGTCGGGCCAGCCGTCGTTATTGTAATCGAACGCGATCGCGCCCAGGCTCCAGCGCGGCCCGGCCTTGAGAATGCCGGCTTTTTCACTGACCTCGGTGAAGCTGCCGTCGCCGTTGTTGTGATACAGCGAGCACGTCTCTTTCGGGAGGCCGAGGGGGCCGCAGTTCACCGATACGCCGCGATATTGGCAGAAGCGGTTGGCGCCGCCTACGGGCGTCTTGGCGAGATCAAGATCGATGTAGCGCGCCACGAACAGATCGAGCCGGCCATCGCGGTCGTAATCGACAAACGTGCATCCAGTCGAGTAGCGCGTACGCGGCTCTGCGAGGCCGGCCTTGCTGGTCACGTCGGTAAACGTGCCATCACCGTTATTGTGATAGAGAACGTTCCGGCCGTAGTAGGTCAGGAACAGATCGTCGTGGCCGTCGTTGTCGTAATCGCCGACGCACACGCCGGTGCACCATCCGGAGCGCTTCAGCCCGGCCTTCTCCGTCACGTCCGTGAAGGTGCCGTTTCGATTGTTGCGATAGAGCCGATTCGTGGGCCCTTTGCCGGACGGAAATCCGTCGAGGTGAGTGCCGCTGGGAACGAAGATATCGAGCCAGCCGTCCTGGTCGTAATCGAAGAAGGCGATGCCCGGCCCGTTGGCTTCGAAAATGTACCGTTTAACGTACTCTTCGCCGTAGATGACCGGCGCCGTCAGGCCCGTATCGGCTGCGACGTTTCGGAAGGTCACCGGCCACGGCCTGCCGGAGAATTTCGGCCGCGGCGCAGGCTTTACCCCGCGTGACCGCATCCCCTGGGCACTCAAGCGCTGCGGAGCGGCCAGTAAGGCTCCAGCACTAAGAGCTGAGTAAAGAAACGATCTTCGAGTCATCGTCAGAAGTAAGAAGCAAGAAATCAGATTCAGTTAGCCGGCGGGATGGCGCTTTCATTCGATGGGAGCGGCTGTTGTTACGGACAAGAATCCCCTTGAAGACCTTCTCTGACTTCTGGATTCCGCCGGTCACGGCTTCGCATTCATATCGCCCGCGAGGCCGGACCGGGTTACCTGATTTGCCTGCTGGATCTGGTCATAGGCGCGCCGGTATGCCGCCATCTCCTTTTCGGCGTCGGCGGTGCGATTCAGATGCCGGTACGCGAACGACAACTGGTAGTGCGCTGTCGGATCATCCGGTGCCATCCTGACCGCCATTTCCAGCGGACTCACGGCCTCGGAAGCACGTCCGGCTGACAGCAGGGACTTGCCCAGCCCGACCAGAGCGGCCTCGTTGCCGGGATCGATCCTCAAGGCGGCGCGAAAGTGCGTGACGGCATCGTCCCAGTTGCGGGCCTGCCAGGCCATCTCACCCAGTTCTCCCTCGGCCCCGGGATTGTGGGGATCAATTTTCAGTTCTTCCTCGAACTCACCCCGGGCCTGCGCCAGGGCTGGCGGCGCCGGCTGGCCCTCCAGCAGCAACCGGCCGATCTCAAAGTGGATACCCGGCAGACGAGGATTCATCGCCAGCACTTTGCGGTACTCGGCGATCGCATCCCTGGTCTTACCCTGCATCTCCAGCACTTCGGCGCTCATCTGGTGCGCCTGATAAGAGCCGGGCGCCTTGGCGAGCAGACGCTGCGAGGCCTCATCGGACATATCCGAGTAGAAGTGCGCGCTCAGGTACAGGACGTCGGGATTGTCGGGATAATCGTGGTTCAGCCAGCGGGCGAATTGCAGAGCGTCGTCGGCCTGCGAGAGGCCCATGCTGCAGCGGAACCCGCCGAGGCCCAGGGCAAGCTTCAGCGGCCCGGCGGCTCGCGGGTAGTCCTTTTCCAGATCGGGAAGCGCTTCCTGGCAATGGCCGCTTTCGGCGAGGCTCGCGTCTAGGATGTAGCGCGCGTTCGAGAGCGCAGGTTTGGCCTTCAGGGCGGCCCTGGCCTCCACGGCTGCGTCGTCCAGGCGCCCCGCTGAATAGTCCGCGGTGGCGAGATCAGCATGCACTTCCGGCACATTGGGGACGAGTTTGGCGAGCTTCCGGTAGGCCTCGATCGCTTTTAAGTGATCGCCGCGGCTCACGGCATCCTCCGCCTCGGCGGCCAATTGCTGTGCTTCGGGTGGAAGATGCGCTTGAAGCGCCGAACTGCCGGAACGACCCGCGGTCCGCGTTTGAGCCCGGCCGGCGGCACCACATAGGAACCCGGCCAAAATCAGCATCGTAGCCGTAAGGAGCCGCCGTGCCGCCGGAGCGCGATCCTGGCGCTCTGCAGCGCGAGAGGACGAAATCAGTTGCGGTATTCTTCCCATCGGGTACAGCCAGTTGCCAGCATAGCAGTGCGCGCTCGGAGGGCGCAAACCCTATGCCCTCGCCGTACAAGGCCTGACAGCCTGCTGAAGACTCGTTACGGAAAGAGCCTGGCCGGCCTGTCATTCTTCGCTTCGCTCAGAGTGACAGCGTCGGGACGTCTTTCAGAATCGTGCTGAGGTTATGGGTGGGCCTGACTCGTTTGCGGCGAAGCCGGCGCCTGCGCCTGCAGCACCCCGCTCGATTCCATCTGCTTCATGATCGTCTTGATGCGAGGCGCCAGGGGGCCCTCGGGTTGGACCTTCAGGTAGTCCTGCATGGAGGCGTAAGCTTTCTGAAAGGAGTGTTCTTTAACATAAACGTCGGCCAGCTTTACATCGAGATCAGCGGAGGGCTGCGAGGTGAGGGCCTTGGCCTTTTCGAATTGCTGCTTCGCTTGATCGTAGCGTGCGAGCCCATATTCGGCCACGCCCGCCTCATAGTAAAACTGCCAGGAAGCGGGCGCCTGCCTCAAGCCATCCTCCAGAACGGGTTCGGATTCCCCGAACCGCTTCTCGGCGTTCAGCAGTTGTCCCAGTTCGAGGTAGGCGTCCAGGTATCCGGCATCACAGGAAATCGACTTTCGGAAAGCCGCCTCGGCGCCCTTGTAATCCTTCTGCTGGCTCATAATCAGTCCCAGCCTGGTCTGGGCGCGAGCATAACAAGGATACTGGCCGACAGCAGTCTGCAATTCCTTGCGCGCCTGGCCGTACTTCCGCGCTGCGATCGCCTTCTCTGCTTTTTCGTAAGCGCGCTTCGCCTCTCTCGGAGCTTGCGCATCGGAGAGCGCGGGCGGTTCCGTATGCGTATGCACTTTGGTGGCGGGGACGAGGTTGACGGAGACATCGTACTGGTCGGCCCCCTCGGCCAGGTTCAGGTTCTCGCTGTACGTCTCGAAGCCGTCCGCAGTAACGGTTATCACGTACCGGGCCTTCGGAACGTTGGTAAAGAAAAACTGGCCGGCAGTGGTCACCGGCCTCTGGTCCACCAGTTCACCCTCCGCGGTTTCCAGCCGCACGGTGGCGCTCTTGACGGCGACACCTTGATCGGTCCGCACTTCGCCGTTCAGGTCCACGACCCTTCCGGCTTGCGCCGCCGCCACAAGGGGCAGTGCCAGCCAGACGAGCGCGTTCAAGGCCAGCACGCTGCGAATAGCGCCGCTGCGGGCCGGGGCAGGAACGTGCAATTCAGGCCGGAGCTGGTCCATTTGCGGGAACTCCTCCCCCATCTGCTGATCGCACCTTAGCATTGCCTTTGTTGGGAGTCAAACGGGTAGAACCGTTGATTTCCTGTCATATGGCCACTATTTATCAGGCCTGCCGCGCTGACCTGAACGTTCCAAAAGAGTTGTTCCCCGGCCGGAACTCGTCCAGGGCCCGGCCGCCTGTGACAAATTGACAGAATCTTTACATGCCGCTGCGGCGGCGTTTGAGCCGATTGCTGTCGATCGGAGACACGCCGGGCAGCAGCCGTCCGTCGGCGACAGGCTCTCCGAACTGCATTTCCAGCGGGACCACGCCACCCCATATGGGCAGGTTGTAGTCTTCCTCGTCATCCACCGGCGGTCCGGTGCGCACTTTGGCCGATACTTCGTGGAGATCAAGGGCAAGGACACTGGTTGCTTTCAGCTCCTGGTCACTCGGCTGCCGGACCTCTTCCCATCGTCCGGGCACGATGTGATTGGTGAACCGGCGGAGGGCTTCGCGCTTCTCCGAGTTGTCCGTCACCAACCGCGCCGAACCCAGCACCACCACCGATCGGTAGTTCATCGAGTGATGAAAGGCCGACCGCGCGAGCACAAACCCGTCCACCAGCGTCACCGTTAGGCAGACAGGAACACCGTCGCCTGCTGACCGCAGCATCCGGCTGGCGGTGGAACCGTGAAAGTAGATCCGATCGCCCGCCCGGGTGTAGAGCGTGGGGAGAACATAAGGCTGCCCCTCGATGGCGAAGCCGACGTGGCAAACGTAACCTTCGTCGAGGATCGCGTGGACCTGTGCCTTGTCGTAGAGGCCGCGCTTGGGCAGGCGCTTCACCTGCGTACGTTCCGTGGGTGTGTAGGTTGACATGTCTTCTCCAGAATAGCCGTAAATCGGGGCCGTTTCGATTCGAGCAGGGGCGGTTCGTGAACCGCCCTTACGTCGAATTCGAACGCTACGATTTTGACAGCCTGCGGCCGCTGTGAAAAGATGAAGTGCGGAGGGTACCGCGTGAGGCCCGACCGTCTCGCCAAGTTGGTTTTATTCCTGAGCATTCTGCTGGTGATCGTCATTCCGCTGCTTTCCGGCGGCATTGACCTGATTGTGGACTGGCTTTGGTTCCGCCAGGAGGGTTTCGGCATCATCTACTGGACGATGCTGAAGGCCGAGATAAACCTCGGCAGCATTGTGGCGCTCGTTGTGCTGCTGGTGGTGGGCGGAAACCTGCTGCTGGCGCACTCCCTGGCGCGCCGCCATGGATATCGAGTCCACGGCGAATTGATCGAGTTCCCGCTGTTTGAGCGCTTCTCCACGCTTTTCGACCGCCTGATCGCCCTGGGCGTGGTGCTGGTGGCCTGGGCCGCGGGCGAATGGGCGGCCGGACACGGCTTCGATTATCTTCAGGCCACGCATGCGGTGACGCTCGGCCAGAGCGACCCGCTGTTCGGCATTGACCTCAGCTTTTATCTGTTCAAACTGCCCTTCATCGGCTTCCTCTACGACCTGGCCCTGGTGATCATCCTGGTTTCCTTCGCCGGCACCGTGGTGCTTTACGCTCTCAAGGGCGGCGTGACACTCACGCCGCGTTCGGTGGCCCTCCTGCCGGCAGCCCGCGCGCATCTCTGCGTGATCGGCGCCTTCTTCTTCTTTGCCCTGTCCTACCAGGCGCGGCTTTCGATGTACAACCTGCTGTATTCGGGACGGGGCCTCGTCAGCGGGGCCGGCTACACCGACATCCACGCCACCCTGCCGGTGCTCTGGATCCTCCTCGTGCTGACCGTGCTCGTGGGTCTGGCGCTGCTCGGGAGCGCTCGGACCGGGCGGCTGCGCTCCGCCATCGTCGCTGTGCTGGTGCTGGTGGCGGTCTGGGTGCTGGGCGGCGCCATCTATCCCGAGATCGTGCAGCGCCTGATCGTGGCGCCGAACGAGCTGGACAAGGAACGGCCTTACATTACGCGCGCGATTGAATTCACCCGCAAGGCCTACGCGCTCGACCGCTTCGACGAGCACGAATTCCCGGCGGTCGAGGACCTGGCCGCCAGCGACCTGAGCCAGAACGCAGCCACGATCCGCAACGTGCGCCTGTGGGATCACGCGCCGCTGCTGACCACTTTCGCCCAGCTCCAGGAAATCCGCACCTACTACGACTTCACGCGCGTGGACAACGACCGTTACTGGATCAACGGCAGCTACCGCCAGGTGTCGCTCTCGCCGCGCGAGTTGAATCCCGCCAGCCTCCCCAGCCGCAATTGGATCAACGAGCACCTCACCTACACGCACGGTTACGGCCTGTGCATGGGACCGGTGAACGAGTCCACCAGCGACGGATTGCCCGTCTTCTTCGTGAAAGACATCCCGCCGGCTTCCAGCGTCCCAGGCATCCGCATCACGCGGCCGGAGATTTACTACGGCGAGGTTCCCACCGATTACTGTGTGGTGGACACGCGCCTGAAGGAGTTCGACTATCCGTCGGGAGATGAGAACGTCTACAACACCTACGCCGGCTCCGGCGGCCTTCCGGTCGAGAGCTTCTGGCGCCGGCTGCTGTTCGCTCTCAAGTTCGGCGAATTAAAGGTCCTGCTCTCCACCGACATTCGGGACTCCAGCCGGGTGATGATCTATCGCAACATCCTGGAACGTGCCAGCCGCCTGACAGCGCCGTTTCTGACTTACGACCAGGATCCCTACATGGTGGTTGCCAAGGATGGGTCGCTCGTCTGGATGCTCGACGCCTACACCACGTCGGGGCAGTATCCCTATTCCGAACCGTTCGGAGACTCGGGCAACAATTACATCCGTAACTCGGTCAAGGTGACCATCAATGCTTACAGCGGCGCGGTACACTTCTATATCGCCGACCCCAAGGATCCGCTCATCCAGGTCTATTCCAGCCTCTTCCCGGGCGTGTTTCAGCCGCTCGACGCCATGCCGGAAGACCTGCGCGCGCACATCCGCTATCCGGAGGATTTCTTCACCATCCAGGCCGCAAAGTACGCCACCTATCACATGACCGATCCGCGCGTGTTCTACAACAAGGAAGACCTGTGGCGGGTGGCCCAGAGCGCGGCGCGCGGCGAGAACGCGCCCATGTCGCCCTACTACACCATCATGAAGCTCGCCGAGGTCGGCACCAAGGAAGAGTTCATCCTCATGGTGCCTTTCACGCCCGCGCGCAAGCAGAACATGATTGCCTGGATGGCGGCGCGCTGCGACGCCCCCAACTACGGCAACGTCATGGTGTTCACTTTTCCCAAGCAGAAGCTCATCTACGGGCCGCAGCAGATCGAATCGCGAATCGATCAGGACCCAAACATCTCGCAGATGCTCACGCTTTGGGGCCAGGGCGGGTCGCGAGTGATCCGGGGAACGCTCCTGGTGATTCCGGTGCGCAATTCGGTCCTCTATATTGAGCCGCTTTATCTCTCGACGGAGACCGGCGCCGGGCTGCCGCAGTTGAAACGCGTGATCGTCTCCTACTCGGACAAGGTGGTCATGGAAAACACGTTGGACACCGCGCTCGCCTCCATCTTTGGCGGTTCGTCCGGCGCGGCTCTGGCTGCGCTGCCTGTGACTCCGGGCGCCGCGGCCGCCGGTGCGCCCGCCGCAGTACCGGGTGCGGCGCCCGGCGCCCTGCCGCCGAATTCCGCCGCCCTCGCGCGCGAAGCTCGCCAGCACTTCGAAAAAGCCGACCAGTTGCTGCGCCAGGGCGATTGGGCGGGTTACGGCGCGGAAATGAAGAAGCTGCAGGACGTGCTGAACCGGCTGGCCCCGAAGTGACCCGGGAGCGCGGGCATCCCTGCCCGCCTCAGTCAAAACCTCAGCGAGCCTGCCGGGCGGGTTGACTGTCGATTAAGAACTCTCGACTTCCCGCCGGATCCGCCGGGTTCAGTCGGGTACGCCACTGATTCAGATCAGGAGTCATGCCTTGAAGCTGTCAGTCTTCTGTGGAGTGAGCGTCGATGGCTTTCTGGCTCGAGCGGACCACGCCCTCGATTTCCTGGACACCCCCGGACAGGAGCCGCACGGCTTTGAAGAATTCTACGGCAGCGTCGACGTGGTGGTTATCGGCCGCAAGACCTTCGAAGTGGTGCTCACCTTCGGCAAATGGCCCTATGGCAAGAAGCCGGTGGTGGTGCTCAGCAGCCATCCGCTCGATCTCTCGTCGGTCGAAGGAGGAGTGGCCGAACAAATGTCGGGCGAACCGGCCGAGATCGCAACCGGGCTCAATTCCCGCGGCTTCAAACATGCCTACATCGACGGTGGCATCACGATTCAGCGATTCCTCGCCGCCGGGCTTATCGACCGATTGGTCATCACGCGCGTGCCCGTGCTGATCGGAGAAGGCATCCCTCTGTTTGGCCCTGTGCCGCGCGACATCGGTCTTCGCCACGTTGCAACCCGTTGCTATGGCGGCGGACTGGTGCAAAGTGAATACGAGGTTGGCAGTCCGCAATAGGCGGCTCCAGGGTGGCGAGGACATCGCCTGGTATGCACCGCGGTTCGAGGATGATGCGAAGGGACGGTGCTTGCGCTCGGCGCCGAGGTGACGACATTTCGTCGCGGACTTTACGTCCTTCGAAGCTGCTTGACAGCCTATTCCTGATGTGCTAATATAAAGTCCTTACCCCGGGGTCGGAATCATGTCCCCGAACCCTTCAATCCGGGCCCGCGCGCCTGCCAACCTGGGATTTGGGGTTAAGCCGCCCGCCTCAATCCTGGAGCAAGACAGCCAACTCCTTTCGGCAATACTCCTGCACCTTGGGGCAACCTCAAAAACTCAGTTTAGATTGAAATCATCCCTACGAATGAAGCTGGAATCTCATTCAGAATCATCTATTTGTCGGGACATGATCTCCTGGAGCGGCAACGCGAGAACGGCCGCACGTGCCGGCATTTCGGCACCGAGCAAGCAGCCGCCTCTACCGGGCCCTTTCGCAGAAAGAAACCATCGCCAAACGAAGCTAGCATCTGTTGCAGAATCAACGGCTTGCTTGGAAACGTTTTCTTCGGGCCCACGGCGACTCGAAGCCTGCCACTCGCCGCTTGCCACCTGCTCTTTCGGCGCTACCAAGGCGACACCGGTCGGGCCAGCCAGACGCTGTATAGCCCGATCTGGCGCTCGCCACCTGCGTCCTGCCGCTCGCCACTTGCCCCTCATCACTTGGACGGTCCTTCTCATCTTGACGTTCGCGGCTATACCCTGCAGTGCAACCGGGGTACTTCCGGCGGATAACACCGACCAATTGGTGCGTGAAGTGATGCAGAACGAGATTCAATCGCAACTCCACGACACCGACCTGTGGAGTTACCGCGAGGTGACGAAGGCCAAGGATAGGGAACAACTCACCGAGTATTGCGAGACGAAGCGCGGCACCATCCACCGCCTGCTTGCCGTCAACGGCCACCCCTTGAACTCGAAGCAGCGTCAGGCTGAGAGCAGGCGCATCGCGAAAGTCCTTCGATCGCCGGACCTGCTCAGGGCGGCTGAGAAAAAGCAAAGCGCGGACGCCCAGGAAGAAAGAAAGTTCCTCAAGCTGTTCCCCAGGGCTTTTCGCTACCAGGTGGAGAGCCGGCAGGGGGACCGGGTGACCCTCCGATTCAAGCCCTCCCCGGACTTTTCTCCCTCGGGGTTGGAAGAACGCGCCCTGCACGCCCTCGAGGGAACCATGGTCGTGGACGTCAGGCAGAAGCGTCTGGTGAGCGTCCAGGGCCATCTCATGACCGAGGTGAAGTTCTGGGGCGGGGTTCTGGGCCATCTCGATCAGGGCGGAACGTTTTCGGTGGTGTCGGAGGACGTGGCGCCCGGCGACTGGGAATTGAAGTCGCTCGCTGTCGAAATGAACGGCAAGGCTCTCCTCTTCAAAACCATCACCGTCCACGAACAGGATACCTACTCGAACTACAAGCTGGTCCCACCCGATACCACTCTCGCGCAGGCGGCGGAGCGCCTCAAGACCGATGGCGGCGATCTGTCCGGCCCGGAAGCATTCAACCGCCGGTCCCCGGGCACCGTCGGCAAAAGCGGGAACCCCGTGGGGAACCGAAAGCGGTAGTCCACTTCGGCGGCGCGCTATCCATCGCGCGAATGACGACGCCGCAAATGACACACCATCATATCGCAATGTGATATAATTGCATTTGCCGATGAAACCAGAAGGTTCGCCCCCTAACGGTGGCCCAACTCGTGACAGGCCTGACGCGGCGCTGATCCAGCGTCTGGCGCGCTTTCGCTATCACCTGCGGCAATTCCTGCGCTTCAGTGAGAAGGCGGCGCGCGCCGCGGGCGTCACGCCCCAGCAGCATCAGTTGCTGCTGGGCGTCGCGGGGCACACCGGACGCGGCTGGGCGAACATCGGCGAATTGGCTGAGTTCCTGCAAGAGCGGCACAACGCCGTGGTGGGCCTGGTCGATCGCGCCGCACGGAGTGGCCTCGTGCGCAAGGAGCCGGGCGAGAGTGACCGGCGGTTCGTCTGCGTCCATCTGACGCGGCGCGGTACTGCAATGCTGGTTGGGCTCTCGCAAGAGCACCGCGAGGAAGCGGGGCGCCTGGCATCGCGTCTGTTGGCGGCGGGCCGGATGCGCTCGCGTGCTCAATCCCCGCGAAGGAGACGGAATACCGCATGAGTCCCGAAGTCTCAGGAGTCAAACCACGCCGGTTCTTTCGAGAATTCGGCGTGGCGCTTGAGCCCGCCATGGTCAAGGTTTCGGCCCTGGCGCTGCTGGTGGGTCTGGCGGCGGGTCTCGTGGCCCAAGGCCTGCTCGAACTGATCTATCTTTTTACCAATCTTTTTTTCTTTGGGCGTTGGTCATTCGCCATCACCTATCCCGTGGGCAACCATCTCGGCGTCTGGGTGATCCTGATTCCACCCATCGGCGGACTGCTGGTGGGAATCATGGTTCACTTCTGGGAGCCGACGCTCAAGGGTCACGGGATCCCCGAGGCCATGGAAGCTGTGCTCATGGGTAAGAGCATGATCCGGATGCGGGTGGCAATTCTCAAGCCTCTGGCCACGGCACTCGCCATCGGCACCGGAGGGCCCTTCGGCGCTGAGGGTCCGATTATCCAGACCGGCGCGGCTTTCGGGTCAATTTTCGGGCAACTGGTCAAGCTGACGCCCTATCAGCGGCGCGTTTTGCTCGCGGCCGGCGCGGCCGGAGGTATGGCCGCAACCTTCACCGCGCCCCTCGCTGGCATTTTGGTGGCCGTTGAGTTGCTGCTTTTCGAGTTTCGCGCGCGCTCATTTATTCCCGTGGCCATCGCATCCGCGGTGGCCACGGCCGTCAGGGTTCACTTTGTGGGCTGGGCTCCCCTGTTCCCAACCCCGGCGTTTAAACTCACGAGCATGCAGGAACTCTGGCTCTTTGCGCTGCTCGGATTGCTGATGGGCGTGGTTGCAATTTGCATGATCCGCGTATTGTTCTGGCTCGAGGAGTACTTCGATCACTTTTTTCTGAAGCCCTCGGCCATCTGGGCGCCGGTGGTGGGCGCGCTGATTCTTGGCATTCTCGGCTACTTTTACCCGCAGATCTTCGGGACCGGCTACGACACCATCCGCGACATGCTGAACGACCGGTTGACGATTTCGAAGCTCCTGGGCGTGTCACTGGCCAAATTCTGGGCGCTGGTGATTTCCCTCGGCTCCGGTACCACCGGCGGCGTTTTCGCCCCTTCGCTGATTGTCGGCGGTGGCATCGGCGCGGCCTACGCGGCAGCCTGGCATCATTTCCTGCCCCACCTGGTCAGCGATCCCGCGCTCTATGCCCTGGTAGCCATGGCCGCTGTGTTCGCCGGCATTGCGCGCGCGCCATTCACCAGCATCATCTTTCTCTTCGAACTCAGCCGCAATCCGAACGCACTTCTGCCGCTCATCGTCTGCTGCATGATTTCCGATGGATTCGTGCGCCTGCTCAGCGCAGAGTCCATCATGACGGGCAAGCTGGTGAAGCGCGGCCTGATTGTTCTGCAGGATTATTCCGTGCCGGTGCTGATGCGCTCGCGCATCGAACAGGTGATCCGCAAGGAGTTCTCCACTATTCCTGCCGACGCTGATGCCCAAACCGTGGTTCGTGACTTCTATACGGAGAACACCGGCGTGCTTCCCGTGGTCGAGAAGGATGGCACGCTCATCGGAATTCTTGAACCGCATGATCTGCTCAAGGAGATGCAGAATCCGACCAAGGCCCGTGACATGGCCCGCCAGGATTTTGTGACCGCCTACCCCGGCGAGACCGTCGACGTGGTGACGCGGCGGATGATCCAGCAGAATGCCGAAAACGTGGTTGTGATGGGCCGCGACGGCGGGCGCTCGAAACCCATCGGCGTCGCCCGCGCCGCCGATATCCTGCGCCTGCGCCGCTGGGTCATCGAGGAGGAAGCGCCGGCCGTCGAAGCCCTGCGACAGCATGCAGCCTCGAAGACAACCTGACGGGCCTAAACGTGCTCTCTGGATGTAGGGAGGAAATATGCTCTCCACACGACTCGTGACCATGATCGAAACTCACGCCGACGAACTGACTCGCAGCGTGGTCGGCGATCTCCAGGAGAACGCCAAAACGCCGACTTACGGCAAGCTCTCGAGCGATGCGTTGTACCGGCGCGTGCACGAAGTTTTCCGGGACCTCGGCCAGTGGCTGGAGTACAAGCCGGACGAGACCATGAAACGCTGGTACGGCGATTTGGGAAGAAAGCGATACGCTGAAGGAATTCCCCTGGCCGAGGTCGTTGCTGCCCTCACTCTGACCAAGTACCATCTGCAGGACTACATCCGCTCCGCGGGCTTGGTGGATTCGGCAATGGAACTTTACCAGGAGATGGAACTGCAGCGCTTGATCAACCGCTTCTTCGACAAGGCGATCTATTATTGCGTTGACGGCTATACGTCCGAAGCGGCCGCGCGCCCCGAAGCATCGGGGTCGGAGTGGACGGCCGACCCCAGCCCGGTATCCCGCTAGCTGTTCCGCGGCGTTTTCCTGCTACAATGTGGGTCAGCGGAGCGAATCGGGTCAAAGATGGCAGGATCGGGCTGGAAGGCGGAATTGCTCCTTGCGGGCAGTTGGCGCGGCGCAACTTCCGTGCTTCTGACGAGCGGAACTCACCACCTGATCGTGGATAGTGGCATGCCTCACGAGGCTCCGCTGCTCCTCAAAGCGCTGGAGCAGCGCGGTCTGAAACCCCAGGACATCGAAGGCCTCATCTCGACGCATTTCCACGTGGACCACGTGTTGAATAACTCGCTTTTCCCCCACATTCCCATTTACGCCAGCCAGCAGGCCCATGATTGGGCGTGTTCGCTCTACTCGGATCTTGCCGACGATCTGCACTGGGAAAAACTGGTGCTGAAGTATTACCCCGAGACCTTCGACTACGATCGCGCGCGTGATTTGATGGGCAAGCTTCGCAAGCTCGGCATGCGCATGTGGCACCCGTCGCGTATCGGGTCGGCGGAGCAGTTTGTCTGGATCGAGAATCGTCCGTTGCCGGAGGGGCTCGGCGTTCACGTGACTTCAGGACACGTCCCCGGGCACCTTTCGGTGGTCGTGAGCAATGGCGCCGAGCCGACCATCATTGCCGGCGACGCGCTGCTGAGCCGCGATCGCGACGATCAGATCCTCACCATGATTCCCTACAATCGCGATCAGTTCCATCGCGACCGCGAAGAAATCCTCGCCATGCGCGGCCGCATCCTGCCCGGACACGATCAGCCCTTCCTGTCCACGGAGAATCAGGTTGAGAGGTAGGGGCGGCCCTTGCCCGCCCGAAGAGTCGCATTGCCAGAATAACCGATCGGCCGGGCATTCTATGAAAGTACTAGTGGCCGGCGGAGTTCTCGAGCTGCTCGACATAGCGCTGGAGTTCGCGGGTGATTTTGAGAGCGAGTTGGTCTGACGTCATGTCGCGGGCCGGAATCTCGATGCTTGAAGCCGGAGCGGGAGACGGCTCGTTAGCTCTCGGATTCCGGTTGAGCAGCGCCGCGCTCCACAGTTGGGCTCCGGTGGTCCAGTCCACGACGCTGATGGAAGTCTCCCGGGGCTCCTTTTTCGATTCGCTCTTCGGCAGCGGGACTCCGTGACGCTGGCGGTAGCGAGTCTGCCTCTCGGGGACCTCGGCATCGATCTCCAGATCCACGCCCTCGGGGTTGCCGGTCACGCGATAACGTCCCCACGTGCGCAGATCCTCCTGGAGCCACTTGTCGAGATTATTCGGCATGGGCGCGACGTAGATCAGTTTGCCGGTCAGCAATCGATTGTTCGTTTCCCGTGCGGCCGGCCGGGTCTGCGCCTGCGGCGGCACCCGGACGACCGGCGCTGGCGACTGCTGCGCACTCGCCCCGGATCCTGCGGCGAGATGCAGAAGCGCGGCCAGAGTTACAAGGGCTGTCCAACGGTAATGCTGCACCATAGCTCCTCTCGCTGGGTATCAGGCGGCTGAGACAGGGCCATTTTAGCACCAACCCACGACCGTCCTGCCGTTCTTGGGAATGCTTCCATCCTGTGATATCTTCACCGTAGGGCGGCTCAAATTTCATCGAGGCCGGGTGCCATGTCATTCCGCTCGGTATTTGTCGCGATCGTCCTCGGATTCGCGCTCGTCGTCGCCGCCTTCCTCATCAACCGCCAGCGTCCTAAAATCGAGACGGAGCAGCCCAACGCCGCTCTGGTGCGCGCCACGGGCAAGTGCGCCGAGTGCCACTACAATCAGACCTACTCGGTTGTTCACGAGTACGAGCTGAGCGTGCACGCCCGCAAGCACGTGACTTGCCTTGACTGTCATCAGCCGGCCGCCAACCAGGAGAAGGAGGAACACCACGGATTCGTGATCGCGAAGCGCCTGACCGCCGGCAACTGCCGGAGCTGCCACGAGTCGATCTACCAGGAATTCCTTCGCAGCCGGCACGCCGCGCCCGCCTGGGCCGCAGTCTATGGCCAGCAGGGACTGAGCCCGGAGCAGGTGGCGTTCTCCGAGCAATATCAGCCGGGCGGCACACGCCGTCCACCCCATCCCTTCGTTCAGCTCGAAGGCGGCACGGCCATTGCCGGCGGATGCGAGCAGTGCCACAGCGTCGGACGACCCAATTCCGACGGTACCATCGGGAACTGCACCGCCTGCCACTCGCGCCACACCAGCTCGGTGGCGCTTGCCCGCACGCCGGCAACCTGCGGCCAGTGCCACATGGGGCCCGATCACTCCCAGATCGAGATCTACGAGGAATCGCGCCACGGAATACTGTTCGCGGCGCAGCGCGCGCTGCTGAATCTCGACGCCGATCCACGCAAGCTCGCCACGCGCGACATTTTCGTGCCTACCTGCGCCACTTGTCATATGAGCGGCATCAACGGCCAGAAGTTTACGCATGACCCGTCCGAGCGGCTCTCCTATTACCTTGCCAATGCCGTCACGGAGAGACGGCCGAATTATGCGCAGGCGCAGGCCAATATGAAACAGGTCTGCACCCAGTGTCATACCGCTCCCCTGGTGAATGACGTCTACGCGCGCGCCGAGAAGGTGGTGGCTGACACCAACGCGAAGGTGCAGGAAGCGCAGGCGATCATGGACGGTCTGCGCAAAGACGGCGTCCTCACCGGTCCCGCGTTTTCCCATCCCATCGACTTCGTCTACTTCGATCTCTGGCACTATGACGGCCGCACGGCCAAGCACGGCGCGTTTATGGGCGGTGCCGATTTCGTGCAGTGGCACGGCAATTACCCGATGCTGAGCAAGCTGGTGGAGTTGAAAGCGATGGCCGAAGAGCTGCGGAGGCAGCATGGCGGCGGAAAGTGACGAGGTCCGCATCCGGGTCGGGCCGCTCAACGTCCGGTACGATCCGCAACTGGCGCTCGAGATCTTCGTGCTCCTGAATTTCGTCGCGCTCGGCGTCGACGTCTTCCTCGCACATTCCGAAAATCAGTTTCGCCGGCACGTGGAATATTTCCCGGTGTATTTCTCCGCTGCCGGTGCGCTGCTGCTTCTGATCGGAGTTGCCGCTGGCGAACTCTGGCATCGCGCGGCGGTTTGGCGCGACGTTGGTTATCTCGTGGGCTGGATTTCGATCGTGACCGGTCTCGCGGGCGTGATCTATCACCTCGACAGCCAGTTCTTCTACGAGCGGACGCTGCGCAGCCTGACGTACGCGGCGCCCTTCGCTGCGCCGCTGGCTCTGACCGGGGTGGGACTTCTCCTGATCCTGAACCGGATGATTACTCCCGGCTCGCGGCTCTGGGCCGAATGGGTCATCTTCCTCGCGGCCGGCGGATTCTTTGGCAACTTCGTTCTCAGCCTGACCGATCACGCTGCGAACGGCTTCTTCCGGACCATCGAATGGCTGCCCGTCGTGACCAGCGCTTTCGCCGTCAGCTTCCTGCTGATCCCCTTCCTGCTGCCCGTCACCCGGCGATATCTCGCGCTGTGTGCTCTGGTGCTGCTGGTCGAGGCGGCTGTGGGAGTCCTCGGATTCTTCCTGCACAATCTCGCTAATCTGCGCGGGCTTTCGGCCAGTGTGTTTGCGAATTTCACGTCGGGGGCGCCACCCCTGGCTCCGCTGCTCTTTCCCAATCTGGCGTTGTTAGGTTGGATGGGACTCTGGTCCCTCAGCCGGCATCTGGACGCGATACCGAAGTTGGCATGGGACCAGCCGGCGCGGTAGCACAGCACCGTCTTGCTGTGCTACCGCATCGATTACGGGGTCGATGCCGGTCCACTGCCCGGCGCTGAGGCAGGCTCAACCACGAGTTTGCCTTTCATCTTGGAGTGCCCAAGGCCACAGAAGACGGAGCAGTTGAAAGGGAATGTGCCTGCGTTATCGGCGCTGAACTCCACCGTGGTGGGAACACCCTTGGGAAGCTTCTGATTGATGCCGTAGGCAGCCAGCTGGAAGCCATGATCGTGGTCAACCGCAGTGATGGTTAACTTCACTCGCGTACCCTGCTTCACCGTGACGACCGCAGGTTCAAAGCGGTACTTCCTGGCCGTCATCTGGATTGTGGTCTCTTGACTTGACGCCGCTGGAGCTTCTTGCCCCCGCAGAGCTACACAAGTGATCGGCAACGCCGCAAGGATCACGCCTGAAAGAACAGTACGTCGTCTTTTATTCATGAGTTTTCTCCTGAGACCTCGGAGTCACTGTCCTGCGTGCGAGTCGGCGATGTTGCGGTTTGGTTCTCCAGAGAACGAGGCCGAGCCGGAAAGGTACGATCCGGTGCACCTCGAAATCGTCGAACCCTGCGGCGGTGGCAAGCTCTTCGAGTTCGGGACCTCTGTATGCCTGACGGATGCTCGCCAGACCGTCGAGCCGCGACACGTTCGAGCACCACAACCAGGATGTCGCGCCAAAGAGTAGAAACGGGATCCAGTGCCTCTCGATATCATTGATGAGCACGGCCTGACGGGCCACCGAGCCCAAAGCGGCAAGGAGGCCGACCGCCTCATTGCCTGAAAACTGGTGAAGCAGCAGATTGCAGGTCACCAGGTCGAAGCTGTCCTCTTTAAAGGGCAGCCTCAGAGCATTCCCCACAACCGGATGAATGCCCCCAGGTCCGGGGTGGCCCAGCTTAACATGGTTCATCCTGCGATCGAGCGTGAAGTAATCAGCCTCCACACCCCGCCGGCGCAGTATCTCACGCACGCGCCCGGCGACGCGGCCATCGCCGGCGCCTACCTCGAGCACGCGAAGCGGGCGGCTGCCCGTCCGGCCAAAGGCGTGAGCGAGCAGGTGCAGGCAACCGGACACGCCTCCCAAATACCGGTTAATGCGCCATAAGTCCTCCAGATTGGATCGGATCTCGTCCTGGCCTAGCAGACCGCTATCGAGCAATTCCACTGATGGATTGCGGCGCATATCATCCACGCGCGACCGGAACGCCGGCCCCTGCCCGAGAGTTTGAGCACAACGTCTTGTGTGCCGTCCCGCTGATTCGGGGCCCACGTCCGGTAACGGCTACTGCTTGCACGAGCCGTAGTCTTTGACGAGTTTTGCCACCTGAAAGGTTCGTTTGCCGGAATCGTCTTTCGACTTTTTCCCGCGCAGCGCCACCCGCTCACCCGGGTTGAGTGAGACGTTCTCCGCCAGGAGCGCGTAGGTATTCTGGTCCTTCTCGTTCATTAGCTTGACGCCCTCGCTTGAAGGCTCAACACACCCGATGACCGTGCGGTGACTGCGCACCACCAGGTATCCGATTCCAATTCCAGCGCCGATGCCGGCGGCCACTGCTGCTCCGATTGCAGCCCCGTTACCGCCATAGCCGCCCTTGGGGGCTGTGTACACTCCGGTGCTACCCGTTGAACCGCCGCCGCTGCCCCCGTACTGGGCAAAGGCATGCGCGCCAAGTGCCAGGCCGATAATAATCGCAAACAAGGAACGCTTCACTGTTCGTAGAGTCATTGCAGATCTCCTTAGGCAAGCTGTGCCTCGCCTATGGGATGCCTGGGTGGGAAGGCCCGAGGTAAAAGTACCGTCAAGAGCCTGTCAAAAGAATGTCGCGGGTAAATTGCGACCGTGACGGCGGCTATTGACAAGTTGTCTGGCCTGATGGAATGTGGATGTCTGAGTAGCGACCTGACTCTCGAAAGGACACCAATCCCTTGCGTAGACTTCTGACTGCTTTGCTGCTCGCGAGCGCGATCGGCGCTGCGCCTTTGCGCGCCGATTGGAAGGTTCCGATCGCCTCCCGGACGCTGTCCAATGGCTTGGTCGTGGTGGTCTCGGAGGATCACTCCGCGCCCACTTTCGGACTCTGCGTCAGCTACGGCATCGGATTCCGCCTGGAGCCCGAGGGCCGAACCGGATTCGCTCATTTGTTCGAGCACATGATGTTCGAAGGGACGCCGGACGCGCCCAAGGGCGTCTTCGACGAGGTGATCGAGGGCGGCGGCGGATTCAATAACGGCGACACACGCTACGATTTCACCGAATACATCGAATCCGCGCCGATTTCGGCGCTCGATCCCGTGCTGTGGCTGGAAGCCGACCGTATGAAGACGCTGGATTTCTCGGTCGCCAATCTCGACAATCAGCGCAAAGTGGTGGAAGAAGAAGTGCGTGTCAACGTCCTCAATCAGCCTTACGGCGGTTTCTACTGGCTCGATCTGCCGCAGAAAGCCTTCAATCGCTATCCGAACGCCCACAACTTCTACGGCGACTTCAAAGACCTCGATGCCGCCACCATTCAGGACGTAAAGAGCTTCTACGAGCATTACTACGCGCCCAACAACGCCGTGCTCGCCGTCGCCGGCGATGTGAATCCGGATGAAATCTTCGCCGCGGCCCAGAAGTATTTCGGCGCGCTGCCCCGGCGCGACGTGCCGTCGCGGCCTGACGTCTCGGAGCCGCCGCAGACCGCCGAACGGCGTTTCTCGGAACCCGACAAACTCGCGCGCGTGCCGGCGCTGGCGGTCGGCTATCGCATGCCGCTGCGCACCTCGTCTGACGCGGTTGCCGGCGCTCTTGTGGGTGAACTGCTCCAAAACGGCGACGCGTCGATGCTCTATCAGGCTCTGGTGAAGGACAAGAAGGTTGCGCTGAGCGTGAATGGGGGTGTGAACTGGCCGCTCGGCACTCCCTACGAATACAACGGGCCGACTTTGATGACCTCGTTCATCGTGTATCCCTCTAACGTTGCCGAGAGCCGGTTGCTTGACGACTATGACAGCGTGATCGCGACCTTGAGGTCTCGCGGCCCGACAGCCGCCGAGATGGAGCGGATCAAGACCAAGATGAAGTCGGACTGGTACACCGAGCTTGAAATCCCGATCAGCCGCGCCTCGGCGCTCTCTCATGCCGCTCTGTTCGATGGCAACGCGGGCGCCGTCAATCGGATTCCCACCGAGATTGACGCCGTGACGCCTGAGGAAGTGAAAGCCTTCGCGGAGAAATATTTGGTGCCGGCCAACCGCACCATCATCGATCGTGTTCCGGAGGCGGGCGCGGGCAAAGGAGGTCAGCAATGAAGCCCCTGCGCCGGCTGGCATTGACGATTCTGATGGCGGCCTTGCTGGTGCCGCTCCCGCGCGCCAATGCGCAGGAGAAGCTGCCGCCCCTCCCCAAGGCTCTGCCGCCCTACGGGCCGCTCGTCCCTTTCCCGACGCCGAACGTGCTGGCAACCAAGCTCCCCAACGGACTCACCGTGTGGCGGGTGGCGCGTCCCGGATTTCCCAAAGTTGCATTGACGCTCGCTGTGCGCGGCGGCCGCGCCTACGATCCCAAGGACCGCCCCGGCGTCTCCGATCTGCTCATGGCGGTCATGGATCAGGGCACGAAGACCCGATCCGCGAAGCAGATTGCCGAAGCGTTTGAGGCCGCAGGCGGCGACCTGACCGGCGACCTGCGTCCTGACGCGCTGCTCTCCTCCGTCCAGGTGCTCAGTGACAAGGTCGATGGCGCCCTGGCGGTGCTCGCCGATATCGCGCAGAACGGCACCTTCCCCGACGAGGAAGTGGCGCTCGCCAAGGCGGACGCCTTGCAGAATCTCCAGGCCCAGGAGGCGGAACCCTCGTTCCTCGCCCAGCGCGCGCTCGCCAGGGCGCTCTACGGGAATCATGGATACTCCGTTATCTCGGCGACCGCGGAGGCTATCAACGCCACCACCGCCGAGGACCTGCGCGCGACCTATCGCCAGCGCTTCCGGCCGGACCAGTCGTTGCTGATCGCCGTCGGAGATTTTGACCCCGGCACACTCGAAGCGCAGATCGAGAAGGATTTCGGCGGGTGGAAGGCGCCTTCGGAGCCTCCGCTTCCGGAACCTCCACGGCCGGCGGGGAATAATCCGCATGCCATCTTCCTCGTGCCGCGTCCCGGCTCGGTGCAGACGAACCTCATGCTCGGCGCTTTCGGTCCGCGCCGAGGCGATCCCGACTACGCCGCCACCCAGGTCGCGAACGCCATTTACGCCGGCATGTTCGGGTCACGCCTGGTCCGCAACATTCGCGAGGACAAGGGCTACACGTATTCGCCCGGCGGCTCGATCCAGTTGCGGACGCAGGCAGGCACGCTCCAGACTCGTGCCGCAGTCCGCAACGCCGTCACCGGTCCGAGCCTCAATGAGATCTTTTACGAGCTGAATCGCATGGCGACCACGGCTCCTTCCTCCGACGAGGTCACCAAGGCGCAGCGGTACCTGGTGGGCACGGATGCCCTCCTTCTGCAACTCCAGTCAGCGGTCGCATCCGAACTCGGCTGGCTCTGGGTTTACGGCCTGCCGCCCCAGGCTCTGGGGCAGGAGAGCGCCGACATTCAAAAGGTCACGGTGGACGACGTGACCGCCTCGGGCCGCAAGTACTTCCCAGCCTCGCGCCAGTCGGTCGTCGCCGTGGGTGAAGACAAGGTCGTGCGCGATCAGTTGTCCGTGTTCGGGCTGCCGATCGACGAAGTGCCGAAGTAATGTCGAATTCTGAATCTCAAATCCGGGCACCGCGCCCCGCCTCCCCAAATCGCCCGCCGTCCGCCATGCGGGGCGCATCATGGCTCGTGCGCCGCACCGGATTGCTCACCCTTTTTGCAGCGCTGGCCCTTTTCGTTCCGCCGGGCTCGCGGTTCAGTCCGGCGCCCGGCCAGGCCGCCGCCTTCGCATCTCCACAAAGCGCTTATCCCGACAGCCTCGCCCCGGCGCCCCCCATGGGCTGGAACAGCTACGACAGTTACGGCGGCGCCGTCAACGAAGAGGAGATCAAGGCGAACGCGAAGTACCTTGCCGATCACCTTGCGAAGTACGGATGGAAGTACGTGGTCGTCGATTATTACTGGTACTTCGCTAATCCGGAATCCGCCGAAGGCTCCTCGGGCCAGGACAAGCTCAAGACGTCCATGGACAACTACGGGCGCCTGCTGCCCGCGCCGAACCGCTTTCCCTCGGCGGCGGGCGGCCAGGGATTCAAGCCGCTGGCAGCCTATGTCCATAGCCTCGGTCTCAAGTTCGGCGTCCACATCATGCGCGGGATCCCGCGCCTTGCTGTCGAGCACGACCTCCCCGTGCTCGGTACCGAAGCGCGAGCCCGCGACATCGCCGATACCTCCAACATCTGCGACTGGTCCACCGCCATGTACGGCGTCGATGTCAGCAAGCCCGCCGGCCAGGCCTACTACAACTCGATTGCGGCGCTGTACGCGAGTTGGGACGTCGATTTCATCAAGGCTGACGACATGAGCCGGGGTGGCAGGCGCGAATCCTACCACGGTCCGGAGATCGAGGCCCTGCGCAAAGCGATGACCAACACCGGGCGTCCCATGGTGCTGAGCCTGTCGCCCGGTCCGGCTCCGCTCGATCAGGCCGCCAGCCTCAGTCAATGGTCGCAGATGTGGCGCGTCTCCGACGATATGTGGGACAACTGGAAGGAAGTCCTGGCGCAGTTCGCGCGGGCGCGGAGCTGGGCCCGGTACAGCGGTCCCAATCACTGGCCGGATGCTGACATGCTGCCGCTCGGCCACCTGCGCCTGCGCGGGTTCTCCGATCCGCCGCGCATGTCGCGCCTCACCCCCGACGAGCAGACCACGCTCATGACGCTGTGGTGCATCTTCCGCTCGCCGCTGATGATGGGCGGTGACCTGCCTTCGCTCGACCCCTTCACGGCGTCGCTGCTCGAGAATCCGGAGACCCTGAAGGTGGACCAATCGAGCAGCGGCGGCCACCAGGTGTTCGATCAGCAGTCGCGTGTCGCCTGGGAGGCCAATGCGCCCGGCGGACACTCGAAGGATGTGGCCCTGTTTGACACCGGCGACTCCGACGCTGAGGTGTCAGCGACCTGGGCGCAACTGGGCGTGCGCGGTAAGCAGACCGTCCGCGACCTCTGGGCCCGCCGCGATCTCGGTTCGTTTCAGGGCAGCTTTTCCGCGCAACTGCACCATCACGGGGCGGGTCTTTACGAACTGACCGCCGCGCCCTGAGAAGCCGTAAGAAGTTGACGGGGAGAAATGGGGGTGTGGCGGCGAAGGGTGTATCAAAGGGGGAGACGCTCGGCCACACCCCGGTTCAATGCTTAGATATACTCTCGCCGCAAGCCGCAAGCCTGGCTGTGACAGCCATCACACGCCTTTGTGACGCCGCCGCAGTCCGTTCGCTCAGCCTGCCCGCCTGTCCGTGCTATGCTTTGGGAGTTGTGCTGGATGAAATCACGGGGAGCCAACCATGAGAAACACCTCGACACGGGGCTGGACGGCGGCGCTTGCTTTGGCAGTGGTCCTGACGTTGACGAGTTGCAAGGGCCCGAGCAACAATCAGCAACCCGCCGCGCAGAGCCCTCCGGGCGATCCCACGGCGGTCAACGAGGCGCCGGCCGGCGATCAGAGCCAGCCCGTCGCTCCCGGCGATCAGACGTCATCGAGTCAGCCGGCGACATCCCCTCAGCCGGCGGCATCATCTGAGCCCGTCTCAGACCAGTCGCAGGCGCAGAGCTACCCGGACAACAATTACTATCCCGACTACTCCGAGAACGAGCCTCCACAGGAGTCTCCGGACCCACCGCCCCCGCTCCCCGATTATCAGCAGCCGGAGTGCCCTGGCCCTGATTATCTCTGGACTCCCGGATACTGGGCCTGGGGCCCGGACGGATACTATTGGGTGCCGGGCGTCTGGGCGATGGCCCCTTATGTGGGAGCGCTGTGGACCCCGGGCTATTGGGGCTTTTCCGGTGTGGGGTACATCTGGCACCGGGGCTACTGGGGACCGCACATCGGTTTCTACGGCGGGATCAATTACGGGTTCGGCTACATCGGCGTTGGCTACCAGGGCGGGTTCTGGGGTAACCACGGATTTGTATACAACGCGGCGGTGAACAACGTTAACGTGACCACCACCAACATCACGAACGTCTACAACCGCACCGTGTACAACTACTCCACCAACACCACCAGCATCAGCTATAACGGCGGCGGGGGAGGAATTCAATACCGGCCGAACGGGTCGGAACTGGCCGCGGCTCGCGAGCGCCATGTGGCCGCCCGGCCCGCGCAGATCCAGGTGTTTCGCGCCGCCGCCGCCACGCGTACGCAGTTCGCCACGGTGAACCATGGCCGGCCCCAGTTGGCTGCCAGGGCCGAACCCGTGCGGGTGAACCGGATCGCGCCTCCGGCGGAGGCGGCGAATCCCGGCGTTCGCCGAGCACCCCGGATTGCTCCCGAAGCCAGGGTTCCGGTGGCACGCCGGCCGGCCGTGCCTGCCACCCGTTCGCCGCAGTTCGAACCGCGGCAAGGAACTCCCGCCCCGAGGGCTCCAGCACCGAGGCTACCCCAGGCGAAGCCTCCGGCACGTCGGCCGGTGCGGACCGCGGCGCCGCCTCGCCGGGAGTCGCGCCCTGCACAGCCCCCCAAAAAGCGGCAGTCGCCCGAGAGAAGGCCGTTATAGCCCGAATGATGCGGGGTGCTGTCCTGCGTCTGGCGCGCGGCAGGCAAGATGCCTGCACCACAAACTGAACCACTATCACCGGAACTGCTGCTTGACAGAGAAACGCTGCCTGCCTAGACTGTATCACCCTCAGGGAGGAGGGCCAGATGTCAAAACTCAAAATCCTCGCTGTGATGGCCGCATTCGCTTCTCTTTCCGCGGCGCTTACGTTGACCACAGGTCGGGTCCACGCCGCGCACAACTCGCTCAGTTTCACGACGATTGACGTGCCGGGCTCCACGGAGACGGACTGCAACGACATCAACACCGCTGGAGTGATCGTCGGCTTCTACGTGGACTCCAGCGGGGTGGACCACGGCTTTTCGTGGTCCGCGGGTAAGTTCAGAATCATCAACGTTCCGGGCGCTACGAGTACTTTGGCTTACGGGATCAATGACTCGAACGACGTGGTGGGTTGGTATACCGACTCTGCCGGTGTCACGCACGGATTCAAGCTCGTCGGTACAAAAGTCACTACGATTGATCCGCCGGGGACGACCTTCACCAATGCCTGGAGCATCGACAAGGCGGGGGAAATCGTGGGCGCGTACATCGATACTTCGTCCGTCTACCACGGTTTTACCGATGTGGCGGGAACCTATAACACTGTTGACTACCCGTCTTCAATCCTCACAGAACTCACCGGGCTGAACAACAATAAACAGATGGTCGGCATCTACGACGACGCGGCGGGTAACGAACACGGATTTTACCTGGTTAGCAGCGTCTTCACCCCCGTCAACTATCCGGGCGCCACCCTCACTGCATCCGACAGGATTAGCGACAAGGGCGAGATTGTCGGCCTGCACGGTACCAGCACCACGGGCCCGTTTAGCGGATACACCAAGATAAGCGGGAAATTCACCAACGTAGTCGTTCCCGGCTCCACGGAAACTCGCGTACGCGGCCTTAATAACGCGGGCACCCTTGTGGGCCGCTACACCGACTCGAGCGGCGTCATCCACGGCTACTCAGCACACTGATTTCCGTCCCTTATGGCGCGGAGCGACAAATTCCGTTGCCCCCCGCCCGTAATTGAGGCGGGGCGCCATTCTGATGAATACGAAATCCAGGTGGTAGGGGCGGGTTTCAAACCCGCCCCGTAATTGAGGCGGGGCGCCATTCTGATGAATAGGCGTTTTTCCGGCCCGAGGAATCTGCTTCTCGTTTGCCTTAATTGCAAAGCACAAGCAGATTCCTCGCTGCGCCCGGAATGACGATCGCCGCTCACGACCTATACAACGAACTTCTGTGACACGCCACCGGCGGAACAGATAGGCAAGGTTTGCTGGCGCCATGGAGATTCGCATACGAAAGGCGTGTACGGCTGACATCCCGGCGCTACGAGAGGTGATTGAGGCCTCCGTGCGCGGGTTACAGGCCGGGGACTACTCGCCCCGTCAGATCGAACTGGCGCTGACGGATCTTTATGGCGTCGATACGCAACTGATCGCGGACGGGACGTACTTTGCCGCCGAAGCCACGGCAGACGGCCCTCAGATTGTCGGGTGCGGCGGGTGGAGCCGGCGGCGAACTCTCTTTGGCGGCGACCAGTGGCGCGCCCGCGCGGATGATCTGCTCGATCCCGCTTGTGATGCTGCGAAAATTCGCGCATTTTTCATCCGCCCGGAGTGGGCGCGGCGGGGAATCGGCACCATGATCCTCGACGCGTGCGAGGCGGCGGCCAGAGCGGCGGGGTTCAAGCGCCTGGAGATGGGCGCGACACTCAGCGGGGTTCCCTTCTATCGCGCCAGGGGATACACCGCGCTCGAAACGCTTGAGGCGCCGCTCGCCGGGGGCGAATCGCTGCCCGTCGTGCGCATGGTCAAAGGGACTTAGTGTTTCGCGGCAGAGGCCGCCGGTTGCAGCAGGTCGAAGGCCCGCAACAGTTGCGCGTCGCGGCTGTCGTGGAATTGCATGGCGGTCATCGCGCGCTCGGCCTCCGGGAACTCCGGCGCTACGCCCGCAGCCAGGGCAACCGCGACGTTCGGCGTGATTCCCTTGTGCCAGATCACGTGGCCCGCCGGTGTGAGCCACTCCTCAATAGCCAGCATCAGCGCGGAGCCGTCCGAAAGCTTGAACTCATTGAGCACGGTTCCGGTGCCAAAGGTAGTCTCGCCCACCAACTGCGCCCGGCGCGGATCCTGCAAAGCGCTCCCGCCATGATTTCAGCACCGCTCGCTGTCCCGCCGTTCACCAAAGCCACAAGCGGAATGCCGGTGGCTTCGCCGCCTGGCTCCACCGGGACAGACTTTTCCTGCCCTCGGGGGTTTCTCACCCGAAGAACACTGCCCGTCTGTAGAAACTGACTGGAGGATTCGGCGGCCTCGCTCAGCAGGCCGCCGGGGTTATTTCGCAAATCCAGGATGACACCCGCCGGTGATTCCCGGTTGATGTCACTTAGCGCCTTACGCAGATCGGCTGCGGCCCCGGCGTTGAACGCTGCGATGCGCAAATGCACGATCCTTGTGCCCGGCAGCATTTGCCAGGTGACGTTGTCGAGGTGCACCTTCGCCCTGATCAGGGTCATTTGACGCGTCTCACCCGAAGCGGGCGTGAGGATGGTCAACGTCACCGGCGTACCGGCTGGGCCCAGGATCTCGGCGATGACCTGCTCCAACGGCCGCCCGGCGATGTTCCGGCCGTTTACCTGCAGGATGATATCCCCGGGCTTCAGCCCCGCTCGTTGCGCCGGCGACCCGTCCAGGGGAGCCACGATCACCACACGGCCTCCTTTCGACTGCACCTCGGCCCCGACGCCCTGGTACTGGTTTCGTTGCACGACGGTCAACTGTCTGACCATCGACGGATCAAGAAAGCGGCTGTGACCCGTGTCGCCGAGCGCATTCACCATCCCGCTGATAGCTCCGTAGGTGAGCACGGGCGGGCGCTCAGCGGCGCGGTCTACATAATATCGATGGATAAGGGTCCAGGCCTGGGACATCAGCTTAAAGTTGGGCCGTGCATCCGAGAACGGTAAACCGAGCGCCACCACACGGTCCAACGCCATGCCCGCGACCAGCCCCACAATCAAGATCAGCAACGCGGCCACGCCCTGCCACCCGCTGAGTTTTCCTTCTCGCATGCAGACACCCTCACCCTGGTAGCTTTCTTCCCAAGTTTGTTAGAGCCCGCCGACCGCCTCAAGGCCAGTCGAGAGTCGAGGCCAGGAGTCGAGAGTCAAAAAGTCAGGAGGAGCGAGTCGACGCTAAATCGACGGTCAACACTCTGCGTCGAATCCTGGATGCCAACGTCCTTCCGAGGGCCGGGCTTTTCCGGCCCGAGGAATCTGCTTTTCTCGGTTTTCAGGCCATGAGCCGCTTCCCCGGCGCCGAAAATCACTTTTCCTGACCCGCACCCGAGTTTTCCACAGGATAAGCTATTGAAAATAAAGGTGAAATAAAATTTTCTCACTTTTCTCACTTTTCTCCATTGTCCCATTTTTGTCCTGCACACTCAAACTGGGCGCGATTCCACCCTGATTCGCCTCCGAAAATCCGATTCTTGAGGTGCTATATGATCTTGAAAACAGAAACCGATCGCTCCGAAGGCTTGGAGTCGTCGGCAGGGACCCCCGGCTGTGAAAGTTCTGCGGAAAACAACGGACAATCCGGCGACTCGTCTTGCCGTGACACCGCTTCTGGCGAGGCGACAGCGAGTCCGGCTGGCGCGCTTCCGGTGCGAAGGGCTTCCGACCGGCAGATCGCCGCAAACCGCGCCAATGCGGAGAAATCCACCGGCCCACGCACCCCCGAGGGCAAAGAGCGGTCCAGGATGAACGCCTTCAGGTACTGCTCGGTGCGGCTGCTGGGAGCCGCGGAGTACAAGACGGTCCATATCATTCCCGGAGAGGCCGAGAAGCTCTACGAGCGGTTGATGACGCCGTACGAACCAGTGCCGCCCATGCTGGCGCTGCACTTCCAGGACCTGGCGCGGCTGCACCTGGAGTCTCGAGGCTTGGGAACGCATCCGCGACGCTTATCTCGAGTACCGCGGCCAGCAGACCGAGACTCGAAATGGCCCGTGGTCTTCAGGAAATCGCCCGCGATCTGCCCCGCGTCAGCCGGGAGACGCAGGGCCTGTACCGGGTGGAAGACTCGGTCGCCAAATACGAGGCGATCATCCAGGCCTTGATGCTCCTCGACTCCCAGCTCCACAGGCGCAAGATTGATGGCGACACGGACAGCGTGGTGAAAAACCTGTACGGCTGGGATTTGGAGAGCGAGCACGATCGCGGCCAGACCATCTGCTATTGGTGGCAGGACCTTCTTTCCGGAAAAACCCGCCCCACCCGGAAAGCGGTCAAACGTCTGCATGATCTCGTTGCGAGCGAGCTCCAGGACGCCAGGTTCGCTTACAGGCTCAGGAAGAACGAGAAATCGGTGACGCAGTGTGCCTGCATGGCCCGGCTCGAGGTCAACACCCCGGAGGAGCAGCGCATGTTCCGCCACGGGCAGGCGCTGCGCCAGGCGGTCGATCGCAAGCAGTGGGTGATCAACGGGATTCTGCAGACGCTCGGCATCAAGCCTCACGCGCCGGCTCAGGCGGACGACACTCCAGATCCGGCCGAGCCCGGCGCGGGTGACGGCGAAAACAGCACCCCCGCCACCCCCTATAAAAAACCGGGAGGCGAAGCCAATAAGTCCAATAAAATCATCCAGAGTTCTGCAAAAGGGCCAAAAAACGAACCCAAAACGAACCGAAAATCGGGTCAAATTGCACGCAAAGAAAGGCTGAAATCTCGGAAAATCGTGCGGGCCGCGCCCAACTGCCGCTCCAAATGTGTCGAAATCGCCGGGGCGGGCGACGCCAGGTCTTCCTCAAGAGGCTTCGGAAGCGCCAGGCGTGGCAACTGTGCCGCAACCGGTCAGCCGAGTCCGGGATCGGACATGAGAGCCGCGTCGCGGCCGTCCGGTCGCTCCCTATCTCATTGTCGAGCAGCATCTTATCCGCCGCGCAAGCCGGAACCTGGATTGCCGGCGAGCGGGCGGAGGAGCCCCCATGCAGACCATCTGGCAGGACCTGCGCTACGGCATCCGCACGCTGATCAAGAACCCGGCCTTCAGCGCCATCGCCATCCTGACGCTCGCGCTCGGCATCGGCGCCAACACGGCGATCTTCACCGTGCTCGACGCGGTGCTGCTCAATTCGCTGCCGGTCAGGAATCCCCAGCAACTGGTGCTGCTCACCGATCCCGGCGCCGGCGGCATGAGCGTAGGCAGTTCAACCGGCAGCCGCGACATGCTGACCTACGCCGAGTTCCAGGACCTCGCCGCGCACAACCAGGTGCTCTCCGGCATCCTGGCTGCCGACGCCATGGGCGGGCCAATGCCGGTCTCCGTGGAAGAATCCGGGCAGGGTGGCGCAGCGTCCGAAGCGGGTGTGCAGATGGTCAGCGGATCTTTCTTCAACGTGCTTGGCGTCAATGCCCTCATCGGGCGGGCCTTCACGCCGGAAGTGGATAAGCTCCGCGACGCGAATCCCGTGGCCGTGATCAGCTATAGCTTCTGGCAGCGTCGATTCGGGGGCTCGACCTCTGTCCTCGGCCGGAAACTCCGCGTCCGCAAGAGCGTGTTCGAGATCATCGGCGTCATGCCGCGGCGTTTCTTCGGCATGACCGTAGGCTCGTCGCCCGACGTTTGGGTGCCGCTGACAATGCAGGCCGAAGTGTATCCCGGTGAGGACTGGCTGACCGTGGAGAAACATCCCATCGAGAAGACCGAATGGCTGCAGGTGATGGGCCGCCTCAAGCCGGGCGTGACGGTGGCCAGGGCCAAAGCCAGCCTCGACCTGACGTTTCAACAGTACCTGCAGTCGCAGATCGGCGACATCACCGAAAACGACCGGCGCAACTTTCTGAACGAGCACTTGCCCGTGGCGACTGGACGCCGCGGCGCCTCCGCGCTCGAAGACCAGTTCGGGACGCCGCTCCTCATCCTCATGGGCGTGGTGGGGCTCGTGCTGTTGATCGCCTGCGGCAACGTGGCAAATCTGCTGCTCGCGCGCGCCACCTCGAGACAGAGGGAGATCGCGGTGCGCGTGGCCATGGGCGCCGGCCGGCCGCGATTGTTCCGCCAGTTGCTGACCGAGAGCGTGCTGCTGGCGGGCATCGGCGGCGTGCTCGGACTGCTGCTGGCGCAGTGGGCGGACGCCGTGCTCCTGCGCCTGGTCTCCATGGGCTCGACGCCCATCCCGCTCGACACCCGCCCCGACGCCACCATCCTCGGATTCACGCTGGGCGTCTCGCTCCTGACCGGGATTCTCTTCGGACTGGCGCCGGCGTTGCGCGCCTCGCGCGTCGATCTGAATTCCGTCCTGAAAGGGACAGCCCGCGCCGTGATCGGTGGCGCCGGCCATGGAGCGCGCGCGCCCATCGGCAAGGTCCTGGTGGTCGGGCAGGTTGCTTTCTCCCTGCTTTTGCTCGTCGTCGCCGGACTCTTTGTCCACAGCTTTCAGAAGCTGACCGACGTGCAACTGGGTTATGACCACAACCATCTGCTGCTGTTCGGCGTCGATCCGGTGGAATCGGGCTACCAGGGTCCGGCGATCGCCGCGCTTTACCGGTCTCTCACCGGCAGCATCCGGGTGATTCCGGGCGTGCGCGGCGTGACCTTGTCGCAAAACGGGCTGTTCAGCCATTCCGAATCCGCCGATCTCATCAAGATCGACGGGTACAAACCGCCGTCGGGCCAGAACATGCAAGCCCGCTTTGATGAAGTGGGGCCGAATTACTTTGCCACCGTCGGTATACCCATCCTCGTCGGGCGCGACATCACCGAAGAGGACGGCGGCACCGGGCAGCGCGTGGGCGTGATCAATCAGACCATGGCGCGCTACTATTTCGGGAACGAGAGCCCCATCGGGCGGCGGATCTGGGACATGTTCCCGACCAACATCACCGATTTCGTGGTGGTGGGGGTCGCCGCCGACGCCAAGTATAATAGCCTGCGCGAGCAGACGCCGCGCCGCTTCTACGTGCCCTTCTTCCACCCGATCGGCGAGGCCACGTTTGCCCGCTTCGAAGTGCGCGTGACCGGGAATCCCGCCTCCGTGGCCGATGCCGTCCGCGCCGCGGTGAAGCAGACGGCTCCCAATCTGCCGCCGCTCGGCATCCACACCATGAACGACCTCGTGAATGAGTCGCTCACCAGCGACCGCATGGTCACCCGGCTCACCGGGTTCTTCGGCGCCCTGGCGGTGCTGCTGGCCTGCATCGGGATTTACGGCATCATGGCCTACGCCGTCGCCGGACGCACCAGCGAGATCGGCATCCGCATGGCCCTCGGGGCCGGCCGCGGCAGCGTGGTCTGGATGGTGCTGCGGGAATCGCTGGTGCTGGTCCTGATCGGCGTCGCCATCGGTTTGCCGGCCGTGATGGCGGTAGCGAAGCTGATCAAGAGCCTGCTGTTCGGCCTGACGCCGGCCGATCCCTGGGCGCTGGCGCTGGCCAGCCTGCTGATGATCGCCATCGCGGCTCTGGCCGGCTACATTCCTGCGCGGCGGGCGGCGGGCACCGATCCCATGTCGGCGCTGCGCTACGAGTAGCACCCCGCCTGCTGAGAGCGGTGAGAGCGGGTTAGACGTACCCGCGGCGCGCAGGTGTGCGCTATACTTGTATAGCGAGACGCATATGCTAGCGATTCGACTTCCAGAGTCCATTGAGAAACGCTTGGAAAAGTTGGCCCGGCGCACGGGACGCACCAAGACGTTCTACGTTCGGGAAGCCATTTTGGCGCACCTCGAGGAGATCGAGGACTTGTATCTGGCCGAACGGAGGCTCGACCGCATCCGGGATGGCGAAGACCAGACCATTCCTCTTGACGACGTCATGAAACGTCATGGCTTGGAAGGTTGAGCTGTCCCCTGCCGCCGACCGCGAGCTGAACAAGCTAGACGCCCAAAACGTCCGGCGCATCCTGAAGTTCCTCCACGAACGAGCGGCCAGGCTGGACAATCCGCGCCGCATCGGAGAAGTGTTGCACGGCTCACGGCTGGGAGAATTCTGGAAATACCGGGTCGGCGATTACCGTCTCATTTGCAGGATCGAAGATGACCGCTTGATCGTTCTAGTCCTCCGCGTCGGACACCGCAGGGAAATTTATCGCTAGCGCCTCGATTGCCCTCAGTTTCATCAGGTCACCCTTTCGAGCCTGCGCTACAACTCCACATGCCGCAACCGCAGCGCGTTGCTGATCACCGACACCGAGCTGAAGGTCATCGCCGCGCTCGCGATCACCGGGCTGAGCAGCAATCCGAATACGGGATAGAGAACGCCCGCGGCGATGGGAATGCCGAGCGAGTTGTAGACGAAAGCGAAGAAGAGATTTTGCCGGATATTGCGCAGGGTGGATTCGCTGAGGCGCCGCGCGCGCACGATGGCGCGGAGATCGCCCTTCACCAGCGCGATCCCGGCGCTTTCCAGCGCCACATCCGTGCCCGAGCCCATCGCGATCCCGACCTCCGCCTGCGCCAGCGCCGGCGCATCGTTGATGCCGTCGCCGGCCATCGCCACCACGCGGCCTTCCGTCTGGAGGCGGCGCACCACTTCGATCTTGCGGTCGGGCAGCACGCCCGCTTCGAACTCGGTGATGCCCAGTTCGCTCGCCACCGCCCTGGCCGTGGCGGGATTGTCGCCCGTCAGCATCACGATCCGCAGCCCCTCGTCGCGCAGCAGGCGCAGCGCTTCGGGAGTGGAACCTTTGATGGGATCGGCCACGGCAAAGAGTCCGGCGCGCCGGCCGTCGACGGCGGCCAGCATCACCGTCTGGCCCTTACCGCGCAAGGCTTCGGCGCCGGCGCTGAGCTCGTCGAGCACGTTCTCGTGCATACCGGCGTCCGCAAGCATCTCGGCGTTGCCCAGCGTCACCTTACGGCCGTCCACAACTCCGCTCACGCCCTTGCCGGTCACGGCGCGGAAATTCTCCACCGGCTTCAGCTCGAGGCCGCGAGCGCGCGCCGCGGCGGTGATCGCCGTGGCCAGAGGATGCTCACTGGCGCGCTCCAGGCTCGCGCCGAGCACGAGAATCTCGTCCGTCCCGAGGCCGCCGAGCGGCATGACCTCCGTCAGGCGCGGGCGGCCTTCGGTCAGTGTGCCGGTCTTGTCGACCACCAGCGTGTTTACGCGCGCCAACGTCTCGAGCGCTTCAGCGTCGCGGATGAGCACGCCGGCGCGCGCGCCGCGTCCTGTGCCCACCATGATCGACATGGGCGTGGCGAGTCCGAGCGCACAAGGGCAGGCGATGATCAGCACGGCTACGGCGTTCACCAGCGCGTGCGCGAAGCGCGGCTCCGGTCCGGCCAGCCACCAGACGATGAACGTGATCGCCGCCGCCGTCACCACGCCCGGCACGAACCAGGCGGCGAACCGGTCCGCCAGGCGCTGGATGGGCGCGCGGCTGCGCTGCGCTTCGGCCACGAGGCGGACGATCTGCCCGAGCAGCGTCTCTGCGCCCACGCGCTCCGCCCGAATCTCGAGGCTCCCGTTGCCATTCAGCGTACCGCCGCTTACGCGCGCGCCCGATTCCTTCTCGACGGAAATCGGCTCGCCCGTCAGCATCGACTCGTCCACCGAACTATGGCCGTCGAGCACCATGCCATCGACAGGTACGCGCTCGCCGGGACGTACGCGCAGGCGGTCGCCCGCCGCCACGGTGTCCAGCGGGACGTCCTCCTCGCGGCCGCCGTCGAGGATGCGGCGCGCGGTCTTGGGCGCGAGAGCCAGCAGCGCGCGGATGGCGCTCGAGGTTTGGGCCCGCGCGCGCAACTCCAGCACCTGGCCAAGCAGGACCAGGGTGGTGATGGCCGCAGCCGCCTCGAAGTACACCGGAACCGCGCCGCCCGCAGGGCGCGTACTCGCCGGCAGTACGCCGGGCGCGAGCGTCGCTACGAGGCTATAGATGTAAGCCGTTCCGGTGCCGAGGGCGATGAGCGTGAACATGTTGGGGCTGCGGTTGACGAGGGAAGCCCGGAAACGCTCAAAGAAGGGCCAGCCGCCCCACAGGACCACCGGCGTGGCCAGCGCCAGCTCCACCCAGTTCCGGCTCGCTTCGGGAACGAGCCGGCCGACCGCGGGCATCATGCCGGACATGCCCAGGACGAGCAGCGGCGCCGTCAGCACCACGCTCGCCCAGAAACGCCGCGTCATCAGGCGAAGCTCGGGATTCTCTTTCTCTTCGACGGCGGCGGTGCGCGATTCGAGCGCCATGCCGCAGATCGGGCACGACCCCGCCTCCGCGCGGACGATCTCGGGATGCATCGGGCATACCCACTCGGTCCGCGTGCGCAGCGCCGGCGCGACGGGCTCGAGCGCCATGCCGCACCTCGGGCAAGGCCCCGGCCCCGCGGCGCGTACCTCGGGGTCCATGGGGCAAGTGTAGGCGCCGTTTTCGCCGGCCGGTTTCGGGGCAGGTCTGGCCCCGACCGCGGGCGGCGAGGGCGCCACCTGCGCGTGGGATTTGGGAGCTGCGCCGAGTGTTACGAGCCCCCCGACGGCTTTCCCGGCATGCGTGGGGGCCTGGGAACCCATCGAGGGTGTAGCCGGTCTGGCGCTGAGGAACTTCTCCGGATCAGCCTGGAAGTTGCCGAGGCATCCGCGGCAGCAGAAGTGGTAGGTCTTGCCGCGGTAATCGTAACTCGCGGCGGCGCGCGCGGGATCGACCGTCATGCCGCAGACGGGATCAACCGCCTTCGCCTCTGGACTGACTTCGCTTGTCGTCTGGCTGGCCATGCGGTCCTACTTATGCGATGCGGACCGGAGCAGGCAGTTTCAAGAAAGCGTAAGACCTCAGTTCGAAGCTTGAGCCCGGTTGGGCAGCGCGAGCTCGCGAACGTAGGCCAGCATGCGCGGATCGTCCCAGTCGGTGTTGCTGATGATCTTCTCCGCGAGATGCCCGTCTTTGTCGATGATGTAGGTCTCCGGGAACTGCAGCGTGCCGTAACGCGTGGCCAGCGCGCGGCCGGGATCGTGAGCGATGGTGTAAGTGAGATGATACTTGGCGACGAAGGCCGCGAGCGCAGCCGAGTCCGTGTCCTCACTCGCGCCCAGCACTTCGATGCCCAGGGGCTTCACCCGCCGGGCGAAGTCTTCGAGACTCGGCGTTTCCTCGACGCAGGGCGGGCACCAGGTCGCCCAGAAATTCAGCACCAGCACCTTGCCATGATAATCCGCAAGCCGGACATCGCCGGTCGCATCGGCCGCCTTATCACCGCCGTTGGCGGCAACAGCCAGGTTGAAATTCGGGACTTTCTCGCCGAGCTGAACCGGATGCGTACCGCCGCGCAGCTCGAACCACGCCACGGCCGCCAGGATGGCGACGGGGATCGCGTAAATCAGCAGCTTCTTACCCATTTTGCGCTCAGGCTCGTGGCTTCCCGCTTGTGCGGGAATGACGATACGCCGAATCACTCTCTCATTGTGGAAACCATGCTCCATTATAATTGAAAGCGGGATGCCCGCGCTCCAGGGTCGCCCCTACGTGGTTTCCGGAACCATTCCATGGCGTCAACTAGAGAAGATCGGGTGTCCGCCCTGATCCCCGCCCGCAACGAAGCGGCCAACATCGCGCGCGCCGTCCGCTCGGTCGCGGCGCAACCGGAAGTCACCGAGATCCTTGTGGTGGACGATCACTCCGAAGACGGAACGACGGAGATTCTCCACTCGCTGCGCGACGAGATCCCGCGGCTGCGTACCCTGCGTGTGGGCAATCCTCCGCCGGGCTGGACCGGCAAGTCGAACGCCCTCGCCGCCGGCGCCCGCGAGGCCACGGGAAACTGGCTGCTGTTCACCGACGCCGACACCGATCATCGCGCCGGAAGCCTTGCCGAAGTCCTGGAACGCGCGCACAGCCAGCGTGCCGACATGATCTCGCTCTCGCCGGGCCAGGAAACCACGACCTGGTGGGAAAAGGCCGTCATTCCGTTTGCCTACACCGAGCTGGCGCGGTTGTTCCGGTTCAGCGAAGTCAACGACCCCAAGTCGAAGGCTGCCGCCGCGAACGGCCAATACATCCTGATTCGACGCGCGGCGTATGACTCCATCGGCGGGCACGAAGCTTTGCACGGCGAGATTCTGGAAGACGTTGCGCTGGCTCGGCGCCTCAAGAGCGCTGGCCGACGGATCGCCTTCCTGCCTGGCGCTCAGTGGGTGAGCACGCGCATGTATCGCAGCCTCGGCGACATGTGGCTCGGCTGGCGGAAGAACTTGTATCTGCTTTGGGGTTGCTCGCCGCCGGGCGTGCTCGCTGCCTTTACCCGCGTCTGGTTTTTGTACGTTGCGCCGCCGATCGGCTGCGTTCTGGGTTTCGGGGCGGGCGCAGTGGGAGACGGAGCCGGTTTCGCTGCCTTTGGCCTGGGGTGCCTGGCGGGCGCGGGTCTGGGCCGCTACCTCTACTCCCGGGCTCTCAAGCGAATCGGATTCGCGCCGGAGCCCGCCAACTATCTGGTCCCGGGCGCCGCTCTTTTCAGCCTGATGCTCATCGATTCCATGGTGGCGCATCGCTGGCTCGGCTCGGTAAGCTGGAAGGGGCGCGAGTATTCCACGAACCGGAGCGTCTGACACCCGCACCCTTTCTGGCCCAAATTGCTTTGAAGGCGCGGGCGCGTTATCCTGAGCCTGACCATGAGCGAGCTCGAAACCAAGCAGGCGCGACTCGAGGACGAACTCGGCCGCGTGCCGTCGCTGGTGGTGGCGTATTCGGGCGGCGTCGATTCGGCGTTCCTGGCCTACGCCGCACACCACGTCCTGGCGGACCGCATGCTCGCCGTGACCGCGCTCAGCGAGAGCTACTCGGCAGAGGATCGCCGGAAAGCCACCGACTGCGCCCGGGAGCTGGCCCTGCCGCACGAGTTCATCGAGACGCGCGAGGTCGCAAATCCCGCGTATCGCGCCAATGCTCCCAATCGCTGCTTCTTCTGCAAGGACGAGCTGTTCACGGAGCTCGACGCCCTCGCCGAGCGGCGCGGCTACGCTGCCGTGGCTTATGGGGTGAATATGGACGACCTCGGCGACTGGCGCCCCGGCCAGCAGGCGGCGCGCGATCATCGCGTGCTGACGCCACTGGTGGCCGCGCAGCTGACCAAAGCCGACATCCGGGAACTGGCTCGGCGCGCGGGCGTTCCGGTCTGGGACCGTCCCGCGTCCCCCTGTCTCGCTTCGCGGATCGCGTACGGCATCGAGGTCACGCCCGAGCGGTTGCGCGTGGTTGAGAAGGGCGAGGAGGCTCTGCGCGCACTCGGATTCACACGCTTCCGGCTGCGGCATCATGACCAGCTGGCGCGTGTCGAGATCGCAGCCGAAGAACTGCCGCGCGCACTCGACCCCGAAATGGCGCGGCGATTCGTGGAGGCGCTGAAAGCCCTGGGATTCACGTACGTCACGCTCGATCTCGAAGGGTACCGGCAGGGGTCGCTGAACTCGGGATTGACGAAGATCACCGGCAGCTGATGTATGGTCACTACGGTGGCGAGGTAAACCCGCCGCTACCCTCTTCAAACCGCGTTTTTCAGCAGCCGGTTCGGGGGAACACTCCACCGCTTCTCTACTCCTGTTAAATGATCGATGGGCCGCCGTGTCGCGCTTATAGTAATGTAAGGCGCGCAAGCAACAGGAAAGCGACACGATGCGGATCCGCTGGTTCTTTGGATTCTTCCTGCTATCAGGTTTCTGCAGCCTGGTGTACGAAGTCGTGTGGCTGCGGCTCGCCATGGCCAAGTTCGGCGTGACGACGCCGATGGTGTCGATCGTACTGTCCGTATTCATGGCGGGTCTGGGCCTCGGATCCTGGGCCGGCGGAGCGTTCGTGCGCCGGTTCGATGGCTCTCCGCGGTCGGCCGCCTTGCGACTCTATGGTTTGACCGAGCTCCTGATCGGCGCTTCCGGACTGCTGGTGCCGGCGCTGATCGATCTGGGTTCTCGCATGCTCGCCGGAGCGGGAGCGAACCTCGCCTGGCAATCCTCGACCTATTACCTCGCCTCCGGCGGCTGGATATGCGTGGCCTTGCTTCCCTGGTGCACGTGCATGGGCGCGACCTTTCCCTTCGCCATGGCTGCGATCCGCAGGCTGATCGCGAAAGAGTCGGCGCGCTCGTTCAGCTATCTGTACCTCGCCAACGTACTCGGCGCCGTCCTGGGAACTCTGGTCGCCACCTTTGTGCTGATCGAGTTGCTGGGCTTCACGGGCACCCTGCACGCCGCCGTCGCCCTGAACGCTATTCTGGCGGCGACGGTGTTTGCCTTGAGCTTCCGACGCTCCGCGGTCCCGCAACCGATTCGTAGCCCGTCCACGGCGCCAGCGAGGCGATTCGCGCAGAGCATCTATGCCTCTTCGGGAAGGGTCGTGCTTTGGCTGCTCTTCACCACCGGCCTGTGCACCATGGCGATGGAGGTTATCTGGATCAGGCAATACACGGCTTACCTCGGAAACGTCGTTTACGCCTTCGCGGAGATTCTCGGGTTCTATCTGGCCGCGACCTTCGCCGGATCGAGGATCTACCGCGGTTGGGTGCGCAGCCACGATCCCGGGCGGACCGCTCCGGCCTGGATCCTGTCCGGGCTTCTGGCTCTGCTGCCCCTGGTCTTCGCCGATCCGCATCTGCCCGTCCTCAAATCCGCGCATGCCGCAGCCTGGAGAGCGGCGCTCGGCATTGTGCCCTTCAGCAGCTTGCTCGGATTCCTGACGCCCATGCTCGTCGATCAGTGGTCGTCGGGCGATCCCAACCGCGCCGGCCGCGCCTATGCGGTGAATATCGTGGGCGCGATTCTCGGACCCTTGATGGCCGGATTCTGGATTCTGCCGTGGCTCGGCGATCGATGGGGTCTTTATGTCATGTCGCTGCCGCTGTTCCTGATCGGACTTCTCGCCGCATTGTACGAAACCTCGTCCCGGGCACCTTCGCTTTCGCCCCGGAAGACCAGAGCTCTTTACGCCGGCGTGGTTGTGAGCTCGGTGATCCTGGCGGCGTTCGCGCGCGGCTATGAGGCGAAGTATCCCGACAGAGTGCTGCGACGGGACTATACGGCGACGGTGATTGCGACGGGCAGCGGCATGGACAAGCGGCTGCTCGTTAATGGGCTGGGCATGACGAACCTCACCCCCATCACCAAGGTGATGGCGCATTTCCCCCTGGCGCTGCTCGACAGGGCGCCCAAGAACGGCCTGGTGATCTGCTTCGGGATGGGCACGACGTTCCGTTCCATGATGTCGTGGGGGATCCCGACGACCGCCGTCGAGCTGGTCCCGAGCGTGCCCAAGCTGTTCGGCTACTTCCATCCCGATGGTCCGGCGCTGCTGGGCTTGCCTTCCGCGCACCTGGTGATCGATGACGGCCGCCGATTTCTGGAGCGATCGGCGGAACGCTATGACGTGATCACCGTCGATCCTCCGCCGCCGCCGGGCGCGGCCACTTCCAGCCTTCTCTATTCGGTTGAATTCCTGAGAGTCGCAAGAGCGCATCTGAACTCCGGCGGAATCCTGCAGATCTGGCTGCCGGGCGCCGATGACGCCACGCAGGCGTCCGTTGCCAAAGCGGTAAGCGATTGCTTTCCCTATGTGCGCGTGTTCACGTCGATCAAGGGCTGGGGATTTCATTTCGTCGCTAGCGACAAGCCTCTGCCCGTGCTGAGCGCGGACGAACTCGCGAGCCGGCTGCCGCCCGCGGCTGCTGCCGATTTCGTGGAATGGGGCCCGGCGCCAACCACCGAAGGCATGTTCGCGCTGGTGCTCGAACACGAGCGCCCGGTCGCGGACTTCGTTGCCGAAGATCCGCGCGTTCCTCCGCTCCAGGACGATCAACCCATCAACGAGTACTTCTACCTGCGCTCGCGGTTCCACTATTACCGATAACCTTCCTGCCTGTCGCCCTGAGCGCAGCGAAGGGTCCCAGTATTTGCTCGTCCTAGCGCCAATGTTCCTTGAGGGCGCAGGCAAGGCGCTTGCCTTCTGAGGTTACATAGAACCACAGTTCGTCGACGAGTTCAGTCGAGTACTCAGTAGGAATTGCTTCCTTAAAGGGTGGATCGAAACGATAAGCTTGGGCGTAACCACCTTGTACGAGTTCCTGGACTGCCGCAACAACTGACTCGCGATCTGGTTGACTTCCGCTGTGTGCGGACCAGTCTGTAACATCGGCAAAAATCGTCTCTAGGTTCTCGTAATCGTCAGATATCGATCTGAGCGCGTACTCCTTAACAACTTGTTTGCTGTCCTTCACGTGTTTCGTCTCAAATGCCGAGATTCTTCCTCGCCTTCGGCTCGTCAGAATGACAACTACTCTAATAGGTCGTCCCTCACTCATCCGCCCGTTGCCTGGCTCATCCAGGCGTTCACGTTGCGCTCCAGGATGTCGAGCGGCAGGGCGCCCTCGCGCAGCACCACCTCGTGAAACTCGCGGACGTCGAAGCTCGTGCCCAGCGCCGCGGCGGCCCTGTTGCGCAGCTCGCGAATCTTGAGCTCGCCAATCTTGTAGGCCAGGGCCTGCCCCGGCCAGGCGATATAACGGTCGATTTCGTTCACCACGTCGAGTTCGGCCTTGGCGGCCTTGGCCATGAAGTAATCGATCGCCTGCTGGCGGGTCCAGCGCATGGAGTGGATTCCCGTATCAACCACCAGGCGCACGGCGCGCCACATGTCGTAAGTGAGCTGGCCGAACTTCGAATAAGGATCGTCGTAAAGGCCCATCTCGTCGCCGAGCGACTCCGCATAGAGTCCCCAGCCCTCGCCGAAGGCGTTGTAGTAGCCGTAGCGGCGGAAGTTGGGCAGGCCGGTCTGCTCCATGCCGAGGGCGATCTGGATGTGATGACCCGGCACCGACTCATGCAGCGTGAGCGCCGTCATCTCCCACTTCGGGCGCATTTCGGGACGGTAGAGGTTCACGTAGTAGGTGCCGGCGCGCGACCCGTCGGCGGCGCCCTGGCTGTAATAGGCGGCAGTGGTATCGGGCGCGACCTCGGCGGGAATGGGCTCCACGCCATAGGGCATGCGCGGCAGCGTGCGGAACAACTTCACCAGCTTCGGGTCCACACGCTTGGCGAGGGCGCGGTAGGCCTCCAGCAGGTCGTCCGGCGTCTTCTCGAAGAAGCGGGGATCGGTGCGCAGGTAATGGAAGAACTCGTCCCGCGATCCCTTGAAATCCGCGCCGGCGCGCACCTTTTCCATCTCCGTCTCGATGCGCGCCACTTCCTCGAGACCGATTTTGTGGACCTGGTCCGGCGTCAGATTGGTGGTGGTGAACTTGCGCACATCGAAAGCGTAGAGCGCCAGGCCGTTCGGCACCTGCCAGATGCCGACCTGCTCGAAGCAGGCCGGTAGATACTCCCCGGTGAAGAAGCGCTTGAATTTGACGAACGATTCGACCAGCCCGCCGTCTATGGCATCGCGCCCCGCAGCGGCCAGCCGGTCCTGGTCGCGCTTGGCGATGCTCTCGGGAAACCGCTGGAAGGGTTTGTAGAACGGGCTCGCGGTCGGGTCAGTGACGACCTGGTGATCGATCTGCGCCGGGATGCGCTCCATCACCACCCGCGGCAGCAGCATCTTCTGGCGGATGCCTTCGCGCATCACCTCGATCGTCTGATCCATATGAACCGGGAAGGAGCGCAGGCGCGCGGTCCAGTCCTCATAATCCCTGGCGGTCGTAAATCGCAGCTCGTCGCCGAGTTCGTCCGCGGTCTGGATGCCGCCGCGCTGGTTGAGCGGAACCAGGTACCAGTGGAAGGAATGTTCCTCGATGGCCTGCGCGTAGTCGCGCTGGAAGAGATCGTAGTTGAGCTGATCGCGAGGCGAAAGCGCGGCCCGATCGATGGCCGACAGGCGCTCGAGCGCCGCCACCCGATGTTGATGATTGCGCTCGATGGCGTCGAGACTCGCGTCCTCCCAGCGATCGTTCCAGCGCCGGTCGCCGAGCAGCGAAGCCCAGGTGGGATTGCGCTCCAGGCTCCATTCCCACTCCGCGTCGAAGAAGTGCGCGAGCGCGGCGGCAGACTGGCCGGACGAAGACGGCGCTTGCCCGCTTCGCGGCCCATTCGCCCCTCGTGCCTCATCGCCTCCCACAAGTCCTGAAGCTGCCATGACCAATCCCGATCGCAGCGCGTCTCGACGATCCATCAGACCCTCCCTTCAACAATCCTTCGCATTATGGACACTCAGTGCCGCTGTTCGCAATTACCATGACCTTTCTGTCTCTGGTTGCTGAGCCGCCCTGTTTCCGAGCGTTAGTGCGTACGGCGGACTTCCCGCGCGGGAGGGGGGGGCCAATGGACATTTGAGCGGCCGGCGATTAGCGTCAAAACCGGCTGAACGGGCCTTTCTTTGCAGTAGGGACACGGTTTTTCTCATCATCAAACGCGCTTAAGTCTCATCCCATCAATAACCTGATGGCTTTCAGAATCTAACTCATTTGTTTTCAAGCACCTGATGGCTTTCGACCCCTATGAAAAATGGTAAGTGTATTTTTTTCAATTATATGATGGCTTTGTTTGGCGTAAAAATCGATTCCCCTCATTTCTCTCTCCAGCGAAGCGGCCGCCGGGAACGGCCAAGATAGTATTGTCCTCCCGAAATTTGGGACAATGGAGAAAAGTGAGAAAAGTGAGAAAATTGAGAAAATTTATTTTCGCCATGGATTCAGTGACTTAGCCGAACAGCCCGGTCTTTCCGGCGAAAAGCTGCCTTTGGGGCATCGTTTCCGGAGTTATCATCCGGCCGCACCGGCTCATACCGGCGCCGGTGGCGCGTCGCGGTGGCGTGGTAATTCGGTCGCATCCTCGGCCCAAGTCGCGCAGAGGTATGAAAATCCAACACGTGCCTTCAGGACAGCAAACGGACGAGGCCATTAGCTGGCTCTTGGATGGAGACCCCGCCATTCGCTGGCAGACGATGAGGGATCTCACCGGCGCTGGCGGAGAAGCGGCGGAGCGGGAGCGGCGAAAGGTCCCGCGCGAAGGCTGGGGCGCGCGGCTGCTCGCGAAGCAGGGTCGCGACGGCAGGTGGGCGCGCGGGAAGTCGTCCGACAGCGGGCTCTACTCGCCCAAGTGGATCTCGACCACCTACACCATGCTGATGCTTCGCGACTTTGGCCTGCCACAGGCAAATCGGCAGGCGCAAAAGGCCTGCGGTCTACTACTCGACCGAGGGCTGCAGCCCGACGGCGGCCTCAGCTATGGGACCTGGGCGAAATGGACGCGCAGCGGCGAGACATGCATCAGCGGGATGGTGCTTTCCATTCTCTCCTATTTTCAGCACGATGACGCTCGCCTCGATACGGTCGCCCGTCATGTGCTTGACGAGCAGATGCCCGATGGAGGCTGGAACTGCAGGCGTCCGCAGGGCGCCACACACTCGTCGGTCCACACCACCATCAGCGTCCTCGAAGGCCTGAGGCATTACGAACGGTGGCGCGGTGCCGGGTTGCCGGCACTACGAGCCGCGCAACAGCGCGGCCGGGAGTTCCTTCTGGCCCATCGCCTTTTCCGGTCGCATCGCACGGGCGCAATCATCAAGCCTGAATTCCTGCGGTTCTCTTTTCCGCCGCGATGGCACTACGACGTCCTGCGGGGCCTCGACTACTTTCAGGCCGTCGACGCGCCTCGCGATCCGCGCCTCGAGGATGCGGTTGAGGTCGTCCGCCGGCACCGGCGCCCTGAGGGACGCTGGGACCTGCAGAATCGCTATCCCGGGAAAACGTATTTTGAGATGGAGCGCGTGGGAGCGCCGAGCCGCTGGAATACGTTGCGGGCGTTGCGGGTGCTGAAGTGGTGGGAAAAGGGCAGCAGCCCTGTCGTCAAGAATCTCCACTCATCGGGAGAATTATCCGGGTCATCGATCGTTATCGCCAACGGATCACCGAATACAGTTGTGGCTTCAAAGGTGATGCCGTGACGCGACCGATTGAGGCGGGCCTTCCCGGGGTCCACTCGGAGATCACCGTAGCAGTCGACTAGATGAAGTGGGGACGCTCCACGGGCGGATCCTGGTTGCATCCGGTGTAAGATGATGCCGAGGACTTCCTGGGGCATGCTCAGGCCGGCCGTCATGAGGTCTTATAGAGGATTACAAAATGGAGTAACAGCGGTGCGCTGTAGCGCGCCTGTCCCAGGCGCGAAAATCGCGGGAGGGGACGCCCGCGCTACAGCACGATCTGTCACCCTGACTTGTAAGCGTCATTAATTGCAAACAGATGGAGGATTGCAGGGCCGGGGCTCGCCCCGGCCGCGGCCGACCCCAGGGTCAGCCCTGCAAGACAGGAGGGGCTATGCAGACGTTCATCCAGAGAGCATTCGGACTCGCTGGGCTCGCGCTGCTGGTTACCGCAATTTCCTACGCGCAGGACATTGCCGGAGACTGGCAGGGCATGCTCGATACCGGCCAGGGGCAGTTGCACCTGGTTCTGCACCTGACCAAAGCCGCGAACGGCGGCCTGGGAGCCACCCTGGACAGCGTCGATCAGGGGTCGTATGGCATTCCCATCGCAACCGTCTCGCTCAAAGATTCCAAGCTCAGCCTGGGCGTCGAGGCGGTGAACGGGAGCTACGAGGGGACGGTCAAGCCGGACGGGAGCGAGATCGATGGCACCTGGACGCAGGGGCAGTCGTTGCCGCTGAACTTCAAGCGCGCACCCGCAGCGCCCGCGAAGGCGGCGGACAAACCGGCCAAGGCGGCCAGGGCGGCGAAGCCGTCGGACATCGACGGTACGTGGCAGGGTACGCTTGATACCGGTCAAAGCAAGCTCACCGTGGTGGTACACATCACCAACACCGAGGATGGCCTGACCGCCACCATGGACAGCCCGGACCAGAACACGGCGGGCATACCCGTGACCTCCGTTACTCGCGCCGGTGCCGCACTCACGCTCGAATCGAGGGGATCGGCGGCAAATTCGAGGGAAAGATCGCGGGCGATCTCAAGAGCATTGACGGTACGTGGAGCCAGGGTGGCGCCAGTCTTCCGCTGCTGCTGAAGAAGCAATAAGCAACGCCGCGTCTGCAAACCAGAATGCCAAATCCCCAGGCGGTCATCGGCGCATCGACATATCAGAGCCCGGTGGCGATGGCCGTGCACAGGGGAGGCACGGGTACCAGCAGCGCGCGCTGGTTCCCGTTGATCGCTTTGGGCCTCCTAGCCTGGGTGCCGGGACTCCGGGCGCAGGCCGGACCTCCCTTCCAGACCGACGATCCGACGCCGGTGGACTACGGACACTACGAAGCGTACGTGTTCGGGATGGTGGATGGCACGCCGGCGGAGATCGATCCTACGGGCCCGGCGTTCGAGTTCAATTGGGGCGCCGTTCCAACCATCCAGTTGCACGCGATTCTTCCCTTCGGAGCGGTGCTTCCGTCGAACAATCCCATCTACCTTCCGGGCGGAACCGGGCCGAGCGAATTCGGACTCACGGACGCCGAACTGGGCGTCAAGTGGGGATTCATCAAGCAGACCAAGCACCGGCCGCAGATCGGAACCTTCACCATGCTCGAGGTACCCACCGGAAGTTACGTCAAGGGGCTCGGCCTGGGAAAGCCCTGGTATAAGCTGCCCCTTTGGGTTGAGAAGGAGTTCGGGCCCTGGAGCCTGGTCGGAGGCGCCGGGTACGCCATCGTGCCGCAGGTGGGTTACCGGAATTACTTCTATGAAGGGTATCTGACGAAACGAACCATCAACAAGAAGCTGGAGCTCGCCGCCGAGGTGTTTTCCCACGGTCCGGAAGGTTATGCCGCGCCGCAGATCCACGCTTCCACGATGATCGATGCCGGCGGCTACTACCATTTCAAGTCGCCTGGCCTGCAGCTGCTGTTCGCCTACGGGCATTCCATCGCAGGTATGACGGAGAATTACGCCTACCTCGGGCTGTACAAAACCTGGGGCAGAGATAAGAAGCCGAATTAATGACGATTACAGATCAGGGTGACAGATCGTGCTGTAGCACGGGCGTCCCCGCCCGGATTTTCGCGCCTGGGACAGGCGCGCTACAGCGCACCGCTGTCACTCCATTTTGTAATCCTCTATGGCCGTCGCGAACCCATCCTGAGCGTCGACCCTGCCGGAAACCCAGCGAACAGCGATGGCAGGGAAGCAGCTATAATCACCCATAGCCGGGCGCATGACCCTTGATGTCACTGGGGCCAGTGTCCGGGGTGCGGCTCGCCTCGCATCCGATTGCCAGACGGTGGATATCGCACCCAATGAGTCTCTCCGACCGATTTTCGCTGGCCACGCTCGAATTCGACGGTGTGCTTGCCATTCTCGCCGAGCTGCTCACGGGGCCCATCAGCCAGGCGCGGCTCGCTGGACTCGCGCCTTCGACCGATCTCGATCGCATCGGCGTGGACCTGGCCCGTGCCGGCGAAGCCCGCCGCTACGCGAGCGGGAATTCGCGGCCCAACTTCGCCTCGCTCGGCGATCCGCGGCCGGTTTTCGAAAAGCTCGCCATCGAAGGACTCTGCTGCGAAGCGCTCGAAATTCTGGCCCTGACCGCACTCGCGCGCTCGGCACAGAGTCTGCGCGGCGCCTTCGGCTCGTTTTCACAGCTCGATCAGCTCGCCGCGGGCCTGCCTGACTTCCGCAACCTGCTCGGCGAACTTGAAGGCAAGATCGCCCCGGACGGCACCGTGGAATCGTCGGCCAGCCCGGAGCTGGGCCGCGTGCGGCGCAACATCGAACGGTTGCGACACGAGATCCAGATCACCATCCAGCGGCTGCTCGGCCGCCTGAGCCGCGCGGGCGTGGCGCAGGACGAGATCGTCACCGTGCGCAACGACCGCCTGGTGATCCCGATTCGCGCCGACGAGAAGCGCCGCGTGGACGGCGTGGTTCACGGCATGAGCGCTTCGGGCGCCACGCTCTATCTCGAGCCGCTCGAAACCGTGCCGCTCAACAACGAGCTGGTGGAGATGGAGGATCGCGAGCTGGCGGAAGTCCGCCGGATTCTCGGCGAGCTGACCGAGTACCTGCGCAGCCGCCGGCGAGACCTCGAGCGCGCCGCGGAAATCCTGGCGGAATTCGACTTGATATTCGCCAAGGCCGAGTTCGCGCGCCTCTACGATTGCTGCCTGCCCGAGCTTGCGCCCGGCGGCCCGCTCGAGCTCGACGACGCGCGGCATCCGCTGCTCGAGAAAGCCCTGCGCGCGCAGAATCGCCAGCCGGTGCCGCTCAACCTGCGTCTCGATCCCGAGCAGACCGTGCTCGTGATCAGCGGACCGAACACGGGCGGCAAGACCGTGGTGCTGAAGACCGTCGGGCTCTCGGCGCTGATGGCGCAGAGCGGCCTGCCGGTGCCGGCCGCCATCGCCAAGCTGCCGGTCTTCGGGCGCGTACTGGCCGATATCGGCGATCTGCAGTCGATCGAGGCCAGCCTGAGCACGTTTTCCGCGCACATCAGCAATATCCGGCGCATGGCCGAGGCGGCCGGACCGGGCGACCTGGTGCTGGCGGACGAGCTTGGCGGCAGCACCGATCCCGAAGAGGGCGCGGCGCTCGCGGTCGCCGTCCTCGAGCATTTCCGCGCACGCGGCGCCCTGGCCGTGGTCACCACGCACGCCTCGCGCCTCAAAGCCTACGCCGCCGAAACGCCGGGCGCGGTGAACGCCGCCATGGAGTTCGACGATCGCACGCTGGAATCCACCTACCGGCTGCTGGTGGGTCTGCCGGGGAAGTCGAGCGGGCTGTCGGTCGCGGAGCGCCTGGGCCTGCCGCGTTCGATTATCGATCGGGCGCGGACGCTGGTGGCGCCGGAGGAGCGCGAGGTAGCGGCGCTCGTCGAGACGCTGCATCGCGAGCGCTCGGACATGGAGCGCAAGCTGCGCGAAAGCGAGGTGGCGCGCATCGAAATCGAGCGGCGCCGGCAGGAACTCGAGCAGCAATACCAGGCGGAGCGGCGCGCGCGCCTGACGGAACTGGGCCGGCGCCTCGAAGAGGGGTTAAAGCGCGAAGGCCGGCGCTGGGAGTCGGCGCTGGAGGAGATCCGCGCCGAGGTGAGGACCCAGGCCGCGCGCAGCCTGACGCAGGCCCAGTCGCGCAGCCAGTTCAAGCGCCTGGAACAGAAACTGGAGCGGCTGCCGGGAGCGATCGCCAACGAGGCGCGCGCTAGTTGGAAGAGCGAAGTGGCCGAGGTGGTGGGCCCGGAGGAGATCCCGGCGGCCGAATCCACGGCCGCCATCGAGGGTCCGCCGCGGCCCGGCGACACCGTGCAGGTGGAAGGCATGCCCGCTCCGGGCACGGTGGCCGCCGTTACGGCCGCCGGAATCGACGTCGAAGTCGGACGGCTGCACATGCGCGTCGATCCCGCGCGCGTGCGCGTTCTGGTGCGCAAGCAGGCGCCGCGCTCGGGCGCGACCGGCGCCGGACCGGTGGTCTCCCGCGTGGAGGCGCCGGCGGAGATCAACGTGATCGGGCAGACGGCCGAGGAGGCTCGGGAGCAGGTGGACGCTTTCCTCGATCAGGCGTTTCTGGCGCGGCGCTTCCGGCTGCGCGTGGTCCACGGCCACGGCAAAGGCATCCTGCGGCGCACGCTGCACGAGATGTTCGAATCGCATCCGCATGTGGAGAAGTTCTATGCCGCGCCGCAGAACGAGGGCGGCACCGGCGCCACCATCGTCGAGCTGAGGCTCTGAAGCCGCAACGGCGTAATATGGTGTGGCGAGGGCGTATGGCGGCGGAAGCATGGTGCAGCGCGAGCGTGGTGCGGAATGACCGTCATTCCGGGCGCAGCGCGGAATCTGCCTTCCCGGTTCCGGCGCTATCCCCGGTCAAGAGTGCGCTATACTACAGGGAGGGAGGAGTTCCATGAAGAGAAACACCATTCGTCTCCGCGATCGCCGCGACGGCTAAACGAATTCCAGCTTTAGTTTGGTCGGGTGATCTGACGGCATATTCCTTACCTGATAGGTCCAGTACTCGCCGCCGTCGTCCTGCAGGGCGGCCAGAGTCTCATCCGGCCCAAGCAGCGTCCCTTCGATTGAGCACCTTAACTTCCCCGCCCCTTCGGCCACACGGAACTGATATTCGACGCTCGGAATCGCCGCGGCTGACTTGATGCTGTACTCAAAATAATCGTAGCGGTTCAAGGCCAGTCTCCGCATCAGTCCTTTCCAGTAGTAGCGGACCTCAATGTTCCGGACGTCCTTGCCTCCCGCGGTGATGGCGGGCAGCAGAAACACCACGAAATCCTTTTCCGTGGCTTCGTTTCTGCTGAGAAGCCAGGCCACCCGCATGCCCGGCGTTCCCGACGTTATATCCAGTGCAATCTCTTCGGGAAAACCGGCCGGCGAGGTCTGATCGTCGCCCTGAATGCCCGTTTCAAAGAAGTGAAGATCGCCGTTCTGGGCGGCCAGAGTCCATGTCTGTTTCACGCGGCAATCTCCGTTCCTGCCCAGAATCCACACTTGCTTGAACTGGCGGACCTCCTTTCGCGTGCCGGCAGCCGCCAGAAAGAACTGGCTGGCGATCAGGTCCGTCGCTTCGACGGTCTGGGTGAAGGTACGCTTCAGCATCTCGATCCTGCCGGCGTCCCGCGACCGTATCCGGCCTGACCTGCCTTGGGGCGAGGCGGCCTGATAGGCGGTGTAGGCCAGAAGGACCAGCAGTGAGCCGAGCAGAAGGATGGCAATGGCGACGGAGCCGGCCCCGCTGAACTCCTTTGCGGCGCAGCCCGCCGGGCTCGCCGACAGGCAGCGGCTCAGCCCCCAGCCGCTCGCGAAGTCTCGCAGGGGCAGGTAGAGGCCGAGAAACGCGGCCAGCAGCCCCGACACGAGGATAATCAGGTCCCACCATCCCTTGAGGAGCTTACTCAGAGAATCTGGCATAGCCTGCCTCCCGCAAAGGCGGCAGTTTATCGAAATTCGACCCAGACGGGAAGCGGGGGGTCCGCATTCGCCGGGTGCGAACTCGGGGAAACAGGGTGGCGGCCGGTGGGAGAAGGCGACGATGAGGGCAACTTGCCTGCCGCAGGGCCGGTCAAAACCTCTGCCAGTACGCGCCCGATTCGTACACGCTCACGCCGTGCCCCGTGTGGATGTCCTCGTACATCAGGTTGTAGAGAATGCCGCGGTCGAACGCGGCCTCGATCTGGTGATCGGTGCCGGTCCAGGTTAGATGACCACCGCCGCGGAAGTCGCGGCTTTCGGACGTCGGAGCACCCAGCGCACTCTGCACTTCGTCAATCGAGTCCTGCCGCAGGAGCTTCTGCGGATGTTCCCCGGCATTGGGACCGGAAGGGATGTCGCGCGTGGGATCCTCGACGATCATGGTGCGCGCGAAAGACTGGATCCTGTTTTCGCGCTCCCTCACCACGGCTGCCTCGCGGCGCTTCTCCATGCCGGGCAGGTAAAACTTGAGGACGGCGGCGAGCGCGGCAACGATCGCAAGCTGAATGAGGATAGCCCGCTTCCAGGCGCCGCCGGAGTGCTTGAAATCCATGTCCCATTATGGCATCGGCGCGCGCCTGCGGCCCGTTCCGCCACGTCCCGAAGGCGTGATCTGGACCACGCGGGGAAATCGTCGCCGGCTGCTAGTCCGTAACCGGAACTCCGAGATGTCACATTTGATTGTGATGCCGGTCACAGACCCTTCGGCAAGCCGGGCGTTCTAATGCCGGGTGCCGTCGGCGTGCGACGGGTTTTCTCTTGTGACATTTCGCCGCCTACGCGGAACTGGGTCCAAAGACCTTGATAAGGCGTACTGGGTGCTTGGGGGAGGAGTGTACACACGTGAGCCTATTTCGGACAGCGAGTTCCGGATCGGGATCAGCCCCCCAACCTGCTCCGCTGATATCCCACACCTTTGTCAGCGAGAAGAGTGTTCTTGGCTTCGCTTGGACCGGTGGCGTGCTCATCTTTGTCGCCGTGAGCGGCCTCGCGGTCTGGCTATTGCCGTTCAGCATTCCCAGCCAGGTCGCTGTCCTGATGCATACGCTGCTGGGGCTGGCGCTGGTCGTTCCGCTGACCCTCTGGCAGCTGAGCCACTGGTTGGCATCGCGGAAAGCGCCGAGGTGTTTCCGAAAGATTTGCGCCTACGCCGGCGTCTGGACCATGTCCGCCACCACGATTTCGGGCCTGGTGCTCACCTGGCAGGCGGCGTTCTCCCTGGCCACCAGCCACTTCTGGGATCAAGCCCACTTGTGGACCGGACTGGTGGCTGTGCCGTTTCTCGCCTACCACGCCTACCCTCATGCGCGCAGGGCCGCGCGCAACTCCAAGGCTGCTGGGACAGCCGCAGCGACGCCTGACGTCAGGCCTGCCCGCCGGCGCCTGTGGACCGGAGCGAGTTGGGGTGCCGGAGCTTTGATCGGCGCGGCCATCCTGCTGGCGGCGGTTTACCGCTTCTACGCTCCCGATTTCAGCCACTATGCCTTACCCGCAGCGTACAAGCTGCCGTACGGTTCGAATCCGTTCACCCCCAGCATGGCGAAGACCGGGAGCGGCCGGCCGGTCGCGCCCCAGCTTCTCGCCGGTTCCAACACCTGCGGCGAGGCGGGGTGCCACGCGGCGATCTTTCACGAATGGGCGGCTGACGCCCATCGCTGGTCTTCAGAAGACAAATTCTTTCAGGCTGTGCAAGGCGCCATGATGCAACAGGAGGGCGCGCCCGCCACGCGCTACTGCGCCGGCTGTCACGATCCCGTCTCCCTGCTCTCGGCCTACAAGAATGCCAGCACCAGCATCGAAGCACCCGGATTTAAGGAAGGGAGTTCCTGCGTGGTGTGCCACGCGACGCGTCGCGTGGATGTGCAAGGGAACGGCAACTACGTCTGGAGCCCGCCCAGGCCGTACCTGTTCGAATATCGCGGGTCGGCGTACGCCCGGGCCATCACTCACTTCCTGATTCGCGCCTACCCGCAGCAGCACGACCTCGACTATGATCTGGCGCTCGACAGGCAGCCTGCCTCCTGTGGCGCCTGCCACAAGCAGTTCATCGACAAACAGATCAATCACGTGGGCTGGGTGCAGCTGCAGAACCAGTACGACGACTGGAAGCACGGGAAATGGGACGCCGATCCCAATCCAGCCCGCCGCCTGCGTTGCCAGGACTGCCACATGTACTACCAGGCTGGGGCGAGTATGGCTGAGGCTGACCCGTACGACGTGAAGCACGGTCTCGGACTCAGGCACCGCAGTCATTGGTTCGCCGCCGCCAACCAGGTGATGCCGGAATTGATCGATTCTCCCGACGCCGCGGACCAGACTCGCCGCGCCACCGAATGGATCCAAGGCAAGAAGTACATTCCCGAGATCGCCGGGGTCTGGCCTGCCGGGCCCGTGATACCGGTCAAGATCGTCGCCAGCGAGCCGTTTCTCCCTGGCGCCTCGACGGCGTTTCGCGTGGTGCTGACGAACAACAAGGCCGGGCACAGTTTCCCCACCGGGCCTCTCGATCTGATCCGCGCCTGGGTCGAGGTGACCGTGAGCGACGCTTCCGAGAAGGTGTTGTTCCATTCCGGTGAGCTCACGGCGGACGATCACGTTGAGCCGGGGACGTTCGTGCTGAAAGCCGAGGGCGTGAATTCCAGCGGCCAGGAGATCGTCCGCCACGACTTGTGGCATTACGTCGGGGCGCAGTGGAAGCGCGCCATATTCCCAGGCTACTCCGACATGTATGAGTATCGGCTGCGGCTCCCGCTCACGGCCAAAGGCCCGCTCACGATCTCGGCCCGGCTGCGCTATCGCAAGGCCAACCAGTACTTCATGGACTTCGCCTTCCCCGGCCAGCACCTTTCCACGCCCATTACCGATCTCTCCGGGGATCGCGTGGAAGTTCCTCTGGCCGACCTCCACGGGGCTCTGGCCGAGCACCGCGGCGCCTCGCGGCACAATGCTTCGGCCGCGAGCCCGCGCCGCGCAGGATCGGGCCGATGACACGCCGAGCGATTTTGCGCGCCGCCACGGGGGGATTGGCCGGCCTCTTCGCCGCCTGCTCGCGATCCCATCCCAAGCCGCAATCGCAGATATTTGACAGTGCCGCCCGGCAACTCTCCGGCCAGGATCCCCCGCCCGTCACGTTTACGGACGTGACCCGCCAGGCTGGAATCGACTTTGTGCATTCCGCCGGAGCCCGCACTCACCAGCTTCCCGAAGATATGGGTCCCGGGGCGGCTTGGGGCGATTACGACAACGATGGCTGGCCGGACCTCTATCTCGTGAATCAGCCCGGACCCTGGGGCATCCGCCCCGGTCCCGACGCGCCTTACAGCCACCTCTATCGCAACAATCGGGATGGGACGTTCACTGACGTCACGCTTCGGGCGGGCGTCGCCAATCGCGGTGGCTACGGGATGGGCGCGGCCTGGGGCGATTACGACAACGATGGTCACCTCGATCTGTACGTCACCAATTATGGCCGCTCGGTGCTTTATCACAACAACGGCGACGGAACCTTCACCGACGCCACCGAACGCGCCGGCGTTGCCAATCGCCTCTGGGGCATGACACCGGTCTGGGTGGATTACGATCGCGACGGATACCTGGACCTTTACGTCGCCAACTACGCAGACTATAACCTTCGCGGCGTGCCGGTCGGGGCGACCTCGCAGGAATACGGCACCGACGTGCCCTTTACCCTGAATCCGGCTTCCTTCCAGGGTGTCCCGAATCGCCTCTACCACAACAATCGCGACGGAACCTTTACCGACGTGGCTGCCCGGCTGGGAGTGGATGACCCGGACGGGCGCAGCCTCGCGGCCGCCTTTGCGGATTTCAACCTCGATGGCTGGCCCGATTTTTATATCGCCAACGACATCTCTTCGAACCGCATGTTTCTCGGGCTCGGGCGGGGCCGGTTCCGGAACGTCAGCGCGGCTTCGTGGACGGAAGAGAACCGCGGCACCATGGGCATCGCCGTCGGGGACTACGACGGCGACGGGGACTTCGATATATTCCTGACGCACTGGATCGGCCAGGGCGACGCGCTTTACCAGAACCTCTGGTTCGAGCAGAAGGCGGCCGGACAGCTGCACTTCTCCGATGTGGCCGACATGTACGGCTGCGGCGAGATTGCCATGGGTGATGCGGGCTGGGGAACGTTTTTCTTCGATTTTGACAACGACGGCCAACTGGACCTGCTCGCCATCAACGGCTCAACCCTCGAAGACAAATCGGACAGCAGCCGCCTCGTTCCGCAGCGTCCCTTTCTCTTTTGGTCCAAAGGTCCGGACGGATTCTATGACGTGGCGCGGTCAGGCGCCGTTGGCAGCGCCCTCAAGCAGGCGATCGTGGGACGTGGCGCGGCGTGCGCCGACTTTGACCGTGACGGCGATCTTGACCTGATCATCATGACCAATCACGGGCGGCCCATGCTGCTGCGCAACGACGGAGGCAATCGCGGCCACTGGCTCGCCGTCCACCTCGCCGGGACTCGTAGCAATCGCTCCGCCTTTGGCGCCAGGGTCTGCCTGACCGCGGCCGGCAAACAGCAGGTGCGGGAGTACGGGGTCTCGGGGTCGTATCTCTCGCAATCGGCTCCGGAAGTGTGGTTCGGCCTGGGTCCGGCGAACCGCGTCGAGTTGCTCGAGATCTTCTGGCCCTCGGGAACCCGTCAGACCTTCGAGGCGCCGCCCGTCGATCGAATGCTGTCGATTACGGAAGGGAAATCGTCAGTGGTCCCGGACTAGAGAGGCCACGGAGTCTCCTGAGGCCACAAAAAACCTTTACCGATCCCGAACAGCCCCCCTCTGATGCGCGAAGAAGGCCGAGTCGCCGCCTTAGGGCAGCGAATCGCGCCAAGGCGGCCGAAGCGGTAAATTATTGTTGAAGCCCGGCCGCAGCCTTTATCATGGATAAGATAACCGCGCGGAGAGACGCGATCCGATCTGCTGAAACGAGGAGAACATGGCCGGCACCGTAACGCGAGAAGGAAACGCGAGCCGTAGAGAATTCCTGAAGAATGTCGCTTCTGGGATCGGTGGGCTGATGCTGGCAGGCCACGCCGGCAACGCGGCCGCGACGCCGCTCCGGGCCGCTGAAACATCTCCGGATTGGACGGCCCAGATAGGCCTGGAGTTGTACACGGTCCGCGACCTGACTGCCAAGGACTATCCGGGAACGCTGGAGAAGGTAGCGCAAATCGGCTACAAGGAAATCGAGGCGGCCACAGGCTACGGGGGCATGTCGCCGAAGGACTTTCGCGACTTGATGGACCGGCTCGGTCTGCGAATGCCCAGCACCCACTCGGGGATCACCGAGGGACCCGACGCCGAGACCGAGAAGCAACTCGATGGGTTCAAGATCATGGGTATTGAATATGCGAGCCTCGATGAGGCCCGGCCGCCGCGCGCCCGCGTGAGCAGGCCCTTCACGCCCGCCGAACGCGCCCAGATGATGGCGCGCATGTCACGCGCGCGGACCACCGACGACGTCAAGCGCGAAGCAGCGCTTTACAATCGGTATGGAAAGCTCGCCCAGAAGTTCGGCATCAAAATCCTACGGCACAACCACACCATGGAATTTCAGCCTTGCCAGGGCTCTGAACTGACGCCTTACGACATCCTCCTGTCGGAAACAGATCCGGAGCTTGTGGCGATGCAGATGGATATCGGATGGGCTACCGTAGCAGGACAGGATCCCATCGGGTTGTTTCATAGGCATCCGGGCAGATTTGTTCTCTGGCATGTAAAGGATGTCGCCTGCCTGAAATGCCTGCCGCCCGCGACCGATGAATTCGGCAGATTGCGCGCGGCCCGGCTCGTTCCCGTCGGAGAAGGGGAGATCGACTACAAGAATATCTTCAAGTACGCCGGACTCGCAGGCATGAAGCACTTCGCGATCGAGCAGGACTCCGCCGCGGACTGGGGCGACTCGATGGCCGCCGCCAGGGTCAGTTTCGAGCACTTGCGGGCGATGCTCTGAGGCGCAGCCGCCGGCGGGAACAATGGAGAAGCAGTTCGGCCCCTCCAGGCCCCACTGTGCAGGCTCTGAGGCCGAAGCGCGGTGAGCCGGCAGCCCTGCCGAGATCAGGAAGTGGGAAGACCCATTCGCTTGACAAGGTTTACAAAGCGCGGATCGGAGCGCATCGAACCGAGAGCAGGATCGCCAACCGACGAAGGCAACAAATCGTCGTGAGCCCTAAAGGACTTTTCGAGCCACTCCATGACATGGTCCTTGTCGCCTAGGTGAGCGTAGTGCATGGCAAAAAGGCTCGGGGGGACGTATTGCTTCTTACTCAAGTCCTCTTCCAGGCTTAACTGTTCCTGCCAATATCCGTGAGCACCCGAGGTAGTATAGGCCCTCTGAAGCATAGGTCCCCAGCCTTGAGTCTCGGGGGGTCCTTTTGCGAAGGTGGCGATGGCATCGGGATACATGCCCTTGGATTCATAAATCCACTGAAGCCGCCCGTAAGTCACCGCAAACCCCGGATCAATCTCAATGGTCTTACGCGCCTGTTCAATGCCTTTGTCGAACTGACCCGCATTGTAATAGATCCAGCATAGATTGGCATTGATAATCAACGAGAGCGGATCCAACTCGAGCGCTCGCTTCATCTTCCCAATAGCTTCGTCAAACCTTCGCATCGGCATCAAGTAGAGCATCGCGTAGAAATAGTGCGCCTGGGCATCGTTGGGATTCAGCTCAAATGCGCGCTTATACTCGCTTTCCGATTCCGCCCAATTCCAATCGTAGGCGCACAAGCTCATCGCCAGGGCAGCGTGGGCTTCGGCAAGCGAGTCGTCCAGTTGCAACGCCTTGCGAGCAGCGGCTTCCGCTTTGGGGAAAGATTCGCCCGGCCCCATTACGCCGTAACCCGAAACCACGTTGTAGGTATCCGCCAGGCCCACATAGGCGAGGGGGTAATTGGAATCGAGAGTAATGGCCTGTTGGAAATCATCGAGGGCCTGGCGAAGCGAGTCTGCCGTCCGGCGGTTGTAGGCGTAGCGGCCGCGCAGATAAGCCTGATAGGCGTCGCTGTTCTGCGTTCCGCCCTTGGCCAATCTTGTCGTTTGTTCAGGAGTCAGTTTCATTCGCAGCTTCTGGGAAATTTGCTGCGCGATTTGCGTTTGCGCGCCGGCGATCTCCTGCGGCGAAAAATTGAATTGCTCGCCCCACATCTCGGACCCGCCTGACACGTTGACAAGATCCGCCTGGATGGAAATGGCCGTACCCGCCTTCGAGATTGTCCCGGTCAGGACAGCCTGCACGCCCAGCTCGTGGCCAATCTTGACCGGATCGTCTTGCTGGCCCTTAAAACGGAACACGGTCGAGCGCGCCAGCACTCGAAGGCTGGGAAGCTGCGCCAGATCGTCGATCAAGCCTTCCGTGATTCCGTCGCTCAAGTATTCCTGACTGGCGTCGCCGGTCCCATTCACGAAGGGAAGAACCGCGACAGCATGAATCGAATCGGGAGCACGGTTGCCCCGGAGGTATAAGAGTACCGTCAGTGCCGCGGCCGCGATAACGACGACCCCGGCCAGCGCCAGGGTCATATTCCGTCTCGAAGCGCGGGACCGGACTTGAACTGCCGCGGATAGTTGCGCCGAAACGCTTTCCGCCCCTGCGCCCGGCGTTGCCGCGATCGCGGGCTGGCTGGCCGTTTTCACCGCGGCGGACCGCCCGGAATCGGTGTCGCGTTTCAACCGCTTGAGTTCGCTGCGCAAGTCAGCCGCGCTCTGATAGCGCAAGTCGCGATCTTTTTCCATCAGGCGGTTGAGGATGCGCTCGAGTTCGGCTGGGACCTCGGGATTCAGCCGCATCGGAGAGACGGGAGGCTGCGTGAGAATTGCGCTGAAGATGACGGCGGAGGTGTTTCCTCCAAACGGTTGGCGGCCGGTCGCCATTTCGTACAGAACGGCGCCAAAGCTGAACAAATCCGTGCGCGAATCGAGTTCCTCGCCGCGCGCCTGCTCGGGGCTCATGTAGGCGACGGTTCCCATCGTCGTGCCCGGGCTCGTCAGATGCGCGGGATCAACGGAAAGAGTTGCATCAGCATTACCGGCAGAACCCGCCTGGCTCGCGCCCGGCGGCTGAAAGACGGCCTTGTCCGTCACTTTGGCCAGGCCGAAATCCAGAACCTTCGCTTGTCCCCTCGTGGTGATGAAGATGTTTGCCGGCTTGATGTCGCGATGAACAATGCCGGCCGCGTGCGCCGCGTCCAGCGCGTCGGCAATCTGGATCGCGAGGTCCAACATCTGATCCACCGGCAAGGGGCCGCGCGCGATCCGGTGCTTCAGGGTCGCGCCTTCCAGCCGCTCCATCACCAGGAACGGGCGGCCCTGGTCCTCGCCGATGTCGAAAAGCGTGCAGATGTTGGGATGATTCAGCGCCGAGGCGGCCTGCGCCTCGCGCAGGAACCGCTCGCGGGCCAGGGGATCGTGCGCCAATTCCTCCGGCAGAAACTTGAGGGCCACCCGCCGACCGAGGCGTGCGTCCTCGGCATCGTACACCACACCCATTCCGCCGCCGCCCAATCTCTGGCCGATCCGGTAGTGAGAAATGGTTGTCTCTGGCAACTCGATTGACTCGCCTTGCGCGCGATGAGGCAATGCATTATAGCACCGGCCTTCACGCCGCGAGGGGTTGGAAGAGTGGCCTGGAAACGGCAACAACGGTAGAAGAAGCTGGGCGGAATCAGATCATAAAAAGCTTGACAAATCCCAAAGAATGTGTATATTGGGAGCTGTTTTGGGATTTACCGGGTACGGAACCGCGAGCCCGGCCCGCCACGAGCTCAAGTCGAGCGAACCCGAACCCAAAGACGTTAAATCTTGCGAAATGAGCAGCATAGGCCATAATCCGCCAGAGGCGAACCCAAACGGGCTATCTCAATTGCCTTCAGCAAGTTACATGCAAACCATGGCCCTTGTTCACGGAGATGTCTGTCTCTGGAGCCCGTCCTATTGCAGATTGGCGTGTGACCCAGGGATGCCGGCCCTTGGTAAGTCCGGGTGGCGGACGTTGGCGTTGAGCTCCTCTTTAGCCGACCTAGCTATAGACCGCACCGCAAAGCCACCCAAACCCATTGAGCCTAAGCCTAGCAATTTCAGCGACTTAGACCTAGAAAAGTCTGCGTCAAACCCATTGAGACTAATTCCTTCATTTTCTGACGTTTGCCACCATAAAAGGGCCTGTTTTTTGCAAAAAGATAGTTTAGTGTTGCTGAGCGTCTCAGAACGAGGTGCTACTCACTCAACCAACTTGCGGCCGAGGGAGGGCTGAAAACGCGATGGCGTTGATGGCCGCAGTGGTCCACTACGAACTACGCGAGGGCGGGGTCGAGCTGCGCGAGGTGCCCCAGCCTCCGCCGCCGGGCCCCGGCGAAGTGATCCTCAGGACGGAGGCGATCGGGGTTTGCGGCAGCGAGGTCCATCAGTATCACAACTCGCATAGCTGGCGGGTGAACGTGCCGGTGATCCTGGGGCACGAGTTCTGCGGCGTCGTGGCCCGGACGGGTGAGGGCATCCTCGGATTTCGCGAAGGCGACCGGGTGGCGTCGGAGACGGCGGCGCGGATTTGCGGCGAATGCGCCTATTGCCGCGCCGGCGACTACAACCTGTGCCCCAAGCGTCTCGGCTTCGGCTACGGCGTAGACGGCGCCATGGCCGACTTCGTGCGCGTCCCGGTCCGCTGCCTGCATCACCTGCCGGATTCGGTGACGTCCGAGCGCGCGGCGCTTACCGAGCCTTGCTGTGTCGCCTACAACGCGACCGTGGTCAAAACCCAGATCCGCCCGGGAGCGAGCGTCCTGGTGCTGGGGCCCGGACCGATCGGCCTGCTGTGCATGGCGCTCGCCAAGCTCAGCGGAGCGGGGTGGTTGGCCGTGGCGGGCCTCGAACGCGACCGTCCGCGCCTGGAACTCGCGAAACGTCTGGGCGCCAATCGGACTTTCTCCGGTGGGCGCGACGAGTTGCTGGCCGGCATTCGCGAACTCGGCGACGGCTTGGGTGTCGATGCCGTGATTGACGCCTCGGGCGTGTCGTCAGTGCTTGAGACAGCGCTCGCGGCGGTGCGTCCCAACGGCCAGATCACCAAGGTCGGCTGGGGCCGCGATCCGCTGGGATTCTCGCTCGATCCGCTGGTGCAGAAAGCCGTGACGCTGCGCGGGAGCTTCAGCCACAACTACGCCATCTGGGAGTGTGTGATTGCGTTGCTGGCTTCCGGTGACCTCGATCCTCTGCCGCTGGTCGGCCGCGTGCAACCGCTCCAGGGCTGGAAGTCGTGCTTCGACGGCATGGCGTCCGGCGGGATCGTCAAGGGAGTGCTGAAGCCGGCGTGAGGGAGGAGTCAGAAGCAAGAAATCAGGCGCATCTGCATTCTGACCTCTGGATTCTGACTTCTGGCTCCTGACTTCTGCTTCTCTATGAAACTCGCAGCCTTCCCGAAATGCTACATGGACGCGCTCTGCGTAGACCGCAGCATGAGTGTGTTCGACTGGATCGATATGGCCTCGACGCTCGGCGTGGACGGGCTCGAGATGTACCCCGGCTTCTTCACCAGTCTCGCGGATGAATACCTCGATCGCGTGCGTGAGGCGATCGAAAATCGCGGGATGGTGATGCCGATGCTTTGTTGCTCGCCGGACTTCACCCATCCTGATGCAACCGTGCGCCATGACGAGGTCGAGCGCGAACGCTGCATGATCGACGTGACGGCGCGCCTCGGCGGCCGGTTCTGCCGGGTGCTTTCGGGCCAGCGCCGGCCTGAAGTCGGGCGCGAAGAAGGTATCCGGCGGGTTGTCGACGCGATCGAGGAATTGCTGCCGTATGCGGAATCGCGCCGGATCGTCCTCGCCCTGGAGAATCATTACAAGGACGGCTACTGGCAGTATCCCGAGTTCGCGCAGAAGAGCGACGTTTTCCTCGAAATCGTGGAGAGCATCCGGTCGCCCTGGTTCGGCGTTCAGTTCGACCCTTCGAACGCGGTGGTGGCCGGCGAAGATCCCGTACAGCTGCTGGAGAAGCTGAAGAGCCGCGTGGTCACGATGCACGCGAGCGATCGTTTCCTCAAGCCGGGGTACACGCTGGAAGATTTGAGGAAGGCGGAGGAAGGGACGGGCTATGCCGCTATCCTGGTGCACGGAGTCACCGGACGCGGCTTGAACAACTACCCGCGGATTTTCGAGCTTTTGCGCGAAGCCGGATTTGACGGATGGATATCGATCGAGGACGGGATGAACGGCCTCGAGGAAATCCGCGAGTCCGCGAATTTCCTCCGCGGTCTGATGGGCTCGTGAACTCAGGCAGCCATGGGCGCGCCGTCGTTACAGTAGCCTTTGAGCAGCCCCTGGAACGAGCGGACTGTCGAAGGCAGGCTGTCCACGCGGCCGGTAGCCTCCAGGCGGATTTTATCCAGCGCCAGCAGAAGCTCGCCGAGCGAGTCCAGCGTATCGCTGATGGAACCGCCGACGCCGACCAGCCGCAAGGGGTCAAAGCGTACGGAGGCGAGCAATTCGCGCTGGATCTTGTCGGCGGTGGCGAGCACGCTTTTCTGCCGCGTCTCGACCAGTTCGCCTTTGGCGTCCTTGCCAGGGTGCTCGCCGGCGTGCTTCAGGTCCATGACCTGCCAATCGAGCTCTTGCGCGAGTTGGAGCAACCTCAACATGTCAGTTCCCACTATTATGGATGACGCAGCAGACCCGAAAAGATGCCGGGCCAAGGTCACATGCATGTAAATTTTTTTTGACAATTGACGCGCAACTTTTCGGCGGACGCCGGGTTGCGTGGACTGGCTTCGGAGAGCCAACCAATGGACTACCGCACGCTGCAGCACACGGAGTTGAGGGTCTCGCGCGCCTCGTTCGGAACGATGCCGTTCGGCAGGCAGGCGGACCAGGCCGCGTCGACCCGAATGGTCGACCGATGTCTGGACGCCGGAGTGAATTTCTTCGATACCGCCAACATGTACAACCTCGGCCGCGCCGAAGAGGTCCTGGGCCAGGCGCTCGGCCCCAGGCGCGCGCAGGTGATTCTGGCGTCGAAGGTGCGATATCGCATGGGCGACGCGCCGGACGACGCGGGACTATCGCGTGCCGCGATCACCAAGGCCCTGGAAGCGAGCCTTGAGCGCCTGGGCACGGATTATCTCGATCTTTATTACCTCCACTGGCCGGACTACGACACGCCCATCGAGGAAACGCTGGAAGCAATACATGAGGCCGTGCGCAACGGCAAGGTACGTTATCCGGCGATCTCCAATTACGCCGCCTGGCAGGTCGCTGAGATCTTCTGTACTTCCCAAAAACAGGGCTACCGGCCGCCTTATGTTTCGCAGCCAATGTATAACCTGCTGGCGCGAGGCATTGAAGAGGAATACATGCCTTTTGCTAAGCGGTTCGACGTTTCGATGGTGGTTTACAATCCGCTCGCCGGTGGCCTACTGACTGGCAAACACTCCCGCGAAAAGGGTCCGATCGCCGGAACCCGATTCGATTCCAATCAGCTCTACCTGGGCAGGTATTGGCACGACGACTACTTTGCCGCCGTGGACGAACTGCGGGCCATCGCAGCCGATGCGGGGAAGACGCTGGTCGAACTGGCCTTGCAGTGGCTCCTCGGTCAGGAGCAGGTGGATTCCGTAATCCTGGGCGCGTCCCGGCCCGAGCAACTTGCGGAGAATCTGAAAGCTTGCGAGAGCAGCAGGCTGGACGCGGCCACAGTGGCACGCTGCGATGAGGTCTGGAAGCGCTTGCGCGGGATCACGCCCAAGTACAATCGCTAACCTGTGGGAGGCGCTGCACCAGGGTGTGCCCATCGAAGAAACAGAAGTGGCGAAAACGGTTCTTGACACTCGCAATCAGTTCGTTTAGGTTTGGCCCAGCCTCAGTTTTGGTGGCGAATGACCATACGGAGCGGATCGCAAGAAACCGCGAAGCCCGCGTTACGTAAGATTGTGATCGCCCGACCCACCTTTTTCTCTCGGAGTGTGCCGACATGATTCCCGCTTTGGGAGCCTGGCTCGACGACACAGGCGTGCGGATGATGAATCCGCACACCATCGATTTCGCCGTCATCATTGTTTACTTCGCGATGGTGCTCGGCATCGGCTTCTACCTGAAGCGTTACACCCAACGCGGCGAGGACTTCTTCCTGGCCGGCCGCGAAATGACAGCCTGGGTGGCGGGCTTGAGCTTCGTCTCGGCCAACCTGGGCGCCCTGGAATTGATGGGCTGGGCGGGATCGGCTTACCAGTACGGCATCTTGGCCGCGCACTGGTACTGGGTGGGCGCCATTCCGGCGATGCTGTTCCTCGGCATCGTGATGATGCCGTTCTATTACATCTCAAAGACGCACTCCGTTCCCGGCTACCTCCAGCTTCGCTTTGGCGAGGGCGCGAGCGGCCTCGCCGCCCTCTGTTTCGCGGTCATGACGCTGCTCAGCGCCGGCGTGGACATGTTCGCCATGGCCCTGGTGCTGAAAGTGCTCCTGGGCTGGAATCTGAGCGTGAGCATCTGGGTGGCCTCGATCACGGTGGCGATCTACGTATCGCTGGGCGGGCTGTTTTCAGCCATCTTCAACGAAGTCGTCCAATTCTTCCTCATCTGGTTCGGCGCGCTGCTGATCCCTATTCTCGGCTTGATCGAGACGGGCGGCTGGTCGGGCCTGGTGGCGCGCATCCATCAGAACTTCCCCGGCCAGGACTACACCCACATGTGGCGGGTGATGGGCCACTTCAAAGACAATCCCATGGGGATCCACTGGACCGGGATTGTGTTCGGCCTCGGCATGACGCTCTCCATGGGTTACTGGACCACGGACTTCCTGGTGGTGCAGCGCGTGCTTGCCGCCAAGAATGTGCGCGCCGCCAAGCTTGCTCCGGTGCTCGGATCGTTCTTCAAGATGGGCGTGCCGTTCATCGTCATTCTGCCCGGCCTGCTGGGCCTGGCCCTTCTGCCCTTTCACCTGGTCCCACAAAGCGTGGCCGCTGGCCATCCCAATCTGCACAGCTACAATGAAGTGCTGCCGCTCATGCTGGCGCGCTACTGCGGGCCCGGCCTGCTGGGCCTCGGCATCACGGCGCTGATCGCCGGCTTCATGTCCGGGATGGCGGGCAATATCAGCGCTTTTTCGACCGTCTGGACCTACGACCTGTACCGTGCTTTCATCCGCAAGGAGGCGCCGGACAAGCACTACGTCAACATGGGACGCGTCTGCACGATTGTGGGCATCGTCCTCAGCATCGGCGCGGCCTACATCGTGATGCAATTCGCGAGCATCATGGACTACATCCAGGCGCTCTTCAGCTTCTATATCGCGCCCCTGTTTGGAACCGTTCTGCTGGGCATGCTCTGGAAGCGCATCACGGCGGCCGGCGCCTTCTGGGGATTGCTGGCCGGAATCGTGTCGTCGGTTGGCATGTTCATTTCGGTCAAGCTGAACCCGAACATGCTGTCGGTTTGGGCGCTCTCGCCTGACGCCAAGCCGATGGCGGAAAACATGTATCGCGCGTTGTGGTCCTGGCTGATTTGCGTAACTGTAACCATCGTGGTTAGCTTCCTCACCAGACCACATCCGCCCGCATCTCTCAAAGGACTCGTTTACGGCGAGACGGAACTGCCGAGCGAGGGCCACCTGCCGCTCCTGCGGCGGCCGATCTTCTGGGCAGGCGTGGCATTCGCGATATTCCTGATCTTGCAGTATATTTTCTGGTAGGTGATAAGGCTTCGATGGACACTGATTCCAAACTGAACCGGTCCGGCGGCGAGCCGCCGCGTCGCGTTGCCGGCGCCGTGATGGATACCGAACCGCACAAGCATCGCATGCTGCCGGTGTGGTTCTTCATCGGAATTATTCTGATTCTTTACGGCGTGATGATTCTGCTGGAGGGCCTTTACGATCTTGGACATCCACCCGCCACGGTGCTCGAGCAACTGCACCCCGCGATCTGGTGGGGAATCATCATGATGGTCGTGGGACTCATCTTCACGCTGAAGAATCGCCGGCCTGTTTAATGCCGGAGCGCGGGCATCCTTGCCCGCATCGCCCACGCGAGCACGTCAGAAGCCGGCAGGGATGCCCGCGCTTCCAGCATCACAGGTCCCGCCGTCCGAATCGCCGCAAGGCGAAGACGATTACCAAGCCCATATAAACCGCCGCATACCCGATCATGGCCTTGCTGGGTACCGACGCGTTGTTGAACGGTGAAATGTTGAGCGAGCCCACCAGCGGCGACTGCATCTCGAATGCGGCCCGCCGCCAGAGCGACTCGCTCGGCATGATGATGCTGGCAGCGATGCCCAGCATTACCGTGTGCTGCGAATGCAGGATGGCGCCGATCTGCTCGATCCAGCCTCCGAGAAACGCGAGACCATGCAGGCCGAGCACCAGCACGCCGTTGGTCAGGGTCGAGAATGCTGTACCGAAAAGCAGCGTGAGGCTCAGGATCAGCAGGCACTCGAACCAGATCAGGCTCGCGCCCAGCACCAGATGACGGGGGCCCACCCCGCTCAACCAGTACGCCATCCCGACGAGTCCTCCGACCATGAGCGCCACGTACACGGTGATCATGGCTGAAAAGCCCAACCACTTTCCTAGAAGGATCTGTCGCCGGCTGAGGGGCTTCGTGGCCACGGCTTGAATGGTTCCGGAACTTATCTCGCCCGAGAGCGTATCCACCGAGGTAAGCGCTGTCAGCACGACGGCCATCAAGTCGACCGCGTAGAGGCCGACCATGATGAAAGCGCGTGAGGCTTCCTGCGCGATCAACGGACCGACGTGCCGCGTATGGATGTCCTTCACCTGAAAATGCATGCCCGTGCTGAAGAGCGCGATGAAGGCCACGCCAGCCAGCAGCGCCATCAGCAGCAGCTTCTTGCGCGCCGCTTCGCGAAACGTGACCCCGGCCATGATCCACGCGCCCACGTCAGAGGCCTCCTTCCGTGCCGACGATTTCCAGGAACATATCTTCGAGCGATTTCCGCTCCGGCGTCAGTTCGTACAGATCAACGCCTTGCGCAACGAGGTAGCGCGTGATCTCCGGCAGCACATCAGCCGAAGGAACGGTCAGCGTGAAGCGATGTCCGTTCGGGCTAACCGCCGACGTCCAGCGCGAGAGGCCGTTCAGGACGTCGTTGGTCAGGTTGCCGGCCCGCAGGCGCACGCGGGTCTCGGCAGCGGCGAGCGCGTCCAGCCGGCGCGAGTCGAGCACGCGTCCGTGCTTGATGAAGGCCACGCGATCGCAGGTGACTTCGACCTCGCCCAACAGGTGGGAATTCAGCAGGACCGTGGCGCCGCGCTCGCGTTGCGCCTTGATGATGTCGCGCACCAGGCGGCGTCCGCCGGGATCAAGCCCCGATGTGGGTTCGTCGAGCACGACGAGGTCGGGCTCGTTGAGTAGAGCCTGCGCAAGTCCGATGCGCTGCAGCATTCCCTTGGAGAATTCCCGCAATCGCTGCCGGCGGTGTTCACTCAATCCGACGAGTTCCAGCAGCACCGAGATGCGTTCCGCGAGCCGCGCCGCCGCCATGCCGTAGAGCCGGCCGTGGACTTTGAGCAATTCCTCAGCGGTCAGCCAATCATAGAAGCGGAAATGTTCAGGGAGGAAGCCGATGCGTCGGCGGATCTGAACGTCCCCAACCGGACGTTCCAGCGCCATGGCTTGTCCGGCGGTCGGCGCCACCAGGCCGAGCAGCATCTTCACCGAAGTGCTTTTGCCGGCGCCGTTGGGACCGAGAAATCCGAAGATCTCGCCGCGGCGCACTTCGAGCGTCAGGCCCTCGACCGCGACTTTGTGGCCGAAGACCTTGCGCAAGCCCCTGGTTTCAATTGCAAGCTCAGTCATTAGGGCCATCGGATCATCGGACGATATAACCATCGGGTCATCAGGTCATCGGCCGACACTCGTCATTGACCCGATGACCCGATCACCCAATGACCCGATTATTGCAAGGAATCGGCCAGCGTCAAGGAATCGCCGGCGTCGCCCGATCCGGAGAGCGAATAGATGATGCCGTTCTTGATCCAGATCAGGGAATAGGACGCCGGACGCTTGCCCATCGCGGGCGTCGAGATCAGCGTGCCTTCCACGCCGTCCACCGGTTCCTTCTGGAACGCGCCGCCCTCGCGCGGCACCGGAATCACGAGGGTCGAGGTCCAATCGATGTTCTGCACGTACTGATGCGCCTCGTCCGGGCTGAGACCGGCGAGCTCCAGCCCGGCCTCCGCCACCTGGGCGAGGTTCAGGCTGGGCGGAACGCTCACGGTGGGGCTGGGAATTTCCGCCAGCACGAGAAGGTTCTTGAGGTCGATCTGCGATGCCTTGCTGAGGTCGCCGCTGGCCGCGGCATGGGCGGCCTGATCGGCACTGTCGAGCAGTTGCTTGTCGGAAGTGGTGCCATACCGCAGCAGCACTCCCCTGGGAATGTGAACCGCCACCTCGGCGCCGTCAACCGAGGCCGGAAGCTGGATGTCCGACCGGCCCAACTCGTCGAAGATGCTCTGCAAGCGGTCGCGGTTCAGCGTCATGTGATATGCCTGCTCGCCTTCGACGTCAAAGTGTGGCGCATCGGCGCGGGCAGTGGGAACGCGGACGTGGAATCCCGCCAGGCGGCTCGCTTCCTCGGCGCTCGAGGCGTCCTGCGGCTTGCCGGGCGCCATGGTCACCACCAGGTTGTCGGAGATCAGCTGGTTCAGCATCTTGGTGGCGCGCTCCTGCGTCTGGATGTCGGGCAGGGCAGTTGAGACCGGCACGACCTCGACTTTCTCCACGCGCAGCATCTCGAGGACGCGCTCAGCCCAGCCGCGCACCGGCCGGAAACTCAGGGAGACAGCGAGTGCGCCCACGGCAAGACCGGCGCAAGAGGCGAGCACCCAACGCTGACCGAACACGCGTCCGAACCAGCCCGGCGCAGGTTCGGTTGATTCCGCCGGAAGCCCACCGGCACGGAATCTGGCCAGCGCCAGCCGGGCGTCGCCGTCGAGCTCGCCCGGCGGCGGAGCAAGGGGCTCGAGCGCCCGCTGGATGCGCCCGGCCGCGGCGCTTATCTCCTCCATCACCCGACGGCAATCGGCACAAGAGGCGAGATGCCGGTCCACCTGTTCAAGCTCCGGCCCGTGAAGTTCTCCGTCGATCTTGGCGCGCAGAATACCCTTCTCGATGCAGTTCATGATTCCTCCTCTTCACCGGCGATGGCGCGGTAGATTTTGCGGAAAGCCTCTTCGGCGCGTAGCAGGAGCGTCCCCACGGAGACGCGCTTTACGTCCAGGGCGTCCGCCACTTCCTGGTAGGAGAAGCCGCTCGAACGCAGGATGAGCGCCTGGGCCTGGACTGGCTTGAGCTGTCCCAGGGCTTCGCGGACCCTGCGCCGCCGCTCATCCACGAGTACCGCCGCCAGCGGGCCGTCAGCGACGTGCGCTTGCACCCGCTCGCGCGCGGCCGCGTTCTCGTGATGCCGCCGCCGCGATGCTTTGCGCAGCGCGTCGATGCCGAGGTTCGTGGCGGTGCGATAGAGCCATCCCGCCACGTTGCCGTCCGGGCTGGGCAGCGATTGCCGGCGATAGAGCTTCACGAAGACTTCGTTCGCCAGCTCTTCGGCATCACCGCGGCTCGCGGTCAGGCGAAACAGCACGCCGACCACGCGCCCGTAATGCTCAAGGTAGAAGCTTTCGAACTGGGAGTCCCAAGGCTCCGGCAGTTCCCGAGGTGCCCTCATGACATGACCCAAGCCTTCCACCCATCCTGCAGCCAAGAGCGACCTCCCGTCCACTTTCAACCCTTAAACGTCTCCCGGCAGGAAAAAGTGACAGGTACCTGAGACTCCCTTCGAGCTAGCGGAAGTGCTCGAGATAGTACAGTGCTCCAAACGCAATCACCAGGACGGCACCCGGGAAAAGCAACCGTCGCAAGATCCGCAGAGGCTTCTTCCAATCCGTTGTCACCAGGAAGGCGAAGAGCGTTGGCACGAATGCCACCACCGAAAGCTGAAAAATGTGCGCTGCCGTGCCTTCGTCCTGCTGAGGCGGTTGAAAATAGCCGCTGAGGACCGCAAGCAGGGCGCCCATGGCCAGTACTGCCAGCGCAAGCCAGCTGGCGTAGTTGATCTTCTGGACGGGCATGAGTTCCTCCTCCTTTTCCGTCCTGCGATTGAGGGATCTCGGTTGCGCGCCGGGCTAGGCGTTCATTGCCCGTCGTGCGGCCCGGACGATGAATGCGCCCGCATACGATCCGGTGAAGCAGGCTGCCATGACCACGCCCAGAACGGCCAGCCCGCTAAGAACCGTTGGCGGGGATGCCGTGTCGACCGGAGCAAGCCCTATTCGAGGCAGAACCGTATCGAGGACCGGCACCCAGATTCCAACGAGCAGCGGCCATAACCAGGGGCGGCGCGGCCCGAGCGCGCCGAGCACGAAGCTGAAAGATGCGAGAATCAGGAGCGTAATCGCAGGATCGTCGCTGTGCGAGTCGGCGTAGCCCATGAAGATTCCGCCCGCCAGGGCCGGAATCGCGAGCAGGGCCGTGACCAGCGTGCCTTTCGATTGCATTCGCGGCCTCCAAAGTTGAGGATGCAGCGGCGCTGTCCTCAGCGCCGGATTTGCATACTCCGTGCGGCGATGCGGACATCGCCGCTACCGGTGTTGGTCAAGCGACTCCGCCAAGAATCATGATTGACAGCGTCCGCGGACGAGCGCGATCGAGCTCCAGCAGAAATATCCTCTGCCATTGCCCAAGATCCATGCGGCCTTCCACGATGTTCAGGCACTCGGAGCTGCGCAGGAACAGCGCCTTGCAGTGCGCATGCCCGTTCTTCTCCTCGTCCGGACACATATTGACCGTGCGCACGCTGAAGTCGTCATGCCGATACTCCGTGTGGCAGGGCGCGACGCGCTCGAGCGTCCGCTTCAGGTCCTCCATCAGCAGCGGCTCGTGCTCGCTCACCAGGATCGCCGTGGTGGTGTGGCGCGTCTGGACATTCACGAAGCCTTCGCGTACGCCGGAGCCCTCGACGACCGCCGCCACGCGCTCGGTGATGTCGATGAATTCCAGACGTTCGCGCGTTTCGACGTAAACGGATTCGCGGTGCGCGCGCAGTTGGTCCTGTTGAAGATCGATCATGTTGTCTCCATCTCTGGTTTGGTTGCTGTCATCGTGAGCGAAGCGAAGGATCTCGGCGCTGGGCTCGGATAGAGCTCATCAGGAAATGCCGGCATTCTTCACTCCGCTCCGCTTCCTTCAGAACGACGTTCACCGGCCAGCGACGTCAGCAGTGGCCGGTATTTGCCCATCCAAAGCTCCGCCTCCCTGCGCGACAAGCTCCAAGTGCGCCAATCGCCGCCGGCGGCCGGCCCATGGTGCAGCAGGTCCCGGGCCAGGCTGGCCCGGTCCTTGGGGTTGAGCGACGGCAGTCCAGCCACCAGCACCGGGATGGAGTCTCCGCTCAGCGAGGCCGCGTAGGACGAGTCGAACCCGTGCTCGGCGGCCGCGCGGGCCAGGTTCACGCGGGCGATCACGGCATCAGGATTCACAACGTACAAGCTCGCGAGCACGGCGAAACCGGCCAGCATCGCGCCGAACACAAAGTACTGCCGCCGCGCGCGCAAGACGGTGAGTATGAACCACAGGAACACCAGTCCCAACCAGCCCATAAAGGCGCTGGTGTACAAGCGCAGCTCCGTCTGGCCGTATTCGCGCTGGTAAAGCAGCATGCGGTCGACTGCCGAAGCCATGATGACGAAGAGCAGCAGCACCTGGACGAGGGCAAGCAGCCGGAAGGACCGCTCGTTCACTTCCGCTTCCCTGCCCCGCAGCCAATGCGCCGCCAGCAGGATCGGCAGGGCTAGGGCGGCGACGGCGACCAGCTCGAAGAATCCCTGGCGCGCGTACTCGGCATAGGTCAGGCCGGGCTTGATTCCAACCAGCGAGGCTCCACCAAACAGATAACGAACCTGGACCAGAACGAAGAGCAGAAAGAGCGCATCCACCAGGCCGAGAACGATTGAGACCTCGGTGCTTCCCAGGCGCGGCGCGGGCATACTCAGCCGCAACAGCCGGCCGCATTCGCCGCCAACCAGCAGACCACGCAGGTACCCGGCAACCAACCACGTCACCACGCCTATCGTCATGCAATGCGTGATGATCGTGAGCACGACCGAGAAGTTGGGAAACAGCACGCGTTGCATGATGGCAGCAAAGACCGGGTCGCCGGCGACCAGCAGTCCGCCAAAAAGCAGCAGCACGGGAAGCGCTAAAGCAAGTCCCCGCGCCAGGGCCAACGGCCGGCGCACCGTCTGCCTGTTGAGGAGTGCGCTCCATGGAAGGTAACTCGCCACCAGGTGCAGAATGCCTGCCCCGACGTTCAGGGCCGCCACCGATCCGCCGACGAGGTACTCCACCACACCGGCGGTTCGCACTCGTCCGCCTTGCGCCCGAAGCAACAGAAGCGCGAGAGCGATCAAGATCGCAAGCAGGCTCAGCGCCTTGAGAACCGGCGAGTCGCGCCAGACGAGGGCGGCCGAAAACGTCAGCAAGAGTACGAGGAGCCATCCGCCCCCGTCCTTGATCGCTGCCCGGCGTATCGGTGAAAGCAGAAGCACCGCGACGGCAAACGGAATCATCCAGAGAAGGAGGTTCAGACCCCAGGGTCCGGATCGCAACAGCGCATCGCCCAGGATGCCGAAAAGTCCGGCAACGCCCAGGATTGTCAAACCGGTTTTGCCTTTCTCGGTCATCGTCTTTTCAGCCACTTCAGACGCTGGAGCGGCGCCGTTCCAAGCGCCGAATTCTTCATCATCCGTGCGGCGAGGGGACGTCGCCGCCACCGCGGACGTCATCCGGCGATCGCCTCCGATACTCCTCCGAAGCGCCGCTCGCGCTGATGAAATTCCGCCAGCGCGGCGGCCAGTTCCGCCTTGCCGAAATCCGGCCACAGGCAATCGCTGAAGACGATCTCGGCGAAGGCACCCTCCCACAGCAGGCAGTCGCTCAGCCGCTGCTCGCCGCCGGTGCGGATGAGCAGATCGATATCGGGAGCGGGCGCCGACTCGTGGATCGCCTCCGCGAGCGCCTGTGCAAACGCCTGCCGAGCAGGATTCGTCGATGACGCGAGTCGCAGGGCAGCTTCGAGCACAGCTTCGCGCGCCGAATAGTCGATGGCCAGGCGCAGATGCAGCTTTGAACCCGCAGCCGTCGCCTGCTCCGCGCGTTTAATCGCGGCGAGCAACGGGGCGGGCAAGCGGTCGCGCCGGCCGATGACGTTCACGCGCACGCCTTGATCGCCGTAGGCGGCGGCCTGACTCTCGAAAAAGCCGCGGAAGATCTCCATCAGGCGCGCCGCTTCCGCCAGCGGGCGGCGCCAATTGGCGCCCGAGAAAGCAAAAAAAGCAAAGAGCGTGAGCGTCCCGATTCCGGCGTCGACCGCGGCCTCCACCGTGCGCCGCACAGCGCGTTCGCCGGCCCGATGACCGGTGGCACGAGGCCAGCCGCGGCGTTCCGCCCAGCGTCCGCTGCCGTCCATGATGATCGCGAGGTGGAGTCCGGTTCCGGCGCGGAATCTCGAAGGCTGTAATAGAGTGCTTTGTATCATAAAGCTCCTGCCCAAATTTTTTTAGCGCTCGCGAATCGGCCGAATCAGCGCCTCCAGGTGATCGATATAGCGCTCCAGCGCCTTGCGGCCCGCCGGCGTCAGTCGATACTCCGTCTTGGGAACGCGCTGATCGAAGAACTTGTTGCAGGTCACGTAGCCGGCTTCCTCGAGCTTGCGCGCGTGGACGCTCAAGTTGCCGTCCGTGGTGTCTAACAGCTTTTTGAGATCGTTGAAGCTGAGCGCATCGTTCACTATCAGGGCGCTTACGATTCTGAGACGCACCGGCTCGTGAATCAGCCGATCGAGCTCCAGGGGGCGCTTCCCGGCTGTCGCGGCCAGCCCGCGGGCAGCCGACGAACGGCCTGCGGGCACACTGCCTTCGCCATTCCCGCGCAGGCGGGAATCCATCGCGATATCCGTCTCGTTCCTGCGGGCGAGATTACCTTGTCTAGCCACCGTACCTCCTTGCGATGATGGTTCCGAAAACAATCTGCAGACCTCCAAAGCCAAGCGCCATGAAGGCATCGCCCCAGGACGAGGGGGCGAACAGGGCCGCCGCTCCGCAAGCCATCAGACAGGCGCCCATAATGGGGACAACGCGAACCGAGAAGGCTCCGCCGGTGATCACGCCGGCACCATAGCACATCAGCCAGACCCCGGGCAGATCGCGCACCAGGCCCTCGCGGAACAGGACGATCGTGAGCACACCGCCCACCAGGATCGGGGGCGCCAGGCTGATGGCGAACTTCTGCGCCGGCCCGTTCAAGATCGGGACACGCGCGGCGCGCATCTTGAGCCAGATCGTCCACAGGCCGATGGCCACCGCCAAGGCCGCTGCCCCCGCCCAGGTGGCAAGCCAGGCTCGCGGAGCTGCAGCCCGCTCAGCCAGGGCCGCGGCGCCCAACGCCGTGAGCCCCATGGCCACGCCGCCCCAGCCCGGAACGGCGGTGAACGATCCCGAGCGCTCCATGGTTTCACGGATAAAGCGAAGGTTCTCAATGGCATGCTCGTGGATGCCGCGCACGGGTTCCATTCGGGACCGGGCATGCGAATTGAAACGGTGCGGCTGTGCCATCCTCAGCATCATACACTGGCGGCGAGGCTTGTCAAGTACTTTGTAAAACAAAGTTGCAAGGGCAAGCGCTTCTCACGCGCGACTTTTCGGGTTCTGGATGTCGGCGTCTTGACGGGTGGGCGGTGGACAGCGGGGCAGTTTCGAGATCATTTCGATCACAGGGCCTCCGCCACAGGTTCTGCCGATTTCAAACCGCATATCGACCAAAACCGGCGTCTTTTGTGCTTCTGATGTAGCCCCCGTTTTATTGATTCCTTCGAAAATTGGTCTATGCCCTTGATTCTGCACGATCGTTTCTCTGGACGTTCGAGGCTTGAGGAAGAGCCTGCGCACGGACGCGAATACCCAGCTTGCCGAGCCGCCGGACATGGTGGTGAATCAGTCGGAT
>DASYZG010000125.1:0-116622 GCA_035946575.1 Terriglobia bacterium | reverse complement strand
CACCGCTCGAAGCGCCTCAGAACCTTCTGCATTTTTGGGGGAATGTCGAGCGACTCTGTGGGCATCGTCGATCCTCCTGGGGCAGACCGACGTTATCAACTAAGGGTAGGCCGAGTCACGCAGCCTTACCGAAAGGACACGGTGAAATCAGAGCCGGAGCACACACATGGCGCGGAATCTTAAACCGGCGGGAAAAACGCGGAGATCGTCTCTCCTCGCGCCAAGAAAAAACGAGAAATTTTCAAATTCTCCGGGGAGCGAACCCATAAAAACATGTGCCCCAACGAGTTGCCAGAAATCGAAGTGCGAAGCGAACCCACCGAAAGCCAAACGGGTTCCCGTAAGTCCTTTAGAACCGACGCGCGTAGACAGGAAAGGGCCCGCAAAATCGCACGTTCCCCAGAAATCTACCTATGTAGAGATTTTAGTGTGGTCGGACTCGCTGGCAGAGCTTTCGCCTTACTCCTCGCGCAGTGCTTCGGTCGGATTCAGCCGCGACGCCCTAAGCGCGGGGAGATAACTCGCCCCCAGGGCGACCGCGGCCAGCAGGACGGCGCCCAGACCGAGCGTCAGCGGATCGTACGGTTTCAGGTCGAACAGCATCGACCCGGCCGCGCGTCCGGCGGCGAGCGAGAGTGCGACACCGGCCACGAGTCCGGCCGCGAGCAGGACTCCCGCCTCGCGGACGATCATGGCCACGATCTCGCCGCGCGAGGCGCCGAGCGTCATGCGGATGCCGATTTCGTTTGTGCGCCGCACGACCATGTACGACATCACTCCGTAGAGTCCGACGATCGCGAGCAGCGCGGCCAGCACGCCGAAGAAGTCCGAGAGCGTCGCCAGGAGCCGCTCGCCGAGCAGTTCTTCGCGGATCATGGTCTGGAAGGAAAGGAAGCGGAGGCTGACGTCGGGACTCACTTGCGCGATGGTTTGCTTGACACCGGAAGTAACAACCGGCAAGGGCAGGTGCGAGCGCAGGACGATTTCCGCCGAGGGATCAGGGCTCGAGTCCTGAGAAGTTGGAAGGTAAACGATCGGCGAGAACTGCTCCCGGATGCTCCAGTACTTCGTGTTCTTCACGAGGCCGACGATCTCGTATTCAATCTGGGGATTCTTCAGCTCGCCCTTCTGCCAGAATCGCTTTCCGATCGGATCCGCACCCTCGGCGATCGCGCGCGCGAAAGCTTCGTTAACAATCGCCACCTTGGGCGACCCGAGTGTGTCCCGATCGTTGAAGTCGCGGCCGGCCAGGAACGCGGTTCCCATCGTCCTGAAGAAATCGGGACTGACCCAGTTGAACCAGGAGTTTTTGGCCCGGCCCGGCTCCGAAGTGTCCATCCAGACATAGCGGTTCGTCGAGGCCGTCGTCGTAGGGATAATGTACGTCTCGGCGGCCGAGTCGACCCCTGGAGTCGCGCGCAGGCGCTCCAGCAGGTCACGCTTGAAGGGAACCCGGCGCTCCACCGGCAGATTGAGTTCGGTCATATCAACGTCGGTAATGAGAATGCCCGTCCTCTGGAATCCCAGGTCGACCGTCAGCAGGTTGCGGAGGCTGCGGCTGAAAAGCAACGCGCCGACCAGCAACACGAGTGAGAGAGCCACCTGCGAGACCACGAGCGCGCGGCGCAGTCCGAAGCGCTCTCGACTCGCCGTCACACCGCGGCCTCCGGCTTTCATGGCCGCGCCCGGAGCCAGTCGCGTGGCGCGCAACGCCGGGATCAGTCCGAAGAGAACCGTGGCCATGACGGCGACGCCGCAGGTGAAGGCGAACACGCGCCAGTCGGGACTGAGATTCAGGAAAAGTTGATTGCCTTGCGTGCTCAGGAACGAGACCATGAACCCGGCCAGCGTCCGCGCCAGGAACAGTCCGGCCGCGGCGCCGGCGAGCGCGACCCAGAGGCTTTCGGCGAGCAACTGGCGGATCAGCCTGCCGCGCGAGGCTCCGAGCGCCAGGCGCACCGCGATCTCACGTTCCCGCGCGCTGGCCCGCGCCAGCATCAGGTTGGCGAGATTGGCGCAGGCGATCAACAGCACGAGGCCGGTGATCGCCAGCAACACCCCGAGCGGGCTCGAGTCACCCTGTCTGAGCTGAGACGTGCCACTACCTGCGGAGTAGGCGGCCAGTTTAAAGGCGAGGTAAGTCTTGATGTGATCGGAATCGTAGCCGGTCGGCAGCGTCGCCTGGAAAATTCCCGGCGAAATCGAGCCCAGATACGCCGTGGCCTTTTCGACGGTCCAGCCCCGCTTCAGGCGGCCCATCACCGTGAGCCACCAGTCGTAGCGCGTATCGAGATAGTTATCTTCGCCGCCCAGAACCGGCTGCGAGCAGATCGGGAGCGCCAGCTCGAACGAATGGCCGACATCCAGGCCGAAGAAGCTCGCCGGTGTCACGCCGATTACCTCGACGGGATGATAGTCGATGGTGATTGTCCGGCCGATCGCCGAGGCCTCGCCGCCGAGTTCGCGCTGCCAGAACGAGTAACTGACCACGGCGCCGGGTCCCGCGCCGCAGCCGTGCTGATCGTCGGCGGTGTTGAACGTCCGCCCGAGGATCGGCTGAACGCCGAGCACGTTGAAGAAGTCGCCGCTCACCCAGATGCCAGGCACGAGGTGGACCTCGCCGCGCGGGGCAAGGTTGAGGGTATCCGGCGCCCACGCAAGGACGCCGGAAAATGCCTCGTGGCGGTCGCGAATCTCCTCCCATTGCGCGTAGGTGAGCATCGAATGCCAGTTGTAGAAGTTGCCCATGCGGCCGTGATTGTTGGTCAGGCGCACTTCGGCGAGCTCTTGGGGATTGCTGACCGGAAGCATGCGCAGCCGGACCGAGTCGAGCAACTGGAAAATGGCGGTGTTGGCGCCGATACCGAGTGCCAGCGAGAGCAGCGCGACCGCGGCGAATCCGGGATTGAGCCGCAGCGCCCGCAACCCGTAACGGAAGTCCTGCCCGAGCGCCTCCAGAGAGCCCAGACTGTTCATGGTGTAGATTTCCTCCCGGATCAAAGTCGGGTTGCCGAGCTTCCTGCGCGCGGCATACCTCGCCTCCTCCGGCGAAAGTCCTCGCGCCACGTTTTCGTCAATCTCCATCTGCAGGTAAGAGTCGAGCTCGCGCGATCGTTCCGCGTCCCAGCGCTGGCGGCGAAAGAATCGAATCATATGAAGTTCTCAGTAGCGCGCTTGTCCCAGGCGCGCAAATCGCGGGCGAGGGCGCCCGCGCTACAGCTATTCATTCCTCAATGCAATCATGGGATCCACTCGCGTGGCGCGTCGCGCGGGAAGGTAGCCCGCGATCAGCGCCACCGCGATGAGCAAGGCTCCGACGGCCAGAAACGTAAGCGGATCGGTGGGGCGGATGCCGTACAGAAACGCGTTGAGCATCCGCGTCACCGCGAGCGCCGCTGCCAACCCGACCGCGAGTCCGCCGAGCACCAGCTTCACGCTCTGGCCGAGCACAAGACTGAAGACGTTGCCGCGCGAGGCGCCGAGCGCCATGCGCATACCGATCTCGAAGGTCCGCTGCGAGGTCGAGTAGGAAATCACGCCGTAGATGCCGACAGCCGCGAGCAGCAAGGCCGCCGCGGCAAAACTGGCGAAGAGCCACATCATGGATCGGGACTGGGAAGTCGAACCCCAGACCACTTCCTGCATCGTCCGGATCTCGCTGACCGGCACGTTGGGATTGAAGTCCCTCACGATCTCGCGAATGCGGCCAGCGGTCGTCGCCGGATCGGCGCCGGTCCGCACCAGCAGCGTCATGCCTGTCGGAAGTTGCCCGTTATTAAGCACAGCCTGGGCGTAAGGCATGTACACAGCACCGCTGAAGCCGGCCGGAGAGTGATTGGCGAGGTCGTACTGCCGGACGTCCGCGGCCACGCCCACAACCGTCCTCCAGGGTGCACCTGCCCAGAGCGGACGAATGTGCTTGCCGATGGGGTTCTCGCCCGGCCAAAACCGCCTCGCGGTGGCGGCGCTCAGGATGACGACGGGCGCGGACTTCTCGCTGTCGGAATCCGCAAACGCCCTGCCGGCCACAATCGGAATGCGCATCAGGTGGAAATAGCCGGGCGTTACGGCCCCTGCCCAGAGCAGCGAGCCACCTTCTTCGGCCGCGATCACCGGATGTCCCTCGGCCTCGGTGGGAAGCGAAGGAGTTTCGCCGCTCAGCGGGAGCGCGTTCACCGCCGTCACCTCGGAAACGCCGGTCGCTTGCTCGGTTCGCCGCAACAACTCCTCGTAAAGCGCGACGCAGGCCGGGCGCGACTGGCAGAGCGTGGAATCGGGCGTAATGCGGGCGGTGAGAATATGCCCGGGGCTGAAACCGGGGTTGACCTGGGCGAGCATCCACAGGCTCTTGATGAGCAGTCCTGCGCTCACGGCCAATATCGCGGCCAATGCCACCTCGACGGCGATGAGCGTGCTTCGCAGGCGCACGCTGGCGGTAGCGCTCGAACGCCGTCCGCCGGTTTTGATCGTGGCCGCGAGATTGAACCGGGAGGCGCCGAGAGCGGGCGCAAGACCAAACGCGAGGCCCGTCAGAAGGGCGACGGCCGCGATCACCAGGGCTACGCGCCAATCCACGTGCGCCGAGGCCAGGCCGAAGGCCTGCTGCGGCAGCAGCACCTTGAAATCCGCAAGCGTGAACGATGCCAGGGCGAGTCCGGCCACAGCTCCGAAAAGCGAGAGGACAACGCTCTCCGTCAGCAATTGCCGGATGATCCTGCTCGGTCCCGCTCCCAGGGCAACGCGAAGGGCAATTTCCTTCTGCCGGTTGGCGGCGCGCGAAACCAGCAGCCCGGCCACGTTGGCGCAGGCGATGAGCAGCACCAGTCCGACCGCAAACTGCAGGACGATCAGCCGGCCGCGCGAATCGCTGGTCATGTCCTGCTCGAGCGGTATGACCGCGGCGTCCTGGTTCCAACTGTGGAACATGGTGTAGGGAAAAAGCGGAAGAACACGCGAGATCAGCGGGCGAATCTCGCCGCGCGCCTGGGCGAGCGTGAAGCCCGGACGCAGGCGGGCGGCAAGCGGCACGAATCCGGTGTTCCACGTCGCAAAGGAATCGCGTGGATCAATGTGCATCGGGACCCAGACCTGCGCGTCCGCAGAGGGGAAATCGAACTCGGACGGCATCACACCCACCACCTGCCTGTTGACACCATCGAGGGTGATGAAGCGGCCGATCACACCCGGGTCACCGCCGAATTTCTGCTCCCAAAGTTCGTGGCTGAGCAGCGCGATGCGGTCCTGGCCCGGCCGGTCCTCGCCGGGCCGGAAGATTCGCCCCAACTCGGGTCCGGATTGCAGCACGGTGAAAAGATTGGAAGAAACCGAGCTTCCCACCAGGCGCATCGCCTCGCCTTGCCCGGTGAGATTGAACTCGGAATCGGTGGTGAAGCCCGCGATGTCCATGGTGCGGCTCCGCTGCTGGAGCGCCACCAAGGCGCCTTGCGGATAGTAGTCGGTCACCCGCACGAGCCGGCTCAATTCCGGGTAGGGCAGGGGCCGGAGCAGGACGCCGTCGAGCAGGCTGAAAATGGCGGCGTTGCCCCCAATGCCCAGAGCCAGCGACGCCACGGCCAGCAGGGTGAAGGCGGGGCTTCGCCGGAGCGTCCGCAACGCGTAGCGCAGGTCCGCGCGCAGCGCCTCGAAAAAACCCAGGCTGTTCATGGTGTAGATTTCCTCGCGAATCAGAGCGGGATTGCCAAGCTTCCTCCGCGCGGCATACCTCGCCTCCTCCGGCGAAAGTCCTCGCGCCATGTTCTCGTCGGTTTCAATATCAACGTACGCTTCGAGTTCGTTGAATCGCTCGGCGTCCCAGCGTTTGCGGCGAAAAAAGCGCGTCCAGTTCATACAATCTTTGGCCGTCAGCGTTCAGCCATCAGCTTTCGATAGCTGGTTGAACGCTCTCTGTTATAATCAGGCCCATGGACATCGAAAAGACCATGCAGTTCATTCTGGAGACTCAAGCGCGGCTCGAGGCCGTTGCAGGACAGCATGAGGAGCGCCTCACTCGGATTGAAACTGCCGTTAGCGATCTCGCAACCCAGGTTGCCGGCGTCACCGACCTCGTAGGCCGTCTCGCCCAGGCCGAACTGCGCTTGGTCGAGAGAATGGACCAGCTTGCGGCATCCCAGGCTCACACCGATCAGCGTCTGGACATCCTGGTCGACGTCGTGGACAAGCTCATGCGACGTAAGGGGTCGCCGCAGTAGCATCTCTCCAGCTGCGTGTCTCAATTCAGTCATAGCGCAACGCCTTGATGGGGTCGACCTTCGTCGCGCGCCGCGCGGGCAGTAAGGCTGCCGCGACTGCGCAGGCTGCCAGAGTTCCGGCGGTCAGGCCCAAGATCACGGGATCGTAATCCTTGACGCCGTAGAGTTCCGAGGCGAGAAGCCGCCCGCCAGCGAGCGCCACGGGAATCCCGATGGCGAGGCCCAGCGCGACCTGCGCGAGGGCGCCGCGCAACACCAGGCCGAGCACGCTCGTTCGCCCGGCGCCGAGCGCCATGCGGATGCCGATCTCGTTGGTGCGCCGCGCGACGGTGTACGACGTGACGCCATAGAGTCCAACGCAGGCGAGGATCAGGGCGAGCGCGCCAAAGAGTTCGGCAAGCCGGGCGATCATTCTCTCCTGATTGAAATTGCGCGCCACCTGCTCGCCAAAGCTCATCATGTTGAGCACGGTGAGATTGGGATCGATGCCGGCCAGCGTCCTGCGCACGGCGGGCTCAAGATTCTCAGGACTTCCGGCCACGTGCAGTTCCACATCCCCGATGAAATTCGAGGCGAACCCCTGGGAGTTCTCGGCCTTGGTGGCCGAGGGCGACAACTGCAGCAGCGGGAGAAATACCGTGGGGTAGGCAGGCGCGCGCGCGTCTTGATACTTGGCGTCTTCGACCACTCCAACGATTTCATAATCTCCGCTGTGAACGGTTCCCCCAAGGCCAAGATGCTGGCCCACAGGATTCTGGTGCGGGAAGACCCGGCTAGCAAAAGTCTGATTGACCACCGCGACGTGCTGAGCCGCGGGCGTGTCGCGCTCCGCGATGGCGCGGCCGAGCACGAGGCGCGTGCCGATGGTCTCGAAGTAGCCGGCGCTGACGCGGTCCCAGGAAGTCTGGTAGTTTCCCGCCCGCCCTTCGATGAACGCCGGCTCGTTCCAATTGTCGCCTTCCATGGGGCTGTACAGTGAAAGGCTGGCACTGAAGACTCCGGGGATTTGAACCAGGCGGTTCCGCATCTCGCGGTACAGCCCGAGGAGCTTTTCGGGCGCATGCCCGGCAAAGGAAGTGTCAACCTTCACCATCAGGCGACCGCCCGTAATGAATCCAAAGTGTTGCGCTTCCAGGTTCCGCAGAGACCAAGCCAGCAAACCGGCTCCGACCAGGAGGACCATCGAGAGTACCACCTGGGTCACCACCAGGGGCTTCTGGAAACGCGACGGGCGATCTTGCGAGGAGCGGCTTGCGCCGCGCAACGCATCAGCCGGATCGCATCGCGACCCGATCCAGGCCGGCGCGACGCCGAACACGATGCCGGTGGCGAGCGAAAGAACAAGCGCGAATACGAGTACGGGGAGGGAAGGCCGGGCGCTGATGGGCACGTAATGCGCGCCGCGGAAGGCCAGCGCGAGAATGGTGTGCGTCCCCGCATAGGCCACGTACAGGCCCGCTACACCGCCGGCACCCGCCAGCAAGATGCTCTCGGTGAGCATCTGCCGGATCAAGCGCGCCCGCGGCGCCCCGAGCGCCAACCGGACAGCCCGCTGCGAGCGCTCGATCGCACCGCGCGCCAGCAGCAGGTTGGCGATGTTGGCGCAGGCGATCAGCAGGACCAGGCCCGCGATCGCCAAGAGCAGGCGCAGGCCGGCCGCGTAGTCCTCCTGCAGCTTCTGCACTCCGCCGCCCGCGGGCGTCAGATGGACGTGCTGGGCCGCGATCTCCTTTCGCGCTTCGGCGACGAGCGCCGGATTGTTGCGTTCCTCTGCCGTGGCGCTTTCCCAGCCTCGTTGCCACAGCCACTGGTGGAGTTCGACAGTGAGATGAGACTGCGCCGCTGCCGTTCGAGCGTCAGGTTTAAGCCTTCCGATGAGATAGAGCCATTTCAGGTCGGCGCGATTGAGGATCGTGCTGTGGCTGTCAAGCGCGGTTTCCGTGGCCAGGGGAAGCCAGAAATCGGGAGGATCGCTGCGCAGCGTATCGCCATAGAAGCCCGCTGGCGCGACACCGGCGATCGTGTACGCGCCCGCGTTGATGGTGAAGGCCGCGCCCACGATCGAGGGGTCGGCTCCGAAGCGAGCCTGCCAGGTGTGGTAACTCATCACCGCCGTGGGTGCGGCGCCGGGCTTGTCGTCGGCCGCAGTCAACGCGCGTCCGGCGAAGGCGCCGACTCCGAATGTCGCGAAGTAGTTCCCGGAGACCAACTCGCCCTCATACGGCGAAGCCGGCGCTGCCGCGCCCATGCGCCGCACGCTGAGATCGGTGAGCGAAGGCTCGAAAGCGGTAAGCTCGCTGAATTCGCCGGTGTGGTCGCGAAGCTCGCGGTAGAACGGATACGAGTAGAGCACCCAACTGCCGCCGTTCTGGGTGTCGCTGGTCATCGTGCAGCAGTTATTGTTGTCGCCAAGACGATAAAGCTGCCCGGGGTTCGCCACCGGGAGAGACTTCAACATCAACGCATCCACGAGGGTGAAGATGGCGGTATTGGCGCCGATCCCCAGCGCCAGCGTCACGATGCACAGGGCGGTGAATCCAGGCGTTTGGCGCAGCCGGCGGATCGCGTAGCGCAGGTCCTGCCTGAAGGTCTCGAGAAACCCGATGCTGTTCATCTGATAGATTTCCTCGCGAATCAGAGCGGGGTTGCCGAGCTTTCTCTGCGCGGCATACCTCGCCTCCTCCGGCGAAAGTCCTCGCGCCAGATTGTCGTCGATTTCCAGCTCCAGGTGAGCCTTGAGTTCGCGGGCTCGTTCCCGGTCCCAGCCTGCGCGACGAAAGATCCGAAGCCACGTCATATGCTTTTCCTGGCCGCGCGGCGGCGAGTCAGGCTATAATCACCATCATGGACGTCGAAAAGACCATGCAGTTCATTTTGGACACCCAAGCCCGATTGGAGGCCTCGGTGGGCGAGCACAACGAACGACTGTCGAAAATTGAAGCATCGGTTGCTACCTTGGCCGACCTGGTTGGCCGCTTAGCCCAGGCCGAAATTCGTCTCGTCGAAAAAATGGACCGTCTGGCGGAATCACAGGCACAACTGGCGGAATCACAGGCACAACTGGCGGAATCGCAGGCGCACACCGACCAGCGCCTCGATGCGCTAATTGATTTCGCCGACCGATTCATGCGCCGCAATGAATTACCTCCCCAGTAGCTCCTCCGATCGGAAGGAGCCGGGCGTACATCGCAAACCAGGTCATCACCCTTACTCCGTAGCGGGCTTCAGCACGCGCGCCACGGCCCGGCTCAGCGCTTCCCAGCGGCTGGTCTGATGCGCCAACTGCTTGCGCCCTGCGGGGGTCAGCCGGTAGTAGCGCGCCTTGCGATTGTTCTCCGAAGTGCCCCAGAACGAAGCAATCCAGCCGCGACTTTCCAGGCGGTGGAGCGCAGGATAGAGCGAGCCGTGCTCCACCTGCAGAACATCTTCCGAACGATGCTCGATGACGTGCGCGATCGTGTGGCCGTGGGCAGGGCCGAGCACCAGTGTCTGCAGGATCAGCATATCCAGCGTGCCCTGCAGCAATTCACCCTGTAACGGCGAGATTCCCCGGCTTGGCATGCGACCATCATACTCCCATAGATCATCTTCTGGGAAGAGGGATTTCTGCAGCGCGCACCAGGGCGGGACTGCCGCCACAGCGGCGCGCCGGCGCAGCTTCGAGTTGCTCGAGAGTCTCCAGGGGGAAAGGCGGGTTCAACCGCGCCGGTGGCGTTTCCGGCGCGAAAGGAGGATCGGATTCAGCCGCTCAGGCCCCAATCCGGGCGGCTTCGTGCGAAAGCAGCTTATAAGCCATTTCGTAAATCGCCACGGACGCGATGCTGTTCGGCTCCGACAGCACAAAAGGCGAGCCGGCTCGCTGGCTGCGCATGCACAATTCCGCCGCCTGCGGCACTGTTCCGAAGATCCTGCAATCCAACTGCGAGGCGATGTCGTTCACGCGCAGGCCGTGCTCCAGCGGCGAATGGTCAACGACAACTGCTTTCAGGAGCGAGCGGGAAGCGCCGGCCGAACACATTTGTTCGAGCGTCACTTTGGCCGCGGCGACAGTGCCGGGGTCCGCATCCACCAGCAAGCCCGCAAAATGCGCGTAGCGGGCGGCGGCCTGGCTCGCCGCAGGAAATGCAGCGGGCAAGTCGATCACGATGAAGTCAGCGAGGCCGGCGAGACCGCTGAGCAGGGCCTCAGCCCTGGCAGCTTCGACCGGCTTGAATTCCCTGATGGCCTGGGGGCCAAACAGGACCTGCAGCCCAGAGGGAAGCTTTGTCAAACAGGAGTTGATTTCCCCTTCGTTGATCTGGTCCGGCTCGAGCGCCAGCAGGTGGCTGAGGTTCTTTGCGGGCGTCATCGCCAGTTGGTATGAGAAAGTGCCATAGTCCGGCCGGAGCTCGACCGCAACCACACTGCGCTTGGCCCAGGCTACGCAGGCCGCCAGGTTGAGAGCCAGGGTGGTGGTGCCCACGCCTCCCTTGGCGCCCACGAGAACCAGGAATCTGGCACCCTCTTCAGCGGCGTGACCGCGATGCAAGTCCGCCGCCTGTTTCTTCTGTCGCTGCATGGCGAAGCGGAGGGCGCGGCTCAGAGAATGATCATCAACACGGCCCTTGATCAGGTAGTCTTGGGCGCCGCGCTCCACGGCACGCATGGCGACGGTTTCGTCATCAAGGCTGCTCAGCAGCACGATCGGCAGCAAGGGTACCGCGGCTTGCGCGCGGTCGAAAGTCTCAAACCCATGGCTGTCGGGCAGCGACAGATCGAGCAGCAGCGCGTCGATCCCACCCTGGGCAAGCCTTTCCAGTCCCGGGGTCAGGCGGTCGCGGGTCTCCAGGTGAAACGAAACCCCCTTGGATCGTGCCAGCATCATGGAAACCAGCTTGGCATCGCCGGGGTTGTCTTCAATCAGCAAAACTCTGAATTCGTTCTCGGCCATTCACCTATCCTCTCATATGGTCCTGGTTGGGCGGCAACTTTGCCACCGAGAGCCAGAACTCCTCGATCGATCTCACCACCGACACGAGCTTGGCGAAGTCCGGCGGTTTGATAATGTAACAATTCGCGTGCAAATCGTAGCTCTTCTTCACGTCGGGCTCGTGTTCGGAGGTCGTCATGACCACCACGGGTATGCGGCGCAGCACGGGATCCTCCTTGATCTCGGCCAGCACTTCCCGCCCGTCTTTCCGCGGCAGGTTGAGATCGAGCAGAATCAGATCCGGCTGGAGAGCATTGCCGTACTCGCCCTCCTTGCGCAGGTAAGCCATCGCCTCGAGTCCGTCGCCGACCGTGTGCAGAACGCTCGGGACCTTGCCGGTTCTAAGCGCTTCCCGCGTCAGACGCACGTCGCCGGGATTGTCTTCAACCAATAGGATTTCCATGGGTGCCATTGACTCCTTGCTCACGCCGGCATTCCTTCAACGATCGGCAGCGTGAAGTGGAAGGTGGCTCCGTGACCGGCCTCCGACTCCACCCAGATTCGCCCGCCGTGCCGCTCCACGATTTTCTTGCAAATTGCCAGCCCGATTCCCGTGCCGGGATATTCATTCCTCGAGTGCAGACGCTGGAAGATCGCGAAAATCCGCTCTCTGTAACGCGGATCGATTCCAATACCGTTGTCGCTCACCGAGAAGATCCATTCCTTGCCGTTCCGTTGCGCCGAGATGCGAATGCGCGGCGTATCCTGGCTCCTGAACTTCAAGGCGTTGCCGATCAGATTCTGGAACAGTTGCTCGATCTGTGACTGGTCGGCCAGCACCGTAGGCAGGCCTTCCGCCGACACTTCAGCGCCGGTTTCCTGCAGGGTGACGCGGAAGCTTCCCAGGGTGCGCTGGAACGCCGCCTGGCAATCCATGGGCTGCAACTCCTTGGCGCGGGTCTTCACGCGGGCAAAGGAAAGCAGGCCGCCGATGAGGGCCTGCATCCGTGTGGCGCCTTCCAGGGCAAAGCCGATGAACTCCCGGGCTTCGTCGTCAAGCTGGGTACCGTAGCGGTCAGCGAGGAGCTGGGTGAAACTGGCGACCATGCGCAGCGGCTCCTGCAGGTCATGCGAGGCGACGTAGGCAAACTGCTCGAGATCAGCGTTGGAGCGCTCCAGTTCCATCGTGCGCTGATGGAGAGCCTCCTCCGCCCGCTTGCGCTCGCTGATGTCTTCGGCGACCACCAGCCGGACACGCCGGCCGCCAAGTTCCACCAGTTCGGAAGTGAGATGAACGTCGATGAAGCTGCCGTCCTTGACCCTCTGCCGGGTTTCGACGAGATAACGCCCGTCCGTGCGGCGCTGGTAATCGCTCTTCATGCGCTCGGCCTCCTGGGGGGGCAGGATGTCCGTCACCTGCATCGCCAGAAATTCCTCGCGCGAGTATCCGTAGTGCGCCGTCGCGGATTCGTTGACTTCGAGGAAGCGCCAGGTGTCCGTGTCCCAGAGCCACATCGGAAGCGGCGCGCTCGAAAAGACGCGCCGAAAACGGACTTCGGAGCTTCGCAGAGCCTCTTCGGCCTTCTGGCGTTCGGTGATGTCGCGGAAGGTCACCACCGCGCCCACGACCTGGCCGCCCTCGCGAATGGGAGTGCTGATGTACTCCACAGGGAAGCTGGTGCCGTCCTTCCTCCAGAAGACTTCGGTATCGAGCCGTCGCACTTCGCCGTCTCGGAAAGCGGCGTAGATCGGGCATTCCTCCTGAGCATAGGGTGTGCCGTCGGCATGGCTGTGATGCACCCTCTCGTGCTGAATGCGGCCGATGAGTTCCAGCGGTTCCCAGCCGAGCATGCGGGCTCCCGCGGGATTGATGAACATCACACGGCCCTGAAGGTTGAGGCCGAAGATGCCTTCACCGGCGGAGCTCAGAATGAGCTGCTTCTGCAGGCTGAGCTGGCGGAGGGTCTCTTCCGAGCGCTTTCTTTCAGTCACGTCGTCCGTGATGATCAGGATACATTCCTCGCCCCCGATCTGGATCAGTTCCGCGGAGAGCAGCACATCGCGGGTCTCTCCTAACTTGGTGCGCAGCCGCGCTTCCATTTCGCGGACGAATTTCTGTTCGCGGAGGCGCTCCACGAACGCGACCCGGTCTTCAGGCCGCTCCCAGATCATATCGGGTGCGCGCCGGCCGACGAGTTCCTCGCGCGTGTATCCGAGAATTCGAGTGCAGCTTTCGTTGATGTCGAGGTACCTGCCCTCGCGCAGCGTGCTGATGCTCACGGCCGCCGGGCTCAGGCGGAATGCCTTGGAGAAGCGCTCCTCGGATTGGCGCAACGCTTCCTCGTGGCGTTTGCGTTCCGTGATGTCCTGGGACGTGCCGTGCAGAGCAACGACGCGGCCGTCGCCGTTGCGGACGGGCGTCCCTCGCACTTGTACCCAGCAAGTGTCGCCGTCGGGGCGCACGCGCTCCACCTCGAGCTCGTAAGGGTCGCCCGTCCGGATCGTCTCCTGAACCGCTTGCCGCAAGCGCTGCCAGCTCTCCGGACTGTAAAACCTGGAGAACTCTTCATAGGAGGGCGGCGGCTGGCTCGGGTCCAGTCCGGCAATGCGGTAAAGCTCGTCAGACCACGTGATGGCGCCGGTTTCGAGCGACCAGCTCCAGCTCCCGACCTGCGCCACGCGCTGCGCATCTTTGAGTTCGGCTTCGCTGCGCCGCAGCGCTTCTTCCGCGCGCTTCCGCTCGGTGACGTCCTGCGTGATGCTGAGGACGCAGGTCTCGTCTCGCAGATGCAACTGTTCCGCGGAAATCAGGACGTCGCGGGTTTCGCCGGATTTCGTGCGGAGGCGAACTTCCATCTCGCGGACCACTTCGTGCCGGCGCAAGGTCTCCACGAAAGCGGCCCTGTCGGACTTGGCCGGCCAAACAAGCTCCGCTGCACTTTGACCGAGCAGTTCCTCCCGGCTGTAGCCGAGGAGCTTCTGGAAGCTGGCGTTCACGTCGAGATAGCGCCCGTCGATCAGCGTGCTGATGGTCACCGCAGCCGGACTGGCCCGGAAGGCCTTCGAGAATCTCTCCTCGGATTCCCGCAGGGCCTCCTCCGCGCGCTTGCGCTCAATGCCGATCCCGGCCAGGCGGGTCGCGATATCGATGAGCTGGATTTCGGATGGGCCCGGAACCCGAGCTTCGCGGTAGTAGGTGGCGAATGTCCCCACCACCTTCCCTTCGTGCGACTTGATAGGCGTAGACCAGCAGGCGCGCAGCCCGTACTGCGCGGCCAGGCTGCGGTAATCGGCGCAAAGAGGATCTTCCTGGATGTCGCGCACGATCACAGGTTCGCCGCGCCAGGCGGCGGCACCGCAGCAGCCGGCTTGCGGCCCGATCTGCAAACCGTCGAGGGCCTGCACGCAGCCGGGCGGGAGACTCGGAGCTGCCCCATGGAGGAGACGCTGGCCGGCGGAGTCGAGAAGCAGGACTGAGCACAACATGCCCGGGCACTGGGACTCGATCACTTCCGCGAGGCAGGAAAGCATCTCTCCCAGAGGGACGTTGGTGGCGATCATTTCCAGCACGCGACTCTGGCCGGCGCGCAACGCTTCAGCCTTCTTGCGCTCGGTAACGTCCTTGATGACGGTGCCGACGCCGCTCGGTCTGCCGTCTTTTCCCTTCACGGCAAAGGCCGCCATCAGGACGGCCGCTCGAGATCCATCCTTGCGGGCGCACTCTTTCTCGTATTCCTGGGGCTCTCCGGTGGCAATCAATCGGTTCAGGAGCTCGGTCTCATGCTCCGCGTACTCCGGAGGTGTGAGGTCCTGGTGCTTCTTTCTCGCGATCAATTCCTCGCGGGAATAGCCGGTAAGTTTCAGGAAGGCCTCGTTGACGTCCAGCAGGGTACCGTCTAATGCCGCGTAGCCCATGGCGTCGAGCGAACAGGAGTACAGCCCATTCAGGCGTTCCTGCGCGGAGCGATACTCTTCCTCGGCCAGCTTCCGCAAGCTGATGTCGCGGAACACCGCCACGCCGCCGCATACCGTTCCCTCGCGGTCCTTGATCGGCCTGCCCGTGACGCTGGTCCAGAGCTTTTTTTGCCGTGTGCGGACCAGAATCTCCACCTGGTCCGTGGATTCTCCCCGCACTGCGCGTGACCAGGGCAGCTCCTCCTGAGGAAAGGGTGTGACCCCGTCGGGAAGATATAACCCCTGATGCTCCGGCCGCGGCCAGGCATCCACAGTCCAGAGGCCCAGGATTCGCTCGGCGGCCGGGTTCCACTGCAGATACCGGCCGTGCGCGTCCACTACGACCACAGCTTCACCGACGCTGTTCAGCACCGATTCGAGGAGCTGGCTCTCGCTGCGCAGGCTTTCTTTCGATTCCCGCCATGCCCGCTCGGCATAGCGGCGTTCGCTTACCACGATGCCCAGGAAGAGGGCCGTAACGGAAACCGTGAGAATGACCAATTGGATCCGGGGCATGCTGTCCGGCTGGACGTGCGGCCCGTGGAGCGCCATCATCACGCCGGCGTTCAGGACCAGGGAACCCAGAATCGCGCCGCGTAAGCCGTGACGGACGGCAATCCAGATGAGGGGTATGAAGAGGGCGTAGAGGGGATCGAAGAGGGCAACGGGCCTGAAGACAATCACGAGCCAGATGGCGAGCCCTATGCTCGTCAGCTGAAGGGTCCACTCCGCAAGTTCGGATGGACCTGGCAAATCGAGACCCCGCCTGGCCGTGAGCGCGTCCGGGGAGTCCTCGGCGGCACCTTCGACCCACGGGCGCAGACGCGGCGCGATGAACACCAGCAGGAAAGGCGTCAGCGCCGCGATGGCCACGGCGTCACCGAGCCACCAGTGGAATGCCGCCAGGCCGAAATTATGCCGGGGAACCCGGCCGTCCAGAACGGCACCCAGCGCGCCCACCGCGGCCCCGCCGACCCCGGCAACCAAGGTGAGCAGCAAAAATCGAGCCACGCCCGCCAGGCGTCGGAACTGCAGGTCCATCAGCGCGGCTCGGCGCAAAAGAAGGGCGGCCCCAAGATAGCTCAGCAGGCCTCCCAGGCTCTCGGGAAAGAAGCCCCAGGAATCCAGCCGGGCGTGGTAGTCGAACCGGGCTCCTGCCAATATGGCGACCAGTGCCAGTGGAGCAGCGCGCACTCCTCCGGCCACCAGTAGCGCGACGGTCAGAGCTGCAGGCAGATACCAGGCACTCACTCCAACCCAGACCTGGAAGTGTGTCGAGGTCTGGTCCAAGGCCAGAAAGAGCCCAATGTAGCCGAGGCCAAACAGCAGCAGGCGAACCGTCAAACTCTTCCGTGGACCGGGGAGCTTCGAAGTGTCGATCGTCGGCTCACTGACCGTTGTGGGCTCGGCGGGCAGGGAAAGCGCCGCGGCGAGTAACGGCAGGGAGCTCTGCTTGGAGGCGGCGAACATCGTCAGGTTCGAACCCTCACGTCACCAGGAACCAGTCCGGGCACTGCGACCCGGTTCGGTGGTTCGATACACTTTGCTGGGATTGGATTCGGGCAGGGCAGGAACTGCAACCTCGGGCTTCCTCATCGTCCCCCCGTAATCTCAAAAGCTCGGCGAAGCGTCGAGCCCTCAACCCCTTAAGTCACTCATAAGTTAAGACAGGTCGCGTCCCTAGTCACTTAAAAGAGACATACTAACCCGCTGTTGCCCAATCTGCAAACTTCTATTTCCCTCCTGCAAAATGCCTGCTGGCCGCGCGGCGGTACCAAGTTGGGCAGCAGGCGCCATGGTCGGTCTTTTGGCGCGGTCCGTCGCCCGGAGTCCAACTGCTTGGGCCCGCTGTGGGCGGCGGCGTTCGGTCTGCTGGCAACCGCCCAACCCCGTCGCACGGTTGCTTCTTCCTGACGCAAAAAACGGGGGCACTGAGGCAGGACTGATCTCTGGTGAGCGTGGCGATGATGGAACCCAGCCTCTGCGCCTCAACGTCTGCCGGAGCAAGCGGAGTGCCAGATGCCGGCGGTTGAAGGCAGACGCTGGTTGCGTTCGATGTCAGTACGCCGCCAGCTCGCGGCAGACGCGGAGGACGTCCGCCGTCTGTGGCAGAACCGCGTCTTCGAGCGTGGGATGGTAGGGCACGTAGACGTCCTTCGCCGCCAGACGCCGCACGGGCGCGTCGAGGTGCTCGAAGAGCTCTTCGCCGATGCGGGCCGCGATCTCGGCGCCGTATCCCCAGGATTGGGTGTCTTCGTGAAGCACCAGGACGCGGTTGGTCTTGCGCACCGAAGCGGTAATGAAGTCCCAGTCGTAAGGAGAGAGCGAGCGCAGATCGAGGATCTCCGCCTCGACGCCCTCGCGCTCCAGTTGCCTGGCCGCCTGTGCGGCCCGGAACACCAGCGATCCGTAGGTGATGATGGTGAGATCGTCGCCCTGGCGTTCGAGCCGAGCCTTACCGAAGGGAATCATGTAGCCGGGACCGGGATACGGGCTGCGATTGTGGGTCTGCCGGTACAGGTGCTTGGGCTCGAGAAAGAGCACCGGATCGTCGGAGCGGATGGCGGTACGCAGCAGGCCGTTGGCGTCGAGAGCGTTCGCGGGCATCACCACGCGCAGCCCGGGGAGATGAGCGAAGATCGACTCGCCGGACTGGCTGTGGTAGATGGCGCCGCCGGAGAGATACCCGCCCGAGGCCACACGGATCACCACCGGGCAGGAGTGGGCGTTCGCCGAGCGCCAGCGCAGCACGGCCAGCTCGTCGCGGATCTGCATCATGGCGGGCCAGATGTAGTCGAGGAACTGGATCTCCACCACCGGCTTCAGGCCGCGCGTGGCCATGCCGATTGCCTGGCCTACTATACTAGCCTCCGCAAGCTGGGAATTCCAGCAGCGGTGGCCGCCGAAGCGGCGCTGCAGTCCCTGGGTGGCCTTGAACACCCCGCCCTTCCCCTTCACCTTGGGCAGCTCGTCCTCGTGCGAGCAGTCGGCCACGTCTTCGCCGAACACCACCAGGCGCGGATCGCGCGCCATCTCGTCGCGCAGGCAGAGGTTGATCAGGTCCACCATGGTCTTGGGCTCGCCTTCGGGCACGGCCGGACGGTCGAAGTCGCCGGTGGTGGGGTCGACGCTGGGCGAGGTGAGGTAGAGCATCACCGACGAGGGATCGGGCGGCTCGGCCGCCAGGGCCCGGTCGGCCGACTCGTTGATCTCGCGCTCCACCGCCGTCTCGATCTCTTTCAGTTCCCCCTCGCTCGCCAGGCCTTCGGCCAGCAGCCGCTGCCGCAGGCGCTGAAGGGGGTCGCGGCGCGCTTCCTCGTGGCGCCGCGTTTCCGACTTGTAGAGGCGCTCGTCGTCGGAGAGCGAATGCGAGTAGGGCCGGATCACATGCGCGTGCAGCAGGGCCGCGCCCTGGCGGCGGCGGGCATGATCGACGGCGCGTCCGGCGGCCTCGTAAGTGGCCGCAAAGTCCGTGCCGTCGCACTCCTGCACCAGCAGATTGGGGAAATTCCGCACCAGGCGGGAGATGTTGGCTCCCGGCGTCTGAGCGTCGACCGGAACGGAGATGGCGTAGCCGTTGTCTTCGACTACGATGAACAGCGGCGCCCGGCGCAACGAGGCGCCGCTCACGGTTTCCCAGAACTCACCTTCGCTGGTGGCGCCGTCGCCCACGGAGACGTAAACCACTTCGTCGCTGTGGAAGCTTGCGGCCAGCTCCGCCGCTTCGCGCACGCGCGCGTAATAGAGGCTGGCGTCGGCGGCGCCCAAGGCCTGCAGCGCCTGGGTGCCCGTGGGACTCGACTGCGACACGATGTGGGCGGACTTCGAGCCCCAGTGCGAAGGCATCTGGCGGCCGGCGGACTGGGGATCGTCCTTGGAGCCCACCGCTTCGAGCAGCATGTCGAGCGGCGTCAGGCCGAGTGCCAGGCACAGCGCGCGGTCGCGATAGTAGGGATAGAACCAGTCGTAGCCGGACCGCAGGTGGAGCGCGCAGGCCACATTCAGGGCCTCGTGGCCGACACCGTTGATCTGGAAAAAGATCCGGTTCTGGCGCTTCAGCTGGATCTCTTTATCGTCGAGCTTTCGCGAGAGGTAAATGATGCGATAGGCGCTGACCAGGGCCGCGCCCGAAAGCGCGGTAATCGGCGCGACGTCTTCCGCGGGAGCGTCGCCGTTGGTACGGGCTAGCTCGGGAAGCTGGGCCACGGCCTCACTTCCGGAGCGGCCGCTCGCGCGGCGATCGAGCCCAAAATCAGCGGCTCTTGCGCTCTGATTCATTCCGTTCTTGATCTTGGTCGGCGTGGTCATGACGGTGGCCATTCGAGGACCTCGCGGGTTGTGAGCTTGAGCTGATGAACTTTGACCGCCGGGGTAGCACCCTTCTCTCCCCACGCCCGGGTGCGCCGCCCGCAAATTGAAATTACGTCCAATTATTGGCTCGAAACCGGTAAAAGTCAACGAGTAGAATCCCGACTTCGGACCAGAAAGCCCGGTATTGACGATGCTCGTACCAATCTGGAATCGGCTCCTCATTCTCATCGGCTTTCCCTATGATTACAAAGCACATCACCCGGCTTTCAGTCTGACCTTTTCCGGCGCAATTGCTCGCCTGGCGCTTGCCGAGCGGCGCCGCTGTGATCACGAGCCCGTTCGCTGTCATCCAGAGCGCAGCGAAGGCATTCCATGAACTCCGCAGCATCAGAAGCCTCCGGCGTCCGGCCCGGGTTCGAGGTACCCGGACGCAGCGGGGCGAACGACCCGCCCAAATAGCCGATTTGTGCCCTTTTTCGTCGATGGCATCGATTTTTTGCCCGTCAAAAAATTGGTTAAACCGCTGCCCTTCAACAACCTGATGGCTTTTAAGCCTTAACCGATTTGTTTTCAATCACCTGATGGCTTTCGAATCCTATGAAAAACAGTATGTTGTTTGTTTTCAGCAACATGATGGCTTTGTTTTGCGCAAAATCGACTTCCCCCGCGCTCCTCCTTTTGCAAAACCGTCGGCCGCGAGGGCCGACATTGATATTGTCCTCCCGAAATTTGGGACAATGGAGAAAAGTGAGAAAATTGAGAAAATTGAGAGAGTTTATTTTTGCTTTGCTTTCAGCAGGTTAGCTGGATTTGGAGTTTCGCCGACTAAGCAGTGAGCCGCTCAAAGCGCTGACCCCCTTGGTTTGCGACCGCCCCACATTCTCGCGGAAACTCGGTTCTGCTCCACCCAGTTCGATTCCGTCATTCCCGTGCAAGCGGGAATCCAGTTAATGATAACGCGTTGTGAGCCGCCAATATCACGCCTGCATTCTAGCCCGCAAGCGAAACGGAACGCTTTACGTCGGGGTGACCAACAACCTTGCTCGCCGTGTGGGTACACAAGCAGGGCGTGGTGGAGGGCTTCACGAAAAAATACAACGTCCATCGGCTGGTCTACTGCGAACCCTTCGCGCCGCCCCGGGAGGCGATTCTGAGGGAGAAGCGCCTGAAGAAGCGGAATCGTGCGTGGAAGCTCGCACTGATCGAGTCAGTAATCCGGATCGGGAGGACTTGTCGAAGACGCTTATGGGGATGTCATGATCTGGATTCCCGCTGGCGCGGGAATGACGCGGAGCGAGGACGGGATTGACGAATTGGCGAGCGGCGTTCCGAGTCAAACTCACCCAATGCTGGCAAGGTGCCGCTATCGGGCGGAAGAACTGCTGAGGACGCCCAGTTCGAGTTCGCGAAGGTGCTCAGGATCGGCAACGATCTCGACCCGGGCGATCCGGCCATTCGCGAACCCGAGTTTCAGCGCCCGCAGCAGACGTCCACGAGGGGCCCACACAAGTCCCACCGAGCCGTCGACCAACGCCGGTGCGGTAAACCGAACCATTCGCGAAAAGGCCGCCACGCGCACGCGCGAGACAGCACACGAAGTGACAGGGGCGGCCGATATCTCGTACCGTCATCTTACGACAGCAGAAGCTCCAGATCCTCGCGCTTCAAATCGCGGATCAGGCTGTTGTCAGCGCCGATGATGGCATCGGCGAGGTCACGCTTCGTCTTCTGCAGCTCGAGGACCTTCTCCTCGACGGTGTCGCGCGCGATCAGCCGGTAGGCGAACACCTGGTGCGTCTGGCCGATGCGGTGGGCGCGGTCCGTGGCCTGCGCCTCGACGGCAGGGTTCCACCAGGGATCGAGCAGAAACACGTACTCCGCCGCCGTGAGATTCAGGCCGAGGCCGCCCGCCTTCAGGCTGATCAGGAAAAGGCGGCAGTCCGGATCATTCTGGAAGCGCTCCACGCGCGCCTGGCGGTCGCGAGTGGCGCCGTCCAGGTACTCGTACACGACCTGGTTGCTGTCCAGCCGATCGCGGACGATGGCGAGGAGGCTGGTGAACTGAGAGAAGACCAGCGCCTTATGGCCCTCGTCGATTACCTCGCTCAGTTGCGCCAGCAGGCTTTCGAGTTTCGCGCTGGGCTCGCCGCGGCGCTTCGGATCGAGCAGACCCGGGTGACAGGCGGCCTGGCGTAGGCGCAGCAAGGCTTCGAGCACCTGGATCTTGGACTTTGCCAGGCCTTCGGCCTCAATCTTCTTCAACAGGGCACGGCGATAATGCTCGCGCAGTTCGTTGTAGAGCGCACGCTGCTCGGGCTTCAACTCGCAATGCAGGGTCTGCTCGGTCTTTTCGGGAAGTTCACGCGCCACCTGCTGCTTGGTCCGGCGCAGAATGAACGGTCGCAAGGCGTGAGCCAGCAGGCGCCGGGTGTCGTCGTCAGGCGTGCGTGCCGCCGTGCCCGCCAGCTTGAAGACGCTCGCCGCGCCCAGCATGCCGGGGTTGAGGAACTCGAACAGCGACCAGAGTTCGCCCAGATGGTTCTCCACCGGCGTGCCGCTGAGCGCCAGGCGATGCGCGCCGCGCAGCAGCCGGGCGGCCTTCGCCGATGCCGTAGCGCTGTTCTTGATGGCCTGAGCTTCGTCCAGAATGACGTAATCGAAGTCCACGTCTTTCAAGCGCGCGGCGTCCCGGCGCAGAGTGCCGTAAGTGCTCAGCACCAGGTCGTAGGCAGCGAAATCGTCGCCGTTGCGCCCGACGCCGGTGTAATCGAGCACGCGCAGTTGCGGCGTGAAGCGAGCGGCCTCTTCCTTCCAGTTGAAGACGAGGGAGCGGGGGACGACGACCAGCGAGGGCGCGATTCGCTCGCCGGCGGCGCGGAGCGCGCGCCGCGCTTCGAGAAGCGCCAGCACCTGGGCGGTCTTGCCGACGCCCATATCGTCGGCGAGGCAGCCGCCAAAGGAGAACCGGCGCAGGAACTCCATCCAGCCCAGACCCTCGCGCTGGTAACCACGCAACTGGCCCGCAAAGCCGGGCGGCTGCGCTGCGGCCTCCACGCCCTGAAAATCGCGCAATTCCTGGCGAACATGATTGAAAGTCTCGTCGCAGGTTGCTTCGGGCGCGGCCGCGAGGAGCGCGTCGAGGAAGCCGGCCTGGCTGCGGCGGAAGCGGATGTGGTCGCCGGCATGGGCGCCGAGGCCTGCCAACATCCCGATCTTCTGCAGCCACTCTTCGGGCAGCATGCCGTAACTGCCGTCACCCAGACGCACCACACCGTCACCGCGCCGCAAGGCCGCCAGCAGCTCGGGGAGTTTCGCCTGCGTGTCACCGTACTCGGCGACGCCGTGCAGTTCGAACCAATCCACGCCGGTCGCGATTTCAAGGCGGAATCCGCCTGGGCGGCGGAAGAGCTTGCCATCGGCTTCCACGTGCCAGCCGGCTTCAACGAGGGTCCGCGTAACGCGCGGCAGCTTGCTGGCCGTCAGCTCCCAATGCGATTTCAGGTCCATGTAGTTCCAGGGGCGGAAGCGCAGACCGAGGCTGTTTAGGAGCTCCCGGGCGGCCTCTTCCGCGGCGGGATCGCGATGCAGAAGGCGGCGCTTTACGGAGTCGTACAAGCCACCGGCTTTATGCTGGGCCGAGATGAGCCTGCCGCCGTAGTCGAACGAAAGCTCGGCCATCAGCCGTCTTTCATCGTACGAGCTTCCGGCCCTGACGCGGAGCTGCGGCCGGGGCGGAACCGTGACCTCTTCGAAGCGCAGCTGCTCAGGAACCTCGAGGGGCGGCAAACCGGGCGAATTGAGGAGCGTTTCCAGCAGCCTGTCGCGGTCCTTGTCGGGCGCGACGATCACGCCCTGTTTGCGCAGGAACAATATCCATTGAAACTGGGCGTTCTCCGCGAGCGGCGCCACCTTGCCGGCGGTGAAAACCAACCCGCCCTCGAGGATCAAAGCAGGCGCCGCCAGATCCAGGCACTCCTCGCCGCGACGGAGCACACCCCTCAGCTCCCAGCCTTCCGGCTCGTGCGGCCGCAGTTGCAATCGAAATGCCCAGGGCCCGCCGTCGTCCCACGCGAGCGGGCTCAGATCATCCGAATTCATGGTGCTGCGGAGATAGCAGCGGCCGCTGCGTGCAGCCCGGCTGATGATCTGGACCGAAAGGGGGTAAAGGAGCCGATAAGTGGTCGGCGCGCTCGCATAACCGGGCGGCCCGTACGCGTAGGAGTAGCTGTCGCGGATGTTGCCCGCCAGGAGCGAGACGATCTCGCGGTCCTCGGCCACGGGCAATCGGGCCAGTTCCTCGAGCTTCAACCCGAGCCCGCTGACGCGTGTCCATTCCCCGTTAGCCTTGCGGTGGCGGGCTCCGACGATCAGGACCAGGGTCCCCTCGTTCAAGCTGGCAGGGACGTCGACTACGTAAGCCACTTCGCGCTTGGCCGGCCAGATGCTGGGCGGCGGCGTAACCAGCAGGGACTGGGTGAAACCGTTGATCTGAGCCCGCCAGGAGGGCATGGGCGGCTCGGACCTTCGCGGTGCGGCGGCGGCGCGCAGCCGGAACCTTCCGTGATCGTCGGGAGGTTCATCCGCGATGTCCTCTTCGCCGCCCTGATCCTCAATCAATTGAAGGCCGGGCGGGACCGAAGCGAGATATCCCATGGCTTCCGCCTTGAGAATCGTGGCCCAGAGATGCTTGCAGGGACCCTCGGAGCTGAAGAACGGGCAATCACACCCCGCGTGGAGGGCTCCGTTCTTCAGGTCGAGGGTAACGTCGTAGTTCGTCGAGCCGTGGACAGTCGCATCGACGTGGATCGCCGAGCCGCTCTCGATCCGGACCAGCCCGCGCTGGTAATAATGCGAGCCGCGCTCTCTGATGCCCGGTCTGAAGTCCGCGCGCAGAGTCTCTGCCAGACCCATGAATTTCGCTCTCAGTTTGCGCCTGAATTTTTCGGCCGCAGCAGCGAGGTTCAAATCCGAGGACGCATGCCGTCAGTTTAGGACATTCCGCCCGCGGCCGTACAGCACCCGTCCCGGCTTGGCACCGGTGTGCTCGCCTTTATCGATCACTACCGTGCCGTTCACGATCACGTACGGAATGCCGACGGGATACTCGGCGGGATCCTCGAACGTCGCCCGATCCTTCACCGTGGCGGGATCGAAGATCACGATATCCGCCGCCATGCCGGGACGCAGGAGTCCGCGGTCGGTGAGGCCGGTGATCGAGGCCGCGAGCGAAGTCATCTTGCGGACGGCGTCGGGCAGCGTGAGCACGTGTTTCTCGCGCACGTAGGGGCCGAGTACGCGGGGGAAGGTGCCGTAGAAGCGCGGGTGCGGGCGGCCCATGAATTCCATCTGGGGATTGACGGCCGCGCCGTCGGAGCCGATGCCGACCCAGGGCTGCTTCATCGCCAGCTCTACATCTGCTTCGCTCATGCTGAAGTAGATGGCCATGGGCGTGGCGTGCTCGGCAATGAGCAGGTCGCAGAACGCGTCCACCGGGTCCTTGCCCATCAGGCGGGCCACCTCGTCCATGCGCCGGCCTTCGTACTTCTTGTCCTCCGGCAGCTTGCAGGACGCCAGCATCACGCCGTGCCAGCCGCCGCAATCGTGGACCTCGTTGTTGTCCCATCCGGGCAGGCCGTGAGCGATGTCCTCGCGGATCTCGGTGCGAGCCTTAGGATCGCGCAACCGCGCCACGACGTCGTCGGCCGTGCCTTCGAGGAATTTGGGCGGCAGGCACTGCTCGAGACTCGTCATGCCGGCGAGATACGGATACTGATCCGCCGTGACATCGACGCCACGGGCGCGCGCCGCCTGGATTGCCGCGATCAGTCGGGGCATGCGGCCCCAGTTGTCCCGGCCATTGCTCTTGAAGTGGAAAATGTGGACGGGCAATCCCGCGCGTTCGCCGGTCGAGACGGCTTCCTCGATGGCGGGCACGCTGTTCGAACCCTCGCCGCGAATGTGGGTGGCGTAGAGTCCGCCGTAATGCGCCGCCACGCGCGAGAGCGCGATCAACTCGTCAGGCTTGGCGAACATGTTGGGTGCGTAAATCAGCCCGGAAGAAACGCCGATGGCGCCGTCGCGCATCGCCTGGTCAACCAGCTTCTCCATCTGACGCGATTCGTCGGCCGTGGGCGCACGATTCACGTTGCCCATCACGTCCAGGCGCACCTGGCCGCTACCCACGTAGGAAGCAACGTTCACCGAGATGCCCTGGCGATCGAGCCGTGCAAAATACTCGCCAAGGGTGGTCCAGTCGCGCTTGATGCCGTCCTTCTGGGTGAGCGGCGCGGTGCCGTTGTCAAAGTCCGCGGCAGCGAGCGGCAGAATGGGGCCGGCCGAGGCCGCCTCGCCGATGATTTCCGTGGTCACGCCCTGGCGGATCTTGCTCTGCGCGGTGCCGTCCACGAGCAGGGTGTAATCGGAATGCGTGTGTAGATCGATGAAGCCGGGTGCCACGGTGAGCCCGGCGGCGTCAATCACGCGCTTCGCCGTCGCGCCAGGGAGGCGTCCGATCCCGGCGATCGTGCCGTCCTTGACGGCCACCGATCCCTCAAACCAGGGACTGCCGGTGCCGTCAAGGATGTGAGCGTGAGTGATCAGAAGGTCATAAGGCACGGTTGCCTCCTGAGCCCAGCGACGAAGGCTCCAGGCAAGGAATGATGCGGCGATCAGGACAGAGAGCAGAACCGATTTCAAGAGCCAGATTTTCATTTGCGCCTTCAGGTGCCGGTAAGAACGACCCTTGCGGCCGCCGGCGGGCAGGCACGAGGCCTGCCCCTACGCGTTCGTGACTTCGGCCTCCGCCAGCATTCCCGCCCAGCGCGCCACCGCGTCCGCCTTCACGCCGATCTCCGGATCATAAGCTCCTTCAAGACTGGCAAGCTGGATGGCGAAATTGCCCACCGTCGAGCTTTCCACGGCGGCGCAACTCACCTCGAGCCCGGCCTTCTCGGCGGTGAGCCGGTTCAGGTAGGCGTTACGCGAGCCGCCGCCGGCAATGTAAAGGCGCTTCAGATTCTTGCCGCTGATCCGCTTCACGCTTGCCAGCACCTCGGCATAGCGCGCCGCCAGGCTGTGAAAGATCAGATTCGCCATGGCGGGCGCCGCGGCCGGCGACTCGTCGAGCGGCGCGAGTCGGGCCTGCCGGCGCTGTGCGTTGATGCGCTGCGGCATGTTTCCGGGCAACAGCAAGTCGGGTTCGTCCACATTGAGGAGCGCTTCGGGCGCGGGCAGTTTCTCTGCCGCCTCGATCAGCTCCGGCGTGGTAAATGCGCCCCCCGCCGCCTGCCATGCGTCCAGGCACTGCCGCAGCAGCCACATGCCATTGACGTTCTTCAGGAAGCAGATCTTGCCGCCGGCGCCGCCTTCGTTAGTGAAGTTCAGACGTTCGGCGTCCGCCGAGGTGCAGGCTTGCTCGAGGACCGTCCCCACCAGCGACCACGTCCCGGAGCTGATGAAAGCCCAGTCGTCGCCCTGGGCCGGAATGCCGGCGATGGCGGAGGCGGTGTCGTGGCAGGCGGGCGCGATCAAGAGGGCGCCGTCCAGGCCCAACTGCTTCGCGGCATCGCTGATGTACCCCAGCTCCGTGCCGCACGGCACGACTCCCGGCGCGGCTGCCATCTCGAGTCCGGCCGCCGCGAAGATCTCTTCACTCCAGTTGCGTCGCTTGAGATCGACAAGTTGGGTGTGGGTAGCATTCGTGTATTCCGCGACGCGGCGCGCCCCCAGGGTGTGCAGGACGTATTCCGGGAGGTTGACCCAAGGAGCCGACGCCGGTATACCTTCCGCCGAATCAGCATAAAGCTGGTGCAGAGTGTTGAGGCGGAGCTGCTGGATGCCCGTCAACTCGTAAAGACGGCCCGGCGGAATGCGCGCCAGCACCTCGCGCTCGGCGGCGACCGTGCGCTCGTCGCGATAGCAGTAAGGATCGCCAAGCGGCTTGCCGTCGGGATCCAGCCGGACGTAGTCCACCGCCCAACCGTCCACCCCGATTGCGGCGATCCCTTGCGAGGACCGCGCTGACCTTCGGGCGCAGGCAAGGAGCCCATCTTTGACGCCCTGGATGATGCCCTCGAGGTCCCAGCGCAATCGCCCGCCGAGTTCGAGCGGACCGTTGGGGAATCGATGCACGAGCTCGATCACAGGCCGGCCGCCGGTCCAACGCAGAAGCGAGACGCGACAGCTCTCCGCGCCGAGGTCAATGGCCACCAGCGTAGGCTTCCCTTTCTCTGATGATTTCAGCGCCTGGACCTTCGTGCGGGGCTTAAGCCCGGTCTCGAGCTCTTCCGTCAGCTCGCGCAGGCGGTCCGCGGCATCGGCAAGAGGCTCGGCCGGCTCCGTCTTGATCTTCATCGCAGGAAGGCCTCGGTGAGGCCGCCGTCAATCGGAATCAGATGCCCGGTGGTGCGCCGCGCCTGGTCGCCGGCCAGAAAGAGTATGGCCTGCGCGCAATCGCCGGGATCAATGGGCTGCCGCGTCAGGGTGCGCTGGGCGTAGAACCCGGCGAGCCGCGCGCGCAATTCGTCGTCGCCCGCCATGCGATCGAAGGTGACGCCGTACTTTTCGAGCGAGGCGATCACGCGGTCGCGTGGAAACATGGTGGAGCCCTTGATCACCGTCGCCGGACTGATGCCGTTCACCCGCACGCGCGGCGCGAGGCGCACCGCCATCTCGCGCACCAGGTGGCTGAGCGCGGCCTTGCTCACGTCGTAGGCTTCGCTGCCGCGCTTGGGCACCACGGCGTTGGCGGAACTCGTCAGCACCACGGCCGCCTCCAGATTCTGCACTTCGAGGATCCGGCTGGCTTCATCAACGAGCAGATAGTTGCTGGTGATGTTCAGTTCGAGGGTCAGCGACCATTGAGCATCCGTGACCCGGCCATCGAGCGGGGTCGGAAAGAGCGCCACGGTGTTCACCAGCACATCGAGCCCGCCGTAGCGTGCCACCGCGTCGTTCAACGCCTGGCGGATGGAGTCGCGCCGCCGGATGTCAATACCGATCGCCGCCGCACCTTCCGTTCCGGCGAAGCCCTGGGCCTCGGCCGCCACTTTGGCCGCGTCCGCGAGATTGCGATCGGCGATCACGACGTGCGCGCCACGCCGGGCCGCAAGCAGCGCCGTCTCGCGTCCGATGCCGCTGGCGCCGCCGACGACCAGCACCACGCGCCGGCTGAATTCCTTCTCCGCGGGCTGCCGCCGGATCTTGGCCTCTTCCAGGCGCCAATACTCGATCCGAAAGGCCTCGGACTCCGGCAGCGCCACGTAATTGGAGTACACGTGAAACGCGGACGCCGGCGCCGCCGCGCCCGCCTGCGGCAGATCGTCCCGGGCGGCCGATTCGCCGGCGCCGAGCGCTGAAGCTCCCTCCATCACGTGTATCGCATTGATGTAAAACTCGCCCGTGATGCGCGACTCCGTCTTGCTCTTGCCGAAGCTGAACAGGCCGACGCCGGGGACGAGCACGACGGTGGGATTGTGGTCGCGCATGGCCGGCGAATCCGGCTGCGCGAACGACTGGTAATAGCGGGCGTACTCCGCGCGGTAGGTCTCGAGCGCCTCGTCGATGTGGGCGCGCAGCCCGGCCAGGTCCTCCGCCTCGGGATTCCAGTCCACGAAGAGCGGCCGAATCTTCGTGCGGATAAAGTGGTCCGGACAGCTCGTGCCGAGATGCGCCAGCGGCGCGGCCTCGTGGGAATTGACGAAGCGCATGACCTCGGGCGCGGCGCTGTAGCTGGCGATGCGGCGCTCGCGCGCGGAGACGCGTCCGCGGATGAACGGCAGGAGATCGAGAGCGATCTCGCCGCCGTCGTCGCGGGCGGCGTAGCGCTCGCCTCCGAAGAGCGTCCGCCGCTCGATGTGATCGAGAACGAATTGTCCCAGTTGATCGATGATGGCCAGCGTGTTCAGGTAGCACTGGCGCGACGTCTCACCCCACGTGAACAAGCCGTGCCCGCCGAGCACCACGCCGTCGCAGCCGGGATTCTCCTTAACCGCGCGCTCGAGCATCAGAGCCAGCTCGAATCCGGGCCGCTGCCAGGGCAGCCACACCAGGCGATGGCCGAAGGTCCGGTTGAACTCTTCCATCTTGGCGCGGCCGTTGCCCGCTGCCGCAAGCGCGATGCCCCAGTCGGGATGAAGATGATCCACGTGCGCGAAAGGGAGAAAAGCGTGCAAAGCCGTATCGATCGAAGCCGCCACCGGGTTGGGGCCGAAGGTGCATAGCGGGTACATCTCGGCCATTTCGTCCTCGTAAGCGACGCCACGATAGCGCGACTTGAGAGAGTGCAGCTTGTCGAGATAGAGCGTGGCAAAGCCGGCGATCTTAATGCTGCCGAGATCGCCCCCACTGCCCTTCACCCACAGGACCTGGCGCGGGGCGCCGTCGAGCGGATCATCCTGGGTGATCTTACCGCTGGTGTTGCCGCCGCCGAAATTCGTGATCCTCAGATCGGAGCCGAGCAGGTTGGAGCGATAGCGGAGCAGCCCGGGTTCGTCCAGCGCGCCAGCCGCCGAGTTGTCCCAGCGATCTTCAAGGTAGCGGAGTGACTGGGAGGCGCTCATGAGGGATCAGTCCGTAAGGCATACCGGCCGTAAGGCGTACTGAGGGCCGATTTGCGGCGCCGCCGCGGTAGACGAATCTGGCCGGCCCGTTCAGAAAGTATAGCACCGCAAAGCGGGCGCGACGCTCACCTGAGGAATATTCAAACACTCAGAATATACAGATCGTCGGTTGCCGCAGGCGCCTCCGGCGTGATATACGAATAAGGATGAAGCACGCTACAGTGATCAACCCCGGTACGGCCACAAGGCAAGCTGTCTTGGGCGCCGCATTCTGTTGTTGCTGCTAAGCTCGACTGCCTTCCAACAACGCTCTGCGGGTTCAGATCCAGAAAAGGAGAGGCTTATGGGCGACTACAAACATCCCGAAGTTTTGGTCAGCACGGATTGGGTGGCAGCACACATCAATGACCCCAAGGTTCGGCTGGTGGAGGTGGACGTGGATACCAGCGCCTACGAGAAGGGCCACATCCAGAACGCCATCGCCTGGAACTGGACCTCGCAGCTACAGGACAACGTCCGGCGCGACCTGCTCGGCAAGAAGCAGATCGAAGAGCTGCTGAGCCAGTCGGGCGTCTCGCCGGAGAGCATCGTGGTGCTGTATGGGGACAACAACAATTGGTTCGCCGCCTACGCACTCTGGCAGCTCAAGTACTACGGGCATCAAGACGCGCGCCTGATGAACGGCGGCCGCAAGAAGTGGGAGTTGGAAAGCCGCCCCATGACCGTTGACGTGCCCCAGTTCGCGCGGGCGAACTACGTCGCCAAAGCCCCGGACTCCTCCGTGCGCGCGCGCCGCGACCACGTGTTCACCGCCATCGATCGCAAGAATGCTAACCTGGTGGACGTGCGCTCGGTCGACGAGTTCACGGGCAAGGTCATTGCGCCTCCCGGCATGACGGAGACCGCGCAGCGCGGCGGACACATCCCCGGTGCCCTGAACGTCCCCTGGTCCAAGGCCGCCAATGAGGACGGCACTTTCAAGTCCTACGACGATCTCAAGCAGCTTTATGCCGGCGTCAATTCCGGCCAGGACACCATCGCCTATTGCCGCATTGGCGAGCGCAGCTCCCATACCTGGTTCGTGCTGAAGTATCTCCTCGGCCTCGATAACGTCCGCAACTACGACGGAAGCTGGACGGAGTGGGGCAACCTGGTGGATGCGCCGATCGTCAGGGGCGCGTGAAGCCGGGGCCAGGGCCAGCTCTTTCTTGACAGCGCGCGGGCCGGGCGGGAGAATTCAGGGCATGCATAAACCGCGCTCTGGATTCTTCCGCTCACGCTCTATCGGAGTCGCGAGCCTCGCAATAGCGGTCGCGGTTCTGGCGGGTCTGCGGGTTCCGCGTTCCGCGACCGCGTCAGCCGCATACCTTCCTGCAGCCAAACCCGCTGTTGAACGCCCGCCCATCGTCGGCGTCGCCCACATCGGTCTCAGGACGGACAATCTCGCCGCCGCACGCGAGTTCTACGGTCATGTCCTCGGCTTCGCGGAAGCGTTCAGCCTCGACAACCCCGGCGGCGGTCTGATGCTCACCTGCTTCAAGGTGAACGATCATCAATACGTCGAAATATTCCCCGAGCTGAAGAGCCCCACCGAAGACCGGCTCTCTCACATCGCCTTTGAGACCACGGACGCCAACCGGCTGCGCGACTACCTGGCGAGCCGCGGCGTGGAGGTGCCGGCGTTGCTCAAGCCCGGTCGCGACGGCAACCTGAGCTTCATGGTGAAAGACCCCGACGGGCACAACGTGGAATTCGTCCAGTACATGCCGGGGTCGCTCCACAGCCGCAACTTTGGGAAATTCCTGCCCGCCACGCGCGTCTCCGATCACATGATCCACGTGGGCGTCACGGTCGCCGATCGCGCCGCGGCCGACAGGTTCTATGGCGACATTCTCGGATTCAAACTGATGTGGTACGGCGGCATGAAAGACAACCGCGTCGACTGGGCGGATATGCGCGTGCCCGAGGGTACTGACTGGCTGGAGTACATGCTCGGCGTCCACAATCCGTCGCCGCGCACTCTGGGCGTGATGCATCACTTCGCGCTGGGCGTGGCGGGCATCCAGCCGGCCTATCAGACGGTTCTGGCGCGCGGCTACAAGGCTGAAAAACCACAGATCGGGCGCGACGGCAAATGGCAGCTCAATCTCTATGATCCCGACCTTACGCGCGCCGAGCTGATGGAATTCAAGCCGGTCCAAAAGCCGTGCTGCTCGCCGATGATCACACCCTGAACCGGTTCGAGCATTCTATCGGCCTTCGATCGCCGTCATTCCCGCGAAAGCGGGAATCCACCGCACCGATGGTCAATCGCCGGTCGATCGCCGTCATTGCCGCGCAAGGGGGAATCCACCGCTGGAGGAGTAGACTATGAAGCGCAGATCATTCCTGGGCCTGATTTCCCTCGTCGTGGCGCTCTCGCCGTGCCGGGCGCAATCAGCCCCGGCGCAAACGCCCGCCGCCACGAGGCCGGCGGCCCAGGTCCAGCAGCCGCAACCGCCGCCACGGATCGTCTCGCCGGAAGTCCATTCTGACCACACCGTGACCTTCCGTTTCCGCGATCCGAACGCGAAGGAGGTCGGCCTGAATCTCGAGGGCACCGGTAAGCCGCAGCCCATGGAGAAGGACGATCAGGGCGTCTGGAGCATCACCACCCAGCCGCTCGCGCCCGACGACTACGGTTATTCATTTATCGCGGACGGCGTGAGCCTGGTCGACCCCTCCAACACGCTGATGAAGACCAATCTGCTGTTCCTCGAAAACATGGTGCACGTGCCGGGCTCGCCGCCGCCCGACTGGGAGACCACCGACGTGCCGCACGGCGTGGTCCATCACCACTTCTATCACTCAGCCGTGGTGGGCGACGATCGCGACTACTTCGTCTACACACCGCCAGGCTACGATCCACACTCAAAGGCGAACTATCCCGTCCTCTATCTCCAGCACGGCTACAGCGACGGCGCCGACGGGTGGACGCAGGTGGGCCGCGCCAACTTCATCCTCGATAACCTCATCGCTGAGGGCAAGGTCAAGCCGATGCTGATCGTCATGAGCCTCGGCTACGGCGCGCCCGAGGTCCTGCATCGCGGCCCGGGGGCCTTCCGCGACACCGGCCTGATCCAGCGCAACATGGACAAATTCGGCGAAGCGCTGATCACCGAAGTGATTCCGCAGGTCGAGAAAACCTATCGCGTGAAAGCCGATCGCGAGCATCGCGCTTTGGCCGGACTCTCCATGGGCGGCGCGGAGTCGCTCTACGTCGGGCTCAATCATCTGGACGAGTTCGCCTGGATCGGATCCTTCAGCGCCGGCGGCCTCGGCGACAATTACGACGCGGAATTTCCCAATCTCAACTCAAGTGTCAATGCGCAATTGCACCTGCTCTGGATCGCCTGTGGCACCGAGGATCATCTGATCGGACCGAATCGCAAGTTCCGCGACTGGCTGACGTCAAAAGGCGTCCATCACACGGATATCGAAACCCCGGGCATGCACACCTGGATGGTCTGGCGGCGCAATCTCATCGCGTTCGCGCCGCTGCTGTTCCAGAAGTCGGCACAGTAGGGGCAGGTCCTGGTGCCTGCCCTCGGCCTCAAAGCCGCACCGCTATCGTCTCCCCGCGATCCACGCGACCCCCGGCGTGCGGCCGGACGAGCGTACCTCTGCCTGTTGAATTCCGTGCCACCCGGGGTGCGGCGCTCTATTGCAGGAGCTTGCGACCGGGCGCCGCGGCCGGAGCCCGCTGAGGCCCCATGTTGCCCAAATTGCCGCAAGCATCAGAAAACAAAGGTTAAAAAAAGTTTCTCAATTTTCTCACTTTTCTCACTTTTCTCCATTGTCCCATTTCTATCGTTCACAATGAATACGGAAGCGGTTGCTCTGCCAAGGGGTTTTCATGTGGTCGGGCAGGTTACAGCGTCAGGGATCCAATCGTCCAGTCGGGCCGCGATGCAGCCTGCCGAAAGGAGTTCTGGGGTCAAGGAGCGGTGAAAGAGGCCACCCCCAAAAAATCGGGAGGCGAAGCCAATAAGTCCAATGGCATCAATGAATCACTTCAAAAAGTGGCCGAAAACGAACCCAAAACGAACCCAATTTCGCCCAGATTTTGGCCCCCTGGCACGGCGAAAGCAACCCAAGTGTCGCTTCTCCGCCCAGTTTCGGACGAAGAATCGCTGCTTTGAGCCTTTGTGCGCAAGCTCGAAACCGCGTTTTCGAAGGCGTCTGATTTTGAACCCTCGACCGCCAACTCGGATATCTGCCATGCCCCACGCACAGGAGACGGACTGTTCTTGGCAAAAGCATGGTCCGACCAAATTGCTGGCTTGGGAAGCCACGCCTGCCCGTCGGCGGGAACGGGTTGGAATTAAGCTGGAATGTCCTTTAGAATCATGCGCAAATCGGCCGAGAGTCTCCCCTCCTGTTGGAAGACGGAGCGCGCTGGGAGCCCCAGCCGGCGATTCTCAGGCGGCGACAAGGACGTCGCCGCTTCAGCGCGCCTCTCTAGTGCAGTCCCACCTGGCCACGCACGGAGTCGATGAGTTTCGCCGAGTCATAGCCGACGCCGTCTTTGAACACGGTCTCCACTTTCTCGATGTCGTTGATATCGGCGGCGGGATTGCCGTGGATCACCGCCATGTCGGCCGATTTGCCGGCCGCGATCGTCCCGATCTGATCGAGTTCGCCCAGGTACCGGGCGCCGTTCTCGGTGGCGATCTGGATGGCTTCGACCGGCGTGAAGCCGGCTTCCACAAGCAACTCCACTTCGCGTTGATCGCCGAAGCCGGGCACCACGCCGCCGTAGCCGGTGGGATCGAGCCCGGCCAGCAGGAGCCCGCCGGCCTTGGCGAAGTCGTGTTCGAACTGCATCTCTTTCTTAAGCACCACCCCTTCCGGAGAGGTGGCGGCGTCGAAACCGCTCAGGCGCGCACGCGTGGCCAGATAGTCGATACGCAACTGGGGCGCGAGCGCCTCGAGCACTCGCGACTCGAGGGGCGGGCGCGGCCCTACCAACGTCTCGAACACCGGCAACGTGGAAGTCACGGCGACGTGATGCGCCACCAGGGCGCGGATCGTCTCCTGCACGGGCTGGCTTTCCACGTCCAAACTGGTCAGCGTCTTGAGCGTCTGCGCCTGCGACGGGCAAACGTCAGGCGATTTGCCCGGGTCAAATTCCGTATCGACCTCCAGGCCGTGCTCGAGATCGTCGATCCCGAGCGCCGCGGCCTCGCGAAAGCCGATCGAGCAGAGATGGCCGGTCACCTTGATGCCGCGCTTGTGCGCCGCTGCGATGGCGGCCGAAAGCTCCGCGCGGGTGATGTGCATGTAGGCCTTGAACGACGTGACGCCCTCGTCGGCCCAGTACTCAACCGTCTTGCGGGCATCGTCAGGGCCGGCCAGCGTGTGCATGTTGGGCGTATAAGACCCGGGACCTTCGAGGTAAGGCCCGGTCACGTGGATCTTGGGACCCGGCGCGACGCCGGAGTCGATCAGCTTCTTCACCGCGAGATCGGTATAGGGCTCGATCGAGCCCGTGGTGCGCAAACTGGTGACGCCGCCCGCGAGATAAAGCCGCGGCCCCGAGAACGCCAGCTCGGTATACACCGGCGGCACGCCGCGGCCGGTGCGCGGCGAGGGATAGAACATGTGATCGTGCATGCCCACGAGGCCGGGAATCACCGTGTAGCCGGTAAGGTCGAGGGCTGTGGCTCCGGCGGGCGCCGGAGTTGCGGTCGCGCTTCCCACGGTGCGGATGCGTCCGCCTTCGATGATCACGGTCTGATCCTCGGCGGGCGCGGCGCCCGTGCCGTCGATCACCCGCACATGCTCGAGCGCCACCACCGGTGCCTTCACCTTGACAAAGCTCTTCACCACGTCCGACATCGGTGCCTGCGCCGACAGATTCCCGCAGACAATCAACAGCGCAACCACCAGCTGCTTTCGCATGGGTTCCTCCTCCCCTGCTGCCCGGCGCCGCCGGGCGCCAAATCGACCGGAATCGTATCACGAACGAGGAGAGCGGCAGAAGGCGCCGGCGTGCAAAACTGGACGCAGGGCATTGCCGTCTGCGACAATGTGGCATTGAACCAGCGAGCTCAAGGCCGTCGTCAAATATCGCTGGCTGCAGTGTGCGTCATGCTCGCGGCTGCGCCCGGGAGCGCGGGCGTCCTGCCCGCCGCCAATCCCGCGGCCGGAGCGGCATTGCCGGCAAAGACCGGAGCCCCGCCGTACCGCCTGCGCATGTTTCACACCCACACCGGCGAGCGTATCGATGTAGTCTACCGCCGCGGCGACGCTTATCTGCCCGACGCCATCACGCGCCTCGACGAATTCCTGCGCGATCATCGTACCGGCACTGTGCCGCGCTATGACCTGCGCGTATTCGATCTGCTGTCGGCCATCGAGCGCAGGCTGAGCGTGCCCAACGCGGAAATCGACGTGATCTGCGGTTATCGCACGCCGTGGAGCAATACCTTCCTGCGCGAGCACTCGGCCGGCGTGGCCCTGCACAGCCTGCACATGGAGGCCGAAGCGATTGACATCCGCATCCCCGGCGTCAGCATCGCCCGGCTGCGCGATGCGGCACTGGCCCTGCACGTGGGCGGCGTGGGCTACTATCCCGCGTCGCAGTTCGTCCACGTCGATGTCGGCCGTGTGCGGCAATGGAGTCTCTTGGAGCGATGAGTAGCGCCTTAGCCCTGGCTCGCTCTTTTGAATTCTGAATCTTGAATGGTGAAGAGTGAAACGCTGAACGGCCCCGCGCCACCTTCGCCCGATATGAGCTTCCTGATGGGATCCGCGGCCATGAGTTTCCGGAGAACAAAACTCGACACTGCATTTTTCCTGTTCGCCGTTTCGTTGTGCGCAGCCGTCACGGCGGCCGCGCAGGGCAGAAGCGTGTGGGCGATCGTTTCGAGCGCGCCCGTCGATCCGCGAGTTGAGGCGGAGGTGAAGGAGATGGCGGCCGCGGCCGCCGCCGGCGTGGTGATCGCCAGGACAGAGACGGAAGCCCGCCGCCGCCATCCTTCGTTTTCGCTTGAGCTCGTCACCACGAACGAGCGCGGGTTCCGGGCGCGCTGGCCCCACGGCAGGCCTGAGCCCCCGCCGGACGCGGTGCAGGATGCCTACCGGCTGCAGGTGGATTACGCCTCTGCGCGCGCGCCGTACACGGCTCATCGCGCCCGAATTGCCGCCATCGGTCCGGACGGCCTCCACAACGGGTTGCTCAGGACATCCCAGATTCTTGCGGAACTCGCGGCGGGCAAACCCGGCGAACTGATTCCCAAACCCCAGGTCATGATCTCGGCGACGCTCGGCCGCGAGACTTCCCTGGGAATCGCTGACTTCCCTTCCTTCGCGGTGCGAGGGATCGTCGAGGGCTTTTACGGCACGCCCTGGAGTCACCAGGACCGTCTCGACCTCCTGCGCTTCGAAGGCCGGCACGGCATGAACTCCTATTTCTACGCGCCCAAGGACGACCCCTACCATCGCAAGCAGTGGCGCGATCCTTATCCGCCCGACCGGCTGGCCCAGCTTGGCGATCTGGTGGCGGCGGCGCATCAGAACTTCGTGGATTTCTGCTTCGCGGTCAGCCCCGGCCTCTCGATGACTTATTCGAGCGACGAAGATTTCGCCAAGCTCACCGCCAAGCTCGAAAGCGTCGGCAAGCTCGGCACTTCGTGCTATGCGCTCTTCCTCGACGACGTCCCGCAGGAGATTCAGAACGACGCCGACAAGGCTCGCTTCAAGACGCTGGCGGAGGCGCACGCCTACGTCATCAACAAGCTCTACCATTACTTGGTCGCGCTCTCGCCGCGGAATCACCTCGTGGTGACGCCTACCACGTATACCAACGGGTTCGGCAGCCGCGATTACATTCGCGACCTCGGCGCCGAGGTCGATCCGCACGTCGATCTGGTGTGGACCGGCACCGAAGTCGTGTCACCCGTCATTACCGTGCCGCAGACCGAAGACTGGTCGAAATTCCTGAAGCGCCCGCCGCTCATCTGGGACAACTATCCCGTCGATGATTTCGCCCGTTGGCGGCCATTTCTCGGACCGCTGGTCGGACGCGACCCGCGTCTGGGCGCCGTGGTGCGCGGCCTGGTCTCCAATCCGATGAACGAGGCGCATGCCTCCATGATTCCGCTTGCCACCATCGCGGATTACCTGTGGAACTCGCACGCCTATAACCCGCAGGAATCCGAGAAGCGCGCGCTCGCGGCGCAGTTCGGGCCGGACGGCCCTCAGGTTTTCGCGCCCTTGCTTCAGGCATGGGGTGATTACCGTTGGGACAGCAACGTCTTCCAGCAGATCTTCTCAGCGACCCGGCTGCCGATCGACCTGCCGAGAATCGATCAGCGGATCGAATCGATCGACTCAGCCCTCGGGAGCATGTCCGGCAAGCCGCAGTTCGATAAGGTCAGGCCCGAGCTGACCCCGTTTGCCGCGCGAACTCGTGAGCGGGCGCAGGCGCTGGCCGGTGACCCCGCCATGCGACGGCTCGCTGACGGCAGCATCCAATGGAATGAAGAGCACAACGTGCTGACTGCCCGCCGGCTGGCGGCGGCTCCTGCCCTTGATGGTGATTTCTCCAAGTGGCAGGCCGGCAAAGTGTACGACCTTCGGCCGTTCGCCATGCGAGCTCCGGGCGCGGATTCGGCCACTGCGAATGCCCCTGCCGCAACCGAATTCTCAGGAAAGTTCGGCCTAGGATGGGATAGCCGGTACCTGTACGTAGGTATCGATATTCAGAACCCCGAAATCTACAGGCCTCCGGCGACGGAAAACGGCGGCGCGCCGGCCGACGATGTGTCGCTTGCCGTCGAAACCGCCTATCGCCGCGAATATTACGCTACCAGGGCGGGTGAGGACGCGTTTCTGCTGGTCGCCAATCCGGGGAATTTCCAAGGTGTCGTGCCGAGCTTCCGCATCGTGGGACGAAATCGGCCCGCGCGATTCGCGAATTACGAACAGGAGGTCAGGATTGCCTGGAAGAAAACCAGCGCAGGCTACTCAGCCGATATCGCCATTCCAGCGTCGTATTTCGATGGGTCCTTGCAGGAAGGTTATGAGATCGGCTTACTGGTAGGCGCTCAGAAGTTAGTGGCGCCAGGTGGCGCGGCTGCCGAAGAGGATGTGCCGCGGCTTCGTCTGACGTCGAAGGCGGATCATGTGATCCCGCCCAATCCCAACAATCCGGCCACCTATCAGCATCTCGTGCTGCTCGGAACGCCGTGAGAGATTACACTGTGAAACCAACTCGCCGTTTTCGACATCCCGCGACCGCGCTGCTTGCCACGCTGTATTGCGCCTGCTGTTTTGGGAAGCCGGCGCGGGCGTTCGCGGGTTCTCCCGGCGACGACCCTCCGCCCGACGCGTTGATCAAGGCAGGTCACTGGAAACGCGCGCGGGCTGCGGTAGAACCGCAATACCAGGCGCATCCTGATGACGCCGAGTTGAACTATCTGATGTCCCAGATCAACGACGCTTTCGGCAACGTGGATAACGCGCGCGCGCAGGCCGAAAAGGCCGTAGCCCTCAAGAGCGGCGACGCGCGCTATCATCGCCAGCTCGCCGATGTAGACGGCGAGATGGCCGAAAATGCGTCGCTCTTCGCGAAGGGCGGCTGGGCCAAGAAGTTCAAGGCCGAGGCCGAGCAGGCGGCGCAGCTCGATCCCAGGAATCTCGACGCGCGCTTCGATCTGCTCGAGTACGACCTCCAGGCCCCGCGGCTGATGGGCGGAGGCAAAGACAAAGCCGCCGCCATGGCGGACGAGATCGCGAAGATCAATCCCGCCCAAGGCGATCTGGCGCAGGCGCGCATCGCCGAGGACGCCAGGGACCGTGGCGCCGAAGAGTCATGGTATCTGCGGGCCCTAGCCGCCAGCCCCGACGACTACCACGTGCTGACCCGCGTGGCTGGATTCTACCAGCGTCCGCCGGCGCCGCGACTGGATCAGGCCCGGAGGTACGCGAATCAGGCGATCAAAGCTTATCCCAGCCGTGCCGAAGCCTACTCGCTGCTGGCGTCCGCCTGCGCCGCTGAAGGCCGCTGGAAGGAACTTCAGGCTGCGCTTGCGGAGGCGTCCGAGAACGTGCCCGACGATCTCGATCCGTACTACCGCGCCGGCCTCGCCATCCTGAATCACGACGCGCCCGACGCCGGCGCCCTGGCGCGCGCCGAGTCGTATTTTCGCAAGTATCTGAGCGCCGATCCCGAGGGCGGCGAGCCCACCCTGGCCCACGCGCACTGGCGCCTCGGCCTCGTCCTGGAGAAAGAGGGCCGCAAACCCGAAGCCACCGCTGAGCTGGCGGCAGCTGTCCGGTTGAATCCTGATCTGAACGCAGCCCGGAAAGACTTGAGCCGGCTCCAGTAGCGCTCGCGGTTCAGGTCGCCGGTCGCGCGCGGGCTTTACTGCGGAGCCGGTCCCTTCTGGAGGGCGGGAATCACGTACTGCGTGATGAGGTCGGAATAGTGCTTGCGCACTTCGTCGGTAATAGGGGCGCTGTGCAGGGGTCCGTCGTCCTGGGCCGCGAGGTAGAGATCACCCGGCGCGCCGAAGCTGAGCGTGTCCGTCTTGACAAACTTCGCCTGATCGCTCTCCCCGAAATCGTAAATCTGCGCCGGGGTATAGGTGGCAAGCTGGTCCGGGGTCATCTTTCCCACGCTCCGCACGTACAGGTTCAGGCGGCCAAAGGCGCGGCTTTTGTCGTAGTCCACCCGCAGAACGCGGCGGTATTGCTGTCCGCTCGAATCGGTGTACAAATCCGCGAGCAGGCAGAAATGGTCAACCTTGCCACCGAACGAGGAGTTCAGAATCTGAAAGAGTTGGATCGTGGCTTGATCCGGCTCGTACTTCTCGCGCGCCGAGGCGCCTGGCAGGGCTGCCAGAATCGCTCCGAGCACGATGAACAGGGTTGCACGCCGAGCCGCTCTTTGCTGAACCGCTCCCATACCGTCCTCCGGTTGACCCTCAGAGAAACCCGCCAAGATACTACCGCCAGACGGCCCTCAATTCAAGTGGACGCGCGGGCAACGGCAACACAGCCCTGTCAAACGCCTGAAACCGGACTCAGTAGAGAAGGTATTGCGCTCGCATCCGCCGGAAGGCCTGAAGCTGATTCTGCTCCCACTCATAGGCCAGGCGCCGCGGATCGCGTCCCTGGCGGATGCCATCGATCACCGCGCGCGATCCCGTCAGGGGCAGGGTGCTGTCGAGCTTGAAATCATTGGGAAACAGCTTGAACAGCGCCGCGGACAACTCCACGCCGAGTTCAGGCGAGTCGAGGGCATCACGATCGACGAGATCAATCTGAACCCCGTGACAGACCTGGCCGCTGAATCGGCTTGAGGAGGGCGTGAAATCCGCCGGGACGAACCGCACGCCTTGAATCCGGCGCGCGTTCAGGTAATCCGAAAACTTCTTGCCGTCCACCCACGGCGCGCCGACCACCTCAAACGGACGATCGGTGCCCCGGCCCACGCTGACGTTCGAGCCTTCGATCATGCCGATTCCCGGATACAGCGCGACCTCGGTCATGTCACGGAGGTTCGGGGATGGGTTAGCCCAAGCGAGTCCCGTTTCGTCAAACCAGTCCGTGCGGTGCCAGTTTCGCATCTTGATGACCGTAAGCTTGGCGCCCAGATGCTGCTCGGCATTGAACATCTGCGCAAGCTCACCCACCGTCATCCCCTGGCGGACGGGTTCCGCGAAGTAGCCCACGAAGGAACGCTGGTCGGCGTCGAGCAGCGGTCCTTCCACGTTGAACCCCCCGAGCGGGTCGGGGCGGTCAAGGACGAAATACGCCAGGCCCTTATGCGCGGCGGACTCCAGCGTGTAGCCCAAAGTGGTCTCGAAAGTGTAGAAGCGAACTCCGGCGTCCTGGATGTCGTAGACCAGCGCGTTGAGCCCGGCCAGCATCTCGTCCGCAGGACGGTTCGTCTCGCCATAGAGGCTGTAAATCGGCAATCCCGTGGCGGCATCGCGCGAGGAGGAGACCTTCTCGTCTGCAGTGCCCTGGATGCCGTGCTCGGGGCTGAAGATCGCCACCAGTTTCACGCCAGGGGCGCTGTTCAATACGTCGATCGTGCGGCGTCCGGCGGCATCGCGTCCGCTCTGATTGGTGATCAGGCCGATTCGCAAGCCCGCAAGCGGCGCGAACTCCTGGGACTCGAGAACGTCGATGCCCGTTTCGGTTTTGTCGTTCGCCGGCGCCGGCGTGCGATAGCTGTTCAGGATCTCGTAGTACGAGGTGACGGTGGGCCGCGCGGCCAGTTCCTTTGCTGTCGGCATACGGGCGTACGCCGCGGCCGCGATATCGGCGATTTCCGAGCGCAGCGCGATCACATTGCCCATGCCCTCGGGATGCACGGCACTGGTCAGCAGAATCACGTAGGTGCGCGAAAAGGGATCGACCCAGATCGAGGTGCCGGTGAAGCCGGTGTGTCCGTAGGAACCTACGGAAAACAGGTCGCCGCGATTCGAGCTGAAAGGAGTGTCGATGTCCCAACCCAGACCCCGCACCGCCATCTTGAAAGGCGGGGTCTGCGGCGCGGTCATCTTGTCCACGCTGGGCGCGGTGAGCACGCGGACGCCGTGAGATCGTCCGCCGTCCAGCAGCATCTGGGCGAAGAGTGCCAGGTCGTCGCCGGTGGAGAAGAGGCCGGCGTGTCCGGCCACACCTCCCATGTCCCGCGCGGTGGGATCGTGGACAACGCCCCAGAGCATGGGACCGTGATCGCCATTCTCATACTGCGTGGGCGCGATGCGCATCCGCAGGGACGCCGGCGGCAGAAACATCGTGCTGCGCATCCTCAGCGGCTTGAAGATATGCCTCGCGCAGTAGACGTTGAGCGGCTCCCCGGAAAGCCGGTGCACCAACTCGCCCAGCGTCTCGTAGTTGACGTCGCTGTACATGAATCGCGTGCCCGGCGGGAAGACCGGGCTCGCCTGCTCGATCATCCTCATCGCCGTCTCGTAGCCGGACCACGTGGGCTCAAGCTCGAGATCGGGCGGCAGTCCGGAGTAGTGCGTCATCAACTCGCGCACCGTGATCTCACCCTTGCCGTTGGCGCCGAATTCGGGCCAGTAATCCGCCACCGGATCCTCCAGGCGGAGCTTTCCCTGCTCCAGCAGTTGCATGACGGCGGTGTTCGTGGCGATCACTTTGGTGAGCGAGGCGAGATCGAAGATCGTATCGACGCGCATGGGCAGACGCCGGGGCACGAGCGCGCGATAGCCGAACGCGCGCCGATAGACGATGCGCCCATTGTGCCCGATCAGCACGACGGCGCCCGGCATCTTGCGCTCGCGAATCGCCTGCTGAATCACGGGAGCGATGGCGGCGAGCTTCCCGGCCCCGGCGGCCGCCGGCGCGCGGCTCTTCGGCGCCGCGGCGGGCTTCTGCGCCTCCGCGACAGCGCTCCCGAGCGTCATCAATGCCAGGAATGCCGCGCGGCAAAGTTTCGACGATCCCGTCATCCTTTGATTTCCTCCCGCACCGCAGAAGGTTTCGCCTTTGCGGAAGCGCGTTTTGCTATATACTCGCGCCTTCGGGCCTCAAGCGAGATGCGCCGCGGAAGCCTGAGACAATTCTCAAGTCTATCCGAAGGGAAGTCCTCATCGCGCAATGAAAATCACACCCGTTGACTGGCTGGTGGTCGCCGCCTACTTCCTTCTGAACCTCCTCATCGGGCTTTACTACCGGCGCAGAGCGAGCACCAACACCAGTGAGTTTTTCATTTCGGGCCGCGAGGTGAGCTGGTGGCTGGCGGGCACATCGATGGTGGCCACGACTTTTGCCGCCGACACACCGCTGGTGGTCACCGGTTTTGTGGCGAATCAAGGGATCGCCGGCAACTGGATCTGGTGGAGCTTCCTGCTGAGCGGCATGATGACGGTGTTCTTCTTTGCGCGCTTGTGGCGCCGTGCCGAAGTGGTCACCGACGTGGAACTGGTCGAGTTGCGCTACGCCGGCAAGCCCGCGGCATTTCTGCGGGGATTCCGGGCGCTGTATTTCGGCCTGCTCATGAACTGCCTCATTGTGGGCTGGGTCAATCTGGCCATGGAGAAGATTGTCTCCACGGTGATTCCGTCGCCGGGGTGGTTCACACATCTGGACCGGTTCCTCGGCCTGTCGTCGGGACTCAGCACCTTGACACACGCCCAGGTGGATACAACGAAGGCGTGGGCCCTCCTGGTCATCTTCGGCATCATAGCGCTCACCAGCTTTTACACTTTCATTTCGGGACTGTGGGGAGTGCTCTGGACCGACCTGGTGCAGTTCACACTGAAGATGTCGATGGTTATCGTGCTGGCCTACTACGGCGTGGAAGCGGCGGGTGGTATGTCGGGCATGCTGGCGAAACTCGCTGTCGTGGACGCCGACCGTCAGGCCGCCACCGGCGGCAAGGGATCGATTCTTGACTTCGTGCCTGACCTCAATTCGGCATGGATGCCGATCTTGACCTTCTGTCTTTACCTTGCGGTACAGTGGTGGGCGAACTGGTATCCCGGCGCCGAACCGGGCGGCGGCGGCTACGTGGCGCAACGCATCTTCAGCGCTAAAGACGAGAAGAATTCGCTCGGCGCCACGCTCTGGTTCAATATCGCGCACTACGCTTTGCGGCCGTGGCCCTGGATTCTGACTGCGCTCGCCTCCGTGGTCCTCTATCCCAACCTGAAGGACAAGGAGGTCGGCTTCATCAAGGTCTGGGTGGACTACCTGCCGCACGCCTGGAGCGGGTTGATGCTGGCGGCGTTCGCCGCCGCCTATATGTCGACGATCGCGACGCAGCTCAACTGGGGTTCATCGTACCTCGTGAACGACTTCTATCGTCGATTCGTTAACAGGAACGCCGCAGAGAAACATTACGTCAATGCGTCGAAGCTGGCCACTGCGTTCCTGGCAATCCTGGGCGCAACCGTATCGCTCTTCATGACCTCGATCGGCGGCGCCTGGGAACTTCTGCTCGGCGTCGGCGCTGGTACCGGGGCGGTCTACCTGCTGCGCTGGTACTGGTGGCGGATCAACGCCTGGTCCGAGGTTTCGGCGATGACTGCGGCGATCGTGGTCACCGTGCTGACGCACGTCAGGTTCGGCGGGCGCATGCTGATTGCCTTTTCCGGCAATTCGCCCGAGGTATTTGCCAAGAGCATTTTCTTTACGGTGGCTGTCACCACTGTCGTCTGGGTTGCCGTCACTTTCCTCACCAGCGCGGAGCCGGAATGGAAGCTGGTGGAGTTCTATAAGCGCGTGCACCCAAGCGTGGCAGGCTGGAAGCCGGTGGCAAAGCTCGCGCCCGAGGTCCGGGCGAGCGGCGACGGTTGGTACAATCTGATGGACTGGCTGCTGGGCTGCCTGATGGTCTACTTGACGCTGTTCGGATTCGGCAAGATTATCTTCGGAAGCGTCGGCCTGGGACTCACCTTCCTCGCCATTGCCGTGATTTCAGGCTACCTGATTTATCGCGACCTGTCGCGGCGCGGCTGGGAGACGCTGTCGCAGTGAGGTGACCGGAGATCCGGGCGCAACCTCTCGTCCGATGTCGTCATCCGCACACCACAGCATCGACGCGCGCATCACTGAACGCCGCAATCCGCATTCTGCCGCGCTCGATACCAAATCCACCCTCGAAGTCCTGCGCATCATCAACCGTGAAGACGCCAGGGTTGCGCGAGCCGTGCAGAAGGTCATCCCGCAGATCGCTCGCGCCGTCGATATGGCAGTGGCCGGGCTCGCCAGGGGCGGACGGCTGGTGTACCTCGGCGCCGGCACCAGCGGACGACTCGGCGTGCTGGACGCTGCCGAATGCATTCCCACTTTCGGAACCGAGCAGGTCGTCGCCGTGATGGCCGGCGCTCCCGGCTCGATGTTCCGGCCGTCGGAGATCTCTGAAGATGATCCTGCGCTCGGTGAGCGCGACCTCAGGAGAATCCGATTCAGCCGCGGCGATGTTCTGGTGGGCATCTCGGCCAGCGGGCGCACACCCTATGTGATCGGCGGACTGCGTCATGCGCGGCGGATGCGGGCAGGCACTGTTCTTCTGACGGCAAACCCCGAAGCCGAGGCGAGCAGGTTGGCGACGGTCATTGTCGCGCCTGTCGTCGGTGCGGAAGTCATCGCCGGATCCACACGCCTGAAGGCCGGGACCGCACAGAAGCTGGTGCTCAACATGATCTCGACGGCCACCATGGTGCGTCTCGGCCGCGTCTTCTCGAATCTCATGATTCAGGTACAGCTCACAAACGCCAAGCTGCGGAGGCGCGCCGAGAGTATTCTGATAGAGAACACGGGCGCAACCGCGGCGCGGGCCCGGAAGGCCCTTGAGGCTTCCGGCATGAGCCTGCCGGTCGCGATGCTGATGCTTGCCAGGAGAGTGAGTGGCGAGAAAGCGGCGGCCTTGCTGAAGTCGGACCCCAGTACGAGCGCGGTGTTGCGGCGCGCACTGAAAGCACGTTAGGCGTTTCGCTCCCAGCCCATGGACAAGTTTCGAATCGAAGGCGGAAGGCCCCTGGAGGGCCGGGTGACGATCGGCGGCGCGAAAAACGCCGCTCTCCCGGCCATGGCCGCGGCGCTGCTGACCGGCAAGCGCGTGGTCCTGCGCAATATCCCTCGCGTGCGCGACATTCTGACCATGCGCAGTCTTCTGGACGAAATGGGCGCAGATTCGTCGATAAAGGGCGAGAAGCAAGGGAATCGTCTGGTGGTTCAAGCGCGGAAGATTCCCGATCCTACCGCGCCTTACGAACTCGTCAAGCAGATGCGCGCCTCGGTGCTCGTGCTCGGACCCCTGCTGGCACGCTTCGGACATGCCCGTGTGTCACTTCCCGGCGGCTGCGCCATCGGCGCGCGGCCGATCAATCTCCACCTCAAGGGCCTCGAGAAACTGGGCGCGAAAGTGACCATCGAACACGGCTACGTAGAGGCTCGCGCCGAGCGCCTCAAGGGCGACGTCTTCCATTTCGATACCATTACAGTCACGGGAACCGAGAACCTGATGATGGCTGCGACCCTCGCCGACGGTGTAACCGTGCTGGAGAACGCGGCGCTCGAGCCTGAGATCGAGGACCTGGCGGCGCTGCTGAATAAGATGGGCTCCGAGATCACGGGCGCCGGCACGCCTACCATCCGCATCCGCGGCGCCGGCCGCCTGGATGGAGCCGAGCACCGCATCATTCCCGATCGGATCGAGACCGGAACATTCCTTGCCGCGGCGGCGGTAACGCGCGGCCACTTGATCCTGGACGGCGTGGAACCGCGCCACCTGACCGCGGTCATGGCGAAGCTGGAAGAAGCAGGCGTGGAGGTTCGCACCACGACGAAGGCGCGCGGCCCGGCCGGAGTGCAGGCGATTGAAGTTCGGGGAAACCAGGCCCTCCGCGCCGCCGACGTCACAACCCAGGAGTATCCTGGCTTTCCCACCGACATGCAGGCCCAATACATGGCGCTCGCGACTCAGTCTGAGGGCTCCTCGGTGATCACGGAAACGATTTTTGAGAATCGATACCTGCACGCGCTTGAACTGGCGCGCATGGGCGCTGATATTACCGTTGACGGGCGGCGGGCCGTGGTGCGGGGACCGACGGTGCTGAGCGGCGCCAAGGTTCAGGCTTCTGACCTTCGAGCCAGCGCGTCACTGGTCCTGGCGGCGCTGGCCGCCGAGGGAGAGAGTGTGATCGACCGCGTTTACCACATTGACCGCGGCTATGAGCGGATTGAGGACAAACTGAAGCAGGTGGGGGCGCGGATTCAACGAGTTACTGCGGACTGAACCTCTCCGAGCGGGTTGGCCCTCGCGACCCAACGCACGGCCCGAAACCTCACTTCATTTACACAAGCCAAGAGATCAGAACGCAAAAAGAAAAAGGACGGAGCAGGGTCACTCCGGTTAATGGCTGACCCCGCTCCGCACGGACTCACTCAGAAGCCAAATTGCCGCCGGGGAAGAAAGCTCCCTCCGCGTTCGGCGTTGTCTTGTTCGACCGTAAAAGCCGGAACCTACGGGCAGCTGAAGCCAGAGGGCGGCAGATACGGGCTGGGATAAGTGGTGCCGAACACCTCAAAGTTGAACTGGTTCAGCGCGCACCCGGCCAGATTGGCGTTATTGGCAGCGCTCGTGGCCGCTGAAGTTGCATTACCGGCAGCCGTTACCGCTGAGTTTGCAGCGGCGGCGGCGGAGTCGGCGGCAGAGGTTGCGTTGTCGGCGGCAGTCTTGGCGTCATTCGCCCGGGAGATGCTGATCCCGGCCAGAATGGCGGCCACTACGCCCGCTGCCAGCGCGCCCACGTCCAGCAACTCGTCCGTGTTGCTGCTCAGTTTCTGAGAACCGCCGGTTTGCGGGGCAGGCGTGCGCGAAGTCGTCGTGGTCAGGGTAACGGTCTTCCCTTGGGCCACCTGCACCGTGCGGCCCTCGCCAGCGACCTTCAGCGCGCCCTCTTTCGACGTGACGGTGACCACGCCATTCAGCATAGCCACTTCGCCCAACGTCTTGTATCCCGATGCCGGCGCGATTTCGTATTCGCCAGCCTTCACGGCCAGTCCCGTTCGACCGTCCGCCTGGTACATGGAAACATTGCCGTGTCCCAGAAGAACTTCAACGGCATTGGACTCGCGCAGGAACGAGGCCTCGGTTTCCCGGCCGAAAGCCATGCGGTTGCCGTTATCGAGCGCGACCACTGCCGCTCCGTCTTTCACTTGGAGACTGTCACCACTGAAGATCACCGTGTTCGGCGCCAGTGCCTGACCGCCCACCGTGGCATTCAAGCTTCCCGCGACAGAACCGATTACCGCCGAACCGGCGTACACCGGAGCTGCTGCCATCACTCCTAACAAGAGAAGCATGATCAGAGTCCGTACTGTGTCTTTCTTCATTGCCATGCTTGTATTCTCCTTTTTGAAGATCGGGCACTCGCAAGCTCCACCCGAACTTTGATGCCCCCTTCCCCAAGTTCCCACGTATTTTATGTTTCAGCTATTGTGCTTGTCAAGTACCTTTTGCAGAAATCTTTTTGATTATTCGGGGCGTCTGCTTTGAATCCGGCGCGGGCCACATCAGCCACTCGTGCAATTCCAGCCGCCGCGCGCCTTGCGCCACGTAAGGGTCACGCTTGGCCAGTTCAGCCGCAGACTCCAGGGAAGCAGCCTGATAGATTACCAGCCCTCCGCTTCCGTCTGCAAATGGTCCGCGACTGAAAATGCGGCCCTGCGCTTCATGCTCCTTCAGGAAAGCCAGGTGCTGGGGCCGCAGCGCGACGTTCTTTTCCTGATCCAGCAGGCGCAGTATAGCAGCAAAATATTTCATGAGCCAATAAATCTCTCACTAATTTTTCACACCGGCAGCTTGATGCTGGGCAGGAACCGGGGTGCGCTCCGCAGGCGCGTCGCCTGCTCAAATGCGTAAGCGATCCGGATCAACACCGGCTCGCTGTACGCCCTGCCAAAAAACGAAATGCCGACTGGCAAGCCGCGGACCAACCCGGCCGGCACGTTGATGTTCGGATATCCGGCCACGGCCGCGGGCGTCGAGCTTCCGCCGGAATCATGATCGCCGTCGATCAGGTCGGTAAGCCAGGCCGGGCCCGAGGTCGGCGCCACCAGCGCGTCAAGGTGGAATTTGTCCATCACGGCGTCGATTCCCTCAGTGCGCGATTGCTTCATGTCGTTGGCCAGGGCGTCGAGATACGCCTTGTCCGTGAGCGGCCCCTTGGCTTGCGCCTTAATGAAGGTGTCCTGGCCGAAGTAGGGCATCTCCCGGTCGCTATTCTTCTCGTTGAAGGCGATGACGTCCGCGAGCGTGTGGACGGGCGCGCCGGGCCCGAGCCCCGCCAGGTACTTGTTGAGATCGGCCTTGAGCTCGTAAAGCAGCACTTCGAACTCGGACTCGCCGAATTTCCCCAGGCTGGGGATATCGGCCGGATCCACCAGGATTGCGCCCTGGCTTTTGAGCGCCTGGAGCGCATCCTCCATAAGCTTGTCGACGGCCTCGCCGATTCCGAAGAACTTGCGCGCCACACCGATGCGCGCGCCCTTCAAACCCGCGGCATCAAGGTGGCGCGTGTAGTCTTCATCCGCGCGGCGCTCGGGAGATGCGGTGGCGCTGTCATCCGGATCGACGCCCGCAAGCGCGCCCAGCAGGATGGCAGCGTCTTCCACGGTCCGCGCCATGGGCCCCGCCGTGTCTTGCGTGTGCGAGATGGGAATGATTCCGCTGCGGCTCACGAGTCCCACGGTGGGTTTGATCCCCACGATGCCGTTCACCGAGGAGGGACAGACGACCGATCCGTCGGTTTCCGTGCCCACCGCCACGGCGCAGAAGTTTGCCGAGGCGGCGGCGCCAGAGCCAGAGCTCGACCCGCAGGCGTTGCGGTCGAGAGCGTAGGGATTTCGCGTCAGCCCGCCGCGCCCGCTCCAGCCGCTGGTGGAGTGGCTGGAGCGGATATTGGCCCATTCGCTCAGGTTCGTTTTGCCCAGAATCACAGCGCCCGATTCGCGCAGGCGCCGCGCGACAAAGGAATCGCGCGGCGGCTTCGATCCCACCAGAGCCAGCGATCCCGCCGTGGTCATCATGCGATCCGCCGTGGCGATGTTGTCTTTGATCAGGACCGGAATGCCGTGCATCGGCCCGCGCGGCCCGCGCTCGCGGCGCTCCCGGTCGAGCTGGCCGGCGATCGCAAGAGCGTCCGGGTTGAGTTCGATCACCGAGTTTACCCCCGGACCGTGCCCGGCGCGGTCGAGCTTCGCGATCCGGTCCAGGTATTTTTCAGCGATGGATCGGGCGGTGTATTTGCCGGACTTCATTGCGTCCTGCAGTTCGCGGATTGAGATCTCGTCGAGTTCAGAGGCGGGCGGCGCGGCGGCGGGCTCAGGCGAGGGCGCGGGAAAAGACACGCCGGCGACGCGCGCTGCGGCCAGCGCCGCCGGGGCCACGCCCAGGAATCTCCTGCGACTCAGCTTGGATTCGTTCTCTTCGGCCATCCTTGTTATGAGCCCTCGGGCAGCGCGCCATCACCCGAAGGGATCGCTATTGTATCTCAGAACGCGCCCGCCGTCAGACTCAGCATCCGATCGGAGTTTTTGCCTCAAGGGAACGGCTTTCGGGAACCCGCGTCCGCCCCCCGGTTATCCACTCGAGAGAATCGCGCGCTCGCGGCGGGACGGACCCTAAATTCTTCCTGCAACCCGGGCTCAGGGGCGCGTCCATAATAGTTGGAGAGATTCTGTTCCCAGGTAGGAGGCTCGTTATGTCAACTCAAGAGATTTGTGCTGCCGCCAGGCGCGTTGGGGTTCGGGCCCTGCTCGCGGTGCTGATGCTCGTCGTGGCTTCGCATCCCCGGGCAGGCGCCCAAACCGCCAGCGCTGCAGCCAGCGGACAAGCCGCCGGACAACCGGGCCGAACGGCCAGCGTCACGGCCACGCTGGACGACCAGCAAGAGGTTGCGGTCACGGTTTACAACCAGAATCTGGGACTCGTGCGCGACGTGCGCCGGCTGCAGCTGCCCTCCGGCGATTTCGACCTGCGCTTCATGGACATCGCTGCCAAAGTGAACCCGGCAACGGTGCACATTGTCTCCGAGACTGCGCCCCACGACCTCGACGTTCTCGAGCAGAACTACGAGTACGACCTGCTCAGCCCCGACAAGCTCTTGAACAAATACGTCGGGCGCGAGGTCACGCTGGTACAGTTCCACTCGGAGAACAACTCGACGCGCGAGGTCGATATCAAAGCGACGCTGCTGGCAGACAACGACAACCAGCCCGTCTGGAAGGTGGGCGATCAGATCGTGACCGGCATCGGCCGCGACCGCATCATCTTTCCCGACGTGCCGGCGAACCTCTACAGCAAGCCCACGCTGATCTGGCTGCTGGCGAATCGGCATCCCGGCGCCCAGACCGTGGAGGCGTCTTACCTGACCGACGACATGAACTGGTCGGCAGACTACGTCCTGACGCTGGCCAATAAAGAGAAGACCGCCGACCTGAACGGCTGGGTGACGGTCGTCAACAACTCCGGGACCGCTTTCCGCAACGCGCTGCTGCAACTGGTGGCGGGAGCCGTGAACGTCGTGCCCAGGGCTCAGCCGCCCCGGCCCATGATGGAGATGCGCGCGATGCCCGCGCCGGCGGCGGCCCAGTTCGCCCAGGAGAACCTCTCGGAATATCATCTTTATACCCTCGACCGCCGGACCACCCTGCAGGATAACGAGTCCAAGCAGATCAGCTTGCTCGAGGCCGCCAACTTCCCCATCGAGAAGGACTACGAGGTGAACGGGCAGAGCTATTACTACCAGCAGCAGATGACGCCCGGCCAGCCGGCGAAGGATGCCGTGGAGGTCCACCTGAAATTCAAGAATTCGCAGACGAATTCGCTGGGCGTGCCGCTGCCGGCGGGTACCGTGCGGGTTTACCAGGCGGATTCCAGGGGACGCATGCAGTTCGTGGGCGAAGACCATATCGATCACACGCCCAGGGACGAGAAACTCGACCTGCACACCGGCAACGCCTTCGACATCGTGGAAGAGCGCAAGCAGACCGACTTCCAGAGAATCGACCGGCGCACCACGGAGACGGCCTTTGAGATCCGGCTGCGGAATCACAAATCGGAGGCCGTCACCGTGGAGGTGAACGAGCCCCTCGGCGGCGACTGGACGATCACGGAATCGAGCTTCAAGCATGAGAAGACGTCCGCTTCATCGGCGCGCTTCAGGGTCCCGGTGCCTGCGAATGGGGAGGCGGTGCTGACGTATCGGGTGAGGACGAGGTGGTGAAGGTAGGAGTCAGGAGTCAGGAGTCAGAAGTCAGAATCGAGAGAGCGTGGGATTGCGCATAAGGCAGGTTCTTGCTCCGGACTTCTGGCTCCGGACTTCTGACTTCTGGTTTCTGGCTTCTGGCCCCTAGAGCACCAGCATGCAATCGCCGTAACTGTAGAATCGGTAGCGTTGCCCGACCGCGTGTTCATAGGCTCGCAGCACGAATTCGCGTCCGGCGAAGGCGGACACCAGCATCAGCAGCGTCGAGCGCGGCAGGTGGAAATTGGTCAGCAGTCCGTTGATCACCCGAAACGCAAAACCCGGGTAGATGAAGAGGTCTGTCTCGCCGCGGCCGGGCTCGATGCGTGCGCCGCGGGCGTCCGCCTGTCCCTCCCCACTGGCGAAGACGCGAGCGCCGTGTTCCAGAGTCCGCACGCAGGTGGTTCCCACCGCAATGATACGCCGCCTGGCTGAAAGCGCCTTGTTGATCCGCGCTGCCGCGACTTCGCTGATTTCGAACGCCTCCGGTTCCATGCGATGATCCTCGACGTGCTCCACCTGCACCGGCCGGAAGGTGCCCGGGCCGACGTGCAGCGTGATCTCGGCGGTCTCGACGCCGCGCGCGGCCAGATGGCGCAGAATCTGCGGCGTGAAGTGCAGCCCGGCCGTGGGCGCGGCCACGGCGCCGCGGACCCGGGCGTAGACGGTCTGGTAAGTTTCGCGGTCCTGCGGCTGATCGCGGCGATGGATGTAGGGCGGCAGGGGCACATGCCCCAAGCGATCGATCAGCCGATCGATCTCCGGCCCGGTGCTCAGTGCCGAGGCGGGTTCGCCAGGGACCGCCGTCACCGCGGGTCGCCCGCGCTGGGGGATCAGCCGCACCCGGCGCAACCCGCGCTCCCCGTGGCCCAGCACCTCGGCCTCGAGCTCGCCGTCGCCAAACACCAGCACCTCGCCGGTGCGGATCTTGCGGCCGGGGTGGACCAGCCCCTGCCAGACGTCTTCGCTCTCGCGGCGCGTCAGCAGCAACTCAACTTCGCCGGTCAGGTACTCGCCCGCGGCGGGATTGCCCCTGCCGATCGGCTGGGCGCGCGCTCCGCGGCGGCGTCCGAGCAGCCGCGCCGGAAACACCCGGGTGTTATTGAGCACCAGCAGGTCGCCGGGCTGGAGCAGTTCGGGCAGGCCAGCGAACCGCCGGTCCTCGAAGGTCTGAGCGGAGCGGTCGAGCACCAGCAGGCGCGACGCCGAGCGGTCGGCGAGCGGCTGCTGCGCGATCAGGTCCGGAGGCAGGCCGTAATTGAAGTCGCTGAGGTGCACCCGCTTGAACTTTTCCCGGTTGGTTCCAAGCCACGCAGAGTGGAGAGCCGCTTCCGTCCGAATCACGCGCTGCCAGGTGCTCCACGCTCCTCAAATCAGCCGGACAGACCCCGGGATGGCGCTGGTAATGGAATCGAGCAGAGGGTCGTCCGGACCTCGGTTATAGAGCTCCCGGTAGATCTGCGCGATTATCTCCCGGACGATCCGGCCCTCGATCGTGTCCTTATCATAAGCGGGCAGCATCATCAGGATCATCTCCGTAGGACCGCCGCCGGCCAGCCCGGGCATGAAATATGGAACTCCTTGCAGCTCCCTGGCGCCCTGCCGCCGATAGAATTCGACGCGCTTCCGCCGTTGCTCCCGATTCTCCCCGGACGCCGGGCTTTCCAGTTCCATCACCAGAAACTTACCCGCCAGCTCGGGCGAGGCCGGAATTTCCCGAAGAAAGGCCGACCCCGCGCCCCGGCCCCGATAACCGCCCCTGGTGGCCATGTAATCCAGAAGCACGAATCGGCTGCCTTCGAGCGGCCACAAGAGCGCGAAAAACACGATTTCAGCCGGCACGCGCCCTACGATCAGCGTGTAACCGCCGCGCGCCAGCCGCTCTCGAATGACTTCGGGCGAATGCCTTTCATTAAGAGGGAAAGAGTCCGTGTAGATCTCAATCACATCCTTCAGCTCTGGTGGATTCGTGCTCGAAATCTGTGAGAAATGTACCACGGGTTTGGTTCGACCAGGTTTAGAGTTACCACGGTCTTCTGCAGCCCGAGCGCGGTGGCGGCGCCCTGAAAAACAATCTCGCCGCCAGCCGCCGTTCTGTCCTCAACGACCTCGGAACAGCGTTGACCGAAAGTCTTTATGATCTCTGCAGTGTGAGGTCGGCGCCCCCGCGTACTTCACTCTCGCCCGTGCCAGCCGACGCTCCCCATCCGCCGGAGATTTCCCAAGAGGTGCTGTCCGTAATGAACACCCGGGGCCTGGTCTGGTCACTCACTGCCAAACGGCCGGAGAGCGCGAGGCTGGCGAGCAAAAGCGCCAGCTATCACTCTGCTTTTCATGAATCCCCCGGGATTAACGATTGACAGTGCGGTCAGACCGCACCTGACTACGGCTCGCACTTTATCGCCCGCGCCGAAGGAGTGCAAGGGCGATTTGGCGGGATTACCGAGTTCGACACGCCGGTCAAGCCGGAACATACTGCTTCACGGCAATGTGTTTGGCATGCTGCCGCGTCTTCGCAATGTCGTAGGCAAGTTGCATCCGCAAAAGATGGTCCATGTCGGGGCCGAACGCTTTCTCAATTCGAAGGGCCATTTCCGGCGTAAGCGCGGCCTTGCCGTGGAGCAGGTCCGATAGGGTAGCTCGCCGGACCTTGAGAATCTCGGCAGCCTTCGACACGCTGAGACCGAGCGCCTCAATGATCTCGGTCCTGATCAGGTCGCCCGGGTGGGGCGGATTCTTCATAGGCATACGGCACTCCTAGTGGTAGTCAACCAAGTCGATTTCAGAAACGCTGTTCGCCGCTTCGTCACAGCGGAAAATCAGCCGCCAGTTTCCCGTGACCGCCAGGCTCCAAAACCCCTTAAGCTCGCCTTTCAAGGGGTGAAGTTTCCACCCCGGAAACCTGCCCATCTTCCCGAGATCGGCGGCGGTTTCGAGGGCAAAAAGCAGCTTCCGTAGCCTGTCCACCATCGCCGATGGCACTCCCTTAGACTTGCCGTCCTCGTAGAGCTGCCGAAGTCCCTTGTGGCGAAACCCTCGGAGCTGCATTGCACTCCTTTAGAGCTCATTATGTACGGTATAACCGTACGCGTCAAGCCCGACTGGGACGGCTAGGCACCGGGCGTGCCCTGCGATCCCTGCATGTCCCTACCCAGCGAGGTTTTAGACACTGCGCCTGCCGCCCAGTTAGCCTCCGGGCTTTCGGATCGGGAACTCGAGATCTTTGTCGATGCCGCTATTTCTTTGGCCGAGCCCAGGGGCGACGAATTGCCGGAATAGGGCTCTGCAGGTGTTACCAAATAGAGTGACAGGCTAACCCCTCACCCGGCCCGCCGCAGCTGATGAAAGCGCTGGCGGCGGGCCACCCTCTCCCCCTGGGAGAGGGCCAAAAACCAGAGGAAAACAGCCCTCTCCCTTGGGAGAGGGTGCCCGAGGTACGAGGGCGGGTGAGGGGAGGCACTCGAAAACGATTGTCACCGCATTTTGTAATTCTCAATAGCAGGCTCGCTTCTGAGAATGGATCCGATGACGTGAGGCGGCGTGGTCGAGAGCGCGGTGGCGGCGACATAAAAAAGGAATGTCGCCGCCACCCGCGATCAAGCGGACGGCGCAGACCGTGCCTGGACTCCCGGAGACGAATTCGACTCGCGCGAGAAGGTCGGCATCTGCCCTCTGGTTTTGGTGAACTGTCTCTTCGCCTTCCTCACCCAATCAGTAAGCGCGCGCCCGAGAGCCTCTCCTTGGAAAGCCACGAACTCAGCCTCCCTTAGGAAATCAAGCACATCGCCATGTGAAGCACCGGGCATTGACTTCACGATGCTGTGGACAACTCGGTTCCGACGCTGTCGCCAGTCGTCAACTGCTGAGAACAAGTCAGGGAAATATTTAACTGGTATCGGTTGTTGTACCCGCTTCCTCCAGAGCTGGACCAGTTGCCCTAAACCGTACTGTTTGGTCCGAGATTCAGCTCGAATTTCGCCAACACAAACCAGGAGAGAAAGAAGCCTGTCGACGATTATGCTTTCTTCGATGGTGACTGCTTCCAGATGGAAACCGAAAATGCGTGCCCTCTTGAGGCGAGCCCATGCCTCGCGGTAGCTGAAATACTTGATGGCATTTCTGTTGGGGATTGCAACCGCATGAAATCGCCTTTTCGAGCCTGGCCGCGCACGTTTCATTTTACGCACCTTGATGAGCGGATAGTGCAGACCTCGTCTCGATTCCTTGGATTGAATTCGACTCGCGCGAGAAGGTCTGCGCCTCCCCTCCGCTAGTTGGGGAGAAGCTCTCTCAAAAGAGCATTGACGTACGGGAGCAGTCTGATGAGTTCATCCTTCTCGCTCTCGGCGTGAGTCGACCTATTGCTCCGTTCGAAAGTCCGGCCTATTACTTGGCCGAGCCGCTCCTCGACCATCGACATGTATGATTCCGCAAAACCGGTGCCCGTGGAGCCTTGCTCCTGTCGCCGGAGAATAAACTTGGTTCTCTCTGCGCGTGTTGGCTTAGGTTCCGTAGTTGCTCCTGACTTCCGGGCCTCCCTGTACCAGTCCGCGGCCTGCACGTCTGCGGTAGGAGCGAGAATATGAAGCACTTGCGTAAGGACCTCCCGAAGCTCGGCTGCAGCCCCTCGATAGCTGACGCGATCAGAATCTTCGATATCCAGCACCGCTTGTTCATAATCATCCGCGACCTTAGCGTCGAGATTCCGGAGCCGCCTCGCCGCCTCCTCATCCCGGCCGGCGGGAGATGTCTCGGGCGCTCTCGACCAATAGGCGCGATTCAGTGGCAGAAGGAGCTCGTCTCTGAATCTCCTGGAAGCGTTCGTAACAGAGCGGATTACAGTCCTACGGGCGCTGCCATCTGACGATACCCGCAAAACCTCCTCCATCACTTGACTCATTTCTGCAAGCCGAGAATCGTCTGTCCCGACAATCTGGGCGAAATAGGGTTGGTATTGCCCGAGCCAAGCTCCGACGACTGAGTGCACATTCATTTGTTCTGCTCTGCCAAGGGCAGGCGTAGACCGTCCCGCGCTTACCTTGGCCTGCAGGCGGGCGCGCAGGCGCTCCAAAACGGCAAGGAACTCGGACGGATTCATTGCGATTCAGCGCCTCAGAATCGGGAAGCCCTGTCTCACTTCTTTTGCTGGCGGCGCCGCTTCTTCTTAGGTTTTGTTTCCTCGTCCCCCGCGGACGGGCCGAGTCCATGTTCAACTAGGTTATAGCCGACAGGGTTAAGCCGAAACTCTCCTTCTCCAGTCGAGTCCAAGTAGCCTGCGTTCCTGGCGTTCGTCAACGTGTAGATCGTTCGAGCCGGAAGCGGACGTCGCGCTAATCTGAACGCCTCTTGGAGGGCCACCGCATCAATGGTGTCGCGAGGCTGTGAAGCTAGATACTGATAGTAGTAGGACGCGACGGCTGCCGCCTCGATATCACTGGAAGGTTTCTTCTCTTCGAAAAACGAGCGAATGTCCGTATGTCCCGCGGACTTCTGGGCGGAAGAGACTGGCACGAGACTGCCCCCGGGCTGCACTGAAAGAGGCGTGGATGCCGAGGTGCGTCGCGGGCCGCGAATCACCTCCGAGAGCGCCTGAACTATTTTCACTACGCCGCTCTCGGCGCCTTCTACCTCTACCTCGGTGTCTCCCATCTTCAACTTCACTTTGTACTCATTCTTCTTCGCTGCCACGATCGACCTCCTTAGATCACCGCCAGCCTGTGCGTCCTGTAAGCGGCGACGACCTCGATTTTCATGTCGTCGCCATGCCGCGGCTACTGTTTTTCCAGCGTGGCGTTGAGCGTCACGTCGCTGCCTACGATCACGACGATTTTTCTTTGCCAGGCTTTGAAACCCGACGCCGCGATGCTGATAGTGTGTTCGCCGGCCGGCAGCTTTAGCGTGGAGGGCGCATTGCCGACGAACCAGCCGTCCACCGTAATGTCCGCTCCGCTGGGCGTGGAATGCACAGCCACACTGGCAGACGGCGCGGTTGGCCGCTCTGTCGGAGCGGGGCTGCTTTGCGGCTTGAGCGCGTCGGCTGGCGCTTGAGTCTGCTGCCTCGCCATGCGATCCATATCACGAACGAGTTGCTTGACAACCTTGTCCGCGACATCGGCGCTCGCACCTTTGTACTTGGCGCCGGTGCTCTCCTGGGTGCTCGTCCAAACTACGTCGCCATTCGACACCACGAGCCGCACGGCCAACCGGGCATCGTTGATGGTTTCTGTGGATGCCTGCGAATCAGATTCCCCCAGAGCATGAGCAATGAAGCCGCCGCTGTGAGATCCGGAGATCGAGCCCGTGTCACCGCTTACACTCCCGCTGATAGACCCGTGCTCGCTTCCAGCGGCTCCTGCCACCGAGGTTCCCTCGCCGATCGCATGTAGCTCCTGCGAGGTTCTTTCCAGTGCATTTCCTTTGAGAATCGCGTCGGCCTTATCCTTGTTTTCGGTCACGACGAATCGCTTACTCTCGTTGAGCGCGTTCACGACCATCGACTGGAGCTGCTTCGAGATGGCGTCATCACCGAAGCTATCAACGTAGACTCGTTTGACCTTCAACAGTTCCGCGTCGAGATCGGTTGCGCTCTCCGCGGCTGCGTTTGCCGGGGATGGCGGGGCAGGCGCCGCGGGCTGGACGGCCTGAGCCTGCTGAAACAAAGTACAAATGAACATAAGCGTGGAGAGCATGAGTATCCCCCTAATTGCCGGCGCCGCTCTTCCGGGCTTCCTCGTCCTGGTACTCGACTTTGCGTCCGGTCCGGGCCTCAATTGTGGCGAGGTCCACCCGCACCGTGTCTTTCCCAATTTCAAAAACCGCCGCCTGCTGCTTGCCGTTTTCGTCCTGATACCCGATCGTGAGGAAGTGCTTTCGCTTCTTGGACAGCAGCGCAATCGGGGTCACGGCGATCGCAAGCCCGATGCGCCGGCCTGCTTTCTGGCCGTATTCGAGGCTGTCGATGCTGTCGTATGGGATAGCGAGCCGGCCGCCTTTGTAATCGAAGGCAAACACCTTGTCGTCGGTCATCGATATTCTTCCCTTAAGAGGAGCGGCGATGCTTGGCACGGTTCCTCCAACGTAGTCTGCGCCGTGACTGCTCACTTTCGCGACAAGCAATACCGGGTAGCAGAGACCGATGAGCAAGAGCGCGAGCGACAACCTGTTCTTCATGAGTCCCCCTGAATTTGCGTTTAGTGGTGCGGTCTGACCGCACCCGACTACGGCTCGCACTTTATCGCCCGCGCCGAAGGAGTGTCAAGGGCGATTTGGCGGGATTACCGAGTTCAACACGCCGGTCAAGCCGGAACATACCCCGCTGTGGCACGGTCTCTTGACCGTGCCACACTGCCGACCGAAGGTCTCCTCACTCCTTCGTCACCTAATGGACGAAATCGTGGGAAATGGTGGCACGGTCGGGAGACCGTGCCCCAACGAGTCGAAAAGCGAAAAATCGTGAATCGCGACAGATGCCACCCTGGCCGTGGGATGGAAAAACGGGCAGGCAGGAGACCTGCCCCTACGATGCCTGCATGTCTCTGGGCAACATGGCGAGCCTCGTAAGGTTCTTTTTTGATTGACATGTGTTATCGAGTGGTATATAAAGAAATCGTACCCGGAAAGCCCCCGGTTTGCGCTCGAGAGGTGGGCGTAGCAGCAGTGTCCCCACATGGACGTAACACGGGCATCTTGCCCGTGCGTTCGGCGGCAAGGACACCGCCGCTACAGCCGCCAGTCAGGCAGGTTCCCCCATGGACGCGCTGACCTTGAACTCCACTTCTAAGAAGCCTCTGAGCCCCGCCCATCTGCGGGCGCAGCGGGCCAACGCCCAACGGTCAACGGGGCCGCGCACCCGCGAAGGGCGGCGCCGCTCGGCGCTCAATCGTCTGGGGGCCAAATCGTCGGGCTGGCGTGCGCTGGGGGGCGTCAACACCCGGGGCCGGCGGGACTTTCTGCGCGTGTGGCGCGACCTCCTGGCCCTGTTCTGGTTCATCGATCCCGAGTGCTGGCGCGAGCACCCCCGGCTCGAATTCTCATTCCGGGAGGTGGCCTGGGTCTGGAGTTGGAAACTCCCGGCGATCCGCGGCGGGTCGGCGGGCCCGAGCCTGAACGAGCCCATCGATTCGGCCCTCTCTCGATTTCTTTTCGAGTTCCACCTCTGCAATCAAAAGAGCCGTTATTGGCTTCGCAAGAAATTTGGCACCGACGGCCGGTGGAACATCGTCAAGCTGCGCGAAAGCATCGAGACGCGTCTCAGCAGCTTCGTGGAAGCGGAAACGATCGCGAAAAAGGCCCCCGGAGCTTCAGTGCAACCGAACCCATCTCCGTATCCCTCACCTGAAATTGGAGTTAGCCCGCTTTTTACGCCTCCAAGCCCCGGGATTTTTAAAGAACGAACCCAATCTCGCAAGCCGAAGACAGGCGAAGAGTTAGGGCTGGAATGGCCGCGCTTTCGGGTGAGATTTTAGAGCCTGATTCTGGTGTGAAAAAGCCACTTTTTGTGCACATTTACGCCTACCGAATGCAACCGACCACGGGCAGGCCCCGGCCGACACCAGACGCGCCATCGCAGAAAGTGGCTCTCTCTGGGAGCGCGGGCATCCTGCCCGCAGATAGCGTCGCTGGGGTTATGATGGGCGGCGCCGTCTGCTGTAGCGGCGCGCTATGAGCGCCGGTTGATGCTCTGGGAAAACCCGGCGGTCGTAGACCGCCGCTACAGCGAATTGTCCCCGGAGGTTCGGTTATGAAGTCGCGTCTCCTGTTTGTGGCAAGTTTCCTGGCCACACTTTCGATTCTGAGCCCGGTCGTCGTGCCCGCGCGGGCGCCGGCCGGGACGCCTGCGCCGAACGGGCCATCCAAGCCGTTTGACTTGATCGCCTGGAACGGCGGCCGGTTCGTCTACGGAGTCGATTACTACCCCGAAGCCTGGAACGAGAGCCAGTGGGAAAAAGACGCCGGGATGATGCAGGCTGCCGGCATCAACTTCGTGCGCCTGGCCGAGTTCGCCTGGGCGAAGATGGAGCCCACCGAAGGCCACTACGATTTCGCCTGGCTCGATCGCGCCCTGAAGGTGCTGAACGCGCACGGCATCAAGGCGGTGCTGGGGACGCCGAGCGCCTCACCGCCCGCCTGGCTGATGGCCAGGTATCCGGACATCGCCGCCATGGACAAGAACGGCGTCCGCTACCGCTACGGATCACGGCGTAACTATTGCCTGAACAATCCGCACTTCCTGGCCGCCGTGCGCGGCATCGTCACCGCCATGGCGGAACACTACAAGAATCACCCCGGCGTGCTCGGCTGGCAGATCGATAACGAACTCGGCGGTCCGGACTGCTACGATTCGCTGTGCCTGGCGGCCTTCCAGAACTGGTGCCGGACAAAGTACGGCACCCTGGACGCGGTCAACAAAGCGTGGGGCACGATCTTCTGGGGCCACACCTACTCGGCATGGTCCGAGATCCCGCTTCCCTGGAACACGCTGTACGGAGTCCACAACCCGAGCCTCGAGCTCGATTACTACCGGTACTTCGACGACGCCACGCGCAATTTCCTGGTGATGCAGGCCGGTATCCTGCGCCGCCTCGCGCCCGGCAAGGCGATCACGCACAACGAAATGGGGATGTTCGATGGCATCGACTACTCGCACCTCAACACCGCCATCGATTTCGTGGCCTGGGACAATTACCCGATGATCGACTTCTCGAACCACGCGAGCTACGCGAATTACGCCGAGTCGGGCCTCGGTCACGATCTGATGCGGGGCTCGAAGAATCAGCAGAATTTCATGGTGATGGAGCAGGAAGGCGGACTGCCCGGCTGGAACGAGTTCTGGGGCCACCAGGCGCCGCCCGGGCTCTATCGCGTCTGGGCCTATCAGGCCATCGCGCACGGCGCCGACGGCGTCTGCTACTTCCGCTGGCGAACCTCACGCTACGGGACCGAGCAATACTGGCAGGGCGTCCTCGATCAGGACAGCTACCCGAACGCGCGCTACAACGTGGTGAAGCAGACAGGCGACGAGGTGAAGCGCCTCAAGGACGTCCTGGAGGGGACAACGCCAGCGTCCCAGGTGGCGCTGCTCGTGTCGCCGGACACGCGCTGGGCGTTTCACATCCAGACGCTGGTGAAAGGCTTCGATTACAACCGGCAACTGCACCGGTACTACGACTCGCTGCGCCGCCAGGGCGTCAACGTAGACGTGGTCTTTCCCCAAGCCGACCTCTCGCCGTACAAGATTGTCGTGGCGCCGTCGCTGTTCGTCGTCACCCCGGAATTGACCGGCAAACTTACGGATTTCGTCGAGGGCGGCGGCACCCTGGTGCTGACCTATCGCTCCGGCGCCAAGGACGAGCACAACGTCTTCACGGACGAGACGCTGCCCGGGCCGCTCGCGAAGCTCGCCGGCATCGCCATCCACGACTACGATCCGGAACCGAATCCCGCAGGCGGTCTGCAGCAGGAGATTTCGATGAGCGGCCAGAGTTATCCGGCGCACGTCTGGTTCGATATCCTGACGCCCGGCTCGGCGGAGACCCTGGCGACCTACGTCAAGGGGTATTATGCCGCGAGCGCGGCGCTCACCCGGAACACTGCCGGGAAAGGCAGGGTCTATTACCTGGGGACCGAGCCGGATTCGGCGGAATTTTACGACCGGCTGCTCGCCGGCATTCTTCAGAGCGCCGGAATAACCGTACACCAGCTTCCGGAAGGCATCGAGATGGCGACGCGCGAGGGAGCAGGCCGCAAAGTGGTGTTCCTGCTGAACTACACCCCCTCAAAAGAATCGGTGGATGTGGGCCAGGCCTCTCGCGACGCGCTTTCGGGCGCCCCGGCGGCGGCGGCGGTCGACGTGCCTGAATACGGAGTGAGGGTGCTCGTTGAATAGTTATAACCAGCGTGTCGCCCGGTATTCAGGCGGGCAAGGTAGCGGCGACTTACCGTCGCCATAACTTCGGCATTTTCAATTCGCGGTGGCGGCATGAAGCCGCCGCTACGAGCGCGCCAGTTGTCCGCCTATTCAGCGGGCAGTACACTAGCTTAGATGACTACGCTTGATCTCGGAAGGGGCTTAGGCGGCGCGGGCGATATCGCGGTGGGTCACCTTGGTCTGGTAGCCGCCTCCGGCCAGCGATTTCGCCAGGCGCTCCGCCACCATCACGGATCGGTGGCGTCCGCCCGTGCAGCCAATGGCGATCGTCAGGTAACTCTTCCCCTCTTGGATGAACTGAGGCAGGAGATAAAGCAACAGCTCCGAGACGCGGCGCAGGAACTCGCGAGTGCCGGGCACGTCGTCCATGAACCGCACCACCTCGGGGGCGCGTCCGGTCTTCTTCTTGAGCTCGCGGACGTAGTTGGGGTTGGGCAGAAAGCGAACGTCGAAGACGAGGTCCGCCTCCTGGGGCAGCCCAAAGCGGTAGCCGAACGAAACCACCGAAATCGGCATCGTGCCATGCGTCCGTCCGCCGCCGAAGTGCGCCTGGATGATCTGCCGCAGCTCCTGCGTGTTCAGCCGCGTGGTGTCGAGCACTTCGTCGGCTCGCTGGCGGATGGGCCGGAGCAGGCGGCGCTCGCGGCTGATGCCCTCCTGCAGAGGCAGGTCGCGTCCCAGGGGATGTGGACGGCGCGTCTCCTCGAAGCGCCGGATGATCGCGTCGTCAGAGGCGTCGAGAAAAACCAGCGTGGGACGGGGCCGCTCTTTGACCAGCCGGTCGTAGAACGCCGGAAGCTGGCGGACAGCCTCGCCTTCCCGGATGTCCACGGCCACGGCAGCCTTGGTGATGCGGCTGTTCGGCGCGAAGCAGAGGTCGCGAAAGGTGCGAATGAGATTGGAGGGCAGATTGTCCACACAGTAGTAGCCGAGATCCTCAAAAGCCCGGAGGGCGGAGCCTTTGCCGGACCCGCTGAGGCCCGTAATCAGGACAAAGCGACATTGGGATGGCTTGGCGGAGGATGGCTTCATTCTGAGCGACAAGCGACGAGTGACGAGCAACAGGGCCCTTGCCTCTTGTCACTCGCCACTTGTCACTGAATTTACGGTTCCGGCTCAATAAGGGTCAGCTTACCGTCCGTACGCCGGTAAATCACATTGACTCGTTCGGTCTCGGAGTTGCGGAACACCACCGCGCCGCGCTGCGCGAGTTCCTTTGAGTCAATGGCTTCCTCGACGCTGAGCGGCTTGATGGCGATACGTTCGGTTTCGAGCGCCTCTCGCTCTAAATGATCGGTTCGCTGGGGGGCGAGAACATTCAACAGAATGGCCGACGTCGGCTTGGGGCGGCGCTTGCGCTCGCGTTTTCTCTCCAGCAGGCGGACTACCTGCTTCTCGACCTTGTCCAGAGCGTCGTTGAGCGAGCTCCGTACGTCGGCAGTCTGGCCGATTCCGACGAGATCGTGGTCGCGGAACTTGAGGGTAACCTCCGCGACGCGCAGGTGCCTCTCCACGGTCAGGATGACGTGAAGGCTGCAACGATCGCGTAACAGGCGCGCGACTTTGTTCAGGCGTTCTTCAGTGTATTGGCGCAGATCCGGCGTGACGTCGATCTGGCGGCCGGTGTACTCGATCTGCATGAGTGGACCTCCAGTTCCGAGGGCAAAAGCGGGCAGAGGGAGGATTCATGGCTTCCTCCGCCGATGGTGAGTGCTCGGAATGTGCATGTCTTCGCGGTATTTTGCTACAGTGCGGCGGGTAACGGAAATGCCCATCTGGTGCAATCGCTGTGTGATCTGGTCGTCCGTGAGCGGGTGGGCCGCGTCCTCTTCTTCGATCATCTTCTTTACCGCGCGCTTCAGACTCACCAGCGGCAGCGCAGCGCCGGCCGGCCCTTGCACGGCTTCCGAGAAGAACGACCGCAACTCGCGTACTCCCTGGGGGGTTTCCGCATACTTGCTGCCCACGGCCCGGCTGACGGTGGAGGGGTGCACGCCGACGATCTCCGCGACTTCCTTGATCATCATGGGACGCAGGTAGTCGTCACCCTTATCCAGAAACTCACGCTGCCGTTCGATGATCACCTGGCAAACCCGCTGAATGGTCTGCTTCCGCTGCTCGATGTTTTTGAGCAATTGCAGAGCCGAATTGAAACGCTCCTTCACCCAGGTGCGAACGTCGCGCGTGGTGTCACCCTGCTCCAGCATGCGACGGTACCGGCGGCTCAAGCGGAGCTGCGGCATCCCGTCTTCGTTCATAATTATCTTGTAGTCGTCGCCCACCTTGACGAAAGCGACGTCGGGCTCCACCAGGCGCGCCTCAACCGTGTTGTAGCGCTGTCCGGGACGCGGATCGAGCGTGCGGATGAGATCCAGCGCACGTTCCACCGCCGGCTGCGGCCGATCAAGAGCGCGGGCGATCTCCTTGTACTGCTTGTTCTGTAACTTGTCGAGGTGCTCGGAGACAATGCGAGCCGCCATCGAGTTCGCCGTGCCCGATGAGGGCGCCAGCATCTTCAATTGCAGCAGCAAACATTCGCGCAAGTCACGGGCAGCGACACCCGGCGGGTCGAGGTCCTGAACCAGTTTCAGCGCCTGCTCCACATCTTCCTTCTTATGCCCGCCAGTCGCCGCAATCTCGTCGGCAGTGGCAGTCAGATAGCCGTCCTCGTTCAGATTGCCAATAATGGAGTAAGCCGAATCGCGCACGGCATCCGGACAGATGGAAAGGTTCAGCTGCCACTCCAGGTGGTCGGCAAGCGACGCAGGCCGCGAGAGGAAATTCTCAAAAGAAGGCTTTTCGATGGATTCGGCGGCAGGGGACTTGTAGCCCGGATCCAGGTAGTCGTCGAAGAACGAACCGTAGTCCACTTCCTGGAACGAATCCTGCTGCTCAGGGCTGGGAGCGTCGCCGTTGGAGGGCTTCGGAGGGAGGGGAGCTTCGCCTTCTGCCTCGACCTTTTCCCGGACCTCCTCAGCAGACGGAGCCTCGTCGGTCACCTCCTCGAGAACAGGATTCGCGACCATTTCGGTGTTGATCATCTCGCGGAGTTCCAGGCGGTTCAAGGCCAGGACGGTGACCATCTGAACCAGTCCCGGCGTGAGGATCTGCCTCTGCGCGACATTGAGGTTCAGACCGAGTTTGGGGCGATTCGCTTCCATTTAGATCGCCAACCTGAAATTATCCCCGAGATAAATCCGCTTCACCTCGGCATCGTTGCCCAATGCCTGCGGGGTGCCAGCACGGAATATCCTCCCACCGTTGATGATATACGCTCGGTCCGTGACTTGCAAAGTCTCCCGCACGTTATGGTCCGTCAGCAGAATCCCTATGCCGGAGCTCTTCAATTGCAAGATGATGTTCTGGAGATCGATGACCGTCAACGGGTCGATCCCGGAGAAAGGCTCGTCCAGCAGGATAAATGACGGCGAGATGACCAACGAGCGCGCAATCTCCACCCGGCGGCGCTCTCCTCCTGACAGCATGTAGCCATAACTCCGGCGCACCTGCTGAAGGCCCAACTCCTCCAGAAGCTCCTCCAGTCGCTCTCGACGCTGATGCGCGCTTAGCGGCAGGGTTTCCAGCACCGCCATCAGGTTCTCTTCCACCGTGAGCTTCCGGAAGATCGAGGGCTCCTGCGGCAGATAACTGATACCCGCCCTGGCCCGCAGGTACATGGGTAAACCCGTGATGTCCGATCCGTCGAGCAACACCTGTCCGGCATCGGGGCTCACCAAACCGACGATAATGTAGAACGACGTCGTCTTGCCCGCGCCATTAGGACCAAGCAGGCCGACCACCTCGCCCGGGTCGATCCTAAGGCTCATTCCGTCAACTACTTTACGTCCCTTGTAAGATTTCGTCAGGTCGACGGTTGAGAGTACTGACATGGCAGGCTATTGCGTCAAGCGGTGCTCGGAAAGAGACCGAAACCCAGCTCCCCCGTCTACGAGCAAGCTATCATCCTGAGTGAAGAAAGTCAAACTTCGGCCCGTGGTGAATCCCTTTTGAGCGTCATATAGACTCGGGGGTCCGCCAGTCATGACGATCTTCCCCTCGCGGGCAAGGTAATCCGCGTGATCACCCGTGCCGCGCCGACCGGGCTCAAGCAGGACGACGTTGCCGTCGGCCACCGCACGATCCAACTGCGACGGCTGAGCCGGTTGCGGCGTCGTAAAGTACGCGTCCAGCCGGTCGCACTCCAGCGTGGCTCCCGATGCATCCATGCGCACGTGCCCCCGATACATCGCCTTGTGCTCCAGATCACGATATTCGAGGCGATCCGCGCGAATTGTGACCGGCTGAGTTGCGCCTGAGCCCCTGCCCCTGGGCTCTTCTCTTGAAAACAAAGGGCTTGATGCCTTTTCCTCTGGGCGTACCGTACTCATCCCGGCCGTTGGACCGGCTGCAACTTGACGGGTAATGCCGCCATGGTCTCGCCGGCCCGACGGACCGTTTTGGGCCTGGGACGGCTCCAAATCCGAGGTAATCACGCCCGAATCGGCGACCAGGCGACGCTCCAACCGGTAGATATCGACCGCCGGTGCTTGGATCACATCCGTTCCACGCCACGCCCGGACATGGCCTTCGTAACGAAAGACCTGCCGGCTGCGATCCGCCATCACCCGGTCCGCGAGCACGTTCGTCACGCCAGAGGCGATGCCGGATGCCGATGACGCGCTCGGGGCCTGCCCCGCCCCGGCGAGCCCCTCTGCCGGGAATTCGCCTACGTGGGTCGAACTGACGTGCCCCACTCCTTCGGCGGTATTGGTGGCGAGATGCATTACGACGTGGTCGGCTCGCAGACGATCAGCCGGATCGCTCATGAGCGGGTTCCCGGTGAGGGTCAGATAATCGCCCTCGGACGAGTAGTCGGCGCGGTCTGCCGTCGCGTGCCGGTCGCCATCGATGAACTCGAAGTGTCCAACCTGCCGGACGGACTGCAGAGCGCCGGGCAGCGGGTCGAGGCTCGCCTGCAAGCTGTCCCCGCTGCTCTCCATGGCCACCGTGCCGCGACGAGCGGTCGCGGCAGGTTCATACAGCACCCGCGTTGGCCCGAGTCCCTGCAGATTCTTCAGGCGGCTCCGGGCATCGAAAGCCATCTGGAACCGGCCGGCCGTGATGATCCGGTTGCCGGTCCTGGGATCGGCAGAAACGAGGTCCAGCTTGCCAGGTCCGATAGTGTGAGCCTCGTCCAGGGTTCCGTCTGCCGGGCGGAAGCTGAACTGGAGATTGGCAGCCTCCAGGTTCTCCCGCGAAAGGCCATGCCGCGCCGGGGTTGGTGCGGTCCCACCCGCCTGCAGCGCGACTCGCCTCGATCCAGACTCGGAAGTGAGGTGGACATTACCGCTGGCGTCACCCTTTACCGGATGAAAGTGCGCGCCGGTGAAGCTGACGCGGACCTGATCGGCCGCCATGGCGGAGAACCCGCCGGCTTTGATCTGCGATTGGAGGTGCACCTGGCCGCTGGCATGAAGATCTTTCAGATCACCCGTGGCCGGATCGAAGCTGGCCGCAAGCGCGGAGGCCTGCAGGGTGCGGGATGCGCTCTCGGATCTGTCCGCGGCCTGTACCCCGTCGCCCAGCAGCGCCCGCGTAAGCCGATTCCGGGTGTCGAGATAAAGAACCGCGTGCCCGGCATCCATCCGCCGATCGCCTTCGGTGACGCGAACCGGGCCCGTCAGTTCAACCTGCCCATCGCTCTTGGCGTAGCGCAAATGCGCGGCGGAGATTTGCACCAGGGAGGGAACTCGCGCACTCCGCGCGTTGACAGGAGCCTGGACGGGAACGGTGGCGGTGACGTTGTGATCGAGATCGAGCGACCCGTCGCGCGTGGCGTAGGTGAGACCCACGGCCGATCCTGTTGCCGGCCCATAGCGCCAATCGACGTCCGCCCGGCCGTTGAGCAGTCCTGACTTCTGGTTGTAGACCAGGCCCGAGGTATTGAGATAAACCGGATGACGCCCATGCAGCGTGGCCGATGAAGGAGCGTAATCCGGTGCCGGCACGGTTTGCGCCGCCCGGGGAGCGTCCAATTCAATGGCGACCGGCCCGGTGCAGGAGAAGTCCTCACGCGTGGAGTTGTACTCGCAGCGATTGGCCTTCACAAGATCGTGCTGATTCCCGGTCCGGCCAAACACCTCCACCAGGACGCCATCGAGAATGGTCCCCTGGCCGTTCTTGAGGTCGGTGCTGCGCTGGGCGCGTACGGTAAAGACTTCGTGCTGACCTTCGGAGTGCGTGAGGCTGTAACCGGCGGCCGCCTGTTGCGCATTGGAGGGTAGCGGGGAAATGGCCGTCAGGGGCGCCAGCGTGTGCCGGGGACGCAAGCGATACGCCACGACCACGGCTACGACGCCCAGGGCGAGCAGGACCAGTAGCGCGCGGCGGAGAAGCCTCCTCCGCCCGACAGCGCTGCGAGCGTGCACGGCAGATTCCGAAACTGCAGGCCGAAATGGATCAGGACCAGCCACGTTTCTCGATTCGCCTCGGCCTTCGGTGCCGACTACATTCCGGACCCGGCTCGATTTCTCCGTGTTCTCTGCGGTTTAAAGCCTAACCCAGAGCGCGCAGAGTCTCCGTGAACTCTGTGTTGGCGCCTTTATCAGGCGCAGAGATCGCAGAGGCGTCGATTTGGCTTCGGCACGGCGAAGCACCGCCCAGCGTCGCAGCAACGCCGTCTCAGACTACCGCCCTCATGTCCTTCAACTCGAGATTCACGGTGGTTATCCCCTGGAAGCTGTTCTCTCCCAGCGTAAACGCCGCATCTACGAGCTGGCCTTGCGGGAATTCCGGGGCCCGCGCAGCCCAGTTCCAGGCCAGGGCGTCGAACGCCCGCGAGCCCTGGCTCACCCTTACCTTTAGATGCTTCTCCTTAAGCACGCGGGGTGGAGCGCAGAGGCGCAATCCCCGGGCGCAGAAGACCGGCGCCGGGTTACCCATACCATGCGGACCGAGCCCCTGCAACTGTTGGTAAACCGGGCCGTCGAGATCCGTGAGGCTGATTTCCGTGTCAAGGCGCAGGGCGGGCTCAAGGTCTGCGGGTTTCAAGGCGGCCCGGGCGTAAGACTCAAAACGCTTTTCCAGTTCCGGGATTCTGGCCGCATCCAGGGAAAAGCCGGCGGCCTGGGCGTGGCCTCCGAATCGCGTGAACAGATCGGCCGCCGATTCGAGCGCCTTCAACAGGTGGAACCCTGAAATCGATCGTCCCGAGCCCACCCCTTCCCCATTCTCGACGCCGATCACCAGAGCGGGCCGGTAGTAACGCTCCGCCAGGCGCTGCGCCACGATGCCGATGACACCGCGGTGCCAGCCAGCGCCGGCAAAGACCAGAGAATGGCGCCCGGCAGAATCGGGCTTTGCCTCGACCTGCTCGATCACGCGCTTCGTGATCGCTTCCTCCACGTGCTGGCGTTCCTGATTCAGGCGGTCGAGTCGGGCCGCGATTTCGTCGGCGAGCGCCGAGTCTCTGGCGGTAAACAGATCGATCACATCGCGCGCGCTTTCCATGCGACCGGCGGCATTCAAACGCGGGGCGAGCTGGAAGCCAACGTGGCCGGCGGTGACGACCTCGCCGCAACCGAGGCCGCAGACTTTGATCAGAGCCCGCAAGCCCGGCGCGACGGCCCGGCGCATTCCTTCGAGGCCGAAGCTGGCGATCACCCGGTTCTCGCCGGTCAGCGGCACCACATCCGCAATGGTGCCGAGCGCCACGATCTTCAGATAAGACTCGAGCAGCCGGGTGGACCCCGCCGCTGCGCCTGGAGCGCCTCCGCCTCCCGTAATGCCGAGAAGCGCCTGCGCGAGTTTGAAGGCCACGCCCACGCCGCACAGATTTTTGTTCGGGTAAGTGCAGTCGCTGCGATGCGGATTGAGGATGGCGTACGCCGGCGGCAGACGATCCTCCGGCAGATGGTGATCCGTAACGATGCAGTCGAGGCCCAGCTCGCGAGCGCGCCCGATGGCCTCATGCGCGCGCACGCCGGTGTCCACGCTGACGACCACGCGCACGCAATCCGCGGCGGCACGCTCGATCACCTCCGGGCGCATCCCGTATCCATCGGTGAGGCGGTGCGGGATGTGCGTATCGACGCACGCCCCTAGCGACCGAAGCGCCGTCAGAAGGACCACCACAGCCATGGTGCCGTCCACGTCGTAGTCGCCGTAAATCAGGATCTTTTCCCGGCGCGCGACCGCCGCGCGCAAACGCGCGACCGCCCCGTCCATGCCGGCCAGCAGGAGCGGATCATGAAGATGATCGAGCTTGGGATGCAGGAAGCGCTCGGCGGCAACCGGATCGCTGAAACCGCGAATGGCGAGCAACTTTGCCACCAGCGGCTCAAGCTTGAACTCGCGGCTGAGGCGCACCGCAGCCTCGGGATCGGGTTGAGTTTTAGGGAAAATCCAACGCATGAGAGGACAGCTTAGCAGGTTCGGCCGGGCAGAGCATTGAAATCAAAAAGTCTTTACGACCCGGGTCTTATAAGGGCTCTGGGTAGAGCCGCTATTATTTCAGAGCTGCCGGCATCTCAGTGTGCGGCCAATGGGGACTCGTAAAGTTGTGATACAATGTTGCATATACAATGATTTTCGTTTGGGATCCGAAGAAGGATCGGATTAACCGGTGAAAGCACCGCGTCTCGTTCGAAGTGGCGGCACGCGTTTTCAGCGATCGCGGTGCTGTTTCATACATCGACCGCATTGTTGAGGGCGAGGAACGCTGGCACACCATCGGATTCGCGGGAAGTGTGGTTCTGCTGCTGGTCGTTCATACGGTGGAGGAAGAAGGTGGCGAAGAAAAAATCCGCATCATCTCGGCGCGAAAGGCGGACTCGCGCGAGCAGTCTCTTTACCCGTTCGCTCAGTAAGCGGGAGCGGGCGGAGATCGAGGCGCTAGCCCGCATGCCGGATTCCGCCATCGATTACTCCGACGCGTCAGCCGTGGACCGTCTCCCGAGCGAAGTTCATGTTGGAAGGTTCTACCGGCCCGTGAAACAGCAGATCAGTCTTCGTGTGGATGCCGACGTTCTTGCTTGGTTCCGGTCCCAGGGCGGGAAGTACCAGACGTACATCAACCAAGTGCTCCGTCGGGAGATGCGCAGTCACGCCAGAGCACGTTAACCGGAGCGCACAAATCCATCGCATGGCTATGCACTACATCGGCCTGGCATCGTCGGGAGTTGCGTCGAATATACTCTCGGATCGCTTGTCTTTGGGCGGTGGAAAACCCAAAGGCGCCCGATTATGAGTCGGTCCTCCTTACCCGAGTGTTTCAGGTCAGGCGCAACCCGCGCGTGACCGGTCAGCGTCGCTTCGATCTCCGCGATGGGGACCCATGCTTCTGGCATTTGGCGCGGTTGCCATGGTCCATCGAACCCGCTGACCCTCACGGAGCGAGGCTGGCAGCCATCTATACAGATGTATAGACATTTCGGAGCGAGCTTGTCTCTATCGGCGAAGGTGTAGCCTTCGCTCTATCCATTATCTCCAGTGCAGACTGCCCGGAAAGGCAGAGAAGCTGTGAAGAGCGCAGCGGCGGAGCCGCTCCCGGTCCGCGTTACGCGATACAATGATGCGCGAAGTAGAGACTCTCAACGAGGTCACAGATGTCTCAAACCGCAACGCCACAATCCACCACCCAGGCACCGCGCCGCACGATCCCGATTGAGATGATCGAGGACGCGCGCCGGTACGTTTACGAGGCTGCCTGTCGCACGCCGCTGGTGCCGCTCAATTACGCCGAGGCACCCTGCCAGATCTACCTCAAGCTCGAAAACCTGCAGCCGATCGGCTCGTTCAAGGTTCGCGGGGCTTATAACACCGTGCGACTGTTGCCACCGGACGAGCGCGCCGGGGGCGTCTGGACGATCAGCGCCGGCAATGCCGCGCAAGGCGTGGCGCTGGCGGCGCGCAAGGCGGGAGTGCCCTGCAAGGTGCTCGTGATCGAGACGGCACCCGCTGCCAAGGTCGAGGCCATCCGGCGCCTGGGCGCCGAAATCGTCAAAGCCCCTTTCGATGAGTGTTGGAAATCCCTCGGCGAGCGCAAGCATCCCGCCATGACGGGATCGTTCGTTCACCCTTTTGAAGACGACTCGTTTATCGCCGGCAACGGTTCGGCCGGTCTCGAAATCCTCGAAGACCTGCCCGATGTCGACGCCGTGGTGGCCGGCTTCGGCGGCGGCGGCCTGTCCTGCGGCATCGCCTGTGCTCTGGCGGCACGCCGGCCGGGCGTCAAGGTGTACGGCGCCGAGCCCGAGACGGCAGCGCCGCTGGCGCGATCGTTCGCTGCCGGCTCGGCGCAGGATTTTCCCGGCTGGACGGCGAGTTGGGTGGATGGATGCGGCGGAAAGAGCGTCTTTCCCAGGATGTGGGCGCTTGCGCATCACGTACTTGCGGGCGCGATCGTGAGCACGCTCGAAGAGACGCGCCGCGCCATGAAGCTGGTGGCCGAGCGCAATCACGTGATCGCCGAGGGCGCCGCGGCCTGCGCGGTAGCCGCGGCGCTCAGCGGCAAGTGCGGAAGGGGCAAGGTGGTGGCGGTGGTGAGCGGCGGCAACATCGATCTCGCCAAGTTCACCGAACTTGTTTCCGCAGCCTGATCACGTGATGCCCTGATCTCAACGCGGCGCTCCCGGTGTCCTTTGTACTCCTCCGTGCTCTCCGCGTTGGAACCTTCAACACAGAGGCCACAGAGAACTCACAAAGAGCACAGAGAGCCCGACCTCGAAACAGGAGACTGCCTTCTCCCCGCCGCCTATGACCGTCGCCGTTACAACGAATCCCTGATCTTCAGATCCTGGCGCTTCGCCAAGTCCTCCAGTGGCCATTCGTCATCCGTGAGACCGCTGAGCAGAGCCTGGCGGACCTCTTCGATCAACTGGTCGCGATCGTCGATACTGCGGCCCGCCGTGCGGATCGGCTCATGAAAGGTAATGCGGATGGCGCCGGGGTGAATCGCGGGATCTTTCTTGCGCATGATGCGCCGGCCGCCGGAGAGCGATACCGGAACGATGGGCGCGCCGGCCTTGAGCGCCATGATGAACCCGCCCTTCTTCAGCGGCTGCAGACGCCCGTCCGGGCTGCGCGTGCCTTCGGGAAACACCACGAAAGATTGCCCTGCTCTCAGCGCCTTGCAGGCCTGCTCCACGGCCTCGATGGCGCGCTCACGGTCGCGGCGATCGACGGGAATAAAGCCGCGCAGCCGCATGGCAGGTCCGAGGACAGGAATCCGAAACGACTCCTTCTTGGCCAGGACCAGCACGGGAGGCAGGCAGGCGAAAATCGCGGGCGGATCGATGTTGCTCTCGTGGTTGGCCATGAAGACAACGGCCTGGCGCGGCGGCATTCTCTCCCGCCCGCGCACCTCGAGCCGGATTCCGCCGAGGCGCATGGCGAGCCGGGCGCAGGACACGCCTACGTTGTAGAGCGGATCGGTATTGCCGGTGATCAGGGCGAAAAGGAGCAGGGGCGTCCCGAGAATGAGGATAAAGAGCAGACAGAGCAGGGAGAGGAGGATTGCTCGCAACATAACGGAAACTCGCGGGCAGACGGAAAGGTTGACAGTCGACCGTTGACAGTCAAGAGTCAACAGTTGACAGTCGACAGTCAAGAATCCTCACTGCTGCCTCTGGCCCGAGCCCAACCAACTCTCGCGCAGGGCGACCTGGTCAGGCGTGGCCTGAGAATTCTCCTCGATGCGATAATCTGTCTCCGTGGACGCCCCCAGTTGGAACTTGATGCTGAGCCGACGCGAGCGCCTCATGATCGCTAGTTCCACCTGCTGGCCCGCCTTTAGGCCCGTCAGCCGATCCGGCGGAACGCTGAGCGGCTGGCCATTGACTGAGGTAATCACGTCGCCCACGCGGAGACCGGCTTCGGCGGCGGAGCTTTCCGGATCAACCGATTCCACCTGGATATCCCGTGCTGCGGTGAAGCCCGTCGGGGCCCGAAATCCCCAATCGGGCACCGAGGCTGTCTGCATCTCAACGTCCAGACCTGCGTAGCCGAGGTAGCGCTGGTAATCGAGACCGCGAGTGCCGGTGACGTAATCGCGAAAGAACGTCTGGGCATCGAAGGCGCCGCCCGTGAGCCGTCCGGCCAGGGCAATCAGGTCACTGTCCTCAAAGAACCGGCCGGGCCCGGCAAAATCGTGGTTCAAGGCGCGCATGAAATCGTCCAGGCTGGCGCGGTCGTGGCTAGCCTCGCGCATGCCGAGGTCGAGCAGAAATCCGAGCAATTCGCCTTTGTTGTAGTAGGAGATGCTGCGCTCGGGACGGAAGTAGTCGCGATAGCCCTCGAGCCAGGCGTCCATGCCGGAAAGCTCCGCGCTCTCGAAGTGGCGCGCCGGGCGCTTCTCAAGGGCCGCGATCTGCTCCGCCACGCGATCGTAGAACTCCTGGCGGCTGGCGAGCCCGGAGCGGACCAGCGCCAGTTCCTCGTAGGTGCTCGTGACCCCCTCCGAAAACCACAGGTCGCGGGTGTCATTGCCATGGATGTAATCGACAGGCTCCAGGCCCTGGGGCCGGATCCGCTTCACGTCCCAGAGATGAAAGAACTCGTGGGCGACCGTGGACTCGAATTGCAGCCACCCGGAATCCAGGCGCCCGGCCGGGAACCCGATGGCGGTTCCGTAGGCGTGCTCCATGCCGCCGCCGCCGAAAGGCAAAAAATGAAAGAAGAAAGTGTAGCGGTGGAAGGGTACATCCTGCATGATGCCGGTTTCCGTGGCCGTGATCTTCTGGCACGATTCGAGCAGCTTTTTTGAAGAATACCGGGCGCCTTCGGTATAGACCACCACGCGATATTCGGCGCCCTTCTGACGGTAGGAGTAATCGTCGAAGGTGCCGGCCTGGACCGGGCTATCAACCATCCGGTCGTAATTCGCCGCCGTGTACTCGCCGGGCGAGCTTTCCTCGAGGGGCGTCGCCAGTTTCCATCCGTCCGGCAGCAGGAACTCGACCGTCACGCTGCGGCTGCGCTCCGAAGGCAGATAGAAGAGCACTTGAGCAAGGTTCAGGAAGGCGTGGCTTTGGTCGAGGATCGCGGAGAAGACACTCTCCTCGTTGGCGTACAGGTCGTAGCTCGCCACCAGTTCCCCGCACGGACGATCCGCGTTCTTCCAGGTGTCAACGTCCACCGGAATCAGGTCCAAGGGAGCGCCGTCGCACGTAGCCTGGAGATCCTGGACGTTGCGCACGAAGTCGCGAATCTGGTAGAGGGCGTTCCAGGCGGGAAACTGGATGGCGAGCGCGGGCGCCGCGCCGGGAATCGTCATGCGGACATGCACCAGGTGCGTGGCGGGCTGGCGCAGGTCGAGTTGATATCGAATCGGCGCGCCGGCCGGAAGGGCGGAAGCGGCCGTCGTAAGCCAGAAGAAAAGCGCCACCAGGGACGCTCGCAAGACGTTGGTCACGAACTCTCCTCGCCGGAACGTATCGAGCAAGACGCGTACTATATCACGGGCATGCGGCGTCCCCCCGGGTTGCGACCTCTGGGAGCGCAACCATCCGGGCCGCACGAGCCGAAACGCCAGTGAGTAAGCGAAGCGGGCAGGATGCCCGCGCTCCCAGGCGTCGCAATCCAGACACCTCGACGGCCGGGGCGCCGCTTCGACGATTGCAAAACCGCCGCCGGGCATGGTATTCAAATAAGAAGGTGAAAAGCTGAAAGGAACAATTCATTGATGCTCAGTCATTCAAGCTCCAAAGTGTTTGCAGCCGCAGGCTGCGCGGTGGCTCTCATTCTCGGCACGATACTCACGGCGCGGCCGGCCCATGCCCGGCAGGTTTCGGCCAAAGCGCCGGCCGGCGTTCAGATCGATATCCCGTCCGACGTCCCGGTCAGGATCGTCAACTTCGCCTTTGACCGCGCCGGACAAGGCATGACGGCGTTTCACTACGATGTCCAGAACACCTCCGGTCAGGGACTGGTCGCTGTGGAGATCCGCTGGCAGGGGCAGTTCAGTGACCCGTCGGGCAGCCAGGGCGGCAGCGTGGTCGTGAACCGCGACGACCGTTGGCTCACCGGCCAGCTCGCCGCGGGCGCCTCGGAGCACTTCCAGGTGACGAACGTGGCCACCACGCGGGACTTCCGGCTCAGCGACTCGCATACGCCGCAGGTCACGGTCGTGCAGCACACGCCTGCCGAGTCCATGAGCCAGCTTGTGGGCAGCGTGGCCTATGTCGAACTCGAAGATGGCTCGCGCCTGGGATCGGACGCGGCCAGAGTCGGTCAGGAAATCGACAAGGGCCGTCGCGCCCAACTCGCCTCTGCGGCCCAGTTGCTCCACGTCTTCGGCAGCGGCGGCAACGAAGCGCTCGCTCACGCCGTCCAGCAGGGTAGCGCCGCCGGCACTGAGGACGCCGCCACCCAGGAACTCAACGCGCGCCTCCTCGGCTTGCTCCAGGAACAGGGAGCAGACGCCGTGGTGCTGGAACTGCAGCGCATCTCGGCGCTCACGGCACCCGAATCCCGCGATTAGTGGTCTGCTGCAGCGGCGGTCATAGACCGCCGCTACAGCGGGGCGTCACCATCGTCGTATTCGTAAGATCCGCTGGACACCAGCCGCGCGGGACCGGTCAAATACACCTCGCCGGAGCGGGCCCAATCGACTCCAAGTTCGTGGCCCTGCGTTCTCACCCGTACCTTGCGCCGAGTCAGGCCGTTCAGCACCGCCGCGACCGCGGCCGCTGAACTCCCGGTACCGGAAGACGCGGTCTCGCCGACGCCACGTTCCCAGAATCGAACTTCGATCCGGCCGGGAGAGAGCACCCGCACGAATTCAACGTTGGTGCGATTCGGGAAGAGCGGGTGGCGTTCGATCTCGCGGCCGAGCGCGCGCCAGTCAAGATCCGAGAAGTTCTTGACGAATAGCGAGCAATGCGGATTTCCCATCGATGTCACGGTAACCTGCGGCGTCCCTCGCGAAAGCGGCAGCGCGTAACCGGTCAGGGGAGCTTTGGCGTCCTTGGCGGCGAAGGGAATCCGGCGCGGATCGAGGATCGGCTGGCCCATGTTCACGCGGAACTCCCAGCTTCCTCGCCTGCCACTGACGCGCTCGATCCTCTTCAGGCCTGCGGCGGTTTCGATGGCGAGCGTGGCAAGCTGCTTCTTCCGATTCGTGCCGGAGCGAGGGGGCGCGCCGCCCTCCTTGTTGTCCAACAGCCAGGCCGCGGCGCATCGAATGCCGTTGCCGGACATCTCCGCTTCACTGCCGTCCGCATTGAAAATGCGCACCGCGAGGTGATGCGCGGGCTCACGAGGTGGCGACGCCAGAAACAATCCGTCGGCGCCGACGCCGGTGTGCCGCGCCAGGATCCTGCGAGCGAAGCGCACAAGGCTCCGCTCCTGCGCCTGACCGATGCCGCGCCGGATCCCGAGGTCCTCCGCCCGCACGATGATGAAGTCGTTTCCGGCAGCGTGATATTTGGCGAACGTGATTCTCATGACGGTTCTTGTAGTTGCTGACCCTTAGGCTGGCCCGGCCGCGACGGGCTCCGGCCCTACTTCTTGTTGCGATAGACGCGCAGGCGGTCCTCCTTCGGAAACTGGTAATCCGCCACAAGGGTGAAGCCGGTGAACAGGTTCGGATACTGATTCATGAGCCGATCCACGGCGTCGTCTTCTCCGCGGAGAATCCAGGTAATCCTTGCCGGAGGCGATCCGGCGGGCCAACCTGCGCGCCCGAGCAGCAGCATGTCCCAATAACGCCGATTCAATTCGGTCAGCGTCTGGCGATACGGGATATCGAGTGACGGCATCACACACGGATGCTTGCCATTCGCCGTCAGGATAATGCCGCCCTGGTAGTCGGTCCTCAACAAGTCCATCAGCGACTGTTCAGAACGCACGCGGCAGGGTGTGTTCTGCAGGCTTTCCTGAACATTGCCGATGCTGGCGGCGCCTCGCCGGACACTGGCTCCGAACTGGATCGCCAAAATCGCGATCACGGCCGCAGTCGCGAGCCTTCGCCTGGCGTGCGCCAGTCGCGCGCTGATCAGGAAGCTCGGAAACAGCGCCACCGCCGGCAGCATCTCCAGTCCATAACGCAGATTGTAGTACGTGTGCGGGAACAGCGTGGGAACGTAGATGGGTACGGCGGCGCTCGCCATCGACTGGACATAAAAGATGAGCGGCACGAGAAAGAGCAAGGCTGCGGCACGCCGCGGGCGCTCGCGTGCGTCGATCGCCCAGATCGCGAAGCCGAGCACGGCAATTTCCAGGGACACGGCGCCGGTGACCAGCTTCACGTCTTCGATATAGTACCGAGCCGAGAGCACAAGGCTCCCTTCGGTGGGATAGTGGAAACCGGTGGTGAGGAGTTGATGAGCGTAAATCGCCCGGGCGGAATAAGGCCCGTTGTAGAACTCGAGCGGATTGCCGTAGCGATGCCAGTCATGCAGCACCCATAGCACCGGACCGGCCGCTGCCAGGGCGCCGAAGACCACGGCATCGCGGATCCGCTGCCGGAGCCGGCGCTCACGCGCCAGGAGTACGAAGAGGGTCGCAAAGGGAATCAGAAACCAGCCGTCATATCGCGTCAACGTGCCCAGGAACGCGGCGATCCCGGCGGCGGCGAGCGTGGCCAGGCTGCCGCTCCGCTGATAGCGGAAGAGGCACCAGACAACCAGCACCGCCCACATGATGTTCAACGGTTCGGTGAGCGGCGTTGAGGCCACGGCGAGCATGTTGGCACAGAGCAGAAAACCCGCGAGCGCCACCCAGCCCGCCGCCAGGTTGCGGTTCATCTCCGCGCCCAGCCGGAACACGAACCAGGCCGCCACGGCGAAGGCCGCGGCCGAGACCAGGCCGCCGCCGAGTCCCGTGCGCCACAGGTGATCGTTCACCGCCAGAGGGGCAACCAACAGGTGATAGAGCGGCAGCCAGGAGCTGCCCAACTCCGCCCAGCCGGGGGTGAGGGAATCCGAGAGCCGCCGCGCGCCTTCCATATGGGCGATGGCGTCTCCGTAAAGATTGATGAGGCCGCGCGTGTAGAAGTAATGTAGGCTAGTAGCGGCCGCGGCCAGAATCGCCAGGGCAGCGGGCAAGGCGGCACCCGGCGCGGGGATGGGGCGGGCGACTTCCGCCGCGGAGTCCCGAGGAGGTGTGGACCCGGGCACTTCAAACCTCGAACTGCGTCATGCTTTTGAACTCGCTGAAGCGCGCGTCGATTTCGCTGCGGGTCAGTCGCAGCAGCCTCGAGACTCCGAATTCCTCCACGGCATAGCTGGCCATGACCGATCCGTAGATCAGGGCGCGCCGCAAGCTTCGATCGTTGACCTCACCGGCGCCGGCCAGGTATCCCATGAAACCTCCGGCGAAAGTGTCGCCCGCGCCCGTAGGATCATGGACTTCTTCGAGCGGATAGCCGGGCGCGAAAAAGATCGAATCGTCCTGGAACAGGCAGGCGCCGTACTCGCCCCGCTTCACGACCACGGTGCGCGGCCCGAGTTTCCGGATCGCGGCCGCAGCCCGGCGCAGGTTGTCGACGCCGGCAATCATGCGAGCTTCCTTGTCGTTGATGATCAGCACGTCGACGTGCCCCAGCGTGCGGCGCAGTTCCTCCGGCGTGCCGTTGATCCAGAAGTTCATGGTGTCGAGGCCGACCAATCGCGCCTTGGGCAACTGCTCGCGCACCGCGAGCTGTAAGGTCGGCTGAATATTCGCCAGGAAGACAAAGTCGCTCCTCAGGTATGCCGCCGGAAGCTTCGGCTGAAAGCGCTCGAAGACATTGAGCTGGGTATCAAGCGTCCTGGCCTCGTTCATGTCGCCGGTGTATTCGCCGCTCCAGCGAAACGTGCGGCCGGCGGCGCGCTCGATCCCCGTGGTGTCGATGGGACGCCCTTCAAACACCTTCAACTGCTCCGCTCCGAAATCGTCGCCGACGACGGCCACGATGTTTACGGGCGCGAAGTAGCTGGCGGTAATTGAGAAGTAAGTGGCCGCGCCACCCAGAATCTCGCTGGCTTCTCCATAAGGGGTCTTCAGTGAGTCAAACGCTACCGAACCCACGACCAGAACGGGCATGCATGTCGCCTTTCTCAGGCTTGAAGCAACCAGGCGCCCGTGGTGTCCTGATTTCGACGTGGGCTCTGTGCGTTCTGTGAGTCCCCTGTGGCCTCGGTGTTAAAAGCTTTTACCACAGAGAGCACGGAGGAAGCACAGAGGGCACAGAGACCCCCGTTGGAATTTGGACATCACTCCCGGGATACTCCGTTACGCCTTCAGGTACTTTCCGATGATGATATCGAGCCTCCGGCGGGCCGCCGCCGGAACTCTGCGCCGGTCGGTCAGAATCGCGTGCGCCAGCGCCGACCCACATTTGCACGCGCGCTGGCGCGGCATGGCGGCGACCGCCCCGCGGATAATTTTCTGCGCATTTTCCACATTGCGGTTCAGGCATTCGATCACCTGATTCACCGTGACCGCGTCGTGGTGCGGATGCCAGCAATCGTAGTCCGTCACCATGGCGAGCGTGGCGTAGCAGATCTCCGCCTCGCGCGCCAGCTTCGCCTCGGTGAGGTTGGTCATGCCGATCAGGTCCATCCCCCAGGCGCGATAGGCGTTCGATTCCGCGAGCGTCGAGAACGCCGGTCCTTCCATGCAGACATACGTTCCGCCACGATGGCAGGGAACCTTGATCGCTTCGCAAGCCGACGCCATCGCATCCTGAACGACAGCGCATACGGGGTCCGCAAAGCCGATATGAGCCACGATTCCGTTACCGAAGAACGTGGAGACCCGTCCGCGAGTGCGATCGAAGAACTGCGAAGGCAAGGCCATATCGAGCGGCTTGTATTCCTCGCGGAGCGATCCGACCGCGCTCACCGAGATGATCCGCTCCACCCCGAGTTTCTTCAGCCCATAAATATTGGCTCGATAGGGAACCTCGGTCGGCAGCAGGAGATGTCCGCGACCGTGCCGCGCCAGGAAAGCCACCTTGCGGCCTTCCAACTCGCCGAGCGTGCACGCATCGGAAGGTTTACCAAAAGGCGTCGTGATCCGGACCTCACGCACCCGGGTCAGGCCGGGCATGCTGTAGAGTCCGCTGCCTCCGATGATCCCGATCTCGGCTTGGGCGTTTGTCCGCTGTACTCGCTTCGTCGGCATCGTTGCTAAGCTCTCCTGTCCACAGTTACGGTGAGGTATTCCATCGGCCCAGCCCAGTCATGGCTTGCTGAATTCGGATCATGAAGCTTATCGCGTTGTCGAAAAGCAGCAGTAAGCGATTATAACCGCTCAGCGAGGCATTTCTCTCCTTTACGCTCCTCCGCGAGTGGTCGGTGGCAAGTGGAAAGCGGCACTTGGGTTCGCTGTGCCGACAACTGCTCTCGACTGCCATCCTAAAGGGACTGGCGGCTGTCCTCTCCGGTTCGTTAGGTTCGCTCCGGGTTGGTTTCTTGAACATTTTCCATTATTTTTCAATAACTTGCTGCGTTCTCTGGAAGCAGTTTTGACCTCCGGGAGGTTCTGTTCCCGATTGGCTTCCCAAACCGGCCAAAATGGCTGCATCGCGCGTTCAGGACAGCTTTCCTGTGACCTCAAATTCAATGTAAACCCCTGCCCATCAACAACCTGATGGCTTTCAAACGCTTAATCCCTTTCTTTTCAAGTACCTGATGGCTTTCCAGCCCTATGAAAAATGGTAAGTAGATTTGTTATCAAACACCTGATGGCTTTGTTTTGCGCAAAAATCGATTCCTCCCGCTCTCCTCTCCCGCAAGCGTCGATCCATGCCGTAGGGTCCGGTGATAGAGGCCCCAAGGCCCAATTGCTGTCCCGCCCTATCGGGTTGCCGACTGCGAGCAGAGCCTGCTTCAGCATGCTTCGAGCGTACCACCCCAAAATGGGACAATGGAGAAAAGTGAGAAAAGTGAGAAAAGTGAGAAACTTTTTTTGCGCTTTATTTTCTAATGCTTGCGAGCAGTTTGGGATATTGCCCCTGATTTCGGCATAGGGCCGGCCAGGCGTTAGCCCACTTCGACCGGGCTTGCCACAACCTTGCCCTCGCGCTCTGCCAGCCGCGCCCAGGGGGTGGCGGCATCGTGCCCGAACACGACGATCGCCTGGTCCCTGACCAGCTCCGGTAATATTCGATGCTTGCTGGCTACGGTCTCCAGCGGATAAAGGTCAAACGACATGACCCATGGGTAGGCGAGGTGGGCCGCCGTCGGCACCAGATCCGAGACAAAGCAGGCGCGCTCACCGCTCGATTCGATCCAGACTACCTGCAGGTCCCGGGTGTGGCCCGGCATGACCTGCACTCGTATACCCGGTATGACTTCCCCGTCGCCGTCCAGAAGGACCGTCTGAGATTCGGTGGCGCGGAAGAAGTTCTCGACATAGCTGGCGCGGTCGCGCTCGTTGGGATTCAGAGCGTGCTCCCACTCTCCGCGTTGGACGTAGTAGCGTGCCCGTGGGAAAGTCGGGGCCACGCGATCGCCGTCGCGCCGCGTGTTCCAGCCGCAATGGTCGAAGTGCAGGTGGCTGTTGATGATAATGTCCACGTCTTCGGGCCCGAGGCCGTGATGTTGCAGGTCGCCGAGCAGGTTCACAGAATGATCGATCGCGTAGATGTCGGCGAATTTGGGATCGAAGTTCTCGCCGATGCCGGTCTCGATCACGACGTTCTGGCGTCCCGTCCGCACCAGGATGCTGTTGAGTCCCAGCTTGATGCGGTTGCGGCGGTCGGCGGGAATCTTCTTTTCCCAAAGGACCTTCGGGACCACACCGAACATCTGGCCGCCATCCAGGGCGAAGCTGCCGTCGGAGAGCGGATGAATTTCGAAATCGCCAAGTTTCATAAGGTTCAGATAGGCCGCGTGTCGCAGCGGTGCACAAGCGGTTCGCCGCGATCTCCGGGCTCAGGTACCAATGAAGAAGACAACGCGCCTTGCACCTCACCGAGGACGGGGAACGTCAAGTGGGGCACCGTGCAGCTTGCCCACGGAGCCCATTTTTCGCGCGGGATGCAGATTCTGTCTTGCCATGAGCAGTCTGCCCGCCCCCAAAATAGGCTCTCTCCCGCAAGGCCCACCATGCCTGTGGTTTTGCGTTTGGCGGAGAATCCGACGTCGATGCCAAGGATATCCATAGAGTCATCCCCAACAAGGCCCCGTCCGACACGATCCCTCCCGCATGGAATCAGGAGAAACGTACGCCCTTATAGAGGATTGCAGAATGGAGTGACAGCGGTGCGCTGTAGCGCGCCTGTCCCAGGCGCGAAAATCGCGGGCGGGGACGCCCGCGCTACAGCACGATCTGTCACCCTGATTTGTAATCGTCATTAGGGGCAGATTCCTCCACCAGTTCGATCAACACTCCCGCGGTGCTCGACGGGTGCAGGAAGGCGATCTTCTCGCCTCCGGCTCCCAGGCGCGGCTCGTGATCGATCAGCTTGAACCCGTCGCGCTCGAGCGAGGCCAGCGTCTGAACGAGATCGGGCACGGTCAGGGTCAGGTGGTGAACGCCGCGCCCGCCTTTTTCGAGGAAGCGCGCTATCGGAGAGTCCCGCGCGGTCGCCTCCAGCAGTTCGATACGGCTTTCACCGAGCTGGAACATCGCCACGCGCACCTTCTGGCCGGCCACTTCCTCCACCGAAGCAGGCTCAACACCGGTGAGCTTGCGGAATACTCCCAAGGCGTCGTCGAGGGATTTCACCGCGATGCCGACATGATCGATTCGCATTCGACTATTCCAGGATCGCGGGCGCATCGCGACGCGCCCCTGCGGGATGCCCCTGAGGACGATTACAGATCAGGGTGACAGATCGTGCGGTAGCGCGGGCGTCCCCGCCCGCGATTTTCGCGCCTGGGACCGGCGCGCTACAGCGCACTGTCACTCCATTTTGTAATCCTCTAGCCCGCTCGTCGACTCGGAAGGAGCTGCGGTCACGGCCTTCACGATCTCGTCAACGGCTGAGTGCGGATCGGAACGGCCTTCGAGCACGTCCTCCAACCACCTATCAAATCGCCCGTCACTCAACTGCTGCCGGAGCGCCTGCTCGAAGAGACGCTGGCGCAGCAAGGCCAGCAGACGGGCCCGCCACTTCTCACGCCGTCTTCTCAGCCTGAGCTGGGTATTCTCGCCGAAGCTCCTGAACTCGTCCAGGGCTTTGCGCAATTCCACGACGCCTTCGCCGGTGGTGGCCACCGTCTGAAGCACGGGCGGGCGCCAGCCGTCGCTGCGCGGCGAGATCGACAGCATGGCTCGCAGTTCCTGTTCTACCCGTCCGGCGCCCGGACGGTCGGCTTTGTTGATGGCGAAGATGTCGGCAATCTCCATCACGCCGGCCTTGAACGTCTGCACATCGTCGCCCATGCCGGGCGCGAGCACCAGCACGGTGGCGTCCGCGAGATGCGCCACTTCCACTTCGTCCTGACCCACACCCACGGTCTCAACCAGGACGGTCGTGCAGCCGGCCGCTTCAAGCACGGTGACAACGTCGTGCGCCGCCGGGGCGAGGCCCCCGAGTTCGCCCCGCGTGGCCATACTGCGGATGTAGACGTCGGGGTCGGTCGCCAGACTCTGCATGCGGATGCGGTCGCCGAGGATGGCGCCGCCGGAAAACGGGCTGGTGGGATCGACGGCGACGATGCCGACGCGCTTCCCGTCGCGACGGTATTCGCCGGCGAGTTTCTCCACCAGGGTGCTCTTGCCCGCGCCCGGCGCTCCGGTGATGCCTGCGACCTCCGCCTGGCGAGCCGCCGTGAAAAGCAGCCTGAAGAGCGGGCTCGCTTCGGGCTCGCCGCTTTCGATGGCGGAAATAGCCCGTGCGATGGCGCGGCGGTCGCCGGCGGCTACGCGGTGGGCCCAGGAGTGGAGGTCGTCGGATTGAGCCATTGAATCATTGAGTCATTGAGTCATTGAGTCCATGATCGAATGGCTCAATCACCCATTTTACCGGCAACTTGTCACGGGCCACTAGCCACTGCCTTTGAGGACTTCCCGCGCAATCACCAGCCGCTGGATTTCACTGGTGCCTTCGCCGATGGTGCAGAGCTTGACGTCGCGGTAGAACTTCTCCACAGGATAATCTTTGATGAATCCATAGCCGCCGTGGATCTGGACGGCTTCGTTCGCCACGCGAACGGCCATTTCACCGGCGTAAAGCTTGGCCATGGCGCCTTCCCGCGTGACGCGGCAGTCCCGGTCGGCAAGCTGCGCCGCACGCAGGGTCAGCAGGCGGGCCGCGTCGATCTCCGTGGCCATGTCGGCGATCTTCCATTGAATCGCCTGGAAATCGGCGATCGGCTTTCCGAACTGCTGTCGCTGGCGCGCGTAGCCGAGGGATGCTTCATAAGCTCCTTGCGCCATCCCGAGGGCCAGCGCCGCGATCGAGATCCGGCCGCGATCGAGCACCCGCAGGCTGTCCACGAAGCCGTTCCCCCGTTCCCCCAGACGATTCTCGAGCGGCACACGGCAGTCTTCGAAAATCACTTCGGCAGTGTCGCTGGCGCGCAGCCCGAGCTTGTTCTCCTTCTTCCCGGGACGGAATCCCGGCGTGCCTTTTTCAACGATAAAGGCAGAAATGCCGTGCTTCTTCGCGCTTTTGTCCGTCACGGCCATGGCCACGCAGATATCGGCGTAGGTGCCGTTGGAGGTGAAGGTCTTGGCGCCGTTGAGCACCCAGCAGTCGTCCTCGAGCCGCGCCGTTGTGCGCGTGCCGCCGGCATCGCTGCCGGCCTGGGGCTCGGTCAGGCTCCAGCAGCCCAGCTTTTGACCGCTGGCGAGCGGCTCCAGATATTTTCGCTTTTGCTCCACGGTTCCGGCGATATAGATGTGTCCGGCACAGAGCGAGGTATGCGCTGCCACGCTGATGGCCACGGAGCCGTCCACGCGCGCCAGTTCCTCGATCACCAGCGCGTATTCGACATAACCGAGGCCGGCGCCACCGTATTCCGTCGGAAAGGGAACGCCCATCAGCCCGAGGCAAGCCAGCTTGGGCAGGATCTCACGCGGGAAGTGCTGGGCTTCATCCCACTCCATTACGTGCGGCCGGATTTCCTGCTCTGCGAATTCGCGCACAGTGCGGCGAATTCCCTGTTGTTCCTCTGTCAACTGCAAGCTGTCACTCTCCAGGCTGGCCGGACCGGAAACCATGCTAAGGGCTCTTTCGTCTACCCAAAGTATAGAATACACGATGACGCGGGGCAGTCTCGTCACCAAGGGCGGCAACAGCCGGTGCTAAAATCTTCAGGGAGTTATTGATTCATGCGTTCAGGGCGGCTCGCGAAGGCCGGGTCGATCGCGATGCTGGCGGCCGGTTGTCTTATCATGGCGCCGCGCGGGTTCGCGGCACGCCACGACCGGGCTGCGGCGCCGGCGCAGGCCGCATTGCAGGCCTTTGCTTCGGGGTGCAGTGTCGAACTGGACGCAACCGCCGAGGGAAAAACTGATCCGCATGGTGATTTGACACTCACCGGCGTCGAGGCAGGCGACCACTACCTGCACGTGGAATGCGCGGGGCAATCGGAACAGGAGTTCTTGATCTCTCCGAAGCCCGGTGAGCGCGTCGTGTTGAAACCAAAACCGGCGGCGCCGACGCCCGATCCCGTGGACGCCGCTCAGGCCCGGGAGGAGCTGCGCGATCTCGTCCAGAAGGCCGCCGACGCCCGCACGGCAGGCCGCTCAGATGAGGCCATCACCGATCTGCGCCGCGCGGTGCAACTCGATCCCGCAAACTCCGACCTGCACCGCGAGCTGGGCATCACCTTTCTGCTGCTGAAGGACTGGAGCCGGGCGCGGATCGAGTACCTGGAGGCCATCAAGCACGACCCCGGAGAGGCCGAGTCACACAACGGCCTCGGATACGCGCTCGAGAAACTCGGGGATATCGACGCGGCCGCGAAAGAATACGCCGCCGCGACGCACCTCGATCCTGACGACGGCGAGTACCGCCAGCACTATTTCAACGCGCTGGCGCTGCTTGAAGCTGAGAAGGACAAAACGAAGAAGAAGTGACACCCGGCCGGCTACAGCAGCGTCAATGGACCGTCTGGCGCGCCGCCGGTCCCACCGCCTCCCGCAAGGCCACTACGGCGCGCTCGCATCCGGCACGGTCGACGTCATGGTGGGTGACCATCCGCACGATTCTGGGTGACATGGCGCTGGCCAGCACATTGCGCGCTGCCAGCCGCTTCTCAATTTCGGCGGCTGTCAGACCGGTGCCGGCGACGTCAAGGATCAGGATGTTGGTGACGACCTTCGCAGGCGCAATCTTGATGCCCGGCATCCCGCCCAGCGCCTCCGCCAGAAAGCTGGCGTTTTCATGATCGGTGTGCAGCCGCTTGGGCCCTTCTTCCACGGCCACCAATCCTGCCGCCGCCAGCACTCCGGCCTGACGCATGCCGCCGCCCAGCATCTTGCGCACCAGGCGCGCCTCATCGATGAACTCCTGCGAACCGGCCAGGATCGATCCTACGGGCGCGCCCAGCCCCTTGGAGAGACAAAACATGACAGAGTCGAACTTTTGAGTGATCGCAGAGACAGGACGGCCCAGGTATACCGCGGCGTTGAAGATGCGGGCACCGTCGAGATGAACCGGCAAGTGCGCCTCGTGCGCGCGATCACAGATGTCGTCCGCCACCTGCAGCGGATAGACCGTGCCGCCGGTAAGGTTGGAGGTGTTCTCAAGAGAAATGAGACCGGTGCGGGCGTTGTGAATGCTCCTGGTACGAATCTCGCCGGCGATCGCAGCCCAGGTCAGGATGCCGTCCAGAGCGCGGATGGCACGCGGCAGACAGCCGGAGAACGCCGCCATCATGGCCATCTCGTAGTTCAGGATGTGCGAGCGTTCCTCGCAGATCACCTCGCGGCCGGGACTGGTATGCACCCGGATCGCGATCTGATTTCCCATGGTGCCCGAGGGAATAAAGAGCGCCGCGTCACGCCCCAGAATCTCAGCGGCGCGCTCTTCAAGCCGGTTTACGGTTGGGTCCTCGCGATAGACGTCATCGCCGACGTCCGCCTGGGCCATGGCTTTGCGCATGGCGGTCGTGGGTCGAGTCACCGTATCGCTGCGAAGATCGACAATTTCAGCCATGGAGCAAAATCAGGAATGGACGCCGGACGCGAGTCGCGGATTCTCTTCCTCGCCGGGTGCCAGAAACTCCTGGAAGACCTCATTGGAGACCAGATAGGCCTGCGGCGCAAGCCGCAAATTGCCGTTGCCGCCTTGAAGCATGCCTCGCTCCCGCAGCAGATCGATCCGCGATTGCCAAGGTTCGAGCGCGCCACGCCCCCAGCGCGCCGTTGCGTCCGTCAGGTTCACGCCCACACGCTGGCGCAATCCCAGGAAAAAGAACTCCTCAATCTGTTCAGATGGCGTCAGAGTGTGCCACCCGGCAATCGGCAAGTGGCCGCCGGCCGTCCGGGCGCCGTAGGCACTCGTCGAAATCTCATTCGACCACCGCGCCCGGCCGTCGAAGGAGTGCGCTCCCGCGCCCAGACCCAGATACGGTTCCAGGCGCCAGTACTTGCGATTGTGCCGCGACTCGAAGCCGGACCGGGAAAAGTTCGAGATTTCGTACTGCACCAATCCGGCCGCGCAGAGAAGCTCCTGCGCGTGTTCATACGCGGCGGCGGCGAAGTCTTCGTCGGGGACGGCGGGCGCGTGGTAGCGTTGCCCATGCTGAAGAACTTCGTTTCCGAGGCGGCTCTTTTCGTCGATTTCGAATAGATAGACCGAGACGTGTTCGGGTTCGAGGCCGATCCCACGGTTGAGGCTGGCGAGCCAGGAGGCTTGCGTCTGATGAGGCAAGCCCGCGATCAGGTCGAGGCTGATGTTGACAAATCCCGCCGCGCGCGCCAACCGCACCTGTTCCTCAATGTCGCGGCCCGAGTGCAGCCGCCCCACGATGGCGAGTTCATGATCATCGAAGGACTGCGCCCCGACGCTCAAGCGGTTCACCCCGAGACGGCGGCAGGCAGCCAGCAGCGCGGCGTCGGCCGAGCCGGGCGTCATTTCCAGGGTGATTTCAGATGGGGAGGAGAAGCGGAAGCGCCGGCTCAGGGCCGTAAAGAGCCGGGCAAGGCGACCTGCGCCGGCCAGGGTCGGCGTGCCCCCGCCAAGATAAATCGAATCGACCGGAAGGTCCAGCAGATCACGCGAAGGAGGCGACCCAATTGTGGAAGCAGAATCAGCACTGCGGAAGAGCAGATCAACTTCGCGTTCCAAGCCGTTCAGGTAGGCGTCAAGCTCGGCCTCGGGAGCAACCTTCGAGCTGAAATTGCAGAAGGTGCACTTTGAGGCGCAGAAAGGGATCTGGACGTAAATTCCGAGCGTTTCCTTCCCAACCATCCCGCTGGTGCTCTTCGCGGCGGAGACGGCGCTTCGAAACGGCACTCAGTCCGCCACAATCTTTATGTGCAGGTCGCGGCGCCGCGGGCCGTCAAATTCGCAGAGAAAAATGCCCTGCCAGCGGCCGAGCAGGAGCCGGCCATGCTCAATCATCAGAGTCTGGGAACAGCCGATGAGGGACGCCTTCAGGTGGGCGTCACAGTTGCCGTCGTTGTGATGATAATTCTTGTCGCGCGGCGCGAGTCCCGCCAGAAATTCGCTGAAATCCCGCTGCAGTGCGGGGTCGTCATTCTCCTGCACCATGACAGCAGCAGAGGTATGAGGCGTAAAAACGTGGCAGACGCCGCTCGCGACTCCGGATTCTTCCACCAGCTTCTGGATTCCGGCCGTGAGGTCCTTAAACTCCACGCGCGATCCGGTCTGCACCTGGATTTTTTGCATGTGGCTGCGCCTGGCCTCCAGCGCCACAGCCTTGCCCACCTCGGTTGCCATGTGATCCTCCGTCGATATTTCAAGTTACACTAGAGAAGCGTCATGTTACAAGGAAGCGGCACATTGACCACCCCTCGATGCAGCCCGGGGGATCCCGTGTCTTTCCGGCGGCGCGAAGTCATCGCGGGCGAGAATGGTGACTTGCACCGCTACTACTTGTGCCTACTCGAAGCGTTGGGACCTCAGGGATGGTGGCCGGCGGAGACGCGCCTGGAGGTTATTCTCGGAGCGATCCTCACCCAGAACACAACCTGGCGCAATGCCGCATCGGCGATCGCTCGGCTTCGCGAAACCGGTGCGCTCGACCTCGAACGTCTGCGCACGATCGGGCCCGGGCGGCTGCAGTCTCTCATTCGGCCGGCGGGATTCTTCCGCCGGAAGTCGCGGGCGATTCGAGGCTTCCTGCGGTGGCTCGATGAAACGCACCAGGGATCGCTCGACCGGATGTTCGCCCGACCGGCAGAGCATCTGCGCGCCGACATGTTGCGAATCAAGGGCCTTGGTCCCGAGACAGTGGATGCAATCCTGCTCTATGCAGGCGGCAAGCCTTTTTTCGTCGCCGACGCCTACACCCGGCGAGTGCTCGGCCGACACGGCATTTTGACGCATGATGCCGGCTATGGCGAGGCGCAGCGGACAATTCACCAGCGTCTCGAGCGCGATGCAGGCATCTACAGCGAGTTTCACGCGCTTCTGGTCGAGGTAGGAAAGCATTACTGCCGAAGCCAGGAGGCGCGCTGCGGCGGTTGTCCGTTGGAGATCTTTCTGCCAGACGGCAAACCTCCGGAACAGACGCAACGCGAGTCTTGAAGATGGACCCCAAGCTCCAGCACCGCCGCAAGATCGTCCGCAATCTGCTCCTTGTCTTTGTGCCCATTCTCTTCGTGGTGGGCTGGAGCCTGAACTCCTTCAACCTGCAATTCATCCATCCCGAGAACGCCCAGGAGACCATCCTGCTGCTGGCCCTCTCCACGTTCATCGTGGTGGCATTCGTCATCTTCGGATTTGTCCTGCTGCGAATCCTGCTGAAGCTGCATCTGGAACGGAGGCGCCAGGAGCTCGGCTCGCAGTTCAAGACGAAGATGGTGGTGGCTTTTCTGGCTCTGTCTCTGCTGCCCGTCTGCGTGCTGTTCGTCTTCGCCTACGGCTTGCTGAATCGCAGTCTCGACAAGTGGTTTGGCATCCCGTTCGATACGGTCCGGCGTGATGCGCAGGCCATCTCGCAGCAACTGGCCGTGGAAGCGGAGCAGCGCTCTCTGGACGACGCCGCTCACCTCGGTTCTGACTCGAAGATCATACAAGCGATCCTGGCCAGGGATTCGGCCGCGCTCCAGCAGAATCTGGTGCGCCGCGTCAGCTACCTCAGCCTGGTTTCAGCCATGATCTGCACGCCTGAGGGACGATTGATGGCGCGGGCGGGCGGGGCGGGACCGGCGGCGGCAGACGTCATCCGGCTGTTTCCGCACCTCAGTGCCGGCCCTCTGGCGTCACCGGGCGAAGCCACGCGCTGGCAGTTGCAAGGGATCGACTACTTCATCGGCGCTCAGGCCGTTCCGGACCTGTCAGGCAAGCCGCTCGCCTTCATTGTCAGCACGCGGCGATTGCCGCTTGATCTTCAGCGGCGTGTTGAACAGATCGAGCAGGAGGCGCGGCGCTACGACACCCTGAATCATCAGATCAAAGCCGTCAAGCGGATCGACCTTTCCGCCCTGGGCCTCTTCACGCTGGTCACCCTCTTCTCCGCCACCTGGTACGCCATGTTTGTTGCAAAGCAGGTTACGGTGCCCATCCAGGCGCTGGCAGAAGGCACCGATCAGGTGTCGCGCGGCAACCTGGGATACCAGGTGCAAGCGCGCGCCGACGGAGAGCTGGGCCGCCTGATTCAATCCTTCAACGAGATGACTTCCCAGATTGCGGAAAGCCGCCGCGTGATCGATCGCGCCTCGCAGGCCTTGCGGCACGCCAATCGGGAACTCGAAGAGCGCTCGAACGTCATGAGCGCAATTCTTGAGAACATCCCCACCGGAGTCGTCTCCGTGGACGCGCTGGGCCGCATCAACGAGGTGAACTCGACGGCGGAGGCGCTGCTCGGTAAGGAGCGGGTGACGCCGGCCGAACAGTTGAGCGACCTGTTTTCGTCCGACGATGGGCGCGAGGTGGCGCGATTGCTGCGCCGGGCCGCGCGGCAGGGGGTGGTGAGCCGCCAGATGGAATTGGACCTCGGTGGGCGTCGAGCGACAGTGGCTTTGACCGTCTCATCGATTCGCATCCGCCAGGAGCCCGCCGGTTTCGTCGTGGTCATCGAGGACCTCACGGAGCTTCTGCGGGCGCAGCGGGCCGCTGCCTGGCGCGAAGTAGCCCAGCGCCTGGCACACGAGATCAAGAATCCGCTCACGCCCATTCAACTCTCCGCCGACCGCATCCAGAGGCTGGTGGAGCGCTCCCGAACAAGTGCCGCCTTTCCGGATCTGGCGCCCGCCGTTGCCGAGAGCGCGTCGCTGATCGGGCGCGAAGCGGCGGCGCTCAAGGCGCTGGTGGATGAGTTCGCCGCTTTCGCGCGATTTCCCGCCTCGCAGCCCGTGCCCTCAGCCTTGAACGGAATCGTCGAAGAGGCGCTGGGTGTATTTGACGGACGACTGAAGGGCGTCGAACTGCATCGCGACCTGGCTCCCGACCTGCCGCGCGTGCAGGCCGACCCTGAGCAGATCAAGCGCGTGGTGGTGAACCTGATCGACAATGCGGCCGAGGCGCTGGAGCACTCACCGCTGCGCGAGATCTGGGTCCGCACTTCGATCGAGTCCGATCGCGAGATGGTGGAGCTGACGGTCGCGGACAGCGGGCCAGGCATTGCACCCGAAGCCAAGGAAAAGCTGTTCGTCCCCTACTTCTCGACCAAGCGGCGGGGTACGGGCCTGGGCCTTGCCATCGTCAGCCGTATCATCAGCGAGCACCACGGCTATATTCGCGTGGAAGAGAACCGTCCTTTCGGGACAAGGTTCATCATCGAACTGCCCGTTGAGCGCGCCGTGAGCGCCGAGCTGTCAACGGCGTAATTCGTCACCTCCGGAAATCCATTCGTCATGCCTGTGAAGCACTCGATCCTGATCGTCGACGACGAGCCCGGCATCCGGGAGTCGCTGGAGGCCGTGCTGCGCGACGAAGGTTATCGCGCCGAAGCGGTGGAGAGCGCTGAGGCCGCTCTCGAATGGCTGGGACAGCGGCACTGCGACGTGGTGATGCTGGACGTGTGGCTCACGGGGATGGACGGCCTCGAGGCCCTGGAGAAAATCCGGAAGCTCGAAGATCCGCCGGTGGTGGTGATGGTCTCAGGCCACGGCACGATCGAGACGGCGGTGCGAGCCACCAAGCTCGGCGCCTTCGATTTCATCGAGAAACCTCTCTCCGTCGACAAGACGCTGCTCACGCTGCGGCACGCTCTGGAGCAACGGACGCTCACCGCGGAGAACCGCAGCCTGCGCGAAGAGATCGAGGGCCGGCAGCAGATTATCGGCGGCAGCGTGCCCATGAAAGCCCTGCGGCAGCAGCTGGCGCTGGCTGCGCCCACCAATGGACGCGTCCTGGTCTACGGCGAAAGCGGCGTGGGGAAGGAACTTGTCGCCCACGCCCTGCATCAACTCAGCCTGCGTCGCGACGAGCCTTTCGTCGAGGTCAACTGCGCCGCCATTCCGGAGGAGTTGATCGAGAGCGAACTCTTCGGGCATCTCAAAGGCTCCTTCACGGGCGCGGTGGAGGACAAAACGGGCAAGTTCGAACAGGCGGACGGCGGGACGCTTTTTCTCGACGAGGTCGGCGACATGAGCCTGCGAACGCAGGCCAAAGTGCTGAGGGTGATTGAGGAGCAACGCTTCGCGCCGCTCGGCTCGGCCACCGGACTGACGGTCGACGTCCGGGTAGTCGCCGCCACCAACAAGGACCTGAGCGCCGAGATTCAAAAGGGCAATTTTCGCGAAGACCTTTTCTACCGGCTCAACGTGATTCCGTTTTACGTGCCTGCGCTGCGCGAGCACGTGGAGGATCTGCCCATGCTCGCCGCCCATTTTCTGGATGAATTCGCCCGCGCTTACGGCCGCCGGACGAAGCGCCTGGCGGAGAGCGCAGTCGAAGCGCTGATGGAGTACCGCTGGCCCGGAAATGTGCGCGAGTTGCGCAACCTCATCGAACGGCTGGCGATCATGGTGCCGGGCGAACGCATCGAGCGGCGCCACCTGCCCGTGGCCGTCTTGCAGCAGCACGCCGGCGGCGCCAGGACGGCCGCGGCTTCAGGGGGATTCTCCAGCCTGCAGGAAGCACGCGCGGCCTATGAGCGCGACTACATTCTTCGCAAGCTCGACGAGAATCGCGGAAATGTAAGCCGGACGGCGGAAGCTCTGGGCCTCGAGCGCAGCCACCTTTATCGCAAGATGAGATCGCTCGGCATCGCGGCCGGCGAGGCAAAGGCCTGAACACACCGGGAGCGCGGGCAGCCTGCCCGCCTTGTTTCGGGTCCAAGGGGCACCAAGGATGGCCGCGCTCCCGGCGCTCGGATCAAGACACCTGCTCGCCGCGATAGTCGAGCGCGGCCACGACGGCCGGATTATCGCGCCAGTGCGGTTCCACCTTGACGTACAGTTCGAGATAGACCTTGGGAGGAAGCAGGCGCTCGAGATCCTTACGCGCCTCGGTGCCGATTTGCTTGATTCGTTCGCCGCCGGCGCCGAGCACGATCGGCCGCTGCGAGTCCTTGTCCACCACAATGGTGGCGTGGATCCGAGTCAACGTCTCGCTCTCCTCGAACTTCTCCACCAACACCGCGGTTGAGTGCGGCAGCTCCTGCCGGGTATGCCGGATCAACTTCTCGCGCACGATCTCGCCGGCCAGGAAACGCTCCGGCTGATCGGTGTAAAGGTCGGGCGGGAAATATCGCGGGCCCTCGGGCAGCAGGCGCACCACGGCCTCCATCAGCGCCTCAAGGCCGTCGTGGTGCCGGGCGCAGATCGGGAACACTTCCTCGAAATTGTGGAGCCGCGCGTAGCGATCGATCAGCGGCAACAGTTTGGGCTTGGCGATGCGATCGATTTTGTTGAGCGCCAGGATGGTGCGGGCGGAGTATTGCTTGATCAATTCGAGCACGAACTCGTCGCCCTTGCCGAACGGCTCCGAGGCATCGACGATCAGCACCGCGAGGTCGCGCTCTTCGAGCGCCTGGCGCACATAGGCCATCATCTGCTCGTTGAGACGCGAGAGCGGCTTGTGGATGCCGGGCGTATCCATGAAGACCACCTGCGCCGCGGGCCGGTTGACGATGCCGAGGATGCGATTGCGCGTGGTCTGGGCGACCGGGGTGACGATGGAGACCTTGGCGCCCACCAGGGCATTGAGCAGCGTGCTCTTGCCCGCATTGGGCCGGCCCACGATGGCCACGAACCCCGATTTGAAGATCTCAGCGGCTGGCATTAGGCTATAATCCTAGGCTCTTATCTTTGAGGCCGCCACCCGCGCCGGAGGGGAGGGCGGCAGCGTCTCCGCCGGTTTCTCCGGCGCCAAGCGCACGCGCACCTTCAGAACCGCGCGCGCGTTCGCCTCCAGGACCTCGATCAACAGGCCCTGGGTCTCGACCTTCTCGCCCCGCACGGGGACGCGTCCGAGCTGCGCCAGCACCAGGCCCGCAACCGTGGAGTAATCGCCGGCTTCGAGCGGCCGGCCCACGGTTTCGGCCAGTTGGGCGATCTCGGTGTGGCCGGCCACCAGGTAGCTGTGGGGCGCTTCCGTCACAATGTCGCGGTCGTGGGGCTCCACCTCGTCGCGAATCTCGCCGACGATCTCCTCGAGCAGATCCTCGATGGTCACGAGGCCCGTGACGCTGCCATATTCGTCAATGACCAGCACGATCTGGCGGGTGGAAGTCTGCAGTTCCTTGAGCAGATCCTTGGTGCGCTTGGTCTCCGGCACGAAAGAAACGGGACGCACCAGCGAGCGCAGCGTGGCCTGGGACTGCGCTTCGGGGGACAGCTCCATCAGGTCGCCCATGCTGACGATGCCTTCGATCTGGTCCAGGGTGTCGCGGTAGACGGGAAGACGCGTGTGGCGCTTCTGCCGAAAAAGCGCGCGCAACTCCTCGACGGAGGCGTCGACGTCGATGGCGGCGATCTCCGGGCGCGGCGTCATCACCTCGCGCACCTGCTTGTCGCCGAACTCCACCACCGACTGCAGCATGTCACCTTCTTCTTTGGCGATCAGTCCTTCCTGCTCGCCCACTTCGAGGAAATCCTGCAGATCCTCCTGCGGCGTGGGCGGCTCTTCCTCGGGCTCGTCAGCCTCCAGCAGCCGGTTGATGGTGGTCGAGACCAGGATCGGGAAGGTGAGAAACACCGCCAGAGTGACGCTGGCGCGCAGGAGGCCGCTCCAGTGCAGCAGAATGGTCTCCGGCTCATCGTGGCGAGCGACGAGGATGAAGGGAATCAGCTGGTCAAACAGCGCGATGACGCCCAGGACGATGAGCAGCGTCGTGCCCAGGTCTTCCCAGAGGTGATTGGGAACCCGGCTGAAGATCAGCAGCGCGAGGCCGGCGGCGAATGACGCCATGAACGCACCGTGCAGCGCCGAGATCGAGATCCCGACGCGCTCGCGGTCCGCTGCCACACGCCCGTCGCCGGGAGGGGGAAACACCTTGCGCGCGGCCACAGGCGTCAAGCGCCGCATCAACAGGCGCAGGTAGGACGCGAAGGAGCTCAAGGCCACGAGCACCGCCAGGCCGAGGACGGCCAAGATCTCGATCCAGGTGTTCGCGCTCATATCTGCGGCGGTCCTGCCGCGCGCCTGCCATTCCGAAGCCCGGAGCTTTTCCGGCCCGGGGAATCCGCCGCTGGCGCTCGCCTGGCGGCGCGCGGGCGGCGCCCGGGCGTCCGGCTCACACCCTTCGATCCGTTCAGACCCAGGCGGGCGCGCAACTCAAGCTCTCGCGATTCCATCTCGCCGTGATCCGTTTCGTGATCCATACCCAGCAGGTGCAGAACCCCGTGCAGGATCAGCCAGCGGATTTCGGCCGCTGTGGAGTGACCTTCCAGGCGCGCGTTGCGCTGCGCCGTCTCAACGGAGATCACGACGTCGCCGAGGAACAAACTGAATTCGCCGCCGGCGGACGGGGAGCTTTCGAGCCGGGGCTTCCGCCGGGGCGCGACGCTCGATCGGGCGCCGCCGTTCCGTGGTCCGGTCCAGGCGAATGAGAGCACGTCCGTGGCCTGGGGCTTGTTCCGGAAAGCCCCGTTGAGCTCCCGGATGGCATCGTCATCCACGAGGCAAACGTTGAAATGGCGCGCGCCGAGCTTCAGCTCAACACCGAGCCGGGCCGCAAAGGCGCGGGCGCCGGCCACGTCAATCCGCAAGTTGTCTTGCCTGTTGATCACCATCGGAGGGACCCGCACGGCGCGTCCGGTGCGAATTGGGGCGCGTCGAGCGTCACTCGGCCAAAGCCTCGCTTTCGCTCCCGCCATTTCCGCCGGACGTCTTCAGCTTCATCTGCTTGGAATTCTCAAACTCTTCGTAAGCGCGGATGATCCGCTGCACCAGGCTGTGCCGCACCACGTCGCGCTCGGTGAAATAGATAAAGCTGATGCCCTCCACCCGCGACACGATCTCGACCGCTTCAGCGAGGCCCGACCGCCGCCCTTCGGGCAGGTCCACCTGCGTCACGTCGCCGGTGATGACCGCCTTGGAATTGAACCCGAGGCGCGTTAGAAACATTTTCATCTGCTCGCTGGTGGTGTTCTGCGCCTCGTCCAGGATCACGAAGGCATCGTTTAGCGTGCGCCCGCGCATGAAGGCGATGGGCGCGATTTCGATCACGCTCTTTTCGAGATAGCGCTCCACGCGGTCGGGATCGAGCACATCGTACAGAGCGTCATAGAGCGGGCGCAGATACGGATTCACCTTTTCCTCGAGGGTACCGGGCAGGAATCCCAGACGCTCGCCTGCCTCCACCGCCGGACGCGCCAGGATGATGCGGCTGACTTCCCGCCCGAGCAGCGCGTCGATCGCCATGGCGATGGCGAGATAGGTCTTGCCGGTGCCGGAGGGCCCGATGCCAAACACCATGTCGAAGCGCTCGATGGCGTCCACGTAACGCTGCTGATTCAGGCTCTTGGGGCTGATCGACTTTTTACCCAGCGTGCGCGGGCGGCCCGCTTCCGCCAGACCCTTCAGCGTGCTCGTGGGGTCTTCGGACAAAATGCGCAGGAACGACTGCACGTCGGAGGCGTTGAACCGGGCGCCGCCGCTGACGAGATCGGTATAGTCCTGCACCAGCCGCTCGGTGCGCTGCACGTTCTCCGCCGGGCCTTCGATTTCGAGCGTATCGTCGTCCAGACGCGCCGAGACCTGGAAGTAGCGCTCCATCAGCTTCAGGTTCCCGTCGAGAACTCCGATCAGCGCTTCCACACCCTGGGGAACGGGTACGCTAGCTCTCACTTCACCAGTTTTCATAAGGTGATTGGACGCTCCTTCGCACGCGCAGAATGCAAGCTACAGTGGGCTTTGTGCGGGATTCCGCGAGCGGGCGACGGTTCTGTGCTCAATCTAATGCTCATGCTACCCGACTGACGGACGGCGGTCAAGGCGCGCCAGAAGTCGCACCCACCGAACCCCGATGCGCCCAAGCGCCTCCCTCTCGCCACCAGTTGCTTTCTAACCGCCCGTTCTCCCTGTTCACCCCAGCCCGGAACTTGCGGTCCAATTCAGCCTGTTTCTGACTTCGCTGCATGAACTCCCTGCCATTCTAAAGGACTTACGAGTATCGAAATTGGCTTTGGTGGGTTCGCTCCACCATCTCAAAATGCGTAAGTCATTCTTGCCGCGTTACTTATGGGTTCGCTTACCTCAGATTTCAAAAGGATACCTAGTTTAGTGTCCGAGAAGCAGCTGGACAATCCCTTCGCTGTAGAGGCCGCCTTTAGACGGGCACATGCCCGGCCCTAAGGCGGGCGCTACGTTATCCATTCGAATCCTCGACGCTACACGAGTTTCCTGCTTTTCCGTACATGGCACCTGTATCCAGTCCCGCTGCCGAGTTGCCGTCCATGTTTGCTTTCAGTTCTCATAGTTTCTGAGCATGGCACTTTAAAATGGGAAAAGGGAGAAAAGTGAGAAAAGTGAGAATAGTGAGAAATTTATTTTTTCGCTTTAGATTCAGTTGCTTACCCTGTGGAAAACCCCTGCGCCGGGGTTTTCAGGCTGAGCGGAGACCCTGGGGGGAGGGCTTTCCACAGGCCCAGTCAGCCACCGCCACCCCCGACTTGGCCGGGAACGAGGGCTCCGGCCAAGGCCGCTACTGCAGCCTGGCGTACTCGGATTTGGCCTGCTTGTAAATCGGGATATCAGGGTCGGCGTCTTTCCAGAGGGCGAAGAAGTCCTGGTAAGTGCGGCGCGCCCTGGCGAGGGCTGCCTGCGCTTCCGGAGTGTCCGGGCCAGCGGACCGGTTCCGCCCGCCAATGCGCTTGAGCAACCGCGACAGGCGCCCCGGGGAATTCCCCAGGTCGAAGCCGGCCTCGAGGGCGTCGGCGCGAGCCAGGCCGAGGTGCGCCAGCGCTCCCGTCCAACAATTCCAGACGAGGCCGCTGTGGTCGAGGATCTTCTGGAACTCGGCGGCAGCAGCCGCGCCTTGCCCTGCCGCCAGGTACGCCTGCCCGCGAATATAGGTGGGATAGAGGCAGGACAGGTTGGCGATAAACATAATCTGCCCGTACTCCATGGGCGGCAATGCAGGCTGCAAATCAGTGATGGCTGCTGAGGGATTCCTGCCATCCAGGGCCAATTGCGCGCGAAGGGCCGGGAGCCAAAGCGATTGCAGTTGGGTGTCGAGAGGATATCGCCGGCTCAGGTCTTGCGGCAGGGATTCGGCTCGCGCCGTGTCGCCTGCCATGGCATAGGCCAGCGCGGCTTCCACGGCCACGCCCCGGCTGGCGGGATCGAGCTTGAATCCGGCCTCCGCTGCCTGGCGCGCCTGGGGGAAATTGCCGAAGGCCGCTTCGCGCAGCGCGGCATTTTCCAGCCAGGTCGCGCTGCCCTCCTTGTTGTCCGCCTGCAGGGCAGAATCAACCGAACGCCTCGTCAGCTCCCGGGCTTTGGCCAGGTGTCCCTCGTACGCCTCCGTGTCCGAGTCGAGCGAAAGTCCGTAAGTCTCGACTCCGCGATTGGACGCGAACCACTGCTGCTCGGCCGTCATTGCGGCCGGCCCGCCGGAGAGAAAAGCAAGGCCATAAAGTGCATTGTGTGCGAGGTAATCGTCCAGCTTTCGCGCCTGCATCTCCTGAATCTCCTGCCGGGCCTGGTCGAACTGCTGAGACGCCATCAGGAAATTAGCGAGGTTCTCGTAGGTACCGACGGAATCCGGGCTGAGTCGCTGAGCCTGGCGCGTTACCTCAATCGCCCTTTCGTACTGGCCCTGCGACGCGTAAGAGCCGCCCAAGTTGAGGAATCCTTCGGCGTACCGCGGATAGCTTTGGATCAGTTCCTGGTTGGTTTGCGCAGCCTTGTCCAGCTCTCCGGTAACGCTCTCGTAGTAAGAGCCACTGATCAACAGCTTCTCACGCTCGCTGGCATGCTCGCGCAACTGGAATGCCTTCGTAAAGTATTCGCTGGCGCGCCCCACTTCGCTCAAGGTGGAGTAATCCTCGCCCACTGCCGCATATCCCATGGCAAAAGTCGGGTCGAGCTGAATGGCTCGTTGATGATAAGGCAGGGTTGCCTCGGGCCCCTTTTCGTACGCCTGCCCGCCGGCGCTGAACGCTTGCAGAGCCTCGAGCGAGGAAGTGGTGGCTTCGGCCAGGGGAACATCGTACTTGCTCACCGTCGGCAGCGACTCGCCCAACTGCCGGCGCAGCTTCGCCGCCGCCTCGCCCAGGGCATCGAGCACCTTCTCCTTGCCGTTGGCCGTCGCCTGCTCCTCGGCCAGCGTCTCGCCCGTCGAGCAATTCACCGCCTTCAGGCCCAGCACATACTGGCTGCCCAGGGCGTCAATCGAGCCCGCGATATAGGCCTTGCTGCCCGCGCGCTGGCAAAGCTCCCGAGTCACATCGGGCGCGAGCCTGGTGCCGGCGGGACGCATCATGAGCTTCAGCGTCGCCCCCACTTTGTTGTCGGAGAGCACGTCGAGAAACGGGGACTGCTCGAGCGCCACCGTGAGCGCGGTTCTCAGCGTTCCGTCGAACACCGCGTCGCCGGTGGTGTTCGTGAAATCGCCGATCACGATGGTGTCTTTGTCGGTGAGGCGTTCGGCTCGATGCGCGCGACGGTAAAGCGCACCCGCCACGGCCAGGAGCAATCCAACCAGCACCAGAGTTACGATCACGGGTCGCCGACGCCCGACCTCCCGCCTTTGCTGGATGTCGGCCCTGCGGTCGAGACGGCGCTTTGCCGGACGCACTTTCGTTCGGACGCGTGGTTGCCCCGGGGACAGGCCGGCTCTCGGCTCCGGCGCCCGCGCCGCGGGCGGCTCCGGCACCGAATGGCCCAGGACCAGATCCCGCTGCAAGCGTTTCAGATCCGCCAGCATCTCGCCCGCTGATTGGTAGCGCTCTTCGCGGTCTTTCTCCAGTGCCGTCGCAATAATCAGCTCCAGCTCCGCCGGCAACCGAGGATTCAATTCTCTCGCCGGCTTCGGCGCCTCGCCGAGAATGGCGTGGAAAATCACTGCAGTCGTCGGTCCGCCAAACGGCTGGCAACCGGTCGCCATTTCGTAGAGCACGGCGCCGAAGCTGAACAGGTCCGTGCGCGCGTCCAGCTCTTCGCCCCGCGCCTGCTCGGGGCTCATGTAAGCCACGGTGCCCACCGTGCTTCCCGGGCTGGTGAGGTGTTCCGGATCGAGGGAAACCGTGGGCGAATCCGGGGCCAGGGATCGGGGGTCAGGGGTCAGGGCCTCTTGACCCGGCCCCTGTCCCCGGGTCCCCGATCCCTGCACTTTCGCCAAGCCGAAATCGAGAATCTTGGCCTGCCCGCGCGTGGTGACGAAGATGTTCGCCGGCTTGATGTCGCGATGAATGATGCCGGCTGCGTGCGCGGCCTCCAGCCCGTCGGCAATCTGAACGGCAAGGTCGAGCAGTTCATCGATCCGCAGGGGCGGTTCGCGAACCGCCCCTGCCCCAAGCCTTTGCTTCAGCGTCTGCCCTTCCAGCCGCTCCATCACCAGGAATGGACGGCCCCCGTCCTCGCCAATGTCGTGGATGGTGCAGATGTGGGGATGGTTCAGGGCCGACGCGGACCGCGCCTCGCGCTGGAAGCGCTCGCGCGCCAGCGGGTCGCGTGCCAGTTCGTCGGGAAGGAACTTGAGGGCCACGCGGCGGCCGAGGCGCACGTCTTCAGCCTCGTAGACGACACCCATCCCTCCGCCGCCCAGCTTTTCCAGGATTCGGTAGTGAGTAACGGTGGTACCCGCCACGCAGGAGTCCCCGGCGCCCGCAGTCCGCGGGCGCCCACAATTATACGGGAATGCCAGGCGGGCTTGTCCAAGGAGGTCCGAAGCCGATGGTCGATCATTCAGCCCCGGAATTCGCGAACGAACTCGAGAAAGCTCGCGACATCGTCGAAGTTGCTGGCGATTCCGAGCGACACGCGCACGGCGCCGATGCCCTTGCTGTCGATGCAGTGGCGAAAATCGTCGAGCGTGAAGCGCGAGTCCGGCCGCTCGTGCCCGGTGAAGCAGCCCACCAACTCGGACTTGGAGAGGTGCAGCGCCGTCTCGCCGCCTCCGGGATTGCAGAAACAGCCGGTGCGCAGCGAGATCCGGCGCCGGGTGGCGGCTTGTTCGACGCGCAGGTGGTCGATGATTCCGCCCGCCGGATCGTAGAGATTCAGGGCCACGGTCGCGCCGCGCTGCCGCGTGTCCGGCGGACCGTACACGCGCACCAGCGGCTTGCCGTTGGCGTGATGCAGGGACAGAAGCTCCTGGATCAGCCAGGCGGTCAGGCAGCGGCATCGGGTGTGGATCAGGTCAATGCCGGTGTTTTCCAGGTGCCGGAGCCCGATCTCGACTCCCGGAATACCGAGGAAGTCCGGCGTGCCATCCTCGAACGCCGATGCGCCCTCGGCGAGAAAATGGCGATCGCCCTGCACGGAGGCAACCGTGATGGTGCCGCCCGCGAACCACGGCCGCCGCAGCTTCGACAGCGCCTCGCGCCTGGCGATGAGACATCCGACGCCCGTCGGATAGCCAAACATCTTGTAGAAGGAGACGCTGACGAAATCCGGATGCCACCGGCCGAGGTCGAGCCGGTTGCCGGGCACAAATGCTGCGGCGTCGAGCAGCACGTCCCATCCGAGCGCCTTCGCCGCGGGAATCCACTCCAGCAGGTGCTGCACGCCGGAGAAGTTCGACTGCGCCGGATAAGCGAAAAGATTGGGGGCTCCCGGGCGCGCCCGGCCGAGGTACTCCTGCAGGCGTTCCTCGTCCACGCGCATTTCGGGCAGGATCAGGGGGACATAGGTGATTTCAGCCTGCCGCGCGCGCGCGAACTCGCGAATGCCGTTCACCGAATTGTGGTTGTCGAACGTCAGCAGGTAATGGCCGCCGGGCCCGAAGGGATAAGCCTCGCCGACCAGCTTGAGCGCCTGCGAGGCGTTCGCGGTGAAGACGACAACATACTCGTCCTTCGAGGCGTTGAAGTAGGCCAGGACGGCCCGCCGGCAGCGCTCGATCAATTCCGTAATCGGCCCGGAAGTGGGATTGTGCGAGTGGGGATTGCCGAAGACCTCGGAATCCAGCAGGCGCCGGTGATCGCGAACCTGGCTGGATGCGTAGAGGCCCGCACCGGTGTAGTCGAGATAGACGTGCCCGAGCCGGTCGAGGCGGGAGTACTCACTCTCGCGCAGATCATCGAGCGGACGCGTGGCCTCGTACTCGGGCCACGCTACTTCGAATTCCTGCTCAGTGCCAGGCCAGCTCAGCGTACGAGCCATAGGCATCGACCTCGACCGCGGCGCCGGGAAGCGTTCTGCCTCGCTCGGCCGGAATGGCCTTGCGCCGCCCGATTGCTACTCGCGGCTCCAGCCAAAACTGATGCCGATGGAGTCCTCGTGCATGCGGAGGTTGGCGTTGCCGCCCCCGGCCGTGGGGGGAATCGAATTCACGCCGTTGACTGCGTTCGCAAACGCATGCATGTAGGCGAAATTCAATTCGCGCCCGTGGCCCAGCGCCAGGGTTGCTCCGCCGGTCACATGATCCTGCACGATCCCCGGAGCCAGCAGATTGAAGAAAGTCTGGTTGGGACCGAAAGGCACGCCGGAGTGGTTGTAGCCTGCGCGCAGCGTGAGGCTGGGCCCCAGAGCGTAATCCACTCCGATCCTGGGACTGGTGATGTCGTGCCATCCGAAACCGGGTCCGTTGCTCGATCCCAGCAAGGCCTGGGTGGCGCCGGAATCGGCAATCGATTTCACGCCGCCGTACAGGATCCGCTCCACGTCAAAGGCTACCGTGGTCCTCGCGAGCGGCTTCACCGCTACGCCGGCGGCGAAATTTGCCGGAATATCGAAGTTCCCGTGCTGCGCGAAGAGCCCGCTGTACTTGTTGAAATTGCCCATCCAGGTCCGCGATTGATAGGTGGCGCCGACGCTGAATCTGGAGTTCACCTGGCCGATCCACCCCACGCGAAAGCCTGCGCCCAGGGCAGAATCGTATCCGCGATCGGTCACGTTGCCCGGGTCGGAAGACGACTGGGATGTGGCGAAGTTCTGGAGCCCCGTGGCCTTGAACCGCTGGTAGGCCAGGTTGAAGGAGAAGCCGACGGCATTGCGCGGGCTCACTTCCATGGCGACCGTGGGAGAGATGAACATCTGTTCAAGGTCCACGCCGGCCTTGGTGGTGCCGAGCAGCGGAATGGGCGTGACGTAAGAGGTGTTCATGCCGCCGTTTCCATAGGCGGACACGCCGAACGACAACCATGGCCGGACCATGTGGTTGTAACCGAACTCCGGCATCAGGAACACCCTCTTGTCATTCGCATCGTAGGAGCCGTTAACGTTCGGATAGCCCGGCGGCAAGCGATTTCCGACGATCGTGCCGTCGCGATCGGGCAGAAATGGACTCACGCCGAGGTCGAAACGCTCCCCCACGATCACCATGCCGGCGGGATTGAGAGCGGCCGAGAGGCTGTCGGCTGGAAAAGCCACTCCGGCTCCGCCCTGACCCATCTGCTTCACACCGTAACTGCTCGAAAAGTACCCGTCCGTTGCCCAGAGAAAATTGGTCAGCGTAAGCGAGAGAACGAACGCAAACGCCGTTAGCTTGATTCTGATACGCATTGTCGAAAACCCCTCAATCTGCCGCGGCGCCCTTCCTGACTCCGGCGGGCAGCCCTCGGCGCAGATACGCACGTGGTTCCAAATCTCAATCAGCTCGCGCGACCTTCAGTTCATGTCGAGCGAAGGCTCCATGAGCTTTCGGCTCTCCAGTTCCCATGAAAATGGTCCTTTCGCAGGCCTCTGTGCTCTCCGTGGCTCCTCTGTGGACTCTGTGTTAGAACCTTCAACACGGAGGTCCCAGAGGACACAGAAAAATCCCACGCTTCGTTCGGGACATGAATCGGGTTGTTCATCGCCCTGCCAAACTAAGAGCATCCTCTTCCCAGCTTCAATTTCTGATTGGGCGTGGCCGCCGGCTGCGGCTGCTTTTCGGGCGGCGGCGGCGGAACCAGCAGCGGCGCCGGCGCCCGCGAGGTCGCTCCGCTCGCTGGCGCGCCCAGGAAGCGCTCGCGCAAGGCCTTCGCCTGGAGATATCCGGCCGGCGATGCGGTCTCGGATCGCAGGCTGGTGGGTGTCATCACCGCGTCCCACCATCCGCCGATGCCATCCTCGAGCGAGAAGGCGTTGTAACCTTTCAGGCTTAGCAGCAACTGCGCCTGCGAAGCGCGCCCGACTCCCAGCCCGTAAACCACGATCTTCTTCTCGCGGGTAAGCTGCTTCAGGCCGGAGTCTTCGAACAACTGCCCCAGCGGAACGTTGATCGCCGTGGGGATGTGGTAGTCGTCGAACTGCCAGGGATCGCGCATGTCGATCAGCATGTAATCCTGGTTCTTTTGCAGGATCCAACCGGCGAGCTCGCCGGCGGTCACGTGATCCTTCTCCGCCATGATCTTCTGGACGAGACCCGGAGTGTCCACGGGTCCGGCTCCGGTGCCGTGTAGGGCGGTGGCCGTGAGCGCCAGCACCACGCCGATGATCACCGCCGCCCCGGCCGCCACATGCTTTCCCGTGACTTCGATCCTCATGACCGCTTCTCCTTCTCCAGCAACTTGCCGTAGGTGCGTCCAAACAGGTTCCAGCAGCCCTCGCTGCGCTCCGCCGCCCAGAAGGCGCCCAGAGCCATCAGCACGACAGCCAGAGCGACGATTCCGGTGTTGACGTTCAGCCACGAAGGCAGAGTAAGAGTTCCCAGCGCTCCCGAAACATTGAAGCGGCTGAAGTGCGGCACCGCGGCGCCGAACACGAAGATCCCGATGAAGACACCGAGGGCGAAGAACGCTGCGTCGATTTTTCCGATGGCGACCGCCACCGCAGAGGTGCCCGGTCAATATCCGCCGACGATGAAGCCGGCGCCGAGCAGCAGTCCGCCAGCAAGCTGGGGCCAGAGGAACGTCGCCGGGATATAGACCTGGCCCATGTTCAACCAGCCCATCAACGAGAAGTAGACCAGGCCCAGCATGGCCACCACAATCGCCGTGAACATCACTTTCAGTACTGCCCAGTCTTTCAGGTAGAACTGGGCCGTCAGCTTGCGAGCGCTGGAAAACCCCGCGCGTTCGAGGAAGAATCCGAAAAAGAGGCCCAGAACCACGGCGATCGCGAAGTAGGCAAAGGCCGAAAAGGAGGCCGCGAAGGGAGCAATCATAGCCAGTACCTCCGGACGAAGTAGGCGCCGGTGAAACCGGCGGCGAAGACAGCCAGCATGAAGACCCAGGCTCCGGCGGAGAGCACCGCACCGCCGGAGAGCGCGAGGCCGCTGGTGCATCCGCGGGCGAGCCGGGCGCCGAATCCCATCAGGGTCCCGCCCGCAAGCGCCATCAGGTAACGAGTACCTTTGGAAATGCGCGGGCCTTTATCGACGGCGATGCGGACGCGTCCGGCGAGCCATCCTGAGATAAGTCCGCCCAGCACCACGCCGATCAACTCGAACACCAGAAAGTCGAGGAGCGGCGACTGGCCGGGCTGAGCGTATTGGCTCCAGTAATCGTGGGCCGCAACGTAACGGGGAGAAATCCAGGCGAGGACCGCGACCAGATACCGCGTGAATCCTCCCGAGGCGCCCAAACCCTGACCCATGATCAGGAAGGTCGCCAGAAGCGTCAGGCCAAGACCGAAGCCGGCGATATAAGGCGGCCAGGGCTGCGGATCACGGAATACCCGGTGAAGCGTGGGTCCCGGGCGTGGCACGGGGCGCGCCACGGGCGGCGGGGAGTCCGTCCCGAGCGGCCACTCCAGCGCCGGATCTGGTACTTCGTTCCCGGTGCCCTCCACCACTTCTCGCTTCCAGGCCTGTTCGTGCATCTTGACCTCCTGCCACCACTTGAAGTGATGGCGGTAGGCATAGAGTTCATTGACCATGCCGGTGATCATGGAGAAGAACGCGGGCTTTTCTTCGGGGAAAACCGCGCCCATGTAGACGTGAATCATCAGGCCGGAGAAGACCATGCCGACCGCGGCGAAGTGGATCACGATCGCCCATTGCACCAGAGAGGTGCTGACCAGATGGAAGGCCATCACCAATCCGCTCAGCATGATGAGAGGAACCATCGCGTAGACGAGGCCGGCGAACAGCTTCTGACCTGCGTTGTAAACACCCTGCGGAGGCAGGCTTTCGTTTGTTCGCTTGAAGATCAAACGCAAGCGGATCCACAGCCAGCGCCAGTCGTCCTTGTCGAGCGCCACTTCCTTCTCGATTACTTCGCGGGCAAGGTAAGTCCGGAAACCGAAGATTCCGTAGACGCCAAAGACAACCATCCAGATCAGGCCGACCGTGATGTGGAATTCGAGCAGGTGAGACCGTGTACCGAAGAAGCCGTCCACCAGTGCGATGTACCAGTAGGGAGCAACCCGGAAGCGCGGAGAGGAGATCAGCGCTCCGCCGGTAAGGAGCTCCGTCAGCCAGACGGTGGCGTTGAACCAGTGCAGCAGCATGATCGCCACGTGATGCTTCTTGATCATGCGCTGCGACATCGCCTCCGCCCGCTCAGCGGTCAGCGGCGCAGTGATCCGGGAGACGACCTCAGCGCTCATTTGCCGCTCTCCTTGGGGCAACCAGCGATCGAGCGTCGCGGTCCAAACTGGCCAAGGCATGCTTTCAACTCTCGACCCTCGACTTTCGACTTGCTACTCATCGAACTCCTTCTCGCCAGTCCTCAACTGGCTGAAGAACGCGACCGCCTGCCCGAGGAACGTCGCGCCGATTGCCGCCAGCACCAGCGGCTTCACCACCTTGCTCCACCACTCTCCGGCGCGCACCATCCGCGGCGGATGCGGCGGGAAGCTGGCCAGCACCAGGTCTAGTTGCTCCTTCTTCCCGAGGTAGTAGACGTTGGGTCCAATGGCAATCTCGGCCGTCTCCAACCTCCGCGCGCCCCTCTCATAAACCAGCTTGAACACTTCGCTTGCGCGGTCCTCGAGATCTCCGAAGAACTTGGCGTGCGCCGTGCACGTTGCCACGCAGGCGGGCTCCAGGCCTTTCTCGATCCGGCTCGAACAGAAGTCGCACTTGTCCACTTTCTTCGTGACCGGATTGATGTAGCGCGACTCGTACGGGCAGGCATCCACGCAATAGCCGCAACCGATGCAGAGATCTTTATCCACGCTGACGATGCCGTTCTCGGCCTGATAGGTGGCCCCGGTGGGACAGGGCGCGATGCAAGCGGGACGATCGCAGTGATTGCACTGCGCCACATGGAAGCTCGCGACCAGGTTGGGAAACGTGCCGCTCACACCGGTAAAGCGGACGTGCGTGCGCGCGAATCCCAGCGGCACGTCCCACTCGGTATCGCATGCCACGGTGCAGGCCTGGCAACCCACGCACTTCGTGAGGTCCGTCACCATGGCGTAGCGCGCCATCAGATGCTTTCCCTTTCCCCGAGTACGCGCACAAAATTGACCCGCATTCCGGTGCCGCCCATCAGCGGATCCACGCTGACGCGGGTCATCAATTCCGTATCCGAAGCGCCGCGATCGTAGGCGCGGTGCAGCGCGGGCGAGCGGTGGCCGAACCCGTGCACCATGTAGAGACAATCTTTCCGGATGCCCGCGGTTACCCGCACGCGCACCGGCGAGCTCTTCGCCCCGTCCTGGTTTTCGAGGATCACTCGCTGGCCGTCGCTCAGCCGCAGGTCGCGCGCCGCGGAACTGTTGATCCAGGCTTCGTTCTCCGGCATCAAGGAATCGAGCAGCGCATTGTTCTCGCTGCGGGCGAAGGAGTGAACCGGGGCGCGGCCGTAGATCAACCGGAAATAACCGAGGGGCGGATCGGCGACGGGCGTGTAGCGGGGCAGCGGATCGGAACCAAGTTGCTTGAGCAGCGGCGAGAAGAGTTCGATCTTCCCGCTCGGCGTCGGGAACAGCGGGCCGTCCTCAGGCCGGCGACTGTCAAGGTAAGGTCGTCCTTCGAGGGCTACGGCGCCGAGCGCTTTCAGTTCCGTGAGACTCGTGCCCAGCGGCTCGACGAGCTTGGCGAGGTGCTGGTCAGGGTTGTCCCAGGGGAAGTAGTCCTGAAGACCGAGCCGGCTTGCCATCTGTTTGGCGATCCACCATCCCGGCTTGGCGTCATAGAGCGGTTCGATGATCGGCTGGCGTATCGACACAAACGGCCGCTTGGCGCTCTCGGCAATTTCCGGAACGTCGTAACGTTCGAGATAGGTCGCTTCCGGCAGGATGAGGTCGGCGTACCGCGTCTGCTCCATGGGCAGCAGGTCCACCACCACCATAAGATCGAGCTGCTTGATGGCATCGAGCGTCCTCTGCCGCTGCGGAATGCTCTCGAGCACGTTCTGGCCATAAACAATCCAGCCCTTGACGGGGTAAGGCTTGCCGGTGAGCGTGGCCTCGACCAGCCCATTGGTCACGCCCTGCTCCTCAGAGGCCAGCGGGTAGGTCGTGCCGGCGCCGTCCGCGCGGCCGCGCTTTGATTCCGGGAACGGTGGCAGCACGAACTTGCCGGTGTCGATCGACGTGGGCAGGAAGATGCCGCCCTTGCGGCCCCAGGCGCCGAGCAGCGCGGTCACAATCGCCATGGCACGCGCACGTTGCGTGTCGTCGCCGTACCACGTTGTGTGGCGACCCGGATGGAGCGCGACCGCGGGCCTGGCCTCACCCATCGCCCGCGCCGTCGCCCGAATCTGCGCCGCCGGCAGCTCCGTGACCGGCTCCGCCCACTCCGGAGTGAAATCACGGACGTGAGTTTCGAGCTCCGCCAGGCCTTGGCCGTAGCGCGCAATATAGTCCTTGTCGTAGATTCCCTCGCTCAGGAGCACGTTGGTCCAGGCAAGCAGCAGAGCAATATCAGTGCCGGGCCGGATCGGCAGCCACCAGTCGGCCTTGGAAGCTGCGGTGGAGAATCGCGGATCAACCACGATCAGCTTGGCGCCGCGCGACAGTGCCTCGGCAAAGGCGGTGACCTGCGAGGTGAAGATATTTTCGCCGATATGAGTGCCGATAAGAACGATCAGCCTGGACTCTTCGAGGTCCACGGGCTCGGGCGAGCCCAGCCCCGAGCCAAAGGTCAGCGCGTAACCGACCTCCCGCGGACCGCGGCACTGCGCGAAGGCCGGCTCCGCGCTGTTCGGAGTTCCAAAGGCCCTCATCAGCGTGACAAAAAAAGTTGAGGCGACGCCGTGGGGAAAGAGAGCGACGCTCTCCGGTCCATATTGATTCTTCAGCGCAGAAAGGCGGGCCGCCAAAAAGTCCAGAGCCTGGTCCCACGGGATCGGCTTGAAATGCCCATCGCCGCGGGCTCCCGTCCTGAGCAATGGCTGCTTCAGGCGGTCGGGATCGTAAAGAAGGTCAATTCCGGCATTGCCGCGAGCACAGAGCCGGCCCTTGGTGAGCGGGTGATCGGGGTTTCCTCGGAGCTTCACCACCTTTCCGCCCGCGACTTCCGCCAGCACGCCGCAGCGCCAGAAACACATCTCGCAATTGGTGGCGATCTCGGTGACCCGGGCTGAGCCCTGCCAGCCCGGCGACCCTGCGGTGGCGGGGCTCGCCTTGGCGGCCGCTGCGACACCGGCCGCGCCCAGCGCCCCGGTCGCGGAGCGTCCGAGGAAAGCCCGCCTTGTCAGCTTCGAGTTCATCGTCCGGCCTGGGAACGGTGCGCCGGAGTGCCGGATCACCGCAAAGTCATCCACGGCCTGCCATAAGTCACGAAGTTAACGGGCTTCGCGCGAATCGAAAGTGACGAATGTCACAGAATTACGTATCCACGCGCACACGATCGGCAAGTCGGGCGCGATGAGTAGCCTAGAAGGGTTTCATCCGCGAGGGGACTGCAGGCTGCGATCGTTGGGGCAGCGACTGCTGACCTCGATGGTTGCCAGCCGGGACGCTTGGGGTCCGAGCCCGGGCGGCGTTGATTTCGAGCCTGAGTCGGCCGGAGGAAATATCGGTAATGGGCGCTTCTCGACGGGCGTCGGGGTACACGGAATCCATGAAAAATTGGTTGGCTTTGCGATACCTCAGGCGCGCGGCGACGCTCAGGGGGCCGCGGACGTTCCCGGGGACCTCAACCTGGTAGTCGAACTCCTCGGATTGGCCCGGCAGGACTGCGGGCCGGAATTGCGGCCCTGCGGGATGCCACAGGTCCGGCATCATGATCTCGCGGCCGTCGGTGGTGATGGCGAGCGGTCTCAGAATGTAAGATCCGGTTTCAACGTGATTCTGCGCGTCGAGATCTCCCGAGTGGAAGATCAGGCGCCCGTCCGCAGCGAGGACCTTTAGCTCAATCCACGCCCGGCCGATGTTGAGCGGGCCGGTGGGAAATCCGTGGCCCACTTTCTTGTTGGTCAGCACCACCTTGACGGCCACGGGAACCCCGGGACGTGCCACCGGCGGCGCCTGGATGTCGAGAGCCAAGATCGAACCCTCTGGCCACACGCGACTGATCTCCGGGATATCCTTGTGTCCTTGCAGCCACTGATTAACGCGCTCTACCTGGCCGGCCGCATCAGGCGCTTCGAGCTGCTCCGGCATGAACTGATTCCCGGCGGCGAAGGAGTGGTTCCGATACCGCCGACCCAGGCCGATCTTCAGGTCATAGGGATCTGCTCGGGAGGCTGGCACCGCGCTGGCGTAATACATGTGGCACTGCTGGCAGCGCAGGCGATCGGCGAGATCGGGATTGGTGTTCCACTTGCCGCGGTGCCAGTCATCGTACTGAGTTTCGACCTCGACCGCTCCGATGCTCTTGTCAATCAGATCCCATTCCTTGTGGCACGGAGCGCAGGACTCCGCGAGGCGCACAATCTTCAGATCATAATCGCTGTCGTGCTGGCGAGGGTACGCCCGGATCATAAAGTGCGCCACCGCGCTTGCATACGCACTGCGGCTGTATTCGTACAAGTAGGGCCTGGGAACGCCGATCTCGTAGCCGCCGATCCCCCGCTCATCCACTCGCCGCACGGCGTGGCAAACCACGCAGGAATCGCCCTCTCGGTAGCCGGGTGCCGCGGCGCCGAGCCTCGGATTCTTGTAGCCGGCGAGCAGCGCCACCGGTTCGTGGCACGCGGCGCACTTCTCCGTGGCCGCAAGGCCCTGCACCTCCGTCGTCGCGCTTCGCACGGCCTCGAAGAACTGGTCCTCGGCCGACCAGTGGTGGGCGCTGGCCAGCCATTCCTGATAGATCACGGAGTGACAACCCGAAGCCCCGCAGGACGCCGAGTTGGCCACGATCTCGGGCGACACGGGTCTTCCGGTAGTGGTCGTAGCGAAGCTGGGTGAGAAGGGACCTCCGGCGCTTGCCGACTGGTAATTGGTTTGGGGCTCGTAGCGGTCGTAGGAAGGTCCTCGATAAGCCAGGGTGGCGGCCACGGCCAGCGCGATCAAAGCCAGTGAGACCGCCGCCGCTCTGATCCAGATACGGCGGCGTGCTTCAGATGCGTCCGGTGCGCCCGTGAGTCCAGGCTCCGGCACCTTCTGGCTCGATCGCGCGGGATAGACGTGATAGACAAGGAAGGGCAGCGCGAGAATTCCGGTCCACAGGTGCAGCCTGTCCCAGACGCTCTGCACGCGCAGCGCAAACAGAGCCTGCAGCGTCACGATCAGGCCGGTGACGCAACTCGCGGCCAGCATCCAGAATCCGGTGTAGGCGCAGATCTTGCGGAGGGATCGTGGAGCCTTGCGCGTCGCCAACCAATGGCCGAGCTGCCAATTCCCTAGCGGGATCAGAACAGCCAGTCCACAGAGTGAGTGAAGGAGCAGCGTCACCTGGGTACCGACGCTGAAAGACAAAAGCCACACGGCGACTCCGCTCAGGGAGACAAAGACCAGCGCGCCGAGCACCCAGGCGGATCCCAAACGAACGCGTTCCTCAAAGGAAGTACAGGCGTTGCTCATGATCAATTCGCTTGGACCTTAGTCCTATTGACTTCTGCTACTCACGGGAGTACACAAGAGCCATAGTCAGGGCTGAGGTTCTTCGATGGTTTCGCCCAACATCAATCCGAAGACGCGCGGATCGAGCGGGAGCTGCGCCTTGGCGTGTGGGCTTGAGCCCCTGTCGAACAAAAGGTGAAGATCCGGCGGAAAAAAAGATCCTAAAATTTTGCAAAGCGAAGCCAATAAGCCCTTTAGAATCATCAGGCGGTCCCCGAAAAGGCCAAAAGCGAACCCAATTCAGCCCTCCAAAAACGGTCTTGAATCCGCTTAAACGAACCCGTTCCCCCGACGCAGAAACTCGCAACCGAGCCGCCTTTCTGACCGGCATTATAGGCTAGGAGTCGAGGCAACACGAGTCGCACCTTGCGGTCCTTCCGGCGCACTAAACTAGAGCTGCTTCAGGCGTGTCCTTTCGAGAGCTTGCAGGATGGCCGCACGGACCTCCGTCGAAGGCGGAGGCGCCGGCCGAGCGGGGTACAGTTCGCAGATCCGAATGGTCTTCTCGAGCGTCTCCAGGTATTCGTTGCACGGCCCGCAACTTCTAAAGTGCCGTCGCAACTCGCGGCAATCGCGCGCCGGGAGTGTTCCGTCCAGGTATTCAGAGAGGATCGCGAAAATTGCGCGACACTCCCTGCTTGAGCGGGGACCCTCCTTCGGCGACTTCGCCGTTCGTGTCTTCATTCCGGGTTCCCTCGCTTGACCCGCAAATAGTCGTTCAACTCATTTCGCAGGAACACACGTGCCCGGTGCAACCGCATCTTGACCGTGTCTTCCGATATTCCCATCACCTCCGCCACTTCGCTCGTGTCCAGCCCCTCCATATCCCGCAGGATGAGAACCAGCCGGTACGTCTTCGGCAGAGCCCGAATCGCTCTGTCGAGGCGAGCGCGAAACTCCGTTTCCAGCAACGCTTCTTCCGGTGTGATGGCCCAGGATTTCGGCTCCTCGCCGCCATCATGTCCATGAGGCGGCATCAATTCATCGAGTGAAAGCATGTGCTCCGGCGCGAACTTGCTCTTTCGCCGGCCCATCAGACACTGGCTCTTTGCCACCTTGTATAGCCACACCGACAGCGCGCGGGTGTTCGGGAAGCTCGTCAGCGAACGCGCGAGGCGTAGCAGCGTCTCCTGCGCCGCATCCTGGGCGTCGGCGTGGTTGCCGCAGACCTTCATCCCAAAGCCAAAGACGGCATCTTGCAGGACGGCAAGCGCACGCTCGGCCTTCCCGGGCTCGCCGGACTGCAGCCATCCCAGAGCTTGCTCGACGCGGCTTGGTTGCTTGGCCGACATTTGCGCGACCTTTGCGGGTTGAGCGCCGTCAACCCTTTCAGCCCCTCATCGTACCATCAGACGCAGCCATCCCCGTTGAGCTCTCCCCGTTCGGGTGGGGGTGTCATGTGGAGCGCGGGCATCCTGCTCGCCATCTGGTGTTACGCCATCCGGTCGGAGCGGGAGCGGGTTCCAAATGATCCCAGTACTTCCCGATCGGCAAATTTTCTGTTACCTCCGGTTCCATAGTGCATTCATGCGGGTGGAGAAGATGCGCGTGACGGCAATCACAGCAAACCAG
>DASYZG010000124.1:0-10476 GCA_035946575.1 Terriglobia bacterium | reverse complement strand
TGTATCTCGACACCCAGGACGCCGGCGCGGCGGATTTCATTGTTCCGCCGATGGCGCCGCGCGATTTGGCCTACACTCTCAGCGTCGCGATGGACAGAAGGGTTTCGCCCGCTCTCACCGGGGAGCGTGCGCGTCCTCGCGGCGCCCAGCGGATCTCTGCGACGGCCGACTGAGCATCGCGGGATCCTCGCCTGACAGCGCTCGCCTTCGTGGTGTATCTAATGCAGGAAGATTGTGATGATCGAGTGAAGGCTGAGGCGCTACCTTACCGGGCAGGCTCCGGGTGCCGCTCCAGCAGATCAAGCCGACCAGTCGGCCTGCGAGAGACTGTTGTCTGGAATCCCGTAGCGCTCGGTCAAATTCCTGAGTTGCGGGCGGCCCTGCAAGCTGTCGTAGATGGGTGCCAGGTTAGCGAGGATCACCCACGCCGAGCGTTCCTGGAACGCCTTTTCGAGCCATTGCAGAGCCTCATCGTGACGCCCAAGACCGAGCAGAATCCAGGCCGAGGCGCGCGGTGTAATGTACCGGTGGGCCGAGGCTTCCTCGAGCTCCTTCAATAGCTGTTCCGCTTTGGCAACCTCCCCGGTCAAGGCGTAGCAGTGGCCGAGCGCGCCAACCATGGAGGCGTTGCGGTTGGATAGCACAAGTGCTGCCTCGAAGTCCGCCCGCGCCTCCTCATAGGAGTCCAGCAGCTGCTCGCAGATGTTTCCCCGCACGAAACGGCCGATATACAGGTTGGGATCGCTTTGCAAAACTCCGTTGATCTGCTCCAGGGCGCGACGGCCATCGCGCAACAGGTAATACGCGTAGGCCACGATCGTGCCCACGGGAAGGGGCACAGAATCGCCTTGAACCGCCAATTCCATCTCCCGCACGGCTTCTTCCCTCCGCCCCAGAACGAGCAACAGGAGCGCGTACCATTGATGCGCCACGGCATTCTGGTAGTTGAGTTCGAGGGCGCGGCGGAATTCGGCTTCGGCGCCGGCCCAGTCCCAGTCATAGAGCAGCCGGACGAGCCCCAGCGAACTGTGGGCTTCGGCGACGCTGGCATCAATCTCGAGCGCCTTCTCCGCGGCGGCGCGCGCCCGGGGCATGCATTCGCCCGGAGCCATCAGGCTGTTCCAGCCAAGAAAGGTGTAGCAGTCCGCGATGCCCGAGTATGCCAGGACGTAATGGGGGTCCTTTTCAATCGCCCGCTTGAAGCAGGCGATGCCCTGGTTGAGGCTGGCGAGCGTACGCTGGTTCCAGGCCCACCTGCCTTGAAGATAAAGCTGGTAAGCCTCCGGATTTTCGGTGAGACGCCGGGCGATGCGCTGCTTGTCGCTTTCCGTCAATTTGACCCGCAGTTCGCTGGTGATGGCTTGGGCGATCTCGTTTTCCACGTCCAGCAGGTCGGAAAGGCTGCGGTTAAAGCGGTGTCCCCAGACGTGACTGTTGTCGCGGGTGTTCACGAGTTCGGCAGCCACTCGCAGATTCTGGCCCTGCGCTACCAGTCTGCCGGTCAGCACAAAACCGACTCCCAGGGCGCGGCCGACGGTCTTCGGGTCGGCTTCCTTGTCACGGTAAGCCTCCACGGTAGCGGCGGCAATCACCTTGACGTTGGGCAGCTCCGAAAGACCATCGATAAGGCTCTCGCCCAGACCGTACGCCAGGTAGTCCGTTTCGGCATCGCCGCCGACCTTTTTGAAAGGAAGGACGGCCAACCGCTTCACAGCGCCGCTTCCGGGACGGACACGCTGGCGTTCCGCAGGTGGCCCGGGAGGAATGGGGACCGGCTTCGCCTGCGCCGAGCCGAGCCTCCTTAAATCCAGCTGGAGGTCTCCCGCGTTCCTGTAGCGGCGGTCCCGGTCCTTCTCGAGCGCCTTCTGGATTATCCGTGCGAATTCCGGGGAAAGAGAAGGATTCCGCCGCAGGGGTGGATTCGGCTGCGAGCTGAGGATGGAGCTGAAGATCACGCCCGAGGTGGGACCGGAAAAGGCCTGCTCGCCTGTGGCCATCTCGTACAGGACGCAGCCGAAGGAGAACAGATCGGTGCGCGCATCGAGAGCTTCGCCCCGAACCTGCTCGGGCGACATATAGGCGATGGTACCCAAGGTCGTTCCGGGGCTCGTCAATTCCTCATCGTTCTTTAGTGCCTTGGGCTTTGCCAGGCCGAAGTCCAGTATTTTGGCCTGCCCGCGCGTCGTAACAAATATGTTCGCCGGTTTGATGTCACGATGGATGATCCCCTTCGAATGCGCCGCCTCCAGCGCGTCCAGAATCTCAGTGGCGAGTGACACCGATCTGTCAGCTCGCAAAGGCTGGCCTCCGATTAACTGCTTTAGGGTTTGCCCTTCCAGGTATTCCATCACAATAAACGGACGGCCCTGGTGCTCGTCGATGTCGTGGACGATACAGATGTGGGGGTGATTCAGAGACGAAGCGGCTCGCGCCTCGCGCCGGAAACGCTCCAGGGCCTGAGGGTCGGCGCCAAGTTCTTCCGGAAGGAATTTCAGCGCCACAAAACGTTCCAGCTTGGTATCCAGGGCTCTGTAAACCACGCCCATTCCACCACCACCAATGATTTCCAGCACGCGATAATGGGAAACGATTCCGCCCATCAGGTCGGACCCCGGTGGCCGCGCTTTCGGCGATGGAGACACCGTGGGGGCTGCCGCGAGTGGGCTGGCGGGAGCGTCTTCCCTCCATTCCACCCCAACCAGCAGCCGATAGCCTCGACGAGCGACAGTCTCGATGTACTTCGGCGTTTCCGCCGTGTCGGACAGCGCGTCGCGCAGCCTTTTGATGGCGGCGTTGATGCTGTGGTCGAATTCCACGATGGTGTCGTTCGGCCAAAGCCTTTTTTTCAACTCCTCGCGCGTGACCACATCTCCGGGGTGCTCGACCAGCATTTGAAGAATCCGAAACGGTTGTTCCTGGAGCCTGATTCTCCGGCCGCTCTTGTGGAGTTCGCCGGCTCTGAGGTCCAATCTATAGGGCCCGAGGCAAGCGACATTGAACGCCGGTGCCATAGGTTGAAGTGGGAATCCGGAAATAATGCGCTGCGACTTTACCATCTTGGGAGCGGCACTTCAAGAGTTCATGCTCACGGTCTCGCACAATTTACGGATAAACCGGGGCGGTCCCGGCCGGCGGGGCCGCCCTCGACTCTTGCTCTCGAGATTGGACGCTGACCGGTCAAAACTGTACCGCGGGCGAGCGCACCTGAAACAGTGGCGACACAACCACTGGCCGGTTTGGGTAATCAAAGCAGGCAGGTGGCGTGATCAGCCGTTGTAGATGCGGCCGGGCGAGCCGCGAACCGTCATTCCTCCTGAGATCAACCTCCTAAATCTAATTGGGTCAACGCCGTACCTCGTTATCGACGGGTGACCCGAGCGTGACCGAACCTTTATCCACAGGTGCTCGCTGTTGCATTGAGACCTGCACTCGCTTGGTTCAGAGTGGGCTTGGCCCCGCAATCCGAGGCAGAAACACCAGGGGGCTGAGGAGGAGGTTAGGGACTATGAGCGACCACATGTACAACCTGCTGAGCGGGATCTACTTGCACCTCCATCACCCCGGGGCGATGCTCGCGATGGGAATTGTCGTCCTGGCATGGGTTCTCGTTTCCCTGCCGGCTGGATTGCTCATCGGCCGCGCACTGCGGGTGCACAGCCATAAGAGAGAATTGCCCAGGGAAATAACCGGCGCGCCGCTCGAGCCCGCGGTGATGTCTACTCCGGGAAGGGTTGCATGAGGACAACGGCACCGGCCGCCGATTGCGAGTCAGCAGATCCTTGGCAAGGGATCGCCGACCAGCATATCGACGATCCGGCTGCCCCCATAACGCGTGCTCGCCAGCACGGCGCCCGCCGGTTGATCGCGAACTTCACCGATGATCCGCGCTTCGGCGCCACCCGAAGCACGACGCAGTGCATCGACCGCCGCATCAGCGCCTCCGGGATCAACCACCACCAGAAACTGTCCCTCGTTGGCGATGTGCAGAGGATCGAGTCCCAGCAACTCGCAGGCGCCGCGGACGGCGTCATTCACTGGAACGTCCTCCTCCGACAAATGGATTGCCAGCCGGCAATCGCGAGCCAATTCGTTCAGGGCGGTGGCCACGCCGCCGCGTGTGGGGTCCCGCATCCATCGGATGCCGGGCGCCGCGGCCGCCGTCATGGCTTCGACCAGAGGCAGCACCGAACGGGTGTCGGAGCGCAGGTCGGCCTCCAGTTCCAACTCACCCCGCGCCAGCAGAATCGTAATGCCGTGGTCTCCGATGGGCCCCGACAGGATGATCCGGTCGCCGGCGCGCACCACGTCCGGTCCCAAAGTGACTCCGGGAAGCGGCCGTCCAATCCCGCAGGTGGTCAGGTACATCTGATCGGCTTTGCCGTGCTCGACCACTTTGGTATCGCCACCGACGATTCGCACTCCGGCACGCCCAGCGGCCTGCGCCATGGCACGCACTTCCGCTTCCAGCGTTGCGGTCTCGAGACCAGCCTCCAGGACGTAGGTCACAACCAGCGCTTCGGCCCGGGCGCCTGAAACCGCCAGATCGTTGACCGTACCATTGACGGCCAGTTCACCGATCGATCCGCCGGGGAAGCGCAGGGGCTTTACCACGAAACTGTCGGTGGCAATGGCGACCGGCGAGCCGTCGAATTCGACCGTGGCGGCGTCGCTGAGATAACGCGCGCGAGAGCCAAACAGAATGGGAGCGAAGAGCCCCTCGATGAGGCGCCGGCTGGCCTTCCCGCCGGCGCCGTGGGCCATCTCAATCTGAGGGTCGCGAAATTGGATCTTGGGCTGGAGGGGATCCATGGGTCAGGTGCGGCAGAGACAGTGAATAATCGGCGGTCACGCTGAGCCCGCCACGACGCCTGCCTTGCGATGCTCGTAGTTGTAATAGGCCGCGCACGAGCCTTCGGAGGAGACCATCAGCGCCCCGATGGGATGTTCCGGCGTACACTCGCGGCCGAACAGCTTGCACTGGGCGGGTTTCAGGACGCCCTTCAGCACCTCGCCGCACTGCGCCGCCTTGGGATCGGTGACGCGCACTGCGGGCACGGAGAATCGTTTCTCGGCATCCCAATCCGCATAAGCATCGCGAATCCGCAGGGCCGATTGGGAAATGAACCCCATGCCGCGCCACTCGAAGTAAGGCCGCAACTCAAAGACCTCGGCCATGGCGCGCAGTGCCGCCCGATTCCCGTCCCACGGGACCACGCGCCGGTACTGATTCTCGACCTTGGCCTCGCCACGCTGCAACTGCCGGAGTAGCATCAGCGTCGATTGCAGGAGGTCGAGAGGCTCAAACCCCGAGATGACGATCGGCTTGCCTTCATTCTCAGCGATCCACTCATACGGCCGGCAGCCAATCACGGTGGAAACATGTCCGGGGCCGATGAAGGCGTCCAGCCGCATGTCGGGTGAATCCAGGATGGCGCGGATGGCCGGAATGATGGTGACGTGGTTGCAAAAGACGGTGAAATTCGGCACCTTGAGCCGCCGGGCCTCCATCAGGGTCAGGGCCGTGGAAGGCGCCGTGGTTTCGAAACCGATGGCGAAGAACAGCACCTGTTTGTCGGGATTTCTCTGGGCGAGTCGAAGCGCGTCGGCGGGCGAGTAGACCACGCGGACATCCATGCCGCGGGATTTATGTTCGAGGGGGCTGCCCCGGGTCCCAGGGACGCGCATCATGTCGCCGAAAGCGGCGAAGATCACATCCGGCTGCCCGGCCACGGCCAGGCCGTCGTCGATCCGGCCCATGGGCAGCACACAGACCGGGCACCCGGGACCGTGGATCAGTTCGAGATTGGCGGGCAGCAGATCCTGCAGGCCGAAGCGATAGATGGCGTGCGTGTGGCCGCCGCACACCTCCATGATTCGGTACTGCCGTCCCGGATCCGCGAACCGGCGGATTTCCTCCGCGGTTCTCCGGATGACCTCGGGATCGCGAAACTCGTCAACGTACTTCATACCCGCCTGCTGTCCTAATTTCGGCGCAGGGTTCCTCCCGCGCCCAGGCGGTCGTCGGCAGCGTTGAGGTGCAGACCGCTCAGAGGCCTATAGTCGCACTCTTAACGAGGTGCTACAAGCTCAAATCGGCGTGTCCGTGCACGCCAGGCACGCCGCGTTTCGTGCACGTACACGCCCGCCACTCCGGTGAAGCATCCGTGAAAGACTGTATTGACGGGCAGTATTGCTAAGTTAATCTTCACCTTGAAAATCGGGCTTGAGATCGCCGGGGGGACTGGCGGTTCGCGGAGAGCGGCTTGCCGGAAGAGTGGCTCAAGGAGCGGTTGAGGTGGAGTCCCGCGGCGTATTGTTGAACGAATCAGATCTGGTTCTGCACGCGCAGGTATTCAGTTCACCCGCCCCCAACATGCTCCCGAGTTCTTACCGGTTCGCTGCGACTGCCGGCAGATCATAGGTCCGGAATTTGGGTTTTCAGATCAGGTCCGCAAGAGGACCGTGGAGAACTATGCATATTAGTCTCAATCGACAAGAGAAGCCGGCGTCGGGCGGAACGGACGGGCCTCTCCAGAGTGTGCACTCCGTCCTGCTGGTTCACGACGAACCGCACGCGTTTCGGGCTCTCGAAGAGACGCTCAAGGGCCGGGGGATTGACACCCGCCGCGCTCGCCGGTGCGCAGACGTGCCCAGGATCCTGAGGCAGCCATCCGCCATCGATCTGGTGCTCACGGACGCCCTGCTGGACGACGGTACATGGAAGGATGTGATTCGGCTGGTGCGCAAGCGGGCGCAGAGCACGCCTGTAATCGTGATGTCCCGCGTGGTGAGCATGCGTCTTTATCTCGACACGCAGGACGGTGGCGCGGCGGACTTTATCGTTCCGCCCATGGCCCCGCGCGATCTGGACTACGCGCTTACGACTGCGATGCACCGGAGACACCCTGCAGGCATCGCGGGCGCACCAGCCCCGGCCCGGCCGGACCAGGGTAGCCAGCCGGCAATGAGCTAATCCGCTTGTTTGGAGCCCGGGAACCCGGCCCGGTCCCGGTTACGGCCGGGTGCTGCGGGCAGGACGCCCGAGCTCCAAAATGACACCGGCACCTCACGCTTCGGCTGCTTGAGAGCAAGGTGTTCTTTGACGCTTCTCCGGCCGCGAACCCACCCGAAATAAATTCTTCTAAGCACGGCTCGCATCTGGCACAATGTCTCGGCAGATCGCCGGGGGTGGTGCAGCTCCGGCGAAGTGAGGCGACCATGATTCGACTCAAGGTTAACGGCGTTGCGCGCTCGTTCAGCGGCGACCCGCAGATGCCGCTGATGTGGTATCTGCGCGACGAACTGGGATTGACGGGCACCAAGTTCGGCTGCGGCGTCGGTTTGTGCGGAAGCTGCACGGTGCATCAGAATGGCACCGCCGTGCGCGCCTGCATGACGCCCATGAGCGCTGTCGCGGGGGCCCAGGTCGTTACCATTGAAGGCCTCGGATCGGGCCATGCCGGCGGCCTTCATCCCGTCCAGAAGGCGTGGGTGGCGCACAACGTTCCGCAGTGTGGTTACTGCCAGGCCGGGCAGATCATGCAGGCGGCGGCGCTGCTCAAGTCGACGCCCCATCCGTCAGACGCCGATATCGACCAGGGAATGGCGGGCAACATCTGCCGCTGCGGCACCTATCAGCGCATTCGCGCCGCGATCAAGGCTGCGGCCGGGGAGGCGGTATGAATCGCATTGAGAATGTCAGCCGGCGCGGATTCCTCCAAGGTGTGGTCTCCACCGGGGCTTTTGTGCTGGGCGCGCAATTCGTTCCCGAGGCGCTTTGTGCCACCCCATCTGAGAAGGTCGCGGCTCCTTTTGGGCCCGCTGGTTACCCGGCGGGCGACCCGGTGGGCGCCACCGCCTTTCATCCCAATGTCTTCGTTGGCCTCGAGCCGGACGGAACCGTGGTGATCGTCGCCCATCGCTCCGAAATGGGCACCGGCAGCCGGACGTCGTTGCCTCGCATCGTGGCCGACGAGATGGAGGCGGACTGGAGCCGGGTCCGGATCGTCCAGGCGATCGGCGACGCCAAATACGGCGGGCAGGATACCGATGGTTCCCATTCGGTGCGCAGTTTCTTCGATGACATGCGCCAGTGCGGCGCAGCGGCCCGCGTCATGCTGGTGCAGGCTGCCGCCCGGCAGTGGAATGTCCCGGTTACCGAATGCGAGGCCAGCCCGCGGCCCCACGTCGTCGTCCATCGACCTACTGGACGCACAATCGGATATGGTGAACTGGCCGCGACTGCCGCCAGGCTGCCCGTGCCGGCCAAAGATAGTCTGCAACTCAAGCCCAGAAGCGAGTGGCGCTACATCGGCCAAGACGCCGCCATCTACGACCTTGAAGAGATCTGCACCGGCAAGGCAGGCTACGGCATGGACGCGCATCTGGACGGCATGCTCTACGCCTCGGTCGAGCATCCGCCGGTGCTTGGCGGCAGGGTGGACTCGCTCGACGACAGCGAGGCCCTGAAGGTTCCTGGCGTTCGCCAGACAGCCGCGATCGACCCTTTCAAGCCGCCGCACGCCTTCCAACCGCTCGGCGGGGTGGCCGTAATCGCCGACAACACCTGGGCGGCCTTCCAGGGCCGGAAAAAGCTCAAGATTAGGTGGAACAACGGCGACAACGCGTCATTCAACTCCGAGAGCTATCGCAAGGAGCTGGAGCAGACGGTCCGCCAGCCGTGCAAAGTGGCTTGGAACCGCGGCGACGTCGATGCCGAGTTTGCCAAGGGCGGGAAGACGCTCGAAGCCGGCTACTACGTTCCTCTGCTCGCCCACGCCTCCATGGAACCTCCGGTGGCCGTGGCCGATTATCGCGACGGCCGCGTCGAGGCCTGGGCGCCGGTGCAGGATCCGCAGTCCGTGCAGGACACCGTCGGCAAAGTACTCGGCATTCCTAAAGAGAACGTCATCTGCCACGTCACCCTGCTGGGGGGCGCTTTCGGGCGCAAGTCCAAGCCGGATTTCGTTGCCGAGGCGGCGGCGCTTTCCAAGAAGACCGGACGGCCGGTGAAAGTGGTCTGGACGCGCGAGGACGACATCAGGTTCGACTATTACCACACCGTGGCCGCGACCTACATGAAGGCTACTTTAGGCTCGAACGGCATGCCGACGGCGTGGCTCCAGCGGTCGGCTTTCCCGCCCATCGGATCGACTTTTGAGCTGAACAACACGTATGGAAGCGGCGGCGAGCTGGGCATGGGCTGGACCGACACGCCGTTCGTCATTCCGAATTTCCGCGCCGAAAACGGTCCCGCCGTCGCCCACGTGCGCATCGGATGGCTGCGCTCGGTCGCCAATATCTATCACGCATTTGCGGTGCAATCATTCGCGGCGGAACTGGCGCATGCGGCCGGACGCGATCAGCTCGAGTACCTTCTGGCGCTGATCGGCCCCGATCGCGTGATTGACAAAGAGGACCTGGGCGCGGACTACGACAACATGGGCGCCGATTACAAAGACTATCCCGTCGATACCGCGCGTCTCAGTCGCGTGACCCAATTGGCCGCTGAACAGGCGGGCTGGGGCAAGCGGAGGCTGGGAGCAGGGCAGGGAATCGGCATCGCCGCCCATCGCAGTTTTGTCACCTACGTTGCCACTGCGGTGCAGGTTGAAATGGACAAGCAGGGCAAGGTGCACATCGGTCGCGTGGACACCGCGGTAGACACCGGGACAGTCGTCAGTCCCGACAGCGTCCGCAATCAGATGGAAGGGGCGGCCGTCTTTGCTGCCAGCCTCACTAAATACGGCGAGATCACGGCCACCAACGGGGCCATTAATCAGGGTAACTTCCAGGATTATCCGATGTGCCGGATCAACGAAGCGCCGCGCGAGATCCACGTGCATATCGTGGAGAGCGACGCTCCTCCGGCAGGCGTGGGTGAGCCGGCCGTGCCCCCGTTCGCCCCGGCGCTGTGCAATGCGATCTTCATGGCCACCGGGAAACGAGTCCGCGAGCTGCCCCTGACGCGTAGCGGGCTCGCGTGAGAGCTCGAATCTCAGCATTTGCCTTGTTGGCCATCCGGCGCAACACCGCGCTGTAGCGCGGGCGTCCTGCCCGCGCTTGGACCCGACGCGACGCCATGTCTGCGCAATATGCCGCGCCTGAGACAGGCGCCCTACAGCGCGGCCGCGACCAAATCCTGTAGCGCGGGCGTCCCGCCCGCGGTTAAGCCCCAACAACTTTGATATAACTTCCCAGTTAAGAATTGACAAATTCACAGGCGGTGCTACGATTTCCTTGGGTGGGGCGATCAATCTCCTCTCAGGAGGTATCGCGATGCCCCTCCGTCGTTCGACCGTGACTCCCCGGGCTTTGTATGCCCGCCGTCTGAATTCCCTCAAATCCACCGGACCCCGTACCGCTCGCGGTAAGGCGTGGTCGTCCCTCAACGCGCTGCGCCACGGGCAACGCTGCCAGCGCCGGACTTTTCGCGACAAGCTCGCCCGGACGGGGGATTCCGAGGCCCTTCACCTC
>DASYZG010000123.1:0-99851 GCA_035946575.1 Terriglobia bacterium | reverse complement strand
AAGCGCGCCGAGTCGGACCGCCTGCTGTTCCGGCACGGCCGGCTGGCCGAGGAGTGGCGGCGCTGGGAACCGGTGATCGAGTCCGGCGACATCGGACGGCTCCTTCCGGCGAGACCCCTCGAGGATTGGACGAAGTTGATTTCACCGTGGGGAGAGGCGAGCGGTGAATAGGAGATGGCAGGGGATCGGCGCGTGGATTCGTCGGCTCATTGAGGGTGGGATTCAATGACTCGATGACTCAATGCCTCAATGACTCCCGACCGACAGGAGGTAACGACGATGCTGACAGATTTGCAGAAGCGAACGGCGCAAGCCATCGTGAACATTTTCGAGACCGGCAGCGCGCGCGGGCACTACGGCAGCGTGACGCTGATTCCCGGCGACACCGGACATCTTACCTACGGACGCTCGCAGACCACGCTGGGCAGCGGCAACCTTCACCGCCTGATCAAGTCTTACTGCGCCGCGCCCGACGCCCGGTTCGCTCCGGCGCTCAGCCCGTTTCTCGGGCGGCTGGCCGCCTGCGACGCCCAACTCGACACGGACCCGGACCTTCATCGGGCGCTGCGTCACGCGGGCGACGATCCCGCCATGCAGCGCGAGCAGGACCAGTTCTTCGACCGCATCGCCTGGACCCCGAGCCTCGAAGCCGCCGCGCGCGCCGGGCTCGCAACCGCGCTGGCTACGTCTGTAGTCTACGACGGGCACATCCAGGGGGCCTGGGGAGCCATTCGCGACCGCACCAACGCGGCCTTCGGCGAGGCGGCAACCATCGGCGAAGAGGCCTGGGTGAGCCGCTACGTCGAGACGCGCCGCCGCTGGCTCGGAAACCACCCCAACGCCGCGCTTCATGCCACGGTCTACCGCATGGACGCGTTTCTCGAACTCGTCCGCGCCGGACACTGGCACCTGCCGCTGCCGCTCACCGTGCGCGGGGTGGTGATCAGCGAAGAAGTTCTCTGCGCACCGCCTCCCCCCGGGCCCGCCCTCGCCGCGGCCAGAGAGGTGGGCGCCCGCCTGCTGCGGCTCGAGGACCCTCCCCTCGCCGGCGAGGATGTCACCGCGCTCCAGCAGGCGCTCGCCGGGGCGGGTGTCGAGGTGGCGGTGGACGGGAGTTTCGGCGAGGCGACGGAGTCAGCGCTGAAGCGCTACCAGTCCGCGAAGGGTCTCGTGGCCGACGGGATTGTGGGTCCGGCTACGCGCGAGTCGCTCGGACTGCAGTAGCACGCGAAGACCAGGCGCAGGCAAGGGTGCCTGCTGACGCGTCGCGTATTCGGTCGGCGCCAAGTTGTTATAGACTGCTGTGGAGGATTGAGCCTTTGAACCGGTCGGCGGATTGGCTGAAACAAGCGGAGGCAGACCTCGGGGCGGCGCGCGATTCCGCCGCGGCAGGCCACCACGAGTGGGCGGCATTCCAGGCGCAGCAGTCTGCGGAGAAAGCTGCGAAGGCCCTCATCCAGGCGTTGCATGGGTCCACGCGTGGGCATTCCATAACGGACATCCTGAAGCAGCTCCCGGCGGCGGCTTCGGTTCCCCCCGAGGTGCTCGACTCGGCCCGCGAGCTTGACAAGGTTTACGTCACCTCGCGCTACCCGAACGGGTTCGTGTCGGGAAGCCCGTCGGACTACTTCACCGCCGCGAGCAGCCGGTCATTGGTGCAACATGCAGAACAGGTCCTCAATTTCTGCCGAAGTCAGGTTCCTTGATCGCGACGCCGTGCTGGCTGACCTGCGGCGCGCCGTTGCCGGGGCCCGGGCGCAGTATCCGGAAATCGTCAAGGTGTGTCTCTTCGGCTCGCTCGTGGACGGCACCTGGACGGCCGACAGCGATGCCGATCTGATGATTGTGGTCCGGGCGCAATTCAAGAACTTCGGTGACAGTTGCCGGTACCAGATCTACGCGGATTCCATTTCGGTGGATTCGCTGGTCTACTCCGAGGAGGATTTTACGCGCATGGCGGGCGATCCGGAGAGCTTCGTCTCCCGGAATCTCGCCGGAGCGCTCGAACTATAGAGGATTACAAAATGGAGTGACAGCGGTGCGCTGTAGCGCGCCTGTCCCAGGCGCGAAAATCGCGGGCGGGGACGCCCGCGCTACAGCACGATCTGTCGCCCTGCTTTGCAATCGTCATTATAAGCGTGGCGCGCCGTAGCGCGTCTTTCGCAGGCGCGCAAATCGCGGGCGAGGACGCCCGCGCTCCAGCACGGCCTGTCGAGGTGATCTGTAGTCCTGATCAGGGCTTGATCGATGCCGATGAACTATGAATTCGTCGCCATTCCGGAATCGGAGGTTCCGCGCGCCGCCGCCCCTGTCTTCCAGCACGCGCTTGACACCTACGCCAGCGAATCCAACAAAGTTGTTTCCGTATGGCGGGAGTTTACGGATCTCTCTTTCCGGGGCCACCCGCGGTCGGGTACGGTGGCTGACATCATGAAGCACCAGTTGCTCTCGGAGCGCCGGTTCTTCGGCGAATTCCTGGGAGCGCCGGAGCCGCCTGCCGATCGGATCCTTCCGGAATCGCCGACGGCTGAAGACTACGTGCGGCGCCTGATCGAGCTTGCGCGCCCGAGGCTGGCATACCTGGCTCCGAAAACGGAAAACTGGTGGCTGGAAGTGGTCCCGTTCTTTGATGTCAAACGGCAGCGCCTCTGGATCTTCTGGCGCCGTGTGCTCCACACCGCGCACCACCGCACTCAACTTACGACGTATCTCCGGATGATGGGACGCAAGGTGCCTTCCACTTACGGGCCAACCGCCGACGTGAGCTGGCAGGGAGCGGATCCGACGACCACGGTCGGCGCGGCCGGCCGGAGGTAGCTATGGCGATGTGGCCGGCGTATCCAGACGGGAGGAGGCACATCGAATGTTGAGGGATGCGCGCCAATGGGCTCACCACCCCAACGCGGGCCATGGGTCGGTTTGAGGTGCAGCGGCGGGGTTGCCCCGCCATCGGTGGCGGCGTGAAGCCGCCTCGACCTCAAACGGGCCCATTACGCAAACTCGCCGCGGGTTGCGCTCCGTCGCCATTTCTTGCGACAATGATTCATGGGAAACTGCGGCCGTCGAACCGCAGTGGGGAGTTGGGTTGAATCCAAACAGCCGGGCTTTTCCCGCTCACACCGTTGGTGACGATCACTTCCGCGACCATTGCGGCATCTTCGCCGTGCATGGCAACGCCGAGGCCGCGAAGCTGACCTATCTCGGGCTCTATGCCCTGCAGCACCGGGGGCAGGAGAGCGCCGGCATTGCCGTCTCCGACGGCGGCAAGATCGTGGCCCACAAAGGGATGGGGCACGTCGCCGATGTGTTCACCAAGTCCGTGCTCGAAGGATTGCCGGGCCGCCTGGCCATCGGCCATACCCGCTACTCCACCGCCGGCGACACCGACCTCAAGAACGCCCAGCCGCTCGTGGTGAGCTGCCAGAAGGGCCAGGTGGCGCTCGCCCACAATGGAAATCTGGTGAATGCCTCGGCGTCGCGCAAAGAACTCGAAAGCCGCGGCGACATTTTCCAGACCACCAGCGACACCGAAGTGATCGTGCATCATTTCGCGCGCTCCCGGCAGTCCGGCATCCCGGAAGCCGTGGCGGACGCGCTCGATCGCGTCAAGGGCGCTTACTCGCTGGTGCTGCTGTTCAAGGACACGATTTACGGGATTCGCGATCCCTACGGTTTCCGCCCGCTGGCGCTCGGGCGCCTGGGCGAGGGGCCGAACCCGGCCTGGGTGCTGGCCTCGGAGACCTGCGCCTTCGACCTGATCGGAGCCCGGTACGTGCGGGATGTCGAGCCCGGCGAAATGGTGATTCTTGACGGCCGTGGTCCCACCTCGCTTCGCCTCGCTCCGCCGCAACCCAAGCAGTGCATCTTCGAGCATGTTTACTTTTCGCGGCCCGACAGCCTGGTTTTCGGACGCAGCGTTCAGGCCAGCCGCGAGATGCTGGGCCGGCAACTGGCGCTCGAACATCCGGCCGACGCCGACCTGGTGGTGCCGGTGCCGGACTCCGGCGTGGCGGCGGCCAGCGGCTATGCGGAACAATCGCAGATCCCGCTGAAGTTCGGCCTCATCCGCAATCACTACGTGGGACGCACCTTCATCGAGCCCCAGCAGGCCATCCGCGACTTCGGCGTGCGCCTGAAGCTGAATCCGGTGGCGCGCCTGCTGGAGGGCAAACGGGTGGTGCTGGTGGACGATTCCATCATCCGGGGCACAACCAGCAGGAAGATCGTTCGCATCGTAAAAGAGGCCGGGGCCCGCGAGGTGCACGTACGGATCAGTTGCCCTCCGACCGTGTCGCCCTGCTACTATGGCGTCGATACGCCCACGCGTGCGGAACTGATCGCGGCCACGCATTCCGTGGAGGGCATTCGCGAGTTCATCGGCGCCGACAGCCTGGGCTATCTCTCGCTGGAAGGGCTGCGCAAAGCGGTGGAAGATACCAAGGGCAATTACTGCCTGGCGTGCTACACGGCCGAGTATCCGACGACGGTGCAGGAGCAGTTGATCGCGTTGCGGAATCGGGATTAGTTGCAGGGCTGCCGCGGAAGCTTCGAGCGCGCCGTCCAGAGAGAAAAGCACGAGAGACGAACCCCGGCTCTTGAAACCCCGTCGTTGAGAGCAAGCATGAACGAAGAGAATTTCCCTACCCCCGAAAACGAGGCCCTCGAGGCCGCTTCCGGACCCGGGTCCGCGCTCGAAGCTTCCGGCTGGAGAGACGAGTCCGCTGCGGGCGCAGGGGCGCAGGCAGCGGAAGCTTCCGGCGAGGCCGCCGGGGAAACAGCGCCGCCAACCGCGGCAGCCGCCCCAGAGCCGGTGCCGCTTCAGCCTCAGGCCGCGGCGCGGGCGGGAGCGCATGGCGAGACCTGGTGGGAGACGCTGCGCTCGCTGATCGTGGTGCTGATTGCCGTGGTCTCGATCCGCACTTTCGTCGCCGAGGCCACCGTGATTCCCACCGGCTCCATGGAGAATACCATCCTGATCGGCGACCACGTTTTTCTGAACAAACTTCTCTACGGTCCCGAAGTTCCCTACACCTCGTGGCGGCTGCCGGTGCTGCGGCCGATCCATCGCGGCGACATCGTGGCGTTTCACTATCCGGTGAACCCGTCGCAGATGTTCGTGAAGCGCGTAATCGCCATGGGCGGCGACGTGATCAAGGTCGTGAACAAGCAGGTCTACGTGAACGGCGTGAAGCTCTACGAGCCTTACGCTCAGTTCGAGTCCGACGCCAACATGCCGCTCATCGTGAATTTTCCGCCGCGCCTCGACGAGATCCCCACCCTGCCGGCCTGGGAAGGTCTGGACCCGAAGTGGGCTCACGAAATGCCCAAGTACATCAGGCCGGACGGCCTTCACGTTCCCGAGGGCTACTTCTTTGCCATGGGCGACAACCGCGATAATTCCGACGACAGCCGGTTCTGGGGTTTCGTTTCTGTGCAGAGCGTGGTGGGCGAGCCGCTCTTCGTCTACTGGTCTTATGACGCGCCCACGCGCGACTGGGTGGCTGACAGCCTCACGGCCAGGCTGCGCTTCGATGCCTCGATTGTGAAGAATTTCCTGAAGCGAACGCGCTGGTCCCGGACCGGCAAGGCGTTCTGATGAGCTGTAGAAGCTCGCGAGAGCACAATCCCGCTCCCGTCATTCCATGCGCTATTCCGACGCCGGTGTAGATATCGATGCCGCCAATCGCGCCAAGCGGCGCATCCGGCAACTGGCGCGCCGAACCTTCAATCCGCGGGTGCTCGGCGAGGCGGGCGCCTTCGGCGGCTTTTTCTCGCTTGACGGCCTGCCGCGCCAGGCCGTGCTGGTTTCGAGCGTGGACGGCGTCGGCACCAAGCTCAAGATCGCCTTCGCGCTCAACCGCCACCATACCGTGGGCGCCGACCTCGTCAACCATTGCGTCAACGATATCGCGGTTCATGGCGCCGCGCCGCTCTTCTTTCTCGATTACGTGGCGAGCGGCCGCCTGCGCCCCGAGGTCGTAACCGAAATCGTCTCCGGCGTGGCCGACGCCTGCCGCGCCAGCGGTTGCGCGCTGGTGGGCGGCGAGACCGCCGAGATGCCGGGCTTCTATCCGGACAATGAATACGATCTCGCCGGATGCATCGTAGGCTGGGTCGAGCGGCGGCGTATCATCGACGGCCGCGGGATCTCCCCGGGCGACGTCGTGCTCGGGCTCGCTTCCGCGGGCCTGCACACCAATGGATATTCCCTGGCGCGCCGCGTGCTGCTGGACGAGGCCGCCCTCAAGCTCGAGGCCGTTGTGCCCGAGCTCGGACGTACTCTGGGCGACGAGCTCCTGGCACCCCATCGCTGCTACTGGCCTCTGATCAAGCCCCTGCTTGATCTCAAGTCAGCCGGAGGCAGCACGGGCGCAAGCGCGGTTTTGAAAGGGCTCGCGCATATCACCGGCGGCGGCCTGACGGAGAATCCTCCGCGCATACTTCCCACGGGATGCAAAATGGAGATTGAGCTCGGCAGTTGGCCGCTGCCGCCGATTTATCCGCTGATCGCGACGCTCGGCAGCGTTCCGCAGGACGACATGCTGCGGACGTTCAACATGGGCATCGGCATGATCCTGGTGCTCGCGGAAAATGATCTCGACGCCGCCACCCGTCTGCTGCGCAAACGGCGCGAGCCTTTCTGGCGCATCGGAAGAATCGTCCGCGGGGGGCGCGGCGTGAAGTACGTCTGAGGGTCAGGCAGCGAACGCTCAAGGCGAGCGTAGCGAAGGGCCTCAGCATGCCGTCAGGGGAATCATCATGGATCGCAATGCAGCCTGGGCTTTGCTCACCGAGTGGACGGCGAGCGAGAATCTGCGCAAACACACGCTGGCCGTTGAAGCGTGCATGGTGGCGTATGCGCGCAAATTCGGCGAAGACGAACAACGCTGGTCGGTCACGGCGCTGCTGCACGATTTTGACTACGAGCGCTACCCGGAGGCGCCCGACCATCCCCTGAAAGGCAGCGAGGTCCTGAAGCAGCAGGGCTGGCCCGAAGACATTCGGGTGGCGATTCTCGGTCACGCGGACTACACCGGCGTCCCCCGCGAGACGCTGATGGCCAAGTCGCTGTTTGCCTGCGACGAGCTGGCCGGATTCATTACCGCCTGCTCGCTGGTGCGTCCGGACCGCATCCGGTCGCTGGAGGCGAAGTCCGTGAGGAAGCGGATGAAGGACAAGGCGTTCGCCCGCTCGGTGAGCCGCGAAGACATCACGCGCGGCGCCGAAGAGCTGGGAATTCCGCTCGACGAGCACATCACGTTCTGCATTGAGGCGATGCGCGCCCGCGCCGGCGAGCTCGGCCTTGAACCCGTCGCCGCTCCCCAGGTGGATGCCGCGCCCCCTACAGGGTGACCTTCTGCAGGTACTGCGCCGCCTCCGCCGGCCAATGCATCTGCCCGGCGATCTTCTCGCGAAGCGATTCTGCGCCGCCCGGCTCGCCATGCACCAGCCAGACCTTCTGCGGCGGCCTGGGAAACCGGCCGAGCCAGCGCAGGATCTCGCCGTAGTCCGCGTGCCCGCTCAGGTTCTCCATCGACTCCAGATGCGCCAGAACCGGCACTTCTTCCTTGTGAATCCTCACCACCTTCGCGCCTGACTGCAGGGCGTGACCCAGAGTCCCGGGCGCCTGAAAGCCTTCAAACAGCACCGTATTGCGCGAGTCAGGCAGGCAGCGCTTCAGGTGATGCAGCACGCGCCCGCCGGTCGCCATGCCGCTCGCCGAAATGATGACCACAGGAGTATGGATTGCATTCAGCGCCTTGGAATCCGCCACCGCGCGGTCGAACTGGACGCCGCGTGGCGTGAAGGGCCTGATGCCCTGCGCCTCGAGGTTGTCCATCTCGAGGCTGTGGTCCTCGCGGTGCTTGCGGTACAGGTCCGTGGTATCGATGGCCATCGGGCTGTCAACGTGAATCGGGATGGTTTTGAGACGTCCGCTGTCAAAGAGTTCGCGGAAAATGTAGAGCAATTCCTGCGTGCGGCCAACGGCGAAGGCCGGAATGATTACACTGCCTCCGCGCGCGGCGGTGCTTTCCACGATCTGCTTCAACCTCTCGTGATAATCGTCATCGGGATGCAGCCGGTTGCCATAGGTGGACTCGCACAGCATGACGTAATCTCCGTCGATCCCGGGAACCGATGGCGGGCGGATCAGAAGCTGGTGCTCGCGTCCCACGTCGCCGGAAAAGAACACGTGGCGCAGATCGCCATTCTCGCGAATCTCCAGCAGAATGCTGCGGGCGCCCAGAATGTGCCCGTCGGGAAAGTAACGGATCGTGAAGTGGTCGGAAATCGCGCAGGGCTTCGCTTCGTCCACGGCACGGAAGGTCTCGAGCGAGGCCACCGCCTCCTGATACGTGTAGAGCGGGAGCGCGGGCTTGTGCCTGGAGATGCCTTGCTTGTTCTGGTAGGCCGCGTCTTCCTCCTGCAGGTGCCCCGAGTCCGGCAGCAGCAGCCCGCAAAGATCGACGGTGGCCGCCGTGGCAAAGATCGGCCCGCGAAACCCCTCCTTGATGAATCGCGGGATGTAGCCCGTGTGATCGAGATGGGCGTGCGTCAGCGCCAGCGCCTGGATGCTCGCCGCCGGCACCGGCAGCGGACTCCAGTTGCGCAGCCGGAGTTCCTTCTCGCCCTGGAAGAGCCCGCAATCAACCAGCAGGCGTGCACCGGCAGCCTCGACGAGGTAGCGCGAGCCGGTCACCGTGCCGGCGGCGCCAAGGAATTGAAGTGTGGCCATGGACAAGAGACTCCAAAGGCGGATTGATCCAGCTTAGATGACTACCGATTCCCGATACTCACCAAAGACGTGCCGCAACGAGTCTGATATCTCACCCACGGTCGCGTACGCCTTGACGGCTTCCAGGATCACGGGCATCAGATTGACATCCGTGCGCGCCGTCGATTCAACCGCGTCGAGCGCAGCCTGTGTCCGCGACCCGTCGCGACGCGCGCGCAGGTGCCGCACGCGCTCCACCTGGGCCTCCTCCACCGCAGGATCGATGTGCAGGATGGGCAGATGCTGTGATCCCCCGGCCTGGTAGCGGTTGACGCCGACAACCACCTGCTGCCCGCATTCGACAGCCTGCTGATACCGATATGCCGACTGCTGAATTTCCCGCTGGACGTATCCGCTCTCGATGGCACTCAGGACCCCGCCCATCGCTTCGATCTTGCGCAGGTACTCACCGGCGCCGCGCTCGATCTCATCGGTGAGCCGTTCGACGTAGTACGAGCCCCCGAGCGGGTCCACGGTGTTGGTCACTCCACTCTCGGTGGCAATGATCTGCTGCGTCCGAACCGCGAGCAGGGCCGAGGCCTCGGTGGGCAACGCCAAAGCCTCGTCGCGAGCATTGGTGTGTAACGATTGCGTGCCGCCCAGCACCGCCGAAAGAGCCTGCAGCGTCACGCGCACCAGATTCACGTCGGGCTGCTGCGCGGTCAGCGTCGATCCTCCCGTCTGCGTATGGAAGCGGAATGTCCAGGAGCGCGGACTGCGCGCACTAAAGCGCTCGCGCATCAACCGGGCCCAAAGACGACGCGCCGCACGGAATTTGGCCACTTCTTCCAGCAGGCCATTATGGGCGTTCAGGAAGAACGACAGCCGCGGCGCGAACTCGTCCACCGCCAGGCCGCGGGCCACCGCCGCCTGAACGTAGGCCGTCGCGTTGGCCAGCGTAAACGCGACCTCCTGCGTGGCCGTCGATCCGGCTTCGCGAATGTGATAGCCGCTGATCGAGATCGTGTTCCACTGCGGGGCGTGCTGGTGGCAGAACGCGAAGATGTCCGTCGCCAGGCGCAACGCGGGGCCGAGGGGATAGATGTAGGTGCCCCGCGCGATGTACTCCTTCAGGATGTCGTTCTGCACGGTGCCCGAAAGCTTGCTGAGATCAGCACCCTGCTTCTCGGCCACGGCGAAATAGAGCGCCAGCAGAATGGGCGCCGTGGAGTTGATCGTCATCGAGGTGGAGACGCGCTCGAGCGGGATGTTCTCGAAAAGCTGCTCCATGTCGTCCAGAGAATCAATGGCGACGCCGGCGCGCCCCACTTCGCCCCGGGCCAGCGGGTGGTCGGAATCGAGCCCGATCTGCGTCGGCAGATCGAAGGCGACGGAAAGCCCGGTGGTGCCTTGCGCCAGCAGATACCGGTAGCGCGCGTTCGACTCGGCCGCCGTCGCGAAGCCCGCGTACTGGCGGCGCGTCCAGGGCCGGCGGCGGTACATGTCGGAGTAGATGCCGCGAGTGAAGGGATATTCGCCGGGCTGGCCGAGGTCGCGCCCGGCCTGCCAGCCCTCGAGATCCGCGGGCGTGGTAAAGAACCGGCTCTCATCCGCCGCGCTTCGTCCGGGCTTCTCAGCCTGATGGCTCATGAGATTTGCCGGCTCGCGATCCGCTCAGCGCACGCTGCGCGCCTTGGCGATCGAGTACACCCCGAAGACCAAAAGCAGGACCGTGAAGCTCGATAGCATCGCGAATCGCCAGATGCCGTTCGCGGGCTCGCGCGTATAGGCCTGCCATTCCGAATATGAAAGTGTGGCGCCAGACGCCGCAAAGAAGAAAAAAGTGATGCCCACCAGCACGTGAAAAATCCGCCGCGCCTGACGCCATCCGTAGCTCAGAGATTGTCCCACCACGCGCAGTCCGGAACGCGGATCCCGCCTAGGACTCTGTGGCGGCGCCTGCATCGAACTCATTCCGACGCCTCAAATCCGAACTTCTGCCGCAGCCAGTCGAGCGTCGCCGTTTCGGACGGCGGCAGGATGCGTCCTTCGACAGGCGTTTCCACCCGTTCGTGTCCATGGCGGAAGCTGACGCGATGCAACTCCGCGAAAGTGAATGGCTGCACGCCCGCGCCCTGGCCGCCGACCACTTCGGAGCCGCGGCGCACGTTGTTCATCATCCGGCAGGGATGCAGCAGATGATAGGGCATGCGCGACATCTCGCCGCCGTGCTCGGTGGCGGCGGTCATTTGGATGGCCGCCTGCCCGGCCGCAATTCCCACCATCAGGTTGGGATCAGCCATCTCATGCCAGAATTCGGTCTCAATCACCAGCACGCTGGCCCGCGGGCGCGTCGAAAGATACTGATCCAGGGCGTCGAAGGCGAGATAGTGCGTGCCAATATGAGCGTCGTTGAAGTCATCCGAGTGCGGCATGAAGATCGCCTCGGGCTGCTCGCGCGCAAAGATGTCCGCCAGAACGCGGACTTGCGCCTCCCACGCCTGGGAGTTCTCGCGGCGCGACTCCACCGTGATGTGATCGAACCCCGAGGCCGCGCCCGTGGCAGGCTCGACTGGAATGATCAGCTCAAACCCGAGCACCTTGCAGGCTGACGACAACTCGCGGTGCCGCCGGTCGCGCTGCGTCAGGTCGGATCCGAGCGTGATCGCGACGTTAGTTACGCGAGCGCCCGCTTCCATCCGCAACCGCAGGGCGAAAGCGCCGCCCAGCGACTCGTCATCGGGATGCGGCGAGCAATAGACGATCTTCGCGCCTTCCGGCTTACGATCTGCAATCGCCAGCGGCAGGGGAGGCGCAGCAGACGGCCCGAGCGCGATGCTCCGCCCCGAATCGACCGCCCGCGTCACGCGCTCGACGTAGCTCAGCCATTCCTTGTCCGTGTTCTCACGATTCGCCATGACTCTCCGCCGCAGCAATCTCCCAACATTGAAGAGTAGCACAGCCCGCGGTGCGCCCAAGCCGTTACCATGACAGCGAAATCACGCTGGCGTCCCAATAAGGGCTCCTCGGACAGAACCACCCGTGGAATTTCGCGGTTTACTTGAAGAAAGTCGCCGCAGGGCCGCTCGGGCGATCGTGATGGAAACGGGGCAGAGGGTTCACCGGCGCCTACAAACCAACCGGCGCCGGCGGTGGCCCGGATCCCGGCTCAGGTCCCGACGGCAACTCGACCGTTGCGGACACGGGCTCCAGCGGCGGATATTTCTCCGGCAGCCGCTCCGGCACAGGCGCGTTTGTCTGATACCACAGCGTCTCGCTGGCACGCTGCCACAGCCGCGTCAAGATCCAGAGGAAGATGATCCCCTGCGTGAGGAGGAACGACCGCCGGATGCCTTCCGCAGGAACGAATCTTACCCAGATCCACAGGAAGAACGCCGTGCCCGCCCAGGCCAGGAAGCTCAACCGGAAATAAATCCAGTAGAGCGACCCGGAGTTTCGCCATACCAGCCAGAATGCGCGGGCGGCAGCGCGGCGCGACGCATATTCGTTCTCGGCCACAGCGATCACTTCGGCCATGTCAAACCACAGACGCACCCACATCAGCAGAAAGAGCACCAGCAGCGTGCCGCCGAAACTCACTACCAGGCCCGGAGCCGGATCCGCGATGTGATCTGAAAGGTGATTCGACCAGGCGTGGAAGGCTTGATAGATCAGCAACGGGGGGATCAGGGCCAGCACGAAGAGGATCAGCAGGCGGACAAAGCGCCAGAAGTATTGGCCGCAGGCGCCGAAGAACTCGCCGGTCACGTAGGTGCGATCCTCGTTGTAAACACGTAGAATCCCGCCCGTCAGAAGGACCATCACCACCAGGAATACAGCACCCAAAATGCTGGCCGCGGTGCCGGCTGTCTGCATGCTGACGGCAGGATTCATCATAAGCTCGGCGTAGCTCGCGATGTTGAATCCGTGATAGAGCGGCGCGGCCGCCAGGCTGTGGTCGAGCACCGGACTGATGGTGGTCTCCATCGGCAGAGTGGCAAACCACCCCAAGGCGAGGCTGATCAGGTAAACCCACCACAGCAGGCGCTGCCTGCGCCAAAGCAGACTCCATCCGGCTCCTACCACAATGTGGCCCTCCACTCAATGAGACTGCAAACGTAGGGGCGGCCCTGGTTGTGGCCGCCCTTCGGATGAGCCGCGGGGCACCGGCGGCGACGAGGTCCGCCCCTACGTCCATCAAATCAGCCACGCCACCAGTTGATCGGCAAACTGCGTCACAAACATCCAATACGTCGCGATCTTGTGCGTCGCGTGGGAATCAGCCTTCGCCGTCTGGCTGTTGTTGAAGAAATCCTTGTCGAGCCGGACCGTGTGATCGGGATCGACTTCCGCGGAGACGACCTTCGCCTTCTTCATATACTCGTAGCGCACCCAGCGCTCGCGCCCGTCCCACTTCTCGCGGACGGTCTCCCCGTTGTCGAAGCGAATCTCGGTGACGGTGGGGAAAATAAAATCGCCCTTGCGATGCACCAGCACGTCGTCGCGATAGAGCGTCTGGCCCTTCTTCTCCGGCGGCGGATTCTTCAGGTACCAGTCGGCGCGATCCGAGCGGATACTGAGCACTTCGTAGTCGAGCACGTTTGTCCCCGACACCGCCTGGTTGAAATACCAGCTCAGGTCCTGGCCCGAGACGTCCTCGATGGTTTTCAGAAAGTCGGTGCCGGTCGGATGCGTGAACTTGTAGCGCTCGAAGTAGGTGTGCATGGCGTTGCGCATGGTGTCCTGGCCGATGATGCCTTCGAGCGTCAGCAGCACCGTCGCGGTCTTGCCGTAGGTGATCCCACCGTAGGAGCCGCTGCTCATGAATTGATAAGCGTAGTGAGTCAGTGGATCGGTGTCGGCCTCGGCCAGATAGGACAGGCGCTGCTCGTCGGCGTCGCTCAGGGTTGCGCCCCAGATATTCAGCATTGAGACCCCTTTGCCGTAGAGGGCGCGCATGACCTTGGCTTCGGTATAGCTGTTGATGCCTTCATCGAGCCACGCCTCCTCGAACTCGTTGGTGGCCACCATGCCGTACCAGTACTGGTGTCCGAATTCGTGTTCGGTCACAAGGGCGATGGCGTTGAGGCCTCTGGGGAGGTACCAGCTGCTGCCTCCGGTGATCAACGTGGGATACTCCATGCCGCCGGCGTCATTGCCACCCTCGGGCGGATCGACGACGGTGATGCGATCGTACGGATACACGCCGTACCAGCGCTGGAACATCTCGAGCGTGCCCTTCACGCAGTCGATATACCGCCCCGCATATTTCACGTGGCCCGGCGACATCAGCAGGTGAATCTTCACCGTGCCCGCGTCGCCCTCCCAGGAGTCCTCCACGTCGGTGAATTCGGGGCTGGCCGTCCAGGAGAAGTCGTGCACATCCTGGCTCTGGTAGCGCAGGGTCTTGGTCCCGTCGGTACTGTCCTCCTCGCTCACCAGATCGCCGGCCGCGCCCGTCAGGTAATTGCGCGGCACGGTGATCTTCACGTCGTAGGTGCCGAAATCAGCAAAGAACTCCGTCGTGGCGTGAAATTGGTGGCAGTTCCAGGCGCCATGCCACCAGACGCCGACCTTCGGGAACCACTGCCCAACCATGAAAAAGTCGCGCTTATAGCCCGTGCGCTCCACGACTTCTGGCAACTGGTCGTGAAACGCGATGCGGAACGTCACATTGGCGTTGAGCGCCACCGGCTTGGGAAGCGTTACCTGGACAACGGTATGGTCGTTGAAGTTGTGGTCGTCCGGCTGGATGAATTGCAATTGCTGCGTTAGATCGCCTGCACCGTCCACGACAAACGAGCGGATCTCGATGGCGCCATAATGCTTGGGGTCCCAACCCGACTCGGGCCCGGTGCCCCGCGTCCCCCCGCGCCGCACTTCCGTCATGAAGGTCGACTGCGGCTGGAAGGCGTTCAAGTAGAGGTGAAATGGAAACGTCTGCTGCGGCTGGCCCGTGAGATTGCGGTAGGTGAGGGTCTCGGTGGCGTCCACCGTCTTGTTCGCCGGACTCAGCCGGGCGTCGATCACATAGGCCACGATGCGGGTGGAGAGCGGCTTGGGGGCGGCATCTCCGGCTTGCTGTCCGGCTTTCGCCACGCCGCAACCAGCAAGCATGCCGGCAAAGAGAATCACTGCGACCAAATGACGCCACACCGCGCTGCACCTCCAGACATGCTCGTCTTTGGGGACCCGACACTATACCACTGCGCGGTGGAGCCGCAAAGCCGCGCAAGGATTCTCCCGGCGGCAGGGCCGGTTCGTGAACAGAATGTTGGAAGGTTTCAGGTCGAGGTGGATGGCCGCTTTCTGGTGCGCGTGCTGCTCCTCGCTGCGCTTGGAGTGACGGCTGTCTGTGTCAAACCGGGAATAATCCGATAAAATGAATGCTTGCCGAGCAGCGCAGAGGTATATCCGTCGAAACCGGCACGAGGTGAGCGTTGGGCGTTATTGCTGTAGTTGATGACCTCTTCTTTGCGGCGCGAATCCGCGAAACAGCCCGCCAGCTGAATCTGGAGGTGGAACTGACCCCTGCCGCACGCTTGAAAGATCGAATCGCCCGGAGCGCCATCGAGGCAGTGATTCTCGACCTGGGCGCTCCTTCAGCTTTGGACAGTCTTCGGACCCTGAAAACGAATCCTGCCACGGCTTCGGCGCACGTGGTCGGATATGCCTCTCACGTCGCCTCCGAAACCATTGGGGCTGCTCGTGCCGCTGGCTGCGACGAAGTGCTTGCCCGCTCGGCGTTTACACGTCAGCTTCCGGATTTGCTCAGAAGGCTCGTCGCAGCACGGCCTTGAGTGCAGGTATCACTTGGAGCACGGGCGTCCCTGCCCGCTCTCAAGTTACGGCCAGATTACGCGGTGACAGCTCGCGGGCAGAGCCCACCCCGGGTGGAGTGAAGCGTTGCCCGCGCTCTCCAAATGACATCAGTACCCGGCGGGGAGCCGCCCTGCTGTCGGGTCAGCCTGCACCCGGCGATGGTCTCAGGCGCCGCCTTTGCCCTTGAGCTCGGCATTTTGCTTCTGAAGTTCAGAAACCAGGTTCTCCAGGATCCGCAGTTGCTCGGCCTTCCGGTCTTGCGTGCTCTCCAGCTTGGCGATCTGGGCCCGCAACCTGCTGTTCTCCTTGTGCAGCAGAGAAGCGCCGCCGCCCCCGGGGTACACGTCACCGGGCGGCATGGCGATGCGCCCCTGGGTCTCTTTAATCAAGCCGTCCAACAGCTTGCGTTCGGCTCCCGGCGGGCAGATCTGACGCAGAGCGATCAACCGGGCCAGGTCAGGATGGTTTCTGCCCCGCTCCCAGTGCTGTACCGCTCCCTTGGTGGCATTCAGGCGCCGGGAAAGACCTTCCTGGCTGACCCCCATGCGCGTCCGGACTTTCTTGATGATTCGAGCAGCGTCCAGTTTGGCCATACCTCAATTCCTCCGAAAATAATTTGCTTGACTTCCCTAGCCTCTTAGGCTACAATCCCCATCAAACTCTGATTAGACGACGAGGCTCGGAGCCGGCCGCTTGCGTTCGGTAATCTGTAACCCTCCCCCGGCGGCGGGGCCCGATCCCAAGGAACTCAGAGCGGGAGCTGTCGGTTCCTGCGCTGAGTGTTTTTTGCCTATGCGTATTACTACCCAGTTATGTGCAGCATTACCAGTAAGTTGCGCAGTGCTATCCCACCTTCCGCAGCGCCCCTCCCTCACGGACCCAACCCTGTCGAAACCGCATAAATCCGCCTCAGACCGCATCTCTCGCCGGTTCTTCCTCATTCCTGATCGTGGCCCGCTGGGGCGCATGGGCGTCGCTGTGGCCGGGGTTGAAGCCTGCAATTTTCCCTGCCCGGGAGCAGGGGGGCTGGCGCCGTTCTCCGGATTTCCGGGGCTTCCCGCGGTTCGCCGCCGGCGAGCCCGGAACTTCCCGGCACAACCGGCCTCGCTCTTTTCCTTACGCTTAATTGATTTAGCAAAACGTAGGCTAGAATGCAAGAAAAAAATGAAGGGTCGCACACCCCCAAATAGGCTACGTGCCGGTGGGCGGCGTCAGACCGGCGCCGTCCGGGACGGCCGAGTCGAACCCGGTGAAACCTCTGACACTGCGGCCGCAAGTCTCAGGTTTGGCACGGCCAGAAACACTGAGCTCGCTTGGGAACTCCTGGCCTGGAGGTTACGCACATGATCAGCAGCGAATCGATGTCAGAGCCGGAGGCGTCCAGCTCGGGACCGCCGGCTTCCGCGCAATGCGCTCACCCCGTTCAACTTGCGCTGCCCTTTTCATGGCCACCTCTGGCCTTCCCAAGCCAGGTCCTGGTGACTCCGAAAATTCCGCCCCGTTCCACGCCCTGGCAGCCCCGGGGACGGTGCGTGGAGAAAGGATGCGTCTTTCCGGCCGCCGATGCCGAGGGCCGATGCCTCCAACACCAGCGCCAATGGCGTGAGCCCGGGTTCTACTCGTCGCACCAGCCCTCGTCGGCCCTGATCGAGCAAGGGCGGTTCGGAGGTGCACGGCTGGAGTATCTCGGCGAGCCCAGGGCGGGCCACGCCTACGACCGCCGTCGTCTGGCGGCCCAAACGGAAGATTTCTTGGTAGAACCCGGTTAGCCGGCGTCCACGGCGTAGGGCCAGCCCCCTGCGCCGAACCGAAGACACCGTGGAGTTTGGCGCGCCTGTCGCAGGCTAATCGATCGGATTCAAAAAGGGGCCCGCTTCCTGGACGAAAACGAAGGTTCGGAAGCGCTCCGGCAAGAGGTGAGTTATGCATGGTTCCGTGGCGTCTCCAGCAATCCACCGCTCCAGAAGTCAACCTGCTCCGGAGGACAAGACGCATCCGATCATGCTGTCACCAGACGATGCCATGCAACTGCTGCAAATGCGCCTCGGCATCCTGGTCGGACGTTCGACCTTCTACCGCTGGGTCTATTCCGGAAGGCTCTTTTCTGTAAAGCTGGGGGGCAAGCTGTTCATACCGCTTTCCGAGATGGAGGTCCTGATGCAAAGACTCGCACGAGGCGACAGGCTTTGACGCCGGGTGTCTGCGTGAACGAGTTGCATCGCACTTCAGCATGAGTGGGCTTGGTTCGGAAGTCGGAATCGATGGGGCGCGGCCATGGGTGAAAAATAATCAAGCCTCAGCGACGGGATTTCGTCAGACAACGCGATTGGAGCGCGGGCGACTCAGTTTCGTCATTCGCGGCCATCATAAAGCGCTGGACAAGGCCGAGACACGGGTCTCGATCAGGCTCGGAAACTTGAAAATGAAGGTAAGTCCCACGATGTTGTTGATAACAAAGGACCGGGCTCCAAGACCGGCGGTAAGTCCCACGATATTACTGAAAACAAGCCACATAGGTTCTTGTCCGCGCCAAGTGTACATCTCCGCTTCACGCCACGCGACCTCGGAACTAAGTCTGCAAGTCGAGCGGGAACGGATTCTCGGCAATGATGAGCCGCGCCGATCGGCCGAACGTGAGATAGCGCCAGGCCCATTGCGCCGTCACCAGCAGCCGAATTCTGGAAGGGCATAACGATACTCAACCGGGCAGCACGTCCGCCGCCCCGTCAAGGTGCGAAATGTGCCCGCCGTGTCCTCACACTTTAGACCGACCGCAGGTCGCCCGCGATGCGTTTTCGCTGAGGATCGGGTCGGAGCACGTGTCGCAGTGCAGGTTCCAAATCAGGATGAAGAAAGCGGTAGCCCGAAGCCTGAAGACGTTGCGGGCAGACTCGGTCGCTGGCCAGAAGCAGGGCGTCGGCCAGCTCGCCGAGCGCCAGACGCAACACGAAAGCAGGCAGAGTCAGAACGGCGGGCCGATCGAGGACGCGCCCGAGCGTCCGGCCGAACTCGCGATTGGTCACCGCTGCAGGCGCGACCGTATTGACCGGCCCGCGCAGGCGTTCGTCTGCGATCGCGTGTTCTATGACGCCGAGCACATCGTCAAGTGCGATCCAGCTCACCCACTGGTTTCCAGGGCCAAGCGGGCCTCCAAGACCCAGCCTGAAGGCCGGCAGCATCGTGGCCAGGGCGCCGCCATGCGCGGCCAGCACCATGCCGAACCGAAGATTCACGACGCGGATTCCCCTGCGCGCGCCAAGCTGCGAGGCCGCTTCCCACTGCTTGCAGATCTCGGCCAGAAAGCCCGATCCTGCGGGGCTCGACTCGGTGAGAAGTTCGTCGCCGCGGTCGCCGTAGAAGCCGACAGCCGACGCCGCAATCAGGACGCCGGGCGGGCGGTTCAGTCCCGCGAGCGATTGCGACAGCAGCCGCGTGCTCGTAATGCGGCTATCGCTAATGCACTGCTTCCGCTGCGCCGTCCAGCGTCCGCCGGCGATGCTCTCACCAGCGAGATGCACCACGGCATCGAAACCCTCAAGCGAGGTGTTCTCGATATGGCCGCCCGCCGGGTCCCAGGCCACGTCGCCGGCCGCCGGCGTCCTGGTAGCCCGAACGAGGCGAACCGCCGTGTGTCCCGCAGCCGAGAGAGAGCGCAGCAATGCCGAGCCGATCAAGCCACTCGATCCACTGACGAGGATTCTCATCTGAGGCGCCCTATCCGAAGCGCATCCTCAAGGGCCGATCGTGACGGTGAATTCCTTGCCCTCCCAGCGACTCGCCGCCGGCCAGAAGAACGTGAACCGCACCGGCGCCTGCTGGGCCTGCGAGACTGGAATATCGACCCATTCCTGCTCGAGCGCCGTGGGGCGCGAAGGCGTGTGTTCGGCGCTCTGCCATTCGTTCAGGGTCCAGTGCAATTCGAAAGGAACGGCTGCAATAATCCGCAGCGTATGCCCACGCTGCACGGCGCGGACCTGGCGGTTGAACTTCCAAACCTCGAGTTCGCACCGCGACAACTTGCGCCCAAGGTAACGCTCGGCCACTTCGGGAATACCGGAGAAGATCTGGCCGTCACACGCGGAACGAAGCAGCTTGATGTACTCGCCATGGGCCCACATCAGCGGCATGGCGGCTCCCGTCGGGCGACCCAGGAACATGAAGGCTTCCGGCAGGTCCGGCACATCCCAGACTTGCTCGGGAAGCAGACCCGTGGAGGAAGCGAAACCTTCCATGGCGCGAATGTACGGTTGGACGTCGCGGCCGGCCGCAAGTTCGTAATGTGCGCGCTCCCCTGTGAGCAGCGGCCAGGCGCGGCCATGGCCCCAAACGTCGTAAGCGCTCCCGTCGTCCCGCTGGCCGTAGCCATCGTGATTGTAACGGCGCCAGCACGGTCCGAAGGGCGTGTCGGTTTTGAGCACCGCATCGACGACCGCCAGCGAATCGACCATCAGGGCAACGTCAGCCTTGCGCACGCCGAACCGCACGAGGTCGAGGAACCCTGCGTCGACAATCTCTCGTGCCGGATATTGGTACGGAGCGCCGGGCGGCTGATTTGCCAGCGCGAGGACAGCATTGTTGGGATCCGCGGCAGGCATTGGATTGTCGACGTTCGCGGGCAGAATCCGGATGAAGTGCCGCCGGACACCCGGCACCAGCGTCCCTTGCGTGGTGACGGTCCAGGCGTCCAGATGGCATTCCAGAAAGTCCGCGAATTCTTCGAGAAACTGCGCGGTCTCCAGGTCGTCGCGTTCTCGCGCAAAGGCCGCCGCGCAGATGAGGGCAGCGATGTTCGCCCCCAGGGTGGATGGCGAGTATCCGCCGGCTTCCTCCCAGCGCTCCTGCTGCGTGACGGGGCCATACTGCACCAGAAAGCTCGCGGCCCGCAGGACCATCGGATAGGGATCAAAATCCTTAAGCGCTCGGGCGCGCCGCAGGTGCCAGGCCAGCATGATGGGAAACGCGACCTCGTCGAGCTGGGTGCCACGCCAGTACGGGTCACCGTCGATCCAGAAGTTCTGCGAAAACCCGCCGTCGGCCTGCTGGCAGACCGCGAGGTAAATCAGGGCCCTGAGCGGCGTGTCCGTGTCGCCGGCGGCCAGCAGAGCCAGCGTGCTGTTGACCATGTCGCGAGTCCACACCAGGTGGTAGCCACCCATGTCGTCATCGCCCTTCGATTCGCCCCAGGGAATCGACATCGAGGCGATGAAGGCACCCGGGTAGGACTTGTCCTCATGCGCCAGCAGCAGGCTGAAGCTGCTGTGGTAGAGATTACCGCCGTCTCCGGAGTGCTTCGCGAGCGGCAGGATGAATTTGCGGCAAGCGCGGTCCCACTGCTCGAAGTACCGCTCGTGCTGCTTTTCGAAGGGTATGGCGAGAGACTGCAGCAGCGTGGTGGTAGCATTGTGCACACTTTCGCCGAAAGCGAGACCCAGCGTGAAGTGCCGCTCGAAACCGAGATCGAGCTGCCCCGTCAGGGCGATGTTGCCGTCGAGCGCGCGGTCGAACTCCCAGTCCATGCGGAAGTCCTCGTGCAGATCGGTCCAGCCGTCGCTCGCGCCCACGTAGCCGCAGGAGAGCTGGGAGAAAGGCACGGTGGCGCCGAGAGCAAGCCATGTCCCCTGCTTCTCCGCCGTCAGAATGCGGCGTCCGGAGACTTCCGTCACGTATCCGTTATTGCCCCAACCTCCGACTTCCAGGTGCGGCGCGCAGAGCGCGTAGAGGCGCAGGCCGGAGAGAAATGTTTCCTCACCCCGGAGCTCGATGTGTTGCAGCACGCAACACTGGTGCGGGTCCGTGATGATCTCTTTCACGATCTCATAGCGTCCTTCGACGTCGGAATTGACGGCCCGATAGCCGAGAGTATGGTCGGAAAGGCGCTCGAAACGCGAGCGGAGATGGCGCTTCTCTTCGTGGAAAAAGCTGCGCCCGTCGGTGATCAGGAGCTGGAGATCGCGCAACTGCGGGCGGTCTACCGTCGGGTAGTAAACCTCGGTAAGAATGCCGTTCCACACGGTGAACCACACGCGAGCCGACGCGGAATACGCGGTTCCGACGCCATCCTTGCCGCCGTGCGTCCAGCGCGGCTCAATGCCGGGCCATCCGAACGCATCCCGCGGACCTTCTGCATCGCTGCCCAAACTGCACCTCCCACCGCGCACCTGAGCGCGAGCTTCTATGATATCGACTTTGACGCTGGATGTGCGGGCGAGGTTAACGGTGAGTTCAGGAGCCAACCGGCGCGAGGATGCGACGGCGATTATCTCGCGAAAGCGTGGGAGCAATCACTGCGCAACGGCTTCAAGGCCCTGAGGCACTCGCACCCGCGATCCATAATAGGAGTAGTAGGTGATAAAGGCGTAGCACAGCAGCGGAACCACCATCGATGCCGCCATGCTGTGCGTGGCCTGGTAGACAAGCCCCATGGCCGGCGGAGCCGCTGCGCCGCCCACGATCGCCATAATGAGCATCGAGCCGCCCAGCTTGGTGTTCGGTCCCAGCTCCTTGATGCCCAGGGCGAAAATCGTGGGAAACATCAGCGACATGAAAAAACTGGTGAGGAACACGGCCCACACTCCACCCCAGCCAGGAAAAACGATAGCTACTACGACCAGCGATACATTGATAACGCCGTAGGCGCCCATCAGCCGGCTCGGCTCGAAGAACTTCATCAGGTACGTGGCCACCCAGCGCCCGACCCCGAAAGCGACCAGCGTCCCGGTAAGCAAATAGCCCGCGAACTTCTCCGGCCGCCCCGTGTAGTCCTGAACGTACTGGATGTAGTAGCTCCAGGTGCCCACCTGCGCGGCGACGTAGAAGAACTGCGCGATCACCCCCTGCACGAAGTGGTGATAGTGGAACAGATCGCGGAACCTGCCATGGGCCCGCTCATGCGCCGGCAGCGCTTCCTCCGCAACTTTGGGGAATCGCGTGCGGATGATGAGCAGCGCCCAAATGAATACCACGGTGCCGAGGACCATATAGGGCGCGCGCACACGCATCGTCTCGCCGCGCAGGTAGGCCTTGTAGGTCCCGGCAAGTTTCATGGCAGCCGTCTGCTGCGGCGTGAGTTCGACGCCCGAAAGAATGAAGACGGTGCCGATCAGCGCGCCGCAGATGGCACCAATGGGATTGAACGCCTGCGAGAAGTTCAGGCGTCGCTCCGAAGTTCGCGGATGACCGAGCGTGGCGATGAACGAATTGGAGCCCGTCTCGAGAAAGGCCGCGCCGCTGGCGATCACAAACAGCGCCAGCAGGAAGAACGCGTATTCCTGCTCCATCGCGGCCGGCCAGAACAGAAATGTCCCCGCGCTGTACAGAAACAGACCGGTCACGAGGCCTGTCTTGTAGCCGTACCTGCGCATGACCAGGGCCGCCGGCATCGAAACCAGGAAGTATCCGCCGTAAAACGCCGATTGGATCAGGCCGGCCTTGAAGCGGGTCATTTGGAACGATTTCATGAATTGCTTGATCAGGATGTCGTTGAGGTTGTGCGGTATCGCCCAAAGAAGGAAAAGCGCCGTCACCAGGAAGAAAGGCAGCGTGTTTCCAGGCGCAAACAGCGGTGGTTGGTCGCTGTATTTGGGCTTATCGTCCATACGCGGCATAATTCAGTCTCCCGAAGGCGGTCGCGCTACAGTAGCACGCGCACGGGACTTTTGAGAAGCGACGGAATTCGCAGGTGCAGGTGCACCTTGGCCCGCTCCCGCTTACGGATGGAAGGCGCGGCGCCAACTGGCGGGCAGGGATACCCGCGCTCCAAATTGCACGCCGGTCACACTCAGGTCCGATTTCTTCCGAACCCGGCATTCTGCTGTAACCGTGCGCGAACAGCCGCATCATCCAACCCGTTGGGATGGACAGCTGTTATGGCTCGCGAAATTGCAACTGCACGGAGGCCCGGAAGAAGAGCGGCAGCTCGATCTCGATTCCCGGTCAGGGGTCGACTCGAAATCCCGCGCGGCATGGAGTCGACCGAGCTGGGGCTGGACAGTCAGACAGTCCGGCTCACGAACCTGGGGAAGTCCCTCGGCCCAATCTCAGTCTCACCAGACGCAATCTTCTGCAATACTATGCCAACGTCGGTCCCGTGTTTCTGCCCACCTTCAGCACCGCTCAGTCAGGTCGATGTTTCCATCGAACGAGGTCCGATGCAAAAGCAGGTGTGGGGATTCGCGAAGGAGCTGGCGGAGGCGCTGGCGGCACAACACAGCAGGCTGCTCACGGCTCAGTACCGCGTCTCCATATTCCCGTCGAAACATATGCTCGTGGACTACAACCAGAACGCGTGGGGAAGGATCGGCCCACGCCGCGCGCGCTTTGCCGGCCACCCACGTATACGTCTCTCGCCAGCTACAAAGAGCGCAGACAAGGCGCGCCGTCGGTTCTCCACCGCGACCCGTGTCGACGGTGTGATTGCCAAGCGTCTCGACCGTCCCTGCAAATCCGGCGGGCACGGCGGCGCGGTACAGAAGATCAAAGGAACACGAACTGCTGATTGCCCGGTGGGCGGCTTTCGCTACGCAGCCAGGTAAAACGCGAGGGCTGGACGCCGCCGCCCAATTTCTTACCGCGACGGCCTGCTCTGACGCCCACCCCAAAACGAGGCTCATCCAAGCGAAGGAGAACGGAGACTCGAAGGTGAGTGTACATGTCAGCATCGTCATTGCGATCGTCATTGTCGTGGCGGGTCTGGTAGCGGTTTTCCTCGCCTGGAACGGAAAAAGAAAGCGGTCGGCGCGCTTACGCGCGCGCTTCGGGCCCGAATACGACCGCCTGGTCGCTGAGACGGGTAGCCGGGCAGAAGCCGAAAAGGTCCTGGAAGAACGCGAGAAGCGCTCGCGCAAGATCATCATCCGGCCTCTGCCGGTGCAGGATCGGGAGCACTTTGCGCAGGCGTGGCGCAACCTCCAGGCGCGTTTCGTAGATGCCCCCGGCGAGGCGGTCATTGAGGCCGACCAACTGCTGGAACAACTGATGGCACAGCGAGGTTACCCGACAGGCGACTTCGAGCAGCAGGCTGACGACATATCGGTTGATCATCCGCGCGTGGTTCAAAATTATCGTGCCGCCCACTCGATTGCCGAGCGCCAGCTCCAGGGCCAAGCCAGTACCGAGGAGCTACGAGAGGCAGTCGTCGAATACCGGGCCCTCTACGAGGAGCTGCTGTCACCGGGCCTTACAATTGCAAAGAACGAGGTGCAGAAATGAGCTACGAATCCAAAACCCTGACTACGGCCGACCTGGCAAACGCCGGGAAGCAAGCGCCGTTGGAGCCCACCTCCGATCGCCCGCCAGCCGGTCCCGTCCTGGAGGTGCGCGAATCCCAGCCGATTCGCAACCCAGGCGCTGCCGAAGAGCGCGCCGGGGTTACCGAAGAGCAGACCGGACCGCAGAACCAGCCCGTCGAGCGGCCTGGCTCGAATGACGCCGGCACCATTCCTGAGCCGTTGTTTGAGCAGAAGGAAGCGGAAGGTTTGCGGAACCGATGGAACGAGATTCAAGTAGGTTTCGTCGACGAGCCGCGAGCCGCGGTCGAGAAGGCGGACGGCCTTGTGGCCGACACCATCAAGCGTCTCGCTGATTCCTTCGCGACCAGCCGCACCGAGCTCGAGAGCGCTTGGGACCGCGAAGGCAATGTATCCACTGAGGGGCTCCGCCTGGCCCTCCAGCGCTATCGTTCATTCTTCAACCGGCTGCTCTCCATCTAGCTGTAGCGGCGCTGTCCTCAGCGCCGCGGCGGGCAACGCGGTGAGAACTCCAGCGGTCCAGTGGACCGTCAGATCGGTCGGAACGTATGTCGCCGTGCTCCTTCTTCGAGCTGCGGCTATGGCTCGATCTCGGCCACAAACGCTGCCTGGGTTCCCTGTAAAGTTTTGCCGAATGCGTTCACCAAGGGCAGGTTTTTGGAATTAGTCCAACCCGTAAACCAAATGGTGCCGGGACCGGCGGCGAGACTCTGGGTGGCGCCTCCGTATTGATTACCGGAACCCCCCAGATAAGTGGCATACTTAACCTCGGTCGGCGTCAACTCCAGCAGAAACGCGTCAGATGTCCCACCTGGCCCTCCATTCTTTAACTGAAAGGCGTCGGAGGTCACGGGCAGATTTTGCGAAAAGGTGTTGCCGTGAATCCAAAGATTGGCGTTGGCGTCGAAACCCTCCGCCACTGTCATCCCCGCTGCCTCCGAACTAGGTTGAGTACAGAACTGTAGATAGCCCCCAGTTCAACTCGCTAATGAAGGCATCATGCAATCCGCCGGCGAACAGCGGCTGAGCGGCATTTCCGGTGATGGGGAAGCCCGTTTCGTTCTGGGCCAGACCTGCGATCCAGATGTTGTCCGAAGCATCGAATGCGACTCCGGTTGCGCAAGCATTGCAAGGTTGATTGCTGGAAGTGCTGCCGCCGAAGTAGGTGCTGGCGAGCGTCTCGCCCGTGGAAGGATCAAGACAGGTCACAACAGCGGCGCGCGTCGCATTCTTACTCCTCTGAAACGCCCCTGCCGTAGTTGGGTAAGCGAGTGACGTGGTGTATCCGTCGACGCAGGCCAGAGAGCCATCCGCCGAGACCGCCAGGTGGTACGCCACATCATCGCCCCGCCCGCCCAAATATCCGCTCCAGGCCAGGGTCGATCCACCGGCGTTGAGCTTGGCAATCGCGATATCAGAACCGCCGCCGCTGTATCTCTTCTGTCTCACGCTTCCCGCGACCGGCCAGCCACCGGCGGTCGTGTAGCCGGTGATATAGATCCCACCGGCGAAGTCAACGTACACTGAATTCGCCTGGGAAGAGCCACTCGTGCCCAGATAGGTGAACCAAGACAGGCTGCCGCTCGGGCTCAGCTCCGCGACAAAGGCATCCTCGTTGCCCTGAAAGTCAGACTGATAGGAGCCGGGTGTACCAAGTCCCGAAGAATTCGTCATTCCCGCGACGTAGATATTGTCGTTGACATCCAGCGCGATCCCGTTGCCATAGTCGGTGTTCGTGCCTCCGAGATAGGTGCACCAGCCCAAAGTTCCGTTACTGTTGATCATCGTTACCAGTACGTTCTGGGCGCCTGTCAACTGTCCGCTGCACGGCAGGCTTGACGACGTGCTGCTGACCAGGAAAACGTTCCCCGCGGTGTCCGTGGCCATCGCCGTCCCGAACGTCAAGCCGTTGGCACCATAGTATGTGGACAGCGAGAACGTCTGCGCACAGAGGGGCACGACCGCGACCGCGAAGGAACCGAACGGGCACAGGGCAATCAAAAGAGGGCGAAGTAAGCGGAAGGAAGACCGTGACATCGGGACTCCTCAATGAAGATCTGCTGAATTCACAGGCGCTCTTTGAGAATCACAGCAGGCAAGTCCGACGTCAAGGGTCTGTTCAATAGTTACGCCTTAAAATAGCTCCGGTCTTTATAATATCGCGGATGCCAACCACGGCGATCCAAGTCGACCGGCAGGTTCAACACCCAAGGAGTGGAAGGAAAAGTCCTCAGATAGCGACTTGAGCCTGCGTTTATGCGGTCAAGAAAGCCACCTGCACGAACTGGTAGCGCTACCGGGAATCGAACCCGGGTTTTGAGATTGAGAATCTCACGTCCTAACCCCTAGACGATAGCGCCAGAAAAAATGGGTCAGCGGTTCTGGGTTTCCAGTTCCGCTGAAACAGGATACAACACGCATTCTCCTGCTGACAACTGAAGCCTGCAAACGGACGACTCTCCTAAAACTTCGTCACCGACGAGAAATTGAAGTCGCAGACTTTCATCGGTGGCACGACCATCTCGAACGACTCCTCGCCGGCCGCGCGCTCCGGCGGACCCAGCATCTCCACGCTGGAGAGCATCTCAATCAGGCTTTGATTGAAGCGCAAATTTTTTACGCCGCCGCGCGTCTCGCCCCCTTCGATCCAAAACGTTCCATCGCGCGTCATGCCGGTAACGATCTTGCGGTAAGGATCGACTTCGCGGATGTACCACAGTCGCGTAATCAGCAGTCCACGCTCAGTGGACCGCACCATGTCGTCGACGCTGTGCCGCCCGCCGTCCATCACGATATTGAGAGGCGCTTCGCCGTATTCGTTGGGCAGCGGGAAACCGTGGCCGGTAGGCTCGGCGCCGAGCTTACGCGCGGTGCTGCGGGCGTAGACCAGATTCTTCACCACGCCATGCTCCACCAATTGCACGCGCTGCCGCGGGACGCCCTCGCCGTCGAAGGGCGCGCCCAAATGCAGCGGATGAAATACGTCGTCGCGCAGCTTGATGCGATCGCCGAAGAGCTTCTGGCCCACACGATCGGTGAAGCTGCTGCGTTTCTCCGACACAGCCAGGGCACTGAAATCAAACACCAGGAAACCCAGCAGATCAAGGACCGCCGCTGGCTCAAGAATCACGGTATACCGGCCAGGCGGGATCTCGCGGGGATCGGCGGTTCCCAGCGCCTTGCGCGCCGCCCGGTCGGCCAGCCCATCGGGATCGAGTTGTGCGTGACTCGGAGCGGTCTTCTTTGCCCAACCCGACGCGCTCCCGCCCATCATGGTGACCGAGAACTCGGAAATACTCTCCTCGTGAAATGCCTTGAGTCCCCGCGAATTGAAGAGCGCGGTCACCGAAGCCCCGCTCGAGAACACCCCGGCCGCGGTCAGATGGTCCGCTTCCGCGCGGCGGATCACCGACTCGACAGCGTGGGCCCGCTCCTCGGGCGCCAGCACAGCCGTCTCAGGGTACAGCCGGTCCACCGCGCGATACATCTGCGGGCCCGGCATGGGCAGAAGGTCCGGATCGCGTGGCTGCAGACGCGCCAATTCCAGCGCGGATTCCGCCAGCCTCCGGATCGACATCGGGTCCAGCTTGTTGCTGCTGGCCCGCGCCGTCCGCTGCCCCGCCACCGCCCGGATGGAGACATAGGTGGCGTCTTCAGCCACATTCTGATGAATGGTGTTGTTGGCGAATCGCGTCAGAGCGTAATGATTCGAGGTGATCGTCGCCTCGGTCTCATCGGCCGTGGAGTACTTGGTGACCTCGTGGAAAAGTTCCTGGACGCGTTGACGTGTGAGCATGAGGCAACCGAGCGATACCGGCAATTGATTCCTTGACTCAATGATTCAATGAATCAACTTCCGTACGCCACTCCGACTTTTACATTGCGAAACCTTGCCGGGGCCGCCCCGTGCCCGGTGCCCATCAGCTGCGCGGGCTGGCCTTTGCCGCAGTTGGGCGTACCCCACAGCGTCCATTCTTCAGGACCGCAGATGGCATCACACGAATTCCAGAACTCGGTGGTGATGCCGCCGTAGCTGGGATTCTTCAGCATGCGGGTGCGCTTGCCGTCCTTGATTTCCCAGCCGATCTCGGTACCGAACTGAAAGTTGTAGCGGCGATCGTCAATCGACCAGCTCCGGTTGGTTTCCATCAGGATTCCGTCCTCGGTCGAGGCGATCAAGTCCTCGAACTTCCCCGCCCCGGGCAGCAGGCTGACGTTGCTCATACGGATGAGCGGAATGCGATTCCAGCCGTCGGCGCGCATGGCGCCGCTCGATTTCCCGAGGCCGGCGGTCACGGCCGATTCGCGCGAGCTGAGATATCCCACAAAGAGCCCGTCGCGGATAATGGGCGTGCACTGGCCGGGCACGCCTTCGTCGTCGTAGCGGAAGGTGCCGAGTCCCGGGCCGTGCTCGGGCCGCGCGTCCGCCACCACGTTCACAATTTCCGAAGCGTACTTGAGGGTATTCAGCTTCTCGAGCGTGAGGAAGCTCATGCCGGCGTAGTTCGCCTCGTCGCCGAGCACGCGATCGAGTTCAATGGGGTGTCCGATCGACTCGTGAATTTGCAGGCCCAATTGCGCCCCACCCAGGATAATATCCTTGACGCCTTGAGGACACTGCTCCGCCTTGTGCAGCGCCACGCACTCTTCGGCAATACGCCGCGCGCTGCCGAGCAGGTTCAACTCTTCAATCAGTTCGTAGCCCTTGGTCTGATGCTGCCCGCCGAATGAGTTCGGGTAGGAGCGCTTCTGAATCTCGCCGGCTCCGAAGGAGGTGGCGCTGTAGCCGGCCCCGGTCTGCGTGCGGACCTGGCGGATTTCCGAACCGGCGCTGGACAGAAATAACTGGTCGGTGCGGCGAAAATCCATCGATCCTTCCGCCAGAGTCACGCCTTTCACGCCGCGCAGCTCCGCGTCGATCTTCAGAAGCAGGTCAAGGCACACCGAAACCGGCATCCGGAAGGGATCGATCTGGCAGGCGCTGGCCCAGTGGTCCACCACGTGATCCTCAGGCGCCAGCTGTACATCATGGCGCTTGGCGAGGACGCTCGAACGCGCGATGGCCACGGCGTGGGCGGCGCAACGGTCGACACCCTCGCGCGTAAGATCGTCCGTGGCGGCAAAGCCCCAGGCCCCGTCGGCGATCACGCGCACGCCCAGACCCTGCGATTCGAAGTCGCGAACCCCCGAGGCCTGGCCATTCTTCGTGGAAAGATAACGCTGGCGATAATCGATGGCGCGCACGTCAGCATACGTGGCGCCGGATGCCATGGCGGTGTCGAGAGCGCGTTGTGCGAAGTCCTTCATCCTTCATAGGGGCGCGTCGCGATGCGCCCGAAGCGGTTCACGAACCGCCCTGCGCTTAACGTATCGGCGAGTTTACCCCGCCACCCTCAAAGCCGGACGGCGGCGTAAAGCCGCCGCTACCGCTCCAAAAACGCGAGAGCCGCAGGGTTCCCGGTGCGCGGGCCGTGCGGCTCTCCATTCAGTCGATCGTTGCCTGCTAGGTGCCTTCGTTCCACGAGGCCAGATAAGACTCCTGCTCCGGCGTGAGCGTGTCAATCCCGACGCCCAGCGCTTCGAGCTTCAGGCGGGCCACGCTCTGGTCGAGTTCCGCCGGCACCGGATAAACCTTGGCCTCGAGGTTTCTGGCGTTCTTCACCAGATACTCGGCGGAGAGGGCCTGGTTGGCGAAGCTCATGTCCATGACCACGGCCGGATGGCCCTCTGCAGAGGCTAGATTAATGAGCCTACCTTCGCCCAGCAGGTAGATCTTGCGGCCATCGGCGAGCGTATACTCGTCGACGTACTCGCGCGTCTGGCGCCTGGCCCTGGCCAGCCCTTCGAGCGCCGGAATGTCGATCTCGACGTTGAAATGGCCGGAGTTTGCCACGATGGCGCCGTCGTTCATCAGCTTGAAGTGCTCGGCGGTAATCACGTTCTTGTCGCCCGTCAGGGTGCAGAAGATGTTTCCGATCTTCGCCGCCTCGCCCATGGGCATTACGCGGAAGCCGTCCATGACCGCCTCGAGAGCGCGCGTCGGGTTGACCTCGGTCACGATCACGTCCGCGCCCAGGCCCTTGGCGCGCATGGCAAATCCGCGCCCGCACCAGCCGTAACCCGCAACCACCACGCGCTGTCCGGCAAAAAGTTGATTGGTGGCGCGAATGATGCCGTCCACGGTCGATTGACCCGTGCCGTAGCGATTGTCAAACAAATGCTTGGTGTCGGCGTCGTTGACCGAAATCACCGGGAACCGCAGCACTCCATCCTTCGCCATGCTGCGCAGGCGGATGACTCCCGTGGTGGTCTCCTCGGTGCTGCCGATGATGTCGGGGATCAACTCCTTGCGCTTGGTGAGCACCGTGGTGACCAGATCCGCGCCGTCGTCCATGGTGATCTGAGGCCGGTGCTCGAGCGCCGCGTTGAGGTGGTTGTAATAGGTTTCGTGGTTCTCGCCTTTGATGGCGAATACGGGGATGTGATAATCCTGAACAAGCGACGCGGCCACGTCATCCTGCGTGCTCAGCGGATTGGACGCGCAGAGCGCCACCCGGGCGCCGCCGTCGCGCAGCGTGATCGCCAGGTTCGCCGTCTCCGTGGTGACGTGCAGGCAGGCGGCGATGCGGACGCCCTCCAGCGGCCGTTCGTCGGCAAAGCGCTTGCGGATGAGTTGCAGCACCGACATCCACTGATTCGCCCACTCGATGCGCAGCTTGCCCTTCGGAGCCAATCCGATATCTTTCACATCGTAGTCCAGCTTCGAAACCGTAACCGTTGCCATCAAACACCTGCCTCCTTTTTCAATGTCGCAGCCTTGTCAGTCTGCTCCCAGGTGAAGCCGGGCTCGCGCCGGCCGAAATGGCCGTAGGCTGCCGTCTGGCGATAGATGGGCCGCAGCAAGTCGAGGGATTCAATAATGCCGCGCGGCGTCAGTTGGAAATTGCGGCGCACCAGTTCGACGAGCTTGCTGTTGGGCAGCTTCCCGGAGCCGTTGGTATTCACCATGACGGAAACCGGTTCCGCGACGCCGATAGCGTAAGCGAGCTGGACTTCGGCATGCCGCGCCAGACCCGCCGCCACCACATTCTTGGCGATGTAGCGCGCCATGTAGGCCGCGGACCGGTCCACTTTGCTCGGATCCTTTCCGGAGAACGCGCCGCCGCCGTGGTGGGCGGTGCCGCCATAGGTGTCCACGATGATCTTGCGCCCTGTCAGGCCGGAATCGCCGACCGGTCCGCCGATCTCAAAATTGCCCGTAGGATTGATGTGGTACTTGGTCTTGGAGTCCAGCATGTGGGAGGGAATGGCGGGTTTGATCACGCATTCCATGACGGCTTCCCGGAGCATCGACTGATTTTTCGTTGCCTCGGCGTTGTGCTGGGTGGAGACGACGACCGCGTCCACGCGCACCGGTTGCCCGCCTTCATACTCCACGGTGACCTGGCTCTTGCCGTCCGGCCGGATGAAATTGACAATGCCTTTGTGCCGGACCTCGGCCAGGCGCTGGCAGAGCCTGTGCGCCATGGTGATGGGAAACGGCATCAGCTCGTCAGTCTCGTCGCAGGCGAAGCCGAACATCAGGCCCTGATCGCCGGCGCCACCGGTATCCACGCCCATGGCGATGTCCGCGGACTGCTGGCGGACTTTCACGTCAATCTGGCACCCGTCGGCAGTAAAGCCGCAGTCGGGGTCGGTGTAACCGATCTCGCGAACGGTGTTGCGGACGAGGCTTTCGTAGTCAAGCGGCGCGAAAGTCGTAATCTCTCCCGCCACGCAAACGAACTGATCTTTTACGAGGGTTTCGCAGGCCACTCGCCCGCGTTTGTCGCCGGCCAGGACCGCATCGAGCACGGCGTCTGAAATCTGGTCACAAATCTTGTCCGGGTGGCCTTCGGTAACCGACTCGGACGTAAACAGGTAGCGCTCAGTCTCCGTTGCTGCTGACAATCCAAAAACCTCCTGTAGCGATTAGTCGCTGTGATGGGGTGCCAATAAAAAAGTCTATCACAGGGACGACCCTTTGCGGGACCGAAGGTGCATGCAGAATCCCGGCCCGAAATGCCGCAATTCCGGACCGAACTGTCTCTCTCCACTCTGTGTCACCCACGGGGTTCGTTTCTGGAAGACAAAAGAATGCCTCTTTTTGAGCGAAATTCAAGTCGAAAAAACCTGGCCGGAAATGGGCCAGTTTCAGCCCTAACTCCTTCTTTATCTTGGTTATTTCCGATTGGGTTCGTTTCTGAAAAATCTCGAGGCGCGAAGGCTCCAAAACGGGTTTAACTCCAATGTTCGGAGCAGGATACGAGGATGGGTTCGGTGCATCACAAGATCCTAAGCACTTTCTTGCCCTTTTTTCCAATTTGTCGAAGCAGCCGAGCCGCGCTTCGATTGCCTGGCGCAGCTTCACGATATCGGCACGACCTTCGCCGGCGGGTTCGCTGCCGGACATGTAACAGCACATCGGATTACGCCGGCGAGCGGGACTTAACACCCCGGTGCGCACGGAATGAGAACTAAAGGCGGCCATGGGACGGCGTCGACGCAAAACCGGGGATTTGCGGGAGATTACGACTCCCTTATATACCGTTCGGTTAGAAATGTCAACCGGAAGAGCCTCGCGAGGCCCTTGATGTAGCCTACGACGCACTATGAAGCCTTAGTGTGGACGGCGGGCCAGCCTCCGGCCAGTTCCCTCATTTGGTCCGCGTATCGGGGCCAATCGTGGAGGGTCGCCGGGTCGAAATCCGCCCCTGTTGGCCACACAAGGGTGTGAACTTCGGGGTCAATTTCGACCTGGCGGAACAGGCGCTCATCCTCGAGCGGACCATACAGTTCGCCACGCAGGATCGGCCCGAAGTCGATCACCTGAACCGTGCCGTCATCAAACTCCACCCGTAAAGTGTAAGGACCGGCAAACTGAAACCCTACCACGCTGTATATCGGATGCGTCATTGTACACCTCTACTGAAGGGGCGCCACCTTGAACGGACGGCGCCCCGCCTGCAGGCGCGCCCAATCCTCTAATAGCTCATTGCGGTGCAACTCAGCCCAGGCCTCAACCAGACGCGCCTGCGGGAGCGGCAACTCGCCGCCGAGCAACTCGATAACATCGACCGCATAGATTGCCACCTGGTTCTGATAGTAAGCGTGAAAATGTGCCCGATGATGTGGTGCGCCCGGTTCTGTGAACATCCGCACGATAATGCCGTAAAACCTAGCGATCTCAGGCACAAGTTTACCTTCTCGGCCCCTCGACCACGACCAAGTATCTCTAGTGCTTCTCTCCCGCCTGGAACTCGGACCACGGCCCTGCCTTCATATCTTTCAGCACCGGCGCCAGCCAGGAATACTCGGGGTGGGCTTTAAGAAAGGGCGCGGCGTCGAAATCGGTGCCGCAAGGATGCCCACGGCGGGCGACCAGGCTCATGCTGGCAGTCAGGGCGCTGTCGGTTACTTTGCCCTGCACCGCGCCGCCCGGGTAGTACGGTCCCCAGTCCCAAACGCTGACTCCCGTCGGCGAGCTCTCGCCGTGACCACAAATCGTGCGGCCGTCGGGATCCTCGCGCTTTTCGTAGGTGTCGTAGTGATCGGACTCGAACTGCTCGGCCAGCTTGACATCAATCCGGCCTTTGTACTGCTTCATCAGTTCTTCCCACCGGACGTGACGGGCATTGGGCGAGGTCTCGGGATTGTTGGGATCGAAGGTGGTCTCCTCGCGAGTGAGCTTGGAATCGCTCGAGAAATTGGAGCCCACGTAATAGCCATCCTTTGTTCGCCAAACACGATAGTCTTTGAGCCCGAGCTCAAACCGCGCGACTTCACCCGTTTTGCGGTCGCCGAGCAGCCAGTCATTGGCGTAGCCGCCGTTATTGCCCTTGAGCATGATCCTGACGTAATCGTCGATGGAGCCGGCGTACTGCAGCGCCTTGCGCGAGCGCTCAAACTCCGGGATGCCGTTCGGATCCCAGCCGTGAAACTGGGTGATGGTGGTCTCGGTAACCATCAGGCCGTCGGAATTGATGCCAAAATCATCGTCGCTGGTGATGACGCCCGGAAAACCGTCCATCAGGATGTGATAGCCGTGCTCGGGCGCCACATCGAAGATGATGCGCCAGCGCGAGCCGTCGGCGAAATTCGTCCAGTCGTTGTGGGCGATCACAATCTGACGGTCCTTCGTCCAGCTCCCGGTGGCCACGAAGGCGCTGCAGCGACCCTCCGGCTTGATATCGGGCGCGCCCGCCGTCTTGTGCTGCTCGTCGTACCAGGGGACGTAGTAGTCCGGAAGCTCGCAGAAGGCATTGAGAGCGACGAGGTCCCAGAGGTCCATCTGGACGCCGCGTGCCTTCACGCCCTCGACAATCCCTTTGAGCTCCGCCTGGTATTCAGCGTCAATGTGCGGCCACAGCATGTCGCGGGCGGCATCCCGGAAGAAGTCCCAGGGCCGTTGGGTTTCATGGGCGTCGAGCAGCTTGATGGTCGCGAGCGCATCAGCGATCTCGGGCGCCAGAAGGTATCCGTGCTGATAACCGATGGTCCCGGCTGAGCCTTCGAGGTGGACGTAGATCCACTCGCCGCGCTCGAAGCGGTAAGCGTGAGCCAATCGTGGATCCTCGCCCTGGGCGCGGCCCGATTTGGCCGGGCGGCTTGACGGCAGCGTCGCGGCGAACAGCACGGAAGAATCAGCGGGCGCGGCGTTCGCCGCCGCCGTCCGGGTGCACTTGTAGGCCGGCACGCGCGCGCACGAGGAGCCCGAACACTCTCGTCCGGCGTGAAATGCCGTCAGCCCGGACACGACAATCACGAAACCTGAGACGATCACCAACCTGCCTGCTTTCGTGTTCATTCAGACTCTCCGAGCCGTGAGATCCGCTGCCGCCGGATTACGCCGGCAATGTCCCATGCTAGACGCTTTTGAAGTCACGCTCAAGGACGTCGGATTCGGCGCTCCTCTCCGGCCTCGCATCGAGGGACTCCATCCTCAAAGTCAGAGGATTGAGAGAGCACGACAACGAGGTGCCTCATCTTCAAGCTCGGCGCCAGCTACCGGCACGGAAGCCAGGCGGACTGGACGTGGGGGTCACGGGGTCTCGTTTCGCCATTCCGGAGGAGCCACTGTAACCTCGACCGACGGCCACGGCGTTTGGGGGTGGAGCCGCTTCATTTCGAGCACAAGCCTGACATCGGTGGCCTTGGCGGCTTTGAGCTCGCGAAAGGCTCTGGAAGCGCGCACCACGAATCCGCCCGGGCGATCGGGAGGGTAGAAGGCCTCATTTCCGAGCAAGACTCTGACGGGCCGCGCCGCGCCCTCCTGCGCGGGCTGGTACGACAAAAAAACGAAGATCTGAAACCCCGTTCGGGAGGGGTTGTTCACCTTGGTGAAGTGAAGGGCCAACAGGGCGGGTGAACTGACAAGCGTGGCCGCCGGAACCGGAATAGACCCTTCCGGGCGCGTGTTCGTCAGTGTCAACCCGCTGGTTTCGGTGCCCGGGTGGCCCGTGCCGGGGGCCTGCTCTCCAGCCTTTGGCCCGCCGAAGAGCACGACCCCGATCAGGAAGCCCAGGATTGCCGCTGTCATGCCCTGCCTCCCCTGTGAGTTGGATGCTCCTGGGACACGGGGAGATGAACGGCGCTGACACGCTCAAAACCGCGCCACAGCGAGCTCCAAGCGGCCAAACGTCAGCCCCTCGCCGGCGGCCTCCCTCCGCACCTGGGGCACGGGCACCAGGGTAACCTGCGCCTGGTTCGAGGAGAGCGAGCCCGCCTGGTTGAGATGCTGCAGCGTCGAGGTCACGTCAACCAGGAATCCGGTCAGGGGCGCCGCGGCCGTTTCGCCCCCCGCTTCGTGGCCCTTCATCGCCGATTCGTCGAAAAAGAAGGCGAAGCTACCTGCGAAATGGGGGTCGTCGATGGGGGTACTTCCGGAAGCGTCGGGCTTGTTGAGGAAAACGCGTACGAAAAAGTCCCTCTTGGGAGGCATCTGCGCGTCTCCCACGGTCAACACCAGGCGGGTGTGCGGTCCGCCCTGAAGAGCGCTGGCGAGCGCCGCGGGGTCAACCGTAAGGGGCGTCGTGGAGGGCTTGCCGACTTCCGCGCTGATCGAGCGTCGCACCTCGAAAGTTGGGCCGAACTCGATTTTCGACGGGGCGCCAGCCTTGAGGAACGCCTCGAGCTTTTTCCCCGTCAGCTTTGGCACTTTGGGCGCCTGCTCCTGCGCCAGCGAGCAGGGCTCATATTGATAGGTCAGAATGGGATATAGAACGGTGACCGCCGCGTTCACCGACACGGGGTTGCCGTTTTCGTCTACGAAATCGTTAATTGCAAAATTGGTCCAGGCCGGGTCATTCGTGTTGGCGTTACTCAGGTCGATGTTCCAGTGAGCCCACATGCAGTCGCACATGCAGTGGTGCGTGTAGAACACGGGATCAAGCGGCGAGCTGAAGGTGCCCATATCGCCGCCAACAAAACCGTGAATGCCGTTGTGCGGGGTCGCTTCCAGCCCGCTGGTGGCATCGGGACCGGCGTGCAGATCCGAAGTTGGCGGAGGGCCGCTCGCAAACAGATTGAAACTGGTCTCGTTCAGGATGTTCTGGAGGACTGAGGTGCCGATAATCGAGGGATCAGCCTGGTCCGTTTGAGTCACGCCGCGAGGGGAATGAAAGAGCGGACTCGAGGTATCCCAGAAAGGATCGGGAACCGCGGGATGAGTGTTCCAGTTCCAGTAAGGCAGCGCAAAGCTGTCGTCTCCGGTGAGCTTTCGGCAGATGCGCTCGAAGTAAACCAGGTACACGCGATGCCAGGGCAGCCACAGCCAGTTACGGTGGATGCACTTGTTCAGGTGGATCTGCATTTGCCCCTGCCAGCTTCGCGGATCGCTCGACGGCAGCGCCTGCATGGCGGTTACCGCGTTCTTGTACGTGGCGATGACGGGGTCGGAGTGATTGTTGTCCCAAAGCTCCTGAATGTTCTTTCGTGTTGGCCGGTTCTGGATCTGCTGGACGCAGGATTCGCAGCCTCCCGCCCAGAGCGCCAAATTGGCGGCGCTAAAGGCCGCCACCTCCCGGAGAAAGTCACGTCGCGAGAACAAACCGAGATCGAGTTCCATGGCAGGTCTCCTTTTCTGGCTTGTCGTAAGCCCTCCTGATTTCGCGCAACGATGGCGGCCGATAGCGGCCGGGAATCAGTCTTGGGAACACGCTCTCTTACGGGGACCGGCGCTCTCCAGCCGAGGTCTTCCCGCGGCCAGAGACCAACAGTGGACGAGGCATTTGCGATGCGCCCCCGCTGAGATGGGACTAGTGTAGGCCCTGAAATGCATTTGTCAATAGGACAAGAGCACCAGGTAGTCCCGGGAAGACCGGCTGCGGCATTTCCGGCTCGCCGTCAACGGCAGGCGCTCAGTCCAGAGACCGACTTGCGGCCCGCGACGGACGAAGCTCTCACGGTTCGATAAACCCAAGGCCAATCGACCCGCGTATCTGAGCGGCGTCGCGGATCCTGTAACACCACGGCGCGTACTGCGCGCGGAATCGGTTTCATCAAGCCGTCGTTTTGAGTTTCACACCCGCCGCCGTATAATCGTCGGCCTTGAGACCATCGCGGATACTTGTGGGTTTCGCTCTCGTCCTCGGCCTTTCACCGGCGGACCAGACCTTTCGCGCCGGCCCCTTCCAATCGGCTCACTTGGCCGCAGAATCATCGCCACCGCAATCCGACCAGCGCGTTCCTTTTGGATTCACCTCTGCGAGCTTTCGCGACGAACACCGCTGGGAAAAGCGGTATCTCAAGCTGCCCCGGCCGGGACGGTGCGAACGGTACCTGCGCCTGCTGACGGCCGAGCCGCACGTTGCCGGGACGCCCGGCGACCATCGCCTCAGCGAGTACATCGCCGATGAGTTCCGGCGCGACGGGCTCGAGACGGAGACTGTCGAGTACAAAGTGCTGCTCTCGTATCCAAAGAGCGTGGCCCTCGAGCTGACCGAGCCGGAACACATCGCGCTGGCGCATCCCGAGCCGCCGATTCGCGGCGACAAGTCGACCTACATCAAGGACCCGCTGGCGCACATTCCCTGGAACGGTTATTCACCATCAGCAGACATCACCGCACCGGTGATCTACGCCAACTACGGCACCGCCGAGGACTACGGCCGGCTGGCGGGCCTCGGCATCAGCGTGAAAGGCCGCATTGTGCTGGTGCGTTATTTCCACGGCTACCGCGGCGGTAAGAGCCTGGAAGCGGAACGGCAGGGTGCGGCCGGCGTGGTGGTGTATTCCGATCCGGCCGATGATGGCGCGACGCAGGGCCCCGTCTATCCCAAGGGCCCCTGGGGACCGCTGGGACATTTCCAGCGCGGCGCCGTGGTCTACGACTTCATGGTGCCCGGCGATCCGCTCACGCCCGGCTGGGCCTCAACCGAAGGCGCGCGCCGCATTCCCGAATCCGAGTCCAGGATTCTGCCCAAAATCCCGATGATGCCTCTCTCGGCCGCAGACGCTCGGGAGATCCTGCGCCGTCTCGCGGGTCCGGCAGCGCCAAAGACGTGGCAGGGCGGCCTTCCCTTCCCTTATCACATTGGCGATGGCGCAGCCCGCGTCCACTTGCATCTGGAGATGAAAAATCGCGTGACGCCGATCTGGGACGTGATCGGCAGAATCCGGGGCCGTGACGAGCCCGAGAAGCTGCTGATTCTCGGCAATCATCACGACGCCTGGGTCTACGGCGCGGTGGATCCCGCGAGCGGCACGGCGACCATGCTCGAAACGGCGCGCGCGTTCGGCAAGCTGCTGCGCGAGGGTTTCCGCCCGCGCCGCACAATCATCTTCGGAAGCTGGGACGCTGAAGAGTACACGCTCACGGGGTCAACGGAGTGGGGCGAGGAGTACGAAGACGAGTTGAAGAAGAACGCGGTCGCCTGTCTCAATGTGGATTCCGCCACCAGCGGCCGCAATCTCTCGGTGAGTCTCGTCCCGTCGCTGTTGCGCGCCGTCATGGAAGCGGCGGGCGCCGTTCGCGATCCGGCCAGCGGCCAGTCACTTTACGAGCGCTGGGCCTCGGAACATGCCGCCTTGAACATTCGGAGCTACGCCGTGCCCGGCGCCGGGGCTGGCGGGGTTCCGTTCGGGATCCTGGGCGGCGGCTCCGATTTCATGGTTTTCCTGCAGCACGACGGCGTACCGTCGGCCGATCTGTCCTTTGACGGACCCTATGGCGTCTATCATTCTCTCTATGACGATTTCGATTGGATGAAGAAGTTCGGCGACCCGGGTTTCGAGTATCACGCGGCCATGAGCCGGTTATGGGGGCTGCTGGCATTGCGGCTGGCCAACGCCGATATCGAGCCCTTCGATTACGCCGCCTACGCGAGCGAAATCGAGGCCTACATATCCAGCCTGAAGGCACTTTCACCCGCAGACTTCGTGTCAAACCATCTTGATCCTCTGATCGATCGGACCCGGCGATGGCGTACCGCCGCCGCGGCAACGACGGCTCAGCTCGACGCCTGGCGTGCCTCGACGAAGCCGCCCGATGCCGCTACGGCCGCACGCCTCAACGAGTGTCTGATGAGTGAGGAACGCGATCTGCTCGATTCCAGCGGAATCCCCGGGCGGCCCTGGTTCCGGCATCTCGTTTACGCGCCCCTACCGAGCTATGAGGCTGAGGCCCTGCCGGGCTTGAGGGAAGCCCTGGCCGCGCACGATCTCGATCGCGCCCGGAGCCAGGCGGACCGGCTTCGAGCTGCGCTGGACCGTGCCACGGCTGCCTGTCGGATGCACTGAGCACCTATCGATGCATCGCCGGCGCCCCCATCGATCGCTTCGCGCCGTAAAGGCGTGTATCAACCTCGGCGATGTCCTGGGCGGCGCTCTGTCCGGTCCGATGAAGGTAGAGTCCCAGGCTCAGGGAGATGCCAAGTTGGGCCGAGCGCTCCCATTCAGCGATCTTCTCGCGGATTCGGACCACGACGGCGTTAGCGCCAGGCTCATCGGTTTCTGAAAGCACGAGCAGAAACTCGTCGCCCCCATAGCGCACCACAAAGTCCGATCCGCGCACGCAGGACTTCAGGATCGTCGCGGTTTCGGCCAGCACCTCATCGCCAACCACATGCCCGTGGCGGTCGTTGACTTGCTTGAAGCGATCGATATCGCACATCGCCAGGGTAAGCGGGCGGCGATTGCGTTCAGCGCGCGCGATCTCGCCCTGCAGCAGACCGGGCAGAAACCGGCGATTGAAAACGTGGGTTACGGGATCGATCATGCCTGCCGAATGCTCCGACTCGGCCAGCAGGCGCTCTTCGATCACCAGCGCGGTCAGTTTGCGGATCTCAAGTTCCCGTCGGACGAGATAAAGCGCCAGCAGTATAATCAAAATCAGAAGAACGAACAGGATGGGCGGCGGAATCCTGACTTCGATGGATTCCTGCCCCCAGAAGCTGGATCGGAAGAAGAGGCTTCCCGCACCCAAAATCAGGATGACGACGGCGAACACGCTGACCGCAATCGCCAGCCGGTTGCGCGCGCCCAGCCGGTCAAGCTCCACCCTGAGCCGTCCCTGCCAGCTCAGGCCCGCGCCCGGGTCTGATTTGCCATGGTTCATTTCATTTTCGGTACGCCAGCAGGCGTCAGCCGGCTGCGCTCAACTTCTCCGCCACGGTCTTCGCTTGGGTAAAGAGCAAGAGATAGTCGGGCCCACCCGCCTTGGAATCGGTACCCGACATGTTGAAGCCGCCGAAGGGGTGCCCGCCGACGAGCGCACCCGTACACTTGCGATTCAAATACAGATTGCCCACGTGAAAAGTGTCGGCCGCCTTCGCGAGCCGCTGCCGATCCCGGGTGTACACCGCGCCGGTCAAGCCGTATTCGGTGTTATTCGCGATCTCCAGGGCCTCGTCAAAATCCTTCGCCCGGATCACGGCCAGCACCGGGCCGAAAATCTCTTCCTGGGCCAGGCGCGCTTGCGGCCCTACATCAGCAATCACGGTTGGAGCAATAAAGTGTCCCGCGTTGGACGTGGTACGTCCGCCGGTCACGAGGCGTCCCTCCTGCTTGCCCATCTCAATATATTCTAGGATCGATTTCTCCGCGCTGCCATTGATCACCGGACCCATGTCCGTCGCCGGGTCGGAGGGAGAACCGACGTTGATCGCTTCCACTCGTTTCTTCAATTTGTCCAGAAAAGCCTCGTACACCCCTTCCACGACGATAGCGCGCGAGCACGCCGAGCACTTCTGCCCTTGAAATCCAAAAGCGGAGGCCGCTACGCCCTCGGCCGCAAGGTCAAGGTCAGTCTCGCTGTCGACGACGATGGAATCCTTGCCGCCCATTTCGGCCACCACGCGCTTCACCCAGATCTGACCCGGCTGATGCCTGGCTGCGAGTTCATTAATGTGGAGTCCGACGTCCTTCGATCCCGTGAAGGCCACGTATCGGGTGCGCGGATGTGCCACGAGGTAATCGCCAATGATCGAACCCGAGCCCGGCAGGAAATTCGCCACGCCGGGCGGCATTCCCGCGCGCTCGAGCGCCTCGAAGAACTTATAGGCGATGGCCGGTGAGTCGCTCGAAGGCTTCAGCACCACCGTGTTCCCAGCCACGATCGATGCCGTCGTCATGCCGGTCAGGATGGCCAGGGGAAAATTCCAGGGAGGAATAACAATGCCGACGCCCAGGGGGATGTAACGCAGATAGTTCTTCTCGCCGGCGACCGGAGCGAGCGGCGCAGGATTCTCCAGGCGCAGCATCTCACGCGCGTAGTACTCGCAGAAATCGATGGCTTCCGCGGTATCCGCGTCGGCTTCCGGCCATGATTTGCCGACCTCAAAAACCATCCAGGCGCTGTAGTAATACTTGTCATCGCGCAGGATGTGGGCTGTGTCGAGCAGGAGTTGCACACGACGCTCGACGGGGGCGCGGCTCCACGTTTTGTAGGCCTGCTCGGCGGCGCGGATCGCGCTCTCCGCCAGTTCCCGCGTCGCCTTGGAAAAGCTGCCGACAACCTGGGACTTTTCGGCCGGATTGTACGACGTCAGGCGATCCGCGCTGTGGACGCGCTCGCCACCAATCACGAGGCCATACTCGCGGCCCAATTCGCTCCGTACCTTATCCACGGCTTCGGCCATTTTGCGCTTGTGCTCCGAATTACGTCCGAAATCCGAAAGGGGCTCGTTCTTGAACGCCGGAAGTCGCATGTGATCCTCCGAAACTATAATAGCATTGGCATCGCCACCTATTGGCCCTCTCTTACGTCGCAGAGAACCCGGGTGGCAGCAGGAGCGTCGGACTGCATCCGATAGATAATGAGTAACTTGCGAGATCGCTGGAATTCTCTTGACTGAATTACACGAGCGGGTATATATCTATCGTGTGACACGCGAAGAGGGCCCAAAGGGTCTTGTTCTCGTACGGGCTCGACCGAGGTGAACCTCTCAGTGGTTTCAGTGATGCTGCTCAAGTTCACGGTCGCGCAGTGACTGCTATCGAGGGGGGATCCATGAGAACTTCGACTCTTGTGACGCTGGGCGCCGCAGCGCTGCTTCTCGCCGGTTCAGTCAGCCAAACCGAGGTCGGCAAAGCGTTCACTTCCGTAGCCTCATCGGCATACACGAGCGCGAGCGGACTCAACACAACGTCCTTGGCGCTCGGCAAGGCACCCTCAGTTTCTGCCGTCTCTCCGAGCGATGTCCTCATTCTCGCCGAGAATTCACCCAGTTGTACCCAAGGCGGGCCTCGACCGATGACGGGCCAACCCGCCGGGGGGAGCACCAGCAAGAAGCGGCGGCCAGCACCGCTGATCTCGACTCCTTGTAATCCACCCCGACCGCCGGCTCCGCGCTCTTAGGGGTTGACACCGGACAATTTGCAGCCCGGGCTTGTGCCGTTCCGGCGCTTGGCCTTTGGTTGCTTTCTACGCTTTGGGGTACGCCTTCAGGTGTGTTCTTAAGCCGGCAGGGAATCCGCGCTCCAACGGCGGCTGAGTCGCTGATCAAGGCGTCTTCTATTGGAGGCGCGCCGCCCGCCGGGCCACGAGACCAAATCCCCTGTCGTTGGCGGACTGCTCCACCTGCACACGCAATGCCTGACCCGCGGCTTGGTCGCCGCTCTGTAACTCCACCGAACTTAAGGCGAGTCCGGCGTCGAGGGCGCGATCCACAAAGCCCAGGTTTTCAGCGTGCGCGCGAATGCCGGACAACGACTGCGCGGCCTCACGAGCTCCGGCCATGCCGCTGCCAACCGCTACGGCGCGCGCGCTGACAATATCAGCGTCGAGGCGTACCGGCTCGTTCTGAGCCTTCGCGGCGAAGGCGCGCGCTTGCGCGGCAGATTTCACGGCCTCGGAGGCGTTGTGCTGTTCAACGTAAGCACGCGTCAGCGCAACGTATCCCGCCGCCTCATCCACCGGCTGCTGTTCGCGCTTTGCTTCCTCGATCGCTGCGGGGAGGAGCGAAAGTGCCTGATCGGCACGTCCTTCTTCGATCGACACCAGAGAAAGATCAACCACCGTCTCCGCGGCCGTGCCTTGCTCGCCGAGCTCACGCCGGAGGCTGAGCGACTCCGTGTACTGGCGGCGGGCCTCGGCCAAGTCGCCCTGTAGATAAGCCACCTGGCCCAACCCCTCGAGGGCCCGGGCACGCTCGCTCTTCATCCCAAGCTCCTGGGCAGAATCGGCGGCCTTCTGGTAACGAGTGCGGGCCCCGGCCAGGTCACCCTGATTTGAAAGTACGAGCCCGACGTTGAGAAGCCCGAGTATTTGTCCACCCTTGTCGCCGATATCAGCGAACTTGGCGCTCGAAGCTTCGTACATGCGCAGCGCCGCCCCGAGATTCCCTTGGTCGTAGAAGATATTCGCCTCGTTGTTCAAGGCATTCCCGACGCCGTTCTGGTCGCCGACCTCACGGAAGCTGGTGAGCGCCTCATCGTACATTTCCTTCGCACCCACCAAGTCACCTTGCTGCCATCTGAGCAGTGCCAGATCGTTCAAGGTCGCTGCGACGCCGCCTTGGTCTCCGGTGGCCCGGCGGATCTTGAGCACCTGTTCGTAGTTCCGGCGCGCTCCGGCCAAATCGCCGCGCCCACTCAATAACCGGGCAGCAATCTCCAGCGCGTCGGCCACGCCGGCATTGTCACCCTCGGACTCGAACGTATCCTGAGCGTCCTTCAAGGTTGTGAGCGCCTTCTGGGGCTCACCCAGTTTCCACTCTGCAGTACCTTGCGCAAGCTGAGCCTGCGCGACCAGCAGCCTTTCACCAAGGGACTGAGCCCGCTCGGCGGATCTCGATGCACTGGACTCTTCGCGCTTAAAATCGGAGACAGACTCGGCCCAATTCGCCTCAGCCAGATCAATCCGGGGATCCTGCCCCTCGGGGGCTGGAAGTTGCCGGAGGTCGCCCAAGGTCGCTTGCACCTCTGTGCCCTTGCCGGCCATCGACTCGCACGTAATCAAGGTGATGCCGTAGTCGAGATTATCGGGGAAGAGTCCGAACAGCGTCCGGTAGACCTCGAGTGCCTGGTCCCACTGATTTGAGATCACCCGGTAGCGGCCTTCGATCAGCAGGCGCTCCTCGCGGTTAAGGTTCCCAGACAAGTCAAAAGCTGTCTTGGCCTCCGCCTCGGCCTTGGCATCATAGCCAAGCACCCACAGCGCCGAGGCCAACGCCGAATGGGCCAGCGGGAAATGTGTATCGGCCGCCACGGCCTTTTCGAGGAGGTTTCTCGCCTGCTGAGGATTGAAGATCCTGACGTTAGCAAGGCCGCTCGCGTAAAGCTTGGCGACCTCGGGACTTGAAGGCAACTCGGCACGGACGCCAGGCGCCTCGGCCCCGGGCACGTCGCCCACACCCATCGCGTCACGCAAACGGGTACCGGCGTGGGAGACCAAGTCAAAAAGGCCAGACTCGGTTCCGTTCTCGCCGAAGGCAGCAAGGGTCACGCCTTGCCGCGTGTCCTGCAGCCGTAAGTCCAACCGGATCTTCCCGCCATCCGCCGGTCCCAGATCGGTGAACGAGCCGAGCACAACGTAGTCCGTTCCCAACGCCTCGCGAATCCGGCTCAGAGTGTCCTGTGCCAGGCTGTCGGAGCCGCCCAAGGCAAAGTCGAGCTTCATTCGGGCGATATTTTCGCCCGGAATAGCCCGTAGCTGCGCCCCGGCCGCCAGCTCGGAAGTCAGCATTTCGGAAAGAGCTGTTGACAGCCAGGCTGCATCGGCACGTCCGGTGAGGTTCCGAAGCCCGAGGACGGCCACCGCCGGCCGGCGCCGCAAAGCGGTCGTAGCGAAGGAATTATTCCCCTCATCGCTCGGAGCCCGCCGGTTACGCAGATAGCCAACGGAGCCTATCGCCACCGCAAGGGTCAAAACCGCAGCCGCAAACTGAGTTAAAGTCAAATTCCCCAATACTTTAGTCTGAGTCTGGGTCTCTTCTTCCTCTTCAACAATGACGGTGGACTTGGTCCGCTCCCGGACAATGAGCTCTGGGATCTGCTCCCATCGCTCCAGAACGGCTGCAACAAAACGGTAACCACGCCGTGGCAGGGTTTCGATGTAAGGCTTCTCGTCGGCCCCCTGACCTAGGGCCTTGCGTAGAGCCGAAACGTTCTGGGTGAGATTGTTTTCCTCAACGATAGTGTCGGGCCAGACCCTTTTCATCAGGTCGTCTTTCTCAAGGATCCGCCCGGCAGACTCAACTAATACCACAAGAGTGTCGAAAGCCTTAGGTGTGAGGGGAACTGGCGTTGCGCCGCGAAAAAGAAGGCGGTCAGTAAGGTCAATTCGGTAGGGACCGAACTCGTAGAAGTGCTTGCTGGCCTGCAGATTAACGGAACTCATGCAAGATTCACTACTTTTTCAGCGTTCTCTAATTACGTCCAAACTAACATCGCGCTATGGTCGGAGCGTCGATGGCGGTTTGGACAGCGAATTCCTGGCCACCGTGGCTGATTTTAGCGGAAGGGGCCGGACGGCGCAATGTGAAGAAGCTATCAAAAGAGGTAATGCGCCAGCGGTTAGCCCAGGAGTCAATACAGGCCGCCTGACGGGAGACTCTATGACGACACGACGCAAGAAAAAGACGACCATCATCACCGAAACCGATCGCCTGCTGATCCTGAACAAGCAGAGCGGAGCGGTTGAAGGCTGGTGCGAAGATCTGGACGGCTTGGTCGGCATGGTCCGTCCAAGCAAAGCGGAGGCTTTGGCAGCCTTCCGCCTTGGCTCAGTCTACGGGAAGCTCGATCCCAACCGGCTGGAGCGCACTGAGGACGGGTTGCTTCAGGTCTGTCTGGATTCGCTGCTGAAACCGGCCTGAGCGGATTCTGGCGACTCATCGTGAGAAGGATATAGGTGGTCTCCTTCTCACCATCCGCCTAACGGCCGCGGCGGTCAAACGTACGCCGCCCGAGAGACGGACCACGGCTCACGCGGAGCTCTGAGCTCCAATTAGCCCGGCTGAGGCCGGCCAGTCAAACGCACTAGTAGCCGTTGAGAGCACTAGTAAAGGGGAGAAAGTCCATGTCCATCGGTCAACGAATTCGTGATCTTCGTGAAAAGAAAGGCCTCTCGCAGGGTGACATTGAAAGGCAGACAGGGATGCTGCGTGGCTACATCTCACGCGTCGAGCATGGTCACACGGTACCTTCCGTCGAGACCCTGCAGCGCTTCGCGGCGGCGCTCGACGTTCCCATGTACCGACTGTTCTACACCGCAGGCGAGGACCCGGAACCGCCCGCTGCCGCCGGGGGCCGCCCGTCGACCCTCGAGGAAATTGCACAGAACGGCGGGACCGAAGGTTCCGAGGCCCGATTCCTGCTGCAGATCAAAGGCCTCGTCGGCCACATGATGGAATCGGACCGGGCCTTCCTGCTCGACTGCGCCCGCAAGCTCGCCAGCCGATAGGCAAGCAGGCTGGCCGTGACGGGTGTCCGGGTCGAACGTGAGGGGGCTGGCCCGGCACCCGTCACAGTCGTTCGGCAGTGGTGCGGTTGGCTGTCGCCGCGCGCCTGCGTAGCCTTGCCAGGCGCCGCCCCGCCTCGTCGAGAGTGGCGTCTGTCTTGGAGAAGCAGAACCGGACTTGCTGCTGTCCCGGCGCAGGATCGCGGTAGAAACTGCTGCCCGGCACAACGGCAACGCCGATTTCGCTCACCAGATGCCGGGCGAACTGTACGTCATCCGGAAAGCCGAAGCCCGAAATATCCGTCATCACGTAGTAGGCGCCCCGGGGCTTATAGCACTGGAAACCGGCAGCGGTCAGTGCGCCGAGCATGCGGTCGCGCCGCCCTTGATATTCGGCGGCGAGGCGCCCGTAGTACTCGTCGGGCAGGCGCAACGCTGTGACGCCGGCTTCCTGGAGCGGCGCTGCCGCACCCACGGTGAGAAAATCGTGCATCTTGCGCACCGCCGCTGAAACTTCGGTTGGCGCGACGGCATATCCGACCCGCCATCCGGTCACGCTGTAGGTCTTCGACAGCGCGTTCAAGGTGATGGTACGCTCGCGCATTCCCGGCAGCGTCGCCATGGAGACGTGCCGCGCTCCGTCGTACGTGATGTACTGGTAGATTTCGTCGGTCACCACGTAGGCGTGCGCGTTCAGGATTGTGTCGGCGATCAGCTCCAGTTCTTCCCGCGAAAACACCTTCCCAGTCGGATTATTGGGCGTATTCAGGATCAGCGCCCTGGTACGCGCATTGACGGCGCTGCGCAGTTCCCGAGGATCAAAGGCCCAATCGGGAGGATGCAGCCGGACGAAGCGCGGCACCGCGCCGCAGATGATGGCGTCCGGCCCGTAGTTCTCGTAAAAAGGTTCAAAGACCACCACCTCTTCGCCGGGGTCAACGATCGCCAGCAGGCATGCGATCATGGCTTCCGTGGCGCCACAGGTGACGGTGATCTCGCGCTCGGGGTCAATCTCTAGTCCCGTGTCTTTGGCGAAGCGCTCGGCGATGGCGCGCCGGAATTCGCGCGCGCCCCAGGTGATGGCGTATTGATTGATGTCGGCGGCGATCGCCCGCCGCGCGGCTTCCTTCACCTCGGCGGGCGCAGCGAAGTCGGGAAATCCCTGGGCCAGATTCATGGCGCCGTGTTCGATCGCGAGGCGGGTCATCTCACGGATCACCGACTCGGTGAATTGGCGGGCCTTCTCCGAAACGTGATGCGCACTGGTCTGGACTGCGGCTTTCATCGAGTTCCCTCCTCTCCAAGAATGGCCCGGCGCGAGTATGTTTTGGCTGGCGCCAGATTACCCGCGCCTCACTCGAGTTGGTATTGTAACGCGCTTCGGTCCCGTGGGATGTGGGTGGGTCAGTTAAGGGTTTAGATCGAGCCAAGCGACCCGAAATCGCCCTCCGGCGAGGCACGGCTCACAAACCGGTTCTATGCATTAAGTCATTTAAAGTCATTAAGTTATTGGTCTAAAAGTTCAACCGCTATATTTTCAAATACCGATTGGCTGTCCGTAAACGGACACCTTTGTTTTCAATGAGATGGTGGCTTCGTTCGTAAAGGCTTCCTGTTTTTTAACGTTTTTACCGCTTGGTTAAGAGGGCGGAAGCGTGCCTTGATGCGATGCAGGGTGACAGTTTCAGAGTTTGGGCAAACGGAAGGGCCCAGTTGCTCGCGGCATCTCGATTGGCTCTCCGCCTGGCCTTCAGAAAGCCGATGAACGTCCGGGCGCAGCCAGGATCTCCTCTGCTTCTGTCTTGTCCACAGCCATCACATGTGGGATTCCGCTGATTTCTGACGCTTCGTGGGTGAGCGCCGCGAGATCGCCACGGCTGATGTGCTCGACGCTGAACTTCCGGCTTCCGGCCATGAGCTGACGCAGACCCTGGGCCAGCCGCTCATAATACGTGTACAGGCCGAGCGCGCCCGGCGGCAGAGTCTCGAAGACTTCCGCCCCCAACTGGCGGCGCAGTTCCGTCGCGGTCACGAAGATCTCGTCTCGCGATCTGCCGAAGCGCTCGATGTAGACCGGCAGTTGTCCTTCCTCGATGGCCCGCCCGATTGTCTTTCCAACCATGGCGGCGGCGATTGGGGAACGCGCCATCCCCACCAGTTTCACGAAGGGGGCGCCTAGAGCCAGCCCTTTGAAGATCTGATCTTCAAAGGCGAATCCGCCGGCGACCGCCAGCGCCGGTACGTAGCGGCCCTGGTCCGCCAGGCGCTTGACGTAAGAATAAAGCAGGGAGTGGAGCTCGACCGGGGGGACTCCCCATTCATTCATCATCCGCCAGGGACTCATGCCCGTACCGCCACCCGCTCCATCGACGGTGAGCAGGTCCAGCCCGTACTTTGACGCAAACGAGACGGCTCGCGCTAAGTCAGCGGGACGATAAGCTCCTGTCTTGAGGAAAACGTACTTTGCGCCGGCGGCGCGTAGTTCCTCCACCCGGCGGGCAAAAGATTCTTCTGTGACCATGCCGACCCGCGAATGGCGCTCGAATTCCTTAAACGCCCCCCGCTCAAAGGCGCGGATCACCGCGGCATCGGTGGGGTCCGGAAGCACAATGTAACCGCGCTGGTGGAGCATCTGAGCCTTCGCGAGCGAGTTGATCTTTACTTCGCCGCCGATATTCTTGGCCCCTTGACCCCACTTCAGTTCGACGCATTCCACCCCGAGCTTTTCGACCGCGTACTCCTGCACCCCCAAGCGGGTATCCTCGATGTTCGCCTGCACGACGATGGCGCCGTAGCCGTCACGTTGGCAGCTCTTATAGAGTTGGACACGCTGTTTCAGGTCCACCGTGCTTACCACCCGTCCGTCCGCGATTACTGCCTCGGAATCCATGCCGGCGACGTTTTCGCCAATCGTCAGGCCAGTGCCCGCCAGTGCCGATCCTATCGCCAACCCTTCCCAATTGTTCTTGGCGATGTTGGTCGATCCGAGGCCAGGGATGATCCAGGGGTACCGGAACTTCAGCTGGTGGTCGTGGCCAAACACCACCTCCAGATTCACCGCGGGAAAGATGGCCCTGTCGCTCTCCGCTTCGATCCCGTGCGCCCCGGTCACAGCGCCCATAATGTTGAAATGCGAATAATCCACCGGGTAGGCCTTTTCTCCCGCGGTTGTGATTACCCCGAAGGGTTGCGGGTAAATCACCTCGTGACCCCGGTAGGCCGACTTGCCGATCTCGCACATGCCGATGCAACCGTCAATGCACGTGACGCACATGCCGGAAGCAGGAACAACCGAGCCTTCGGTCCGGTTCTTGGTCAGGGTTGCTGCTGAGGAATTGACTTTTGAGAGCGACATCGCGCGCCTCCCGTAAACCAATCTCTAACGAACGGCCGCCCGTTCCCGGCCCAGGACCTCTGCCAAGCCATCGGCAAGCGGTTTATCTTTTCCCGATCTCACACGCCACGCACGGCGCCATGTAGCACATCATGTCGTGGAACTCCTGCTTCTCCAGGCACGGCGGGCTCAGGTTGGCGCAACTCCCGCAAATGGCCTTCTCGGGCTCGTTATAGGTGCAGCGGAGCTGGCAAGCCGGGCAGACGTACATGCATGCGCCGCACAACCGGCACGCCGGCGAAGGCACGTCAAAGGGCGTGCCAACGCTGCGCTTCTCACCGCGCCCGCGGAAGCCGATCGCCTTCGCCATCATCTGCTCCTCGCAGATGCGCACGCACAGCCCGCACAGAATGCAATCCTTGTATTCCTGCCGGAAGCGCTGCCGGCGGACTTCGTGCGCCGCCGCGAGGTCCTGGATGATCTTCGATTGCGGGCATGACGCCAGGAGCAGTTCCAGGATCATCTTCCGCGCCCGCATCACGCGCCAGGAGGCGGTCCGCACCGTGAGGCCGTTCTCGGCCGTGTAAGTGCAGGATGAGACGAGCTTGGCTTTCCCCCCGCGCCCGATCTCGACAACACACAGTCGGCAGGCTCCGTAAGGCGTTAACCCCTCGAGATGGCACAGCGTGGGGATGGGGAAGCCCAGGAAGCGAGCCGCTTCGAGCAGAGTAGTCCCTTCCTCGACCGACACCGGCAATCCGTTCATGGTGAGGCTGATCATGCTTTCTCTTTCCTGCTCCCTCATCCCGACTGTGCGGCGGCAATGACCGGCTCGCCCGCGATGGCGTCGAACTTGCACGCCTCCACGCAGGCCCGGCACTTAATGCACGTGGACCGGTCCAGGTTATGAGCCTTTCCCTTTGACCCGGTCATGGCCCCCGTGGGACAGACGGGAAGGCACAATCTGCAGCCGGTGCACTTCTCCGCGATCACGCGATAGTTAAACAGGTCGCGGCACACGGTGGCCGGACAGAACTTCCGTTCGATGTGCGTGAGGTACTCGTCCCTGAAATAGCGCAGCGTGCTCAGAACAGGATTGGCCGCGGTTTGTCCCAAGCCACACATCGAGGTGTCTCTCACCACCTCCGCCAATTCCTGCAACAGATCCAGTTGCGCCAGCGTGCCCCTTCCGGTGGTGATATCGTCCAGGATCTCCCACATGCGCTGCGTACCCTGACGGCAGGTGAAACACTTGCCGCAGGACTCATCCTTGAGAAATTCCATGAAGTACTTGGCGACATCCACCATGCAGGTGTTGTCGTCCATCACAATCATGCCGCCCGACCCCATGATGGAGCCCGCCGCCGCCAGGCTTTCATAGTTGAGGGAGAGGTCAAACATCGGAACGGGAAGGCACCCGCCACTCGGTCCGCCCGTTTGCACGGCCTTGATTTTTGCCCTCCCCGACGGCCCCCCCCCGATTCCATGGACAATCTCGCCGATGGTGACGCCCATGGGCACTTCGACCAGACCGGTGTTCCTCACCTTTCCGACCAGGCTGAAGATTTTCGTCCCGGTATTCTGAGGCGAGCCAACCTTCGCGAACCGAGCCGCTCCCTCGTTGATGATGATCGGGATGTTCGCCCAGGTTTCGACGTTATTGATGGCGGTGGGCTCTCCCTTGATGCCCTTTTCAACGGGATAGGGCGGCCTCTGGCGGGGTTCACCCCTTTCGCCTTCCACCGATCGTATGAGAGCCGTTTCCTCGCCACAGACAAAAGCGCCGGCACCTTTGACAATCTGGATGTCGAACGAGAAGCCCGTGCCCAGGATCTTCTCGCCCAGAAGGCCCAGTTCGCGCGCCTGCCGCAGCGCGATCACCAGGTGCTTGATCGCGAGCGGATACTCCGTCCGGACGTAGATGATTCCCTGCGTAGCGCCGGTACCGTAGGCCCCGATCAGCATTCCTTCAATGATGCTTTGCGGGTTTCCCTCGAGAACGCTGCGATCCATGTAAGCGCCCGGATCGCCTTCATCGGCGTTGCATACCAGGAATTTGCCGTGACCGTTGCGCGCCTTCGCCAGCACCTCCCACTTCAGGCCGGTCGGGAAGCCGGCTCCGCCACGACCGCGCAGCCCGGAGGCTTTTGCTTCGTCCACCACCCAGCCGGGGTTCCCCCGTACCAGAACCTTGACCAGGGCCGAATATCCTCCGCTTCCGACGTAGTCGTAAATCCGGATCGGGTCCACCTTTTCGTTGCGCGCCAGAAGGGTGCGCCTCTGGCTTCGGAAGAACGGAATGTCACTCTGCTTCGGCACCCTCTTGTGAGTGGTCGGATCACGCCAAAGAAGCTCTTCCACCACTCGTCCCTGGCTCGCCGCCTCGATGATCTGCATCATCTGCTTGATCCCGAGCCTTGGGTAAAAAGTGCCTTCGGGTTCAATCAGCACACTCGGCTCCGCCTGGCAGAAGCCGTGGCAACCGGTGATGCGGATTCGCAGCTTCTCCGCTAGCCCCTTGCTCAGAAGTTCGTGCTTGGCGATGCGGATCAGATCATTGGCGCCGCTTGCCTGTCCGCATGTCCCGGCGGGAATGACGACGACCGGGATATTCGGGTCGCGGTCAGCGACGACCCGCTCCTGGAGCGTCCTGAATTGCTCGATTGATGCGAGTCTCTCCATTGCCTGCCCTACTGAACGCCTCGGCGGATTGATCAGCCGCCCGTCACAGCAAACCGCCGCTCAAATCGAGAATGTGACCTCGGCAGCCTCTGCGCGAACAGATCTGGACAAGGCCGCCTCCCCGTACGATCATGGGGACCATCGGTGCACCGCACTCGAGGCAAGCGCAACCGCCCGTGAGATGCGCGTGGCAGTGGGGACAAAAGAAGTCCACGATCACGTCCGCCGGGATCTCACGCTCGGACTCCAGCTTGTAACTCCCGTACAGACACGACAGCCGCAAGCGGAAATGTTCGCCCCCGAAGGTTACCGTAACGCTGATCGAGGGCTGGCCATCCACGCGGTGGAGCGGGTCCATCAGGCTGTGATTGCATCGCGGACAACTGGTCTCGACAGGGAAAACGCGCTCGTCGGTCGTCACGTCCACGTTGTCCAAACCATTGTGGGTCTTCTCCAGGATCCCCTTTACCTTGACCGGGCTGACGTTCGAGAAGTAATGCCCGTCGACCACGACAATCGGGCCCAGGGCGCATGCTCCCAGACAGTTCACCGTCTCCAAAGTGAAATCGCGACCGCTGGTGGTCTCCCCCGGCTTGATACCCAGGGCTTTTCCGAACTCTTCCGCGATCACCGGGCTCCCTCTCACGTGGCATGCAGTACCCAGGCAGACCGAACAAAGATGCCTGCCTCGCGGTTTGAGGCTGAAGGAATGAAAAAACGTCGCCACCCCATAGACATCAGTGAGGGAGCGGCCCGTCTCCTCCGCCACCACTCCGAGCGCATCAGGCGGAAGATAGCCGTACCGGGCCTGAATGTCCTGGAGGATGCCGATCAGCCCCCCGAGCTTGCCGGCGTGCTCTTCGACAATGCGCGAAACGTCCTCCGAGCTCATATCGGCTCCCAGGGGCGCGCCAGGCTGGGCGTTTCGGCGAACGACAATGAACAGAGAAGGAGTTTGGGGAACGACCGGCTCGCTGGTCCGAAGAGGTCCATCGCATCCCCCGCTGAGCCCTGCAGACTGGCTCTTAGGCAAGGTCGGATACTAATCTGATCCAAATGGGGAATAGCAGCAGTGAGGAGCGTCACAATCGACCGTGACGGGCTTCGCACCTCATCTGCGGAAGATCCTGGGGCGCCTTTGGTGCCCATCCTCTGGCGCTGTCGGAATGCGGAGAAGATCGTGATCGCTGTTGCGCGCAGGAGGGGATGGACGGCAATTCAGGAATGAGGGCCACAAGCCCTGAATCGTGGCTTTCCGGTCATCAGTCGCCGGTAGATCACGGCGTCGCGCAGGATGGTTTCGACGTAGGCTCGCGTCTCGGGAAACGGGATGCTCTCCACAAACGCGGCGTCCTCCGAATAGGTGTGGCCGTTCAGCCATTCGTGCACGCGATCCGGACCGGCATTATAGGCGGCGAGCGCCTGCGCCAGATTTCCGTTGAACTCGTGCAGGATCTGGGCGAAAAAGCTGCAACCGGCCCGCAGGTTGTAGCTCGGATTGAGCAGATTGCCGGCAACCCGGCGGCGGCTGAGCCGCCGTGCGCGGCGCGTCAGTAGCCGCGCCGTGGGGGGCAGCAACTGCATCAGGCCCCGCGCGCCCGGCCCTGAGATCGCCTTGGCATTGAACCCCGACTCCTGGCGAATCAGCGCCATGACAAGGTAAGGGTCGAGGTGATTGGCCGCAGCGTATCGGCGCACCAGCGGCCAGAAGGCCTGCGGATAAAGCAGCGCCCACACGTCTGCGGGCAGCGCGGAGAAGTCGTACTCGACGTAGCCCGGCAGGGCTCTCTTGGCGTGGTAAGTCGCGGTGTCGTACTTCTCAGCCTCGCGCTCCACCCGCGACAGGTCCAATCGCAAGCGCTCTTTCTCGGGTCCCTCGTCGGCGGAGTCCAACCGGACGCGCAACTCGTGCCGGGCGAGGTCATCGAGTCGGAGCGCGGCCAGGATCATGCCGCGACGGGCCTCGGCATCGGGGAGCCGGGCGCAAACCACGCTGTATTCGGGAGGCACTGCCGATTTGCGGCGAACGGTCTCGATCTCCGGCGGCAGGGCAGCCTTCGTCAGCGAGGCCTTGACCATCCGGGCGTCGCGCAGGCGCTTTTCAGCCTCCACGGCGTAGAAATCACTGTGGAACCTTAGGCTGAGAAGCGCATAGACCGATCGTGCCTCGCCCGGCCGGCCCTGGAGTTCCTCCAGGCGTCCGACCCAGTACAACCCGGCCGGAACCCGGAACGAAACGGGGTAACGGCCGAGGTACTCCAGAAACCGCTTCTCCGCGCCCTCGCGCTCGCCGGCCACATAGGCCGCCCAGGCCGATTCCCAAAGGGCCCGCGGGGCCAGATCGGAGCCCGGAAAGCCGTCGACTAGCCTCGCGTTGTAGACCGCACTCCGTCCCCAGTCCTCCTGCCGGGTGTAGAAAAAAGCAATGGAGTTCAGCGCCGCGGCGTAGGACGGCGACTGCGGATAAAGTTGCGCCAGCCGGTCGATTTCCGCGACCGCCGCCGGCTCGTCGTGGTTGCCTTCGGCGATCCGCAGCCTGACGAGCCCGCGCTCGGCGTCGATCTCTCCCTCGGGCCACCCCGCGGCTGCCAGGTCCGCCCCAGCCTCACTGGCGCGTCCCAGATGAGCCCAGCAGCGGTCGCGCCCCAACCGCCACGCGACCGCCGACGCGCTCGCGGGGTCGTCGCGTAGCAGGCCTTCATACTCGGTGAGCGCAGCCGACCAGCGCCCGTCGTTCTCGAGCGCCCGGGCGCGCGCGAGGCGCATATCCCCGGATGGCGCCGGGTAGGCCGCGCCCAGCTTCTCCTCGAGGCGCTTCAGCGCCGTCGCCGCCGGACCCGCCTCATCGGCAGCCGGTGAGCGATAGTACAGGTCCTGGTAGGCTTCGACCGCTCCCTTCAAGTCTCCCGAGTTTTCGCGGGCCTGGGCGACGAGCAATTCAAGCGGCGGATGTTTGCTGATGCCGGTCACATGGCCGAGGACGGCGAGCGCGTCCGCAGGCCGGTGAGAGCCGATCAGGGACCACGCCAGCAGGCGCGTAGCCTGGAGATCGAGCGAACTCCCGGGAAAACGCCTGGCGAAGTCCGCCAGGAGCCTGGCTGCGACCTCGGGCTCGTCGGCGAGGCTCGCGGATGAAGCCCGGTAGTAGGTGGCGTAATCAGCAAGCAGGAATCCGGTGGCCTCGGCGCGCGCCAGATGGTCCATGGCCGCGGAGTAGTCGCCCGCCTGATACTCCCGGTAACCGAGAACGAGGTAAGCCAGGCCTTTGCTCTCGCGGTCGCGCGCGGAAGCGGCGTAGCGCGCGAGCGGCGCCCAGCCTGATTTGTGGTCGGCGCGGGCGGCGAGGGTGTGGAGCGCGGAAGGTACCAGCGCCGCCGTTGAAGAGATCGGTCCGCCCCGGGGGGAATCCGCGAGGGCCAGAATGGGCGCGCAGACCGTACAAAGCAACGCGGCGTGGAAAAAAACCTTAACCCGGCGCGGCTCGGCCACCGCCCGCGCTGTACCCTTGGCGTTGAAAGCTTTCTCCCCGATCGCAGTTCCTGCCGCTCTCACTTCAACACCAGCACTTCGCGCCACCCGGAACGCGTGAGGAAAGTCTTGACGCTCCCCGTGGGCAGCAAGCGATCGATTTCACGATTGCTGAGCGCAGGATAAGGAAAGGCCGCGACGCCATCGTGCGCCCGCGCCAGGCCGGTGAGTCCGTCGAGTTCCCACGCGGAATCAGCTCCCTTCTCCAGGCGCGGCTCGCGCAGCAGACAGAACAGTACTCCCCCGCTTTCCATCAACTTGTGAATGTGCAGGAGTACGTCCGGCAGCGCTTCGCGCGGAAGCAGGTCCAGCAGATGCCAGCAAAAGACCACCGAAAGCGAAGCCGCGGGGACCGGAGGAAGTCCGGCCAGGAGCAACTCGGTGCGGAACACCGGGGTCTTGCGGGTGCGGTCCCAGAGTTCGGGACGCTTATGGGAAGAGATCAGGTCGCCGCTGTAAAGCCGCCCGCTGCGGCCCAGTAGAATACGGAGCGTCGCCGAGCGAATGGGGCCGCAGTCGAGGATGTAAGGCCGCGGACTGTCCTGAAGATATTGCCAGAGCCAGCGTAGACCGAAACTGGGCGGGGGAGCGCTTCGAGGGTCGGTGCTCGCCTCCGAGCGCCCGGGTCTGGCCAGCATGGCTCAGACCGCACGCTGGCTTACGACAGGACGGGCAGGAGCGGCCTCCGCGCGCGCCTGACCTTCACGCAGAATCTCAATGCTGCCCTTGAAGTAGGCGCCGTCTTCGATCGCCACACCGGCCGCCTGCAGGTCCCCCGTCACGTTTCCCGTGCGGCGGATGTCGATCTTCTCCCGGGCCGAAATCTTGCCGTTCACCGAGCCGTGCACGACCACTTGCCGCGCCCGAATCTCGGACTTCACTTGCCCCTGGGCCCCGACGGTCACCGTGTGCTCCGCCACGTCAATCGTGCCTTCGAACTGGCCCTCGATCACCAGATCTTCTTTGGCGGTCAGCTCGCCCTTGACGGACATGGACCGGCCGAGGGTCGAGGACGCCTGGCCGCCCGTGGGGGCCGGGGGACGCGGAGTAACATCTGCCATAGGTTTCTCCATTCGGGGAGGCTCGGCCGGAGGAGGCGTCACAGCGGGACCGGGACTTGCCGGACTCGAGCTCACATTTTCGGGTTTTTGTTTCTTATCCCACAACATCGGAATCGATTTATGCGCAGCTATTAGTAAGCGAACATCTTACGCCGGGCGGGCGGGATTACGCAACTTCGATCAGGAGGCCGCTACAATACCCGTCAGCCCTTGTCCGGACTCTTCACGAACTTCAAGGCCGCCGAATTCATGCAATAACGCAGACCCGTGGGCGCCGGACCGTCGTCAAAGAGGTGCCCCAGGTGCGCGTCGCAAAGCTTGCAGCGGACTTCGGTGCGAACCATGCCCAGGCTCGAATCGGTCAGGGTCGCGACATTCTGCTCCGCGATGGGCGCCCAGAAACTCGGCCAGCCGGTTCCGGAATCAAACTTCGTGCGTGAGTCGAAAAGCGCGTTGTCGCAGCAGATGCAGCGGAAGATCCCTTTTTCATGCAGATTCCAGTACTGCCCGGTGAAAGCCATCTCGGTGCCCGCGCGGCGCGTCACCTGGAATTGCTCCGGCGTGAGCTGCTTCTGCCACTCGGCGTCCGTTTTTACAACCTTCTCCATCTTGGCGACTCCTTCGCGCTTGCCTGCGTCCGTGAACTGGACAATCGTAATCAGCTTCGGAGCTCCGGAGCTGCGCCGGGCTCCCGAAAGGCTGGCAGCGACAACCCTCTTGCGGCCCAACCAGACTGCGGCGCCGGCGACAGCGCCCAGTCCGGCCAGGAACTCGCGGCGGTTTCCAGACATTTTCATCGCTCACACCCTTCGGGTCCCACTCATTGTATCAGATGCGATCTACTCGGAAAGCGGCCCGCTCTGGCGCGCCAATCTAACGCGCCTGTCCCAGGCGCGGAATCGCGGACGAAGGCGCCCGCGCCACAGACCGACGCCTCATTATTGTCGGGCTCTGTTATTATCGGCAGCCTGCGGTTCCAACAACGAGGTGAGTCCATGGATTCGAGGTTCGGCCACTTTGGTGCGTTAGCCGTTTTGGCGGCCGCCTTTGCGCTGTCAGCCCCGCTTGCGACCGCGGGCGCTGCGAACCCACAGGCAGCCGCCAACGCTACTTCTGTCCCGACCCAGATCCCGCCGCGCCGCTCATCGCAGATCCACGACGGCTTCGGGATCAACTCGGACCTGCCCCGCGATCCCTACCTGCCGTGGAATCGCTGGTGGTGGACGCGCATGTTTGACGCCGGCGTGAAGTGGATTCGCATCGGGCAGTACGAAAACAGCTCCGACCAGACGAGTTGGGACTGGATCGAGCGCAAACGCGGAGTGCTCGAGGTTCCTCCCGAGCTTGACGACTACGTGGATTCGCTGGTCGACAACGGGGTCGAAATCCAGGTTCAGCTTCTCTACGGCAATCCCATGTACACCTCACCGGCCGGCCGCTTGCCAGACTCCATCGTGCCGGAGCCCGGCTCGTTTCATAATTCTGACCGCAGCCTGTATTCCGTTTTCTGGCCGCCGACCACGCCCGGGCAGATTGACGCCTTCACCCGATATGTGAAGTTCATGGTCCACCACTTCCGCGGCCGGATTCACTATTGGGCGCTGTGGAACGAGCAGGATATCGACTATTGGAACCCGCAGCCGAATCCGGAAGACTATGGCCGCCTGCTCAAGGCTTTCGTGCCCGCGGTCCATGAGACGGATCCCAAGGCCAAAGTCATCTACGGCGGGCAGGCCTGGCCGCTCTCCCGCGATTTCTTCCGGCGCGCGCTCGCCACCTGCCAGTGCGCGTCCGGCATCGACGTATTCGCCTATCACATCTATCCGGACTACGGCCACAACCTGAACCCGGAGGCGGTGGACCAGGGCAGTCAGGCGGCCGGCGGCGGCAAGCTCATGCGGCAACTCATCCGCCGGACGCCGGGCGTGCGGCCCGATGTCCAGTTCTGGTGCGACGAGTTCAATTCCATTCCCACCTGGACGGACATGGACGATTCCGTACAGGTCAAGTACATTCCGCGCCAACTGGTCTACAACTGGGCGGCCGGCGTGAAGACCTTCGTCTGGCTGCTGGCAGCCGGCACCGACGGCAACGAGTACGACGACTTCGGCATGATCCACGGGCTGCGTTACCTGCCCGATGACTTCACGCCGCGCCCGGTCTACTGGGCGCTCGCGCATACGAACTGGCTGTTCTCGGATACCCATCCCGATGCCTCGATCAGGATCACGAGTCCCGACTTCGAGGCGATCAGCCGGCGCGCGGGAAGCCAACTGGTCAGCTACGGATTCCGGTCGCGAACTGGCAAGGCCATCGTCGCCTATTGGCTCGCGGTCCGCAGCCGGCCTGGAAATCGCTTTCCGAAGTACGAGGCGAATATCAGCCTTGAGGGCAGCGGCATCCGCCGTCCTGTGCTGATCGACGTGGACTCCGGCAACGTCACGACACTCGCCTGGAAGAACGAGGCCAAGGGAGAAGTCGGACCCCTGCCCGTGCGAGACAGCGTCATGGCCATCGCGGACGCGGACTACTTCGACTGGACCACGCTGCCCGAAGCTCCAGGTTCCCTGTCGGTGGCAGTGTCGGATGGCAGTCCGCACCTGGCCTGGGAAGTGCACGGCGGCGGGCCGACCGGCATTGTAATCGAGCGGCGATTGGACACGGGCGGAATGACTGCGGGTGAAGCGGAGCGCTCCAACGCCTGGAAAAGTATTGCGAACCTTCCTGCGGGTGCCTCGTCATACTCGGACTCCAGCCTGCCGGCTGGCGCCCAGGCATCCTATCGGGTAAGGGCCGTAAACGCCAACGGCCAATCCGCGTATTCCAACGAGGTGCGCACCAAGCCGTGAGCTTGTGGTGCAGGCTTCAAGCCTGCGTTCGGCCAAGACTGGCAGGATGCCTGCACACCAGCCCGACTCAATCGTGCGCCACGCGCGACTCTGCTGCCCTGCATCCGTCTGTTATCATCCACGTATGCCCTCGATTGTCTTACCATCACCAACGAATATGCGCAAGGTCCTGACGCTCGATGAGGCCGTGACGCGGGTACGCGCTCTCCAAGGCCGCGGCAAGCGCGTGGTGTTTACCAACGGCTGCTTTGACCTGATCCACCCCGGACATACCCGGTACCTCGCTGCCGCGCGCGCTCTCGGCGACGCGTTGATCGTGGCAGTGAACAGCGATCGTACCGTGCGCATGCTCAAGGGCGCCGGCCGGCCCGTGATTCCCGAAGCCGATAGGGCCGAACTGCTGGCGGCACTGCGCGCCGTCGATTACGTGACCGTGTTCGACGATCCAACCCCCCGCCAAGTGATCACCCGCATGCTTCCGCAGTTATTGGTAAAGGGCGCAGACTGGGGTCCGAATGCGATTGTGGGACGCGAGGAGGTCGAGGTCGCGGGCGGCCGGGTGGTCTCGATGCCCGTAGCCGAGGGATTCTCCACCTCGGCGATCATCGAGCGAGCGAAAAGAACGGAGAGGCTGGAGCGAAGTGGCCCATAACGACCCAAATAGGGCTAAGTTGTTGAATCCATGGCGAAAATAAATTTTCTCAAATTTCTCAGTTTTCTCACTTTTCTCCATTGTCCCATTTTGGGGTGGTAGGCTCGAAGCATGCTGAAGCAGGCTCTGCAATTCGACCCGCTTGTCGTGCAGTCATCTTCCCTGCCGACCGTATTGTCTCAGTTTGTGGTGCAGGCATCCTGCCTGCGTCAGTTTGTAGTCCAGGCATCTTGCCTGCCGCGCGCCAGACAAAGCCTGCACCACAAACTCAGGCGCTACGCACGGATACCGGCCAGGAGAGAATTGCGAGAGAGGGGAGCGCGGAGGGAATCGATTTTTACGCCAAACAAAGCCATCATGTGCTTGAACAAAAAGTACTTACTATTTTTCATAGGGTCGGAAAGCCATCAGGTACTTGAAAACAAATGGGTTAAGTGTTGAAAGCCATCAGGTTATTGATGGACAGCGGTTTACATTGAATTTGAGGTGATGAAAAAGTCGTCCTGACGTGCGTAGCAGCCTACTTTGGCCGGTTTAGAAGCCAATCGATCATCGGCCACCCCCGCCCCTCCCGGCAGGGTGCTGAAAAGCACGTTTGAAGAGGGTAGCGGCGAGTTTACCTCGCCATGAGCCCAACACTATCAAGGCGCGCTTGGCGGCCTAGAGCCGCCGCTACGGGCCGCTCAAGGGTCGTCGTCGGGCAAGCCATGGGCCTTCCCATGGCCCGATGAAACACGTCGTCGCGATTTCGAGTAGCGGCGCTAAGCAGGCTGGCAGCGCCGCCACGGTTTCAAATCATGTCTGTGAGCGAAAGCCAAGCCGAAACCCTTCCAGCCGCGCGTGACACTCTGCACGGACGGCTGGCGGGCCTGCTCGCCGAACCGGCACTGCGGCGGGCCTGTGACGCCGTGAGCGCGGCGGCAGGCGAAACCACCCTCTCGGGTCTCACCCCCGTCGCCAAGGGGTTTGTGCTGGCCGTCATCGCCTCCGAGGCCGCACGTCCTATCCTCGTGCTCACCCGCGACAATGAGTCCGCGGACCGCCTCGCGCGGACGGCAGCGACATTCCTTGGTTGGCTGGGCGGCACGCCGGAAGGGATCGGAGTCCTGCCGGCCTTCGATTGCTCGCCCTATCAGGGCCGCTCGCCACATCCCGAGATTCTGGAGCGGCGCGCACTCACCCTCTGGAACATTGCGCGCGGACGAAACCGCGCGGTGGTGGCGCCGCTCGCGGCGGCACTGGGGCGATTCTCCGATGCCTCGTACTACCGCTCGCTCGCGCTCGAGATCAAGCCCGGCGACGAGCTCATCCTGGCCGACTTTTCCGAACACTTGACGGGCATCGGCTATGAGTTGACGGAGCCGGTCTTGGCGCCGGGCCAGTTCTCGGTCCGGGGTGGCATCGTGGACGTTTTTTCGCCCGAGGCGGAGTGGCCAATCCGGATCGAGTTCTTCGGCGACCAGGTCGAGTCGCTGCGCGAGTTTGACGCCAACAGCCAACGCTCGCGCCGTGCTGCCTCATCGGCGCTCCTCCTGCCCTTCTCTGAAATCAAGCGGTCAGCGGGTCTGTTTCAAGTTCTGATTCGGAAGCTGGCCGCTCGCGAAGCGCCTGGCGACCCGGACCTTGAACCTGCGTGGGCGGCCGAGTACTCCGTGCCCTTCCCCGGATGGGAGTTCTTCGCGCCGCTCGCCGAGCCGCGTCCGAATACTCTGGCGGACCTGCTGGCGCAGTCCACGAATTCCCGCAGCCAGTCGCGCGGGCAATCACGCGCGGCCCCGGCGCTCGCTGCGGTATGGGACGAGCCTCTCGATCGTGAGCGCGACCTCGTCACCTTGCAACAGGATTGGGCAGCGGGATTTGACAGCGTTCGCGACATGAGCCCACCGCGGCCGCGCCCCGAAGAGGTCTTCCTGACCGAGGCGGAGTTCAGAGAATCCCTCAACAACAACCCGCGGCTTGGCCTGAAGGAGCTGAACATCGACGTTATGCCGGAGCCCGAAGCCGCCGCTGAGGTCGAGGGCGATGGACACGCCCGGGAAACTATGGCGGCGTCCGGGAAGCACAACGGCAACCCGCCCGTGCCGGAGTCACGCGAGCAGGCTCCTCTCGGTTCGCAGCCCGCGCCGCGGTACCAGGGTTCCCTTAAAGCGTGGACCGATGACATCCGGACACGCATCGACGCCGGCGAAACCGTAATTCTGGCGCTCGCGGCTTCCGGACGGGTGGAGCGCCTGCACGAAATCCTGTCGGATTACAAGGTGCCTTACGCCGACGCGACGGCGCGCCCGGCGGCCTCGGCCGCAACCGGTCAGGCCCAGGCTGCGGAAGGCAAACGGCCGCTGCTGATCGTTCGCGGCGATCTGGACGAAGGCGTATTCTTCCCGGAATCAAAGCTCCTGATCCAGAGCGAGAGCGACGTTTTCGGCGGATTCGACTGGGGACGCCCGGGCCGCCGCGACAAATCGAGCGTCATCTCCACTTTCATTTCGGACCTGAGCGACCTGAAAGTCGGCGATTACGTCGTCCACCTCGATCATGGCATCGCGCTTTACCAGGGACTGCGACAGCTCGAAGTGGAAGGCAAGTCGCGCGATTTCATGCTGCTCACCTACCAGGACGACGCCAGGCTTTACGTCCCGCTGGAGCGGCTTGACCTGGTGGAGAAATACCGCTCGGGCGGCGACGGGGTGAAGCCCACGCTCGACCGGCTGGGTGGCAGCACCTGGGAACGCACCAAGAGTCGTGTGAAGAAGGCGCTGCGCGACATGGCACAGGAGCTGCTTCAGATCTATGCGCAGCGCAAGATGAGCGGCGGGGTCGCCTACAGCGCGGATACGCCCTGGCAGAAGGAATTCGAAGAAGCCTTTGAGTTTGAAGAGACTCCGGACCAGTTGCGCGCTCTGGTCGAGGTCAAGCGCGACCTGGAAAGCCCCGAGCCCATGGACCGTCTGCTCTGCGGCGACGTCGGCTATGGCAAAACGGAGCTCGCCATGCGGGCGGCATTCAAGGTCCTGCAGGACGGCCGCCAGGTGGCGGTGCTCACGCCCACCACCGTGCTCGCTTTCCAGCATACCAACACCTTTCGCAAGCGCATGGCCTCCTTCCCGGTTCGCATCGAGATGCTCAGCCGCTTCCGCGCACCGTCGGAGCAGAAATCGGTTGTGGCAGAGGTGCAGGCCGGCAAAGTGGACATCGTGATCGGCACGCATCGCCTGCTCTCCAAAGACGTGGCCTTTCACAATCTTGGGCTGCTGATCGTTGACGAAGAGCAGCGCTTCGGCGTGGCCGCCAAGGAGAAACTCAAGAAGCTGCGCGCCAACGTTGACGTGCTCACCATGAGCGCTACTCCCATCCCGCGGACGCTGCACATGTCACTGGGTGGTTTGCGCGACCTTTCGGTTATCGAAACCCCTCCGCGCGGCCGCCTTGCCATCCAGACGACGGTCGCGCCCTTCAATGACGCCATTGTGCAGTCCGCCATCCTGCAGGAGATGTCGCGCGCAGGACAGGTCTATTTTGTCCACAACCGCGTGGAATCGATCTTCGCCATCGCAGCCCTGATCCAACGCCTCGTGCCCACGGCGCGGATCGGCGTCGGGCACGGGCAGATGGGCGAAAAAGAGCTTGAGCGAGTGATGCTGAAATTTATCGAGTACGGATACGACGTGTTCGTCTCCACCACCATCGTGGAGAACGGGCTCGACATTCCCCGCGCCAACACGCTCATCGTGAACCACGCCGAGCGCTTTGGGCTGGCCGACCTTTACCAGTTGCGCGGGCGTGTGGGCCGGTCGGACCGCCGCGCCTATGCCTATCTGCTCATCCCGGCTGAGGACTCCTTGACGCCCATCGCGCGGCGGCGGCTGGCGGCGCTCAAGGAATTCTCCGATCTGGGCGCCGGATTCCGCCTGGCGGCGCTCGACCTCGAACTGCGCGGCGCCGGCAACGTGCTCGGCGCGGAGCAATCGGGCCATCTCAATGCCATCGGGCTTGATCTGTACCTCAAGATGCTGGAGCAGACCGTTGACGAGCTGAAAGGCAACGCTCCCGCGCCCGAGGTCCACACCACTTTGAACCTCGGACTCGACATCAAGATTCCGGGCACTTACATCGCGGACGAGATGCAGCGGCTGCGAATGTACAAACGAATTTCGGGGATCGGCAATGAAGCCGAACGGGCGGATTTGGAAGCGGAATTGACCGACCGCTACGGCTCGCTGCCGGCACCCGTTGCCACCTTGCTTCGCTACGCGGTGCTCAAAGCGGCCGCCGAACAACTGCGGGCCCAATCCATCGAACGCAAGGGCGACGAAATCTGGATCCGCTTCCACACGCTGTCTCCCGTGGATACCGACAAGCTGCGGCAGTTCATGCGACGCCACCGCGAAGCCGTGCTGCGTCCGGACGGCTCCCTCCGGTTCCGGGCGCGCGCCCAGGACTCGACGCTCCTCGCAGAGCTCGACGCAACCTTGCATGAGCTGCGCGCTTCGAACTAGAATCGGAACGAAGAGCGGTCCGGCGGCCGCAGAACACCAAGGAAGAACCGTCATGAGAATCAAATGCCTTTCAGTCGTCGCCGGCCTGGCAATCGTCCCCGCCTCTCTGCCGGCGCTTGCCGCGCCCAAGATCATCAATCGCATCATCTGCCGCGTGAACAACGAGATCATCACCCAGATGCAGTTCCAGCGTGAGCAGAACAAGCTGCGCCAGGACCTGGGCGAGAAATACTCCGGCGCGGAACTGGAAACCAAAGTCCGGCAGCAGAGTGCCGATCTCCTGCGCTCGATGATCGACGAAGATCTGCTGGTGCAAAAAGCCAAGGATGACAGCATCAACGTCGAGACCGACATCGTCAAGCAACTGGACGAGATTCGCCAGGCCAACCACCTCAACAGCCTGCAAGACCTGGAAAAAGAGGTGGAGAAGCAGGGCCTGGTCTGGGAGGACTTTCAGGACCAGATCCGGCGCAAGCTGCTTGTACAGCAGGTGATCGAGCGCGAGGTCGGCTCCCGCATCAGCGTTACGCAGCAGGATTCCCGCAAGTATTTCGAGACGCATCGCACCGAGTTTGATTCTCCCGCGGGAAAGCGCCTGGGCGAGATTCTCGTCTCTTCGAATGAGAAACGAACGCCCGCAGACTCGGAGAAGCGCGCCGACGAGGCTCTGGCCGAGCTGAAGGGCGGCGCCAAATGGGAAGACATGGTCAAGAAGTATTCGGATGCGACCGGGAACGGACCTGATGGCGACATCGGGTTCGTCAAGGAAGGCACGATGTCCCCGACGGTCGAGAACGCGATCGCCAAACTCGATGTCAACGACTATTCCGACGTCATCAAGGTGAGTTCCGGATACCTGATCCTGCGAGTGCTCGAAGTGCGCAGCGCCGGTACGCCCAAATTCGAAGAGGTCCAGCAGCAGGTGAACGAACTGCTCTATAACCAGCAGATGCAGGTCGCGCTGCGCAAGTATCTGAGCGAACTGCGGCTGCAGAGCTACATCCAACTCGCTCCCGGTTACATCGATACGGGCGCAGTCAAGGGCGAAAATGTGTCGCCCGTGGATATTGATGAATGAAGGACAGCTTTGTCGCCGATCTCAAGCCGGGATCGATCATCCACACCACTTTTCTCGTCCAAAGCAGAGAGCTGAAGAAGGGCCGCTCCGGCGGCTGCTATCTGGATGTGCGCCTGCAGGACTCGAGCGGCACGATCGCGGGCCGCTATTGGGACGCCGATGGCGTCGCCTTCGACTTCGACACCGATGATGTCGTGCTGGTGAAGGCGCAAGCCGAAGAGTACCAGGGCGCGCTGCAGCTTCGCCTGGGAAGCATCGCGCGCTACGGCGGACCCTCCGAGTTGCGCGATTATCTGCCGCGCAGTTCGCGGGATTCCGAGCGGGTCTACGCCGGCCTGCTCGACCGTGTCCGGCGCCTTGCCGACGGCTACATCCGGCGGCTTCTGCTTGCCGTCATAGACGACCCGGACATCGCCCGCCGCTACAAGCTGGCTCCCGCAGCGACGCTGTATCATCACGCTTATCTTGGCGGCCTGCTCGATCACGTGAGCTCGCTGGTGGAACTCGGGGATCTGGTATGCGATCACTACCCGGAGCTGAATCGCGAGCTGGTGATTGCGGGCCTGGTGCTGCACGATCTCGGCAAGCTCGAAGAGCTGCAGTACGAGGCCGCCTTTCGCTATTCAACGCGCGGCCAGTTGCTCGGCCACATCTTCCTGGGATTGGAACTCGTCCGGCAGAAGATCGGCGGGATAGCGGGCTTTCCGCCGGCCCTCAGGGACCAGATCGAGCATATGATCCTGGCGCATCACGGAAGGCTCGAGTTCGGGTCGCCGAAAGAGCCGCTCTTCCCGGAGGCCCTCGTCGTCCATTACCTTGACGATCTGGACTCGAAGCTCGAAAGCATGCGAGCGCAGTACGAAGCCGACGGACACCGTCCGGGCGATTGGACGGCGCGCAACCGCGCTCTGGGACGCGAACTGTTCAAGACCAGGTCACGCGCAGGCGGGGCAACGGCGCCGCAGGAAGCTCCGGCAGGTGCCGCGGCTGAGCAGCCCGAAATGGCGCCGGCGCAAGGCGATCTGCCGCTGTGAGTCGACATGCCGCGAAAGACGCGCAATCATCCGCTGGATCTGCCGCCGCTCGAGCTCGATTGCATGCGCGCTTTATGGCAGCTCGGCGAAGGCACGATCCACGAAGTCCGCGCCCGTCTGCTGCCCGAGCGCGCGCTCGCTTACACCACCGTGACCACGGTGATGGATTACCTTTCCAAAAAGGAGCTCGTCACGCGCCAAAAACGCGGCAGGGCTTTCGTCTACCGGCCGCGGGTCTCCGAGGAAACGGTCCGCGAACACGCACTCGGCCGCTTGACACGCAATTTCTTCGGCAACTCCCGCGAGCGTCTGCGAGCCTATATTCTCGCGGAACCTGCTGCCTCCCTTGCGCCGGCAAATGGCTCAGCTGCTTCCCTGGCTGCAGGCCAGAAAGCCGAGCCGGAAGATAGAGTCGGAGAAATCGACGCGAGCCTGCTCTGATCTGGAGAGAATCGGAACGATGAGCGAACCGAACCAAGAGACAACCGCCTTGCTGCATTCGGCTGTGGAGCGCATTCTCCCGCACCGCTACCCGTTTCTGCTGGTCGATCGCGTCACCGAACTCGTGCCCGGCGTGAGGATCGCCGGCGTGAAGCACTTCAGCGGCGGCGATCAGGGCGCGCAGGGACATTTTCCCAATCTGCCCATTGTGCCGACCGCGATTATGCTCGAACTGGTGACGCAGTTGGGAGCGGTGCTGGTGCTCGAACGGCCAGAAATGCGCGACAAGATTGCGATGATCCTGCAGATCCCGTCCGCGGAGATGATCGAGCCTGTGCACCCGGGCGAAACCGTTCAAGTGCAGGCCGAGGTCGTCAAGCTGAGGGAAAGCTGGGGCGAGCTCACCGGAACGATTCACCGCGATGGAACGCTGGTGGCCAGAGGCCAGGTGCGTTTCGCCATCGCCAATGCCCGCGACGTGCTCCCAAGCGGCCCCGCAGCCGCCTGATGCCGTTTTCGTTCCGCGATTCCCGCGCTGCCTCGGAGCTAGACTGCCGCCGCTTCGAGGGCCTGCTCGGCAGCGGGCTCCGGCTCGCCGCGCACCACGGCGCCAAAGAATTCGTCCACGCGATCCAGCACCTCACGCGGGCTCGAGGCGCTCTGGACCTGGTGACGCAGCTCCGCCCCGTTGCGCACGCCGTGCGTGAACCAGCTCGCGAATTGCTTCATCTTGCCGATCGATCCCGGAATGTCCTCGGCTACTAGCATAGCGTAGTACTCGCGGATCAGCGCGTAACGGTCGGCCTCGGCCGGTTCGCGATACGCCCCGCTCGCGAAATAGTCGGCCATCTGGCGGAAGATCCAGGGATTGGTGGGGGCAGCCCGCCCGATCATCACCGCGTCGCACCCGGTAGTCGCGGCCAGCGCCTCGGCGTCGCGCGGCGTGAGCACGTCGCCATTGCCGATCACCGGAATGCGCACCGCCTGCTTGACGTCGGCGATCACGTCCCAGCGCGCGCGTCCGCTGAAACCCTGGATACGAGTCCGGCCGTGCACCGCGACAGCTTCAACGCCGCAGTCCTCGGCCATGCGCGCCACCGGCACCGCCACGATTTCGTCCTCACTCCAGCCAATGCGGATCTTGATCGTCAATGGAATGGTCACTGCGGCGCGGATCTTGCGCAGAATGTTCTCAAGCAGCGGCAGGTCGCGCAGCAGCCCCGAACCGCCGCACTTCACGACCTTCTTGGCGGGGCAGCCCAGGTTCAGATCGATCAGATCGAAGCCGAGGTCTTCGATCATTCGGGCGGCTTCCGCCAGGCGGTCGGCATCGGCGCCGAAGATTTGAGCGCTGATCGGCCGCTCCTCTTCGGTGTAATAGAGAAAACGCTTCGACTTCAGGTTCTGGCGAAGCATGCCCTCGCTCGAGACGAACTCGGTCATGATGAGCCCGCAGCCGCCCAGACGCTTGATAAAGCGCCGGAAAACCGTGTCCGTGATCCCGGCCATGGGCGCCAGGATCTGCGCCGGCCGCAAGGTGACATTGCGAATTTGAAGTTGCTCGAACAGCATAGGCATGATTTGGTGCGCCAAGTGCGTGACAAGTGGCTGTCAGTTGTTAGTGGTCAGTTGTCAGTCGTCAAGGGTCAGTTGCCTCGACCATATCGCCACCTGCGCCGCTCGGGAAACAGGCCGCGGAAGCCTGGCAGGAGCGCGAGGCGCGCGACACTGCGACCACTGACAACCAACTACTGACAACGGACAACGACGGCCACTTGGCACTATTGCGTCGTGGCCTTTTCACTCTGCCATTGCCGGTAGGCTTCGCTCTTCGACAAGCCCCGGGACTTCGCCACCAGTTTCAGTGCCGCTTTCTCGCTGAGCCCCTGCGCCATCGACTGATCCAACTCCTCCTGAATCGAGCGGGAGACAATCTCCGTCGAGCGCTCAACCCCGTTCTCCGCGGGGCCGAGCAGCACAGTCACTTCTCCTTTCACGGCTTTCTCTTTCAGGCGCCCCAGGACCTCGGAAACCGTGCCGCGCAGGAACTCCTCGTGCAACTTGGTGATCTCGCGAGCCAGGACCACGGGCCGATTGCCCAGAATCGCCAGCACGTCCTGCAATGCTTCAGCCACTCGTTGAGGCGATTCGTAGAACACCAGGGCGCGTTCGCCTTTCAGCTCGCGCAGGAACCTCTGGCGGGGGAGCCGCTTCGGCGGCAGGAAACCAACGAATCGAAACTCCTCGACCGGGAGACCGCCGGCAGCGAGCGTCGCCACCAGCGCCGAAGCCCCCGGCACCGGAATAACCGTAACGTTGTGGCGTACTGCCAGCTTCACCAGCCGAAATCCCGGATCGGAAACGAGAGGCATGCCCGCGTCGGACACCAGGGCGATCTCCTCGCCTTCCTCCATGCGGATCATCAACTCGGGCGCGCGGGTCAGCTCGTTGTGCTCGTGGTAGCTGATGGTGGGCGTGGTGATGCCATAATGATCAAGCAACTGGCGCGTGCGGCGCGTGTCCTCACAGGCCACCAGATCGACTTCCTTGAGCACGCGGAGGGCGCGCAGAGTGATATCCTCGAGATTGCCGATCGGGGTGCCCACCACATAAAGGTGGCCCGGCGGAGACGCAACATCCTGAGCAGCAGGCGCTTTGACTTTTGGCATTGCACAATCTCCGATGCAGGGGGTCATTCACGACCCGCTACAGCTCAGTTTACCCGTCCTTTCCCGCGGCGGCAATCCGGCGGCGACCGGAGCCCATCTCGCGCCGAGTCTGCCAGGCGGTCTGGAGCAGCCTATGGAAATCAAAAGCATTCGCATCGAAAAACCCGCCGACCTCAATTTCATTCTGGGCCAGGCGCATTTCATCAAAACCATCGAAGACCTTTACGAGGCCATCGTGCAGACCGTGCCGGGAATGAAGTTCGGCATCGGATTCTGCGAATCTTCGGGCGCCACGCTGGTGCGTTACGCCGGCAACGATCCGGCGCTGATTTCGCTGGCGCAGCGCAACGCCCTCGAGCTCGGCACCGGGCATGCCTTCATCATCTTTCTGGAAGGCGGATTTCCCATCAACATTCTCAACACCATCAAGAACGTGCCCGAAGTCTGCGGCATCTACTGCGCCACCGCCAACCCCGTCGAAGTGATCGTGGCCGAAACCGAGCAGGGCCGCGGCATCATGGGCGTCATCGACGGCGCACGGACGAAGGGCATCGAAACCGACCACGACATCACGGCGCGGAAAGAACTGCTGCGCCGGTTCGGGTACAAGCTCTGAACACTCGCAATCCGCCTTGGCCGCAGTGTCCTCTGTGTCAAAAAGAGACAAAACACGGAGGACGCAGAGGCTCGATCTCAGCGTTGAAGCTTTCAGAGCACAGAGGCAGTGAGACCTCGTTCCCTTGCGGCAGGGCGCCCATCACGCTTGCGGCTTCACTGCCTTCACTTCCGCGCTCAATTCCCCGCTTGCCAGGCGGATCGAGACTTCGCTGCCCGCGGCCACGCGGCTCGCGTCGCGCACGATGCGGCCGGCGGCGTCGCGCGTGATCGAGTATCCGCGCCTCAGAATCGCCAGCGGATTTCGCTCTGCGAGCAGGGCCCGCTCGTGCGCCCATCGGTTTCGCCGTTCGCTCAGGATGCGGTCCAGGGCTGTTTCCAGGCATCCCGCGCATTCGCGGACCGTTCCGCGGCGCACATCAAGAAACCGGTCGAAATCATAGCGGATCACGCCCGGCGCAAGGCGCAGGAATCGATCGCGCGCGGTGGAGAGCCGGCGGGCCATCGCGGCCTGGAGAGCCGCGGCGGCTTCATCCACGCGCTGCGCCCGCTGCACCACGCGGGTCGCGAGGGTCTGGAAGACGCGGTGGGCGCCCAGGCCTTGAAGCTGATGCCGCGCGCCGGCCAGGTTCAGGCGTACGCACTGCAGCAGGTGGCGCGCGCGGCTCGCAACCTCAGCCTCGAAGTCCTGCCGCGGACGTACCACCAGCTCGGCCGCGGCCGACGGTGTGGGCGCGCGCAGGTCGGCAACGAAATCCGCGATGGTGAAATCCGTTTCGTGCCCCACCGCGGAGACGACCGGCACGCGCGAAGCGACGATCGCCCGCGCCACGATCTCCTCATTGAAGGCCCACAAATCTTCGAGCGATCCCCCGCCGCGCGCCACGATCAGCACGTCCACGCCGGGCCAGCGGTTGAGGCACCGGATACCCTCGACGATCTCCCGCGCCGCGTCTTCGCCCTGTACGCGCGCGGGATAGAGCAGCGCGTTGATGTTCCGAAACCGGCGGTGCAACACGCGGAGAATGTCCCGGATCACGGCGCCGGTGGGCGAGGTCACGATCCCGACGGTCCGCGGCAGCGCGGGCAGCTGCCTTTTGCGGGACGAGTCGAAGAGCCCTTCGGCCGCCAGACGCGCCTTGAGCTGATCGAAGGCAAGTTGCAGCGCGCCGAGGCCCGCAGGCTCCAGAAGCTCGACGATCAACTGGTACTCACCGCGCGCCTCGTAGACGCTGAGCTGCCCGCGGGCGATCACCGAGAGGCCGTCCGCCGGTTTGAATTTGAGATAGCGCGCCTGGCTGCGGAAACAAACCGCGCGCAGCTGTGCTTTCGCGTCCTTCAAGGTGAAGTAACAGTGGCCTGAGCCGGCAGCGCGGAAATTCGAGATCTCGCCGGCGATCCAGACGTCGGGAAACTGGTCCTCGAAGACGGCGCGGATCTCCTCGCTGATCTCCGAGACAGTGTAGATCCTGCGCTGCGGTTTGAAATCGAGGGCGATTTGGTTCATGACTTCCAGTCGGCGTCAGTGAGTCGTCGGTTGCCAGTCAGTTGTCAGTTGTCAGTTGTCAGTCGTCGGTTGTCAGTCGTCAGTCAGTTGTCAGTGGCAGCTACAGACTTGCAGGCGTCTGCCGAAAACTGAGAGCTGGCAACCGACCACTGACAACGGACTACTGCCAGCTCTCACGCTTCACGGCTTCCTCAGGTACGAAATCACCCACATCAACGCCGTGATGATCGCGCTGATCATGAGGCAGGTGACGATCGGAAAATAGAACGAGGCATGCTTGCCCTTGTAGGCGATGTCGCCGGGCAATCGGCCGAGATTCAGGAATCCGAGCCGCGCGCCGGCCATCAGCAGCAAACCGATCACCACGAGCGCCAGACCCACGGCCAGGACGAGTTTGCCGGCTGGATACGACATTGGACCAGTCATGGATCGCGCCCTCGAACTCATCGTCGGCCAGCATCCCGCAGCTGTCAAGGCCGCGCAAGGCGCGCGTAGCGCCCGTCACGGGCGGCCGCGCTGGCATTGGTTTGGCTCTGTTCGCAAGCCGGCTAGTCGACGAAAAACCCCAGGAACCTGCAGATTCCAGGCCGCTTGACCCGCCGGTGCCCAGCCCGGTCCAATGGCTTTAATCGCTTGAACCGATGGCTTTCACGTCGCCAGCCTTTTCGCAGGTAAGTCGCTGATTACAAGCTGTTTGCCTAAGAAAACGCTTGTGGGTCCGTAAACGGACACTTTTCGCGATGAATCGACTAACCTAAATATCACCAATCGGATACAGCTGTTAATAGCCGCAGCCTGGTCGTGGGACCCCTGTGGGGGCCTTCCCCTGATTTTCGCCCGCCGCCCTGGCGACGTGCGTAGGCTAGACATCGCGCTCTCCGGCGACGGCGCTCTTAAAACGCGTCTCAGGACCAGCGCAGAGGCATCGCGGGACGACCCGCGGCAGCGCACTTCTGTCCCGGGCGCCCACCGGGCAGCCTCGCCCCGTACCGTCCCACCGAATCGAACATGGGCAGCTCCAAACCACGACTTCATGCTAGCACCGAAAAATGGGACAATGGAGAAAAGTGAGAATAGTGAGAAAATTGAGAAAGAATATTTCACCCGCCTTTTCAATCAGTTAGGAGCTTTTGACCTGCAGGAGGCCTGTTCGCCACCGTCCCGCCGGTCGTTCGATGTAAACCCTCCCGCCGGAAATCCGTCTGCTCCGTTGGAAGGCAAAAAGAAGGCAAGGCCTCCCGACAGAAGGAAGCTGGAAGGAGTGACGACCATGAGAAAGCAAATTGGACTTTTCGCCCTGGCGGTGGTTATGGGCCTGGGCTTGACGCAGAGCGGATTCGGACAGGGGCCTCCGGCCGGCGTGGGCCCGGGACAAGGACCGGCAATGCGAGGCGGCGGACCCGGCGGGCCCGGTGGACGGGGCGCGGGCCGCGGATTCAATTGCCCGTACCGGCAGGCAACGCTGGCCACGACGGCCGGCACGGTAGCTCCGGGATTCGGCAGGGGCATGGGGTTGCGCAGGAACGCGACATTGGCTCCGGGGACGGGTCCATTCTGCCCGTTCAGGACTGCGGCGGCGGGTACGGCAGTGGGAACCAGCAATACGGTGCCGGGCTTTGGACCCGGGATAGGCATGCGCCGCAACGCACCGGTAGCGCCGGGAACAGGGCCATTCTGCCCGTTCAATCCGAACAATGCGGCCACGACCGGCCAGGCAGCGGGGGCCGGGACTCAAGCCGGCAGCGCCACGCCGGCTACCAAGTAGCGGGATTCGCCGGCGCCCGGACGGAGAGGCCGGCGGGTTGGGAGCGGGGCGAGCGCCTGATCTCCGTCCAGGCGGGGGCGCTCGCCGGCGGGATGTGACGATAACAGCGGCTGGAGAACTGAACTAAAATGACGAGCATGCTCCAGGTCGTCGAAGGCGCGATTGGTGACGATGACCGCCGGGCCGCGAGCGCCGCGCTTCTGGAAGATTTTGACTCGGTCGTCCTGCAACATCAGCAGAGGATCCACCGGGTGCTTCTCGGCATGCTGCGCGACAGTGATGCCGCCCAGACGCTGACCCAGGAGTGCTTCCTGAGGGCGTACGAATCGAGAGGCCGCTACCGCGGCGAGGCCAGCGTCAGCACCTGGCTGATTCGGATCGCGATCAACCTGGCGCACGATTATCACCGGAACCGGCGCCTGGGGTTCTGGCGCAGGCTTTTCGCAGGCGACAACGACGTAGGTGAGATGGCAGCCAGGCTGCCGTCCGATGCGGCCACGCCGGAACAGGATCTGCTGGCGAAGGAGAAGCTGGCGGCAGTCTGGTCCGCGGTTGAACGGCTGGCGCCGCAGCAACGAGCCGTCTTCGTGCTGCGTTTCGTCGAGCAGTTGAGTCTGGAGGAGATCGCCGCCGCCACAAATCTGAAACTGGGAACGGTGAAGGCGCATTTGTTTCGCGCTCTCGGTACGGTGCGAAAACGGATGAAGGAATGGCAGGTGTCGCCATGAAAGAGCATCTCAGCGAGCAACAATTGAACGACTGGATTCTCGGCCAGGCCGGGAGCGACGCCATCGGGCACATGGAGACCTGCGCGAACTGCCGCCGCGAGGCTGAGGAATTAAAGGGGGCTCTGGACGGGTTCCAGGCGTCGATTCATGGCGCAGCCGAGGGTTACCGGCTGATCTGGCACCCGCCGGCGCAGCGGGAGCGGCCCGTGTGGTCACGAGTGATGACGCAACGATGGGCTTACGCTGTGGCGCTCGGAGCAATTTTCGTCATGTCGGTGGTTCTGCTGCGATTCGATCACCGGCAGAGGCCGCATCCGGTGGCCCACGCCATAGGTGAAAGCGAGATCCTGATGCAGATTCAGGCAGACGTCAGTGACTATGTCCCGAGCGCCCTCGAGCCGGGAGAGTTGCTGCTGGCCGCGGGAGAACAGCCACCGCCGACGGCTCCGCCGGGCCGGAAGACACCCAAGTCCACCCGGAGGTGATGGTCATGCGCGCAAGAACAGCACTTCTCCTCGTCGCGCTCCTCATTTGTGTTGAGGTAGCTGCACAAGCGACGCCAGCGGAGGGATCGAGTCCGGCAAGCACGGCGGCGAGCCAGTCACAGGCGGGGCCGCCGTGGGGCGGGCCGGGACAGCGGCGGGGCCCCCCGGCGGGCCGGGGGCTGGGTGCGTGGTGGCGCAATTCCGACACGGTCAAGCAACTCGCCCTTACCGACAAGCAGGCGCAGGAAATCGAGAAGATCTTCCAGCAGTACCGCTCCCAGCTCTTCGCGCTGCATACGAGTCTGACCCAGGACGAGGCTCAATTGCAGCCCCTGGTGAGTGCGGAACACCCCAACGATGGCCAGGTGCTGGCGCAGATCGACAAAGTTGCCGAGGCGCGGGCAGCCGTTGAGAAGACGAACAGCCGCATGCTGTTTGCGATTCGACAGGTGCTGACCACGGCGCAATGGCAGAAGCTGGAGCAACTCGGGCAGGGCCTCGGCATGGGAGCGGGGCGCGGGCCGGGGATGGGGCAAGGCATGGGCATGGGCATGGGCATGGGAATGGGACGCGGGCCGGGACCGCCGTAGCCAAGCAGTACGGGCAAGGATGCTCGCCTCCGAGGCGAGAGCTTCAACAGACTCTGGAAGCAGAGCTATTGAGAAGTACAAAATGTGGCGACCATCGTTTTCGGGTGCCTCCCCTCACCCGCCCTCGTACCTCGGGCACCCTCTCCCAAGGGAGAGGGCTGTTTTCCTCTGGTTTCTGGCCCTCTCCCAAGGCGGAGAGGGTGGCCCGCCGCCAGCGCTTTCATCAGGCTGCGGTGGGCCGGGTGAGGAGTTAGCCTGCCACTCTATTTGGTAACACTCGGTAGTGGCGAGTGGCCAACAACAAGGTCTTCGCACCGTGCGAAGAAGTTCGACGATTGCAGTACGAAGCAATTTGCGAGAACGGAGGAACGAACAAATGAGCAAATATCCAAAGATTCTGGCGCTGGCAGTTTTGGCGGCTGGAGTCGTTCCGGTCGCGGCTTTCGCGCAGGGCCGGAGCGGGGCCGGCAGAGCACTCCCCATGTACAATCCGGCCACCGAGCTAACGGTTCAAGGAACCGTTCAGGAGGTGAAGCAGTTCACCGGCCCACGGGGCATGATCGGAACGGATGTGGTCGTGAAAACCGGCAATGAAACCGTCGACGTTCGCCTGGGCCCGGCGGCATTCCTGACGCAAAACCAGTTTGCCCTGGTGCAAGGAGATCAGATCCAGGTGACCGGTTCGAAGGTCAACATCAACAGCACAGACATCGTGCTGGCACGGGAAGTGAAAAAGGGCGAGCAGACCTTGACGCTGCGCAACGCTCAGGGCTTCCCGGTCTGGTCGCGGCGAGGCCGGCGGTAGACGGCTCCGGCATGAGCGGATGCTATTTCCTTTGATGGAATTTTCGCGGGGGGGGGCGCTAACGCCGGGCGCCCCTGCAGAATCAGGATGGGCCTTTGAGGGCGGCAGGTCAGATCAGGACTTATCGCCGTCGCCCGCTTTCCCAGACCCAGATCGGCCGCAAATACGCCTCGCTGAAGCCACACTTCAGCAAATTGCGGTACGACCCGGCCGGCCGGCCCCGGACCGGCTCCATGGTCGCGCAGAAGATCCACTTCGCGCCCAGCTCGGCCGCGCGCTCAATTCGCGTTGCGATCAACGCCGACTGCGCTCCGCGACGGCGGAAATCCGTGAGAGTACCCGCCCACCCCATCCAGGCGGCATTGCCCTTTACGTACACCACGCCGGTGGCAACCGGACGGTCTCCAACAAAGGCCAGGTAGTGGCTGAATCCCGGGGCTCCGACCGCGGCGCCCACCCAGTCCAGATATTTCGGCGGCATCGGGAAGACACGGCGGAAGACGGCAACAAAGGCGCCAGCGTCTTTCCCGCCGATGCGCACCACCTGGAACTCCGTCTGGACACGCGGGGCCGTGGTGGCCTCGCGGATGAGCTTCGAGTAGGCGTGATGCGGTCTAAAACCGCGCTTCTCGAGCCAGCCGCCGATCTGCCCGTACTGCCGGCACGGGCTGCGATGAAAGCTGAATCGCTTCACGTTAAAGGCGCGATAGATGTCGAGGACTTGATCGACCATTTGCTCGCTGGCGCGCTCCTCGACTCCCAGGCCCAGCACGCGATTGCGTTGCAGCGAGACGCTTCCCGGGGCGACGGTGACCATTGCGCCGCCCACCTGAAACAGCTGCTGCCCTTTTTTACCCCCAAGAGAATCGGGACGCACGGCCCAGAACGCCTCGTTCTGGAGGAGTTCGATCGATTCAGCGAGGTGGGCGATCTCTGAAGAATTCATGTCACGCTGCCGGGCGACAGGGCGCTGAGGAGAGCTTCGCTTTGCCTGTTCCCGAGAGCGTCTGTATCTTATTCCGCCGGGCAGTGAGCCGCAACACAACTCCGGGCGTCCGCGAAGTTGCCGTCTCTCCGGGGGCCCCCTTGTGCTACGATGGTGCCGAACGACCCCGCAGCTTATGAACAACTCTCCGGTAACAAGCGGCAAGCTTCGAGTAATCCCTCTCGGCGGCCTCGGCGAATTCGGCATGAACATGATGCTCTTCGAGTACGGCGAAGACATCATGATCGTGGATTGTGGCGTGATGTTCCCGGAACCCGAACTGCTCGGCGTGGACATCGTGATCCCGGACCTCACGTACCTGCGCGAGCGGCGCGACCGTGTGCGCGCCATCGTCCTGACGCACGGCCATGAAGATCACATTGGCGGATTGCCGTACGTCCTCGACGAAGTCGATGTGCCGGTTTACGGCACGCCTTTCACCCTGGCGCTGGCGCGATCGCGCCTGGAAGAACACGGCATGGCGGATTCGGTTGACCTGCGGGAGATGGCTCCGAAAGCGCCGTTCAACGTGGGCCCCTTCAAGGTGGAATTCATCCACCTGACGCACAGCATCATCGATTCGGGCGCGCTCGCGATCTCGACCCCGCTCGGCGTGGTCATCCACACCGGTGATTTCAAATTCGACCCGACGCCGACGGACGGACGCATCAGCGATCTGCATACCCTGGCGGATTACGGGCAGAAGGGCGTGCTGGCGCTCTTCTCCGATTCCACCAACGTCGAGCGGCCGGGCATGACGCCGTCGGAGCGCGGGGTACGCGAGCGCTTTGCCGAGATCGCAGCCGAGGCGCGGGGCCGGCTGGTATTCTCCTGTTTTTCAACTTCCCTGCACCGCATGCAAATCGTGGCCGACCTGGCGCAGGAGTATAAGCGGCGGCTCTGCTTCATCGGACGCAGCATGCACCGCAACTCGGAAATCGCGCTCGACATGGGCCGCCTGCGCGTGGCGCCCGGCGTGCTGGTGACGCCGGAAGAACTCGCGGGCATGCCGCGCGACAAAGTGATGCTGGTGGTGGCGGGCAGCCAGGGCGAGCCCATGAGCGCCATGGCGCGCGTCGCGGTGGACAGCCATCGCTGGGTGACGCTCGAGCCGGGCGACGAAGTCGTGCTCTCGGCGCGCGTGATTCCGGGCAATGAGAAGGCGATCTTCCGCATGATGGATCACCTCTATCGCCGCGGCGCCCACGTCCACTATCAGGACGGCAGCCAGCCGCCGGTCCACGTCTCCGGTCACGGCAGCCTGGAGGAATTGCGCCTGATGCTGAATCTGGTGCGGCCCAGATACTTCATCCCGGTGCACGGGGATTATCGGCAGCTCGCGCGTCATCGCGAGGTTGCCGCCGAGGGCAGCGCCGTGTCGGGGTCAAGTTTCCTGCTGGAAGACGGAGCGGTGCTGGAATTTGACTCGTCGGGCGCGCGCCTCGGGGGACAAGTCACCGTTGGGCACGTCTATATCGATACCGGATCGCTCGAAGAGGTCGGAGAGGTCATCCTCAAAGAGCGCCGCCGCATTTCCGAAGACGGGATCGTGGTGCCCATCCTGGCGATCAACAAGCACACGGGACTGCTGGAAGCGCCGCCCGAGATCGTCTCGCGGGGCTTCGTGCAGTTCGAAGCGGCGCCCGACCTGCTTGCGGCCGCGCGCGATGTGGTGCTTAGCACCATCGAGAAGTCCAAGCCCGAAGAAGCCGGCGACTGGGGCATGATCAAGGACAAGATCCGATCGACGCTGCGCAAGTTCTTCGATAAGGAACTGGGGAAGCGTCCGCTGATTTTGCCGGTGGTGTTGGAAGTGTAAGGATTAGTGATTTGCGATTGATGATTGACGATTCACGGCACTAATCGGCCACATTCGGGGATTTGCCGCCGTCAAATCGACGGCGTGACGTGCTTCCTTGACCACTCTCCAACCCTGTGTTAGTTTCCATACTTAGAGGCGCGGCCGGGCAGAACAATCAGGCGCCTTTCGGAGAGTCCATTGGCCACCACAGCGGTCGAAACGGCGCCAAAGCGGACGGCGCTGAACGCGGTGCATCGCGCGCTCGGCGCCCGCATGGTGGAGTTCGCCGGGTGGGACATGCCGGTGGAGTATTCCGGTATCACGGATGAGCACATCGCCGTGCGCACCCGGGCCGGACTCTTCGACGTCAGTCACATGGGCGAAATCGAGATTCGGGGTCCGGGCGCCCTGGCGCTGGTGCAGCATGTGACGTCGAACGACGCCTCGCACCTCAAAATCGGCCAGGCGCATTATTCGGCACTGATGTATGCGAACGGCAGCGCTGTAGACGACTGCCTGGTGCATTGCTTCGCGGAGGATCATTTTTTCCTCTGCGTCAACGCGTCGAACGCCGACAAGGACTTTGCCTGGATCACGGAGCACAACCGATTCAATGCCGACGCGCGCAACGTCTCGGCGGAATACTCGCAACTCGCACTGCAGGGTCCACGGGCGATCGCCATTGTGAGCAGGGTCACCAACGCTGATCTGGCGAATCTAAAATACTATTGGTTCACCAAAGCTATCCTGGCGGGCGTGCCGGGAATTCTGGCGCGCACCGGCTATACGGGCGAGGATGGCGTCGAGTTCTACTTCGCGCCGGAGAAGTCCGAGCACGTCTGGAACGCTTTGATGGAAGCGGGCAAGCCCGAAGGGGTGATCCCTGCCGGACTCGGCGCGCGCAACACGCTGCGCCTGGAAGCAGGGATGGCCCTGTACGGGCACGAATTGGATGAGGATACCACGCTACTGGAAGCGAACCTCGGCTGGATCACCAAGCTCGAGAAGGGCGAATTCCTTGGCCGCGAGGTGCTGGCGCGACAGAAGGAACAGGGCAAGCGCAAGAGGCTGATCGGATTTGAAATGATCGATCGCGCTCCGGCACGCGACGGCTACACGGTGTGGCGCGACCAGGAACGGATCGGGCGTGTTACCAGCGGATCGCCCGCGCCGTTCCTGAAGAAGAACATCGGCATGGCCTACGTGAGCCGCGAGGGCCGGGCGCTTACGCTCGAACCGGACCAGGAAATTGAAGTCGAGATTCGGGGCAGACGCGCCCCGGCACGAGTCGTGCAGTTGCCCTTTTACAAGCGGCATCGATAAGAAGTCAGATGTCAGGAGACGGCATTCGGGCGCGCTTGTCGAAGAGAGCGAGTGCAAACCGGTGCTTTGCGCGGTCATGACCTGGGTGAGGATAAGGTTCTGTTGATTCTTGATTCCGGATTCTTGATTCTGGATTCGGCAATCTGGATTCCTGATTCCGGCGGCTGGTTTCTGACTTCTGGATTATGACTTCTGAATTCCGCTTTCCCAACGAGGAACCATGTACCCACCAGAGCTGCTTTACACCAATGATCATGAGTGGATTCGGGTCGACGAGGAAGTGGGAACCATCGGCATCACTGACCATGCCCAGAAGGAGCTCGGCGATATCGTATTCGTGGAGCTGCCCAAGCGCGGCGATCAAGTGACTGCCCACGAGGCCTTCGGCACTGTGGAGTCGGTCAAGGCTGTGTCTGAGATCTACTCGCCCGTCACCGGCGAAGTAACCGCGATCAACAGCCGGATCAACGACCGGCCGGAGCTCGTCAATGAGGATCCACATGGCGAGGCATGGCTCATCAGGGTCCAACTCAAGGACCGCCGCGAGACAGAGGGCCTGATGACAGCGGATCAATACGAAGCCTACCTGGCGGGTCCCGCCGGCGCTTCGGCGGCCGAGGGCGCGAAAGGATGAAAGCCTGATGCGTTATCTGCCGAATTCCGAGTCCGATCGCGCCGCCATGCTCAAGGCCATCGGCAGGAAAGAGGTCGGCGAGTTGTTTGAGCCGATTCCGGCGGGGCTGCGCCTAGGTGAGCGCCTGCGCCTGCCGGGTCCGCTTTCCGAACCCGAGCTCATGGAGTTCTTCGAGCGGGCGTCGCGCGAAAGCGCGCGCGACTACGTCTCGCTGCTGGGCGCCGGCGCCTACGCGCATTACCGGCCGGTGGCTATCGACGCGCTGATCCTGCGCGGCGAATTCCTGACATCTTACACACCCTACCAGGCGGAGATCAGCCAGGGAAACCTGCAGGCGATGTTCGAATTCCAGACACTGATCGCGCAGCTGACCGGTATGGACGTGGCGAACTCCTCGCTTTACGACGGATCGACGGCGGCCAACGAAGCCGTTCTCATGGCTATGCGGCTGACGCGTCGCGAGCGCGTGGTGATCGCGCGCACGGTGCATCCTGAGTACCGGCAGGTGATCGCAACTTATTTACAGCACCAGGGCGTCGAGATTGTCGAAGTGCCCTACGCGGCAAGCGGGCAGATCGACCTTGCCGCGCTCCAGGCAGGGTTGGACGAACAGACGGCGGCGGTGGTCGTCCAATCGCCAAATTTCTTCGGTGCTCTGGAGAGCTGGCCGGCGGTGGCTGAAGCCGCGCACCGGAGTGGCGCCTTGCTGGTGAGCGTGGTGACGGAGCCTCTGTCGTTAGCGCTGGTGAAGCCGCCCGTCGAAGCCGATATCGTCTGCGGCGAAGCGCAGTCCTTCGGTGTTCCCCTGGCGTTCGGCGGCCCTTACGTGGGATTTCTCGCCACGCGCGAACAGTTCGTCCGGCAGATGCCGGGACGGCTGGTCGGCGAAACCGTGGACACCCAAGGACGGCGCGGCTACTGCCTGACGCTGGCCACGCGCGAGCAGCACATTCGCCGCGAAAAAGCCACGTCAAACATCTGCACCAGCCAGTCACTAATGGCGCTCAACGCCACCATCTACCTCTGCCTGCTCGGCAAGAGCGGGCTGCGGGCGCTCGCAGAGCAGAATCTCGCCAAGGCTTGCTACGTCGCCGACGAACTCGGCAAAGTGCCCGGGGCATCGCTTCCTTTCTCGGCGCCCCACTTCAACGAGTTCGTGGTCAGGGCGCCAAGCGATTGCGGAGAAGTGCTGGCCGCGCTTCGCGAGGAGAAGATCATTGGCGGGCTTCCGCTCGAGCGCTTTTATCCCGAGCTCAAGGATCACCTCCTGGTCTGCATCACCGAGACGGTCCCTCGCCGGACGATCGACCGGATGGTCGAAGTGTGGCGCCGATTCGGGCAGCCGGCCAGCGAGCCGGCCGTCGATGAAGCCGCGGTGGGGCTGAATCGGTAGGAGAAGACGGTGAGCATTGAGAGGACGAACGACTGGCACTAAAGTGCCGTGGCGCAGTAACGGCGAGAATCCCATGTTTAATCGAATCAAGAACGCAACGCCTCATATGACCCGCGATGAGGGTCTGATCTTCGAGCGTTCGACACCCGGCAAGAGCGGCGCACAACTGCCCCCGCTGGATGTGCCGGCGACGCCTTCCGAACGCGTGCTCGGTGACTTTTGCAGGCAGGATATCGAGGGCTTCCCCGAGACTTCCGAGCTCGATGTGATGCGCCACTTCACCCGACTGTCGACGTGGAACTATTCGATTGACGCCGGCGTGTATCCGCTGGGCTCCTGCACGATGAAGTACAATCCGCGATTGAACGAAACCGTCGCGCGCTTCCCAGGCCTCGGAACCGATCACCCGTACACACCCGAAGACCTGACGCAAGGCTGCCTGAGGGTGCTCGCCGACACGCAGCGGGCCTTACTCGAAATCACCGGCATGGATGCAATCTCGCTGCAACCGGCCGCGGGCGCGCAGGGTGAGCTCACGGGACTATTGCTGATCCGCGCCTGCCTTCGCGAGCGGGGTGACGCCCGCCGTTACATTTTGATCCCTGACTCGGCGCACGGCACCAATCCCGCCAGTGTAACCATCTCCGGCTATGAGACGCTAAACCTGAAATCCGGCCCGCGGGGTTGCGTGGACCTGGCGGAACTCGATCGCCTGATGAACGCCGAGGTTGCCGGCCTGATGCTAACCAATCCCAACACCTTGGGCATCTTTGAGGAAGATATTCAGAGGATCTGCGGAATCGTCCATGCGAAGGGCGGCCTCGTCTACATGGACGGCGCCAACATGAATGCACTGGTCGGGGTGGCTCAACCGGGCAAATTCGGCGTGGATGTGATGCACCTCAACCTCCACAAGACATTCTCGACTCCGCACGGCGGCGGAGGTCCCGGATCGGGGCCGGTGGCGGTAAAGCGTCTGCTCGAGCCCTACCTGCCAACGCCCACAGTGGAAGAAGGTGACGACGGAAGTGTCAGGCTGAACTATGACCGGCCGAGGAGCGTGGGCCGGGTGCGCGCTTTCTACGGCAACTTCGGCATGGCAGTACGAGCGCTCGCCTACATCCTGGCCTATGGCCCGAAGGGCGTGCGCCAGGCGACGGAGGACGCTGTTCTGAACGCGAACTACGTCAAAGAGCGAATCCGCGACTGCTACGATCTGCCCTACGACGCCCCTTCTTTCCACGAGTGCGTTTTTTCGGACAAGCGTCAGGAGGCTCGTGGCGTGCGCACCGGCGATATCGCCAAGCGCCTGATCGATTACGGGTTCCATCCGTACACGACATCATTCCCCCTGATCGTGCATGGCGCTTTAATGATCGAACCCACCGAGAGTGCGGGCAAGCCGGAGCTTGACGCGCTCATCGACGCGCTGCGCTCCATTGCTCAGGAGGCGGAAGAGGATCCCGATCTGGTCAAGAGGGCGCCGCACACCACGCGCGTCTCCCGTCTGGACGAAGTCGGCGCCGCCCGCAGGCCGGTACTCCGCTGGAAACCCGCCCCCCGATAGCAGAGTCGCCCGACCTCTGAATCTACATTTTGGGCCGCTCACCGCTCTCACCACATCAGGTTGTGGTTTTTCCTTTACACGGCATCCTTTTCATGCTAGTTTGCTTCTGAAGACTGAGGGGATTTCTCGCGCAAGCCTCACCCGAAGTGCGCCAGAAGCAGGGCCGTGAAAAGGGCCGGCACGAGGGCGGTTTTGACGGGAATCAATTCGCAGCTTGTTGTTCACAGCACGGGTCCGGGAAAGGTTGTAGACAGGCACCGTGGCGCCTCGTGTCTTCACGTTTCGGATCGTCTCCGTCTGGCTGTCCTTTCACAGGTTCTGACTTCAAAAGCAATCGTCGGCAAGAGCGTTCGTCAGAGGCTCGCGGGAGGAGTGCGTCTTGTTCAAGCTTAAGCGCGTTGAACTGATCGGCTTCAAGTCGTTCGCGGATCGGAGTCGCCTGGAGTTCGGCAGCGGCACCGCGGCCATCGTAGGGCCGAACGGCTGCGGCAAATCGAACGTCGGAGACGCTATCAATTGGGTGCTCGGGGAGCAGAGCCCCCGAACACTGCGCGGCGATCGCATGGCCGACCTGATCTTCAACGGCACGCGCCTGCGCCCCGCTACCAGCATGGCGGAGGTCAGCCTCACGCTGGTTGACGCCAAAGCCCTGGAGGGCAATCATCCTGTCAAGGCACTGAAACTGCCTCTTTCAGCAACCCCAATTACGGCTGCGCCTCACGAAGACGATGAGACATCCAGTGCAGTCGGCAGCGGTAATAATGAGAGCGTTCCGATCGCCCCGCAAGAGCCTTCGCGCCTCCATTTCCGCGACGGCGAGATTGTGATTACGCGACGGCTGTTCCGATCCGGCGAAAGCGAATACCTGATCAACGGCGATACTTGCCGGCTGCGCGACATTCAGGATCTCTTCATGGGAACGGGACTTGGTCCGGACAGCTACGCCATCATCGAGCAAGGCCGAATCGGTCAGATCCTAAGTTCGAAGCCCTCCGATCGACGGAGCATTATCGAGGAAGCGGCGGGGGTCTCCAAGTTCAGGACCCGTAAGCGTCTGGCCGAGACCAAGCTGGAATCGTCGCGCCAGAACCTGTCTCGCGTCACCGACATTCTGGAGGAAGTTTCAAAACAGGTCGGATCCCTGAAGCGTCAGGCGTCAAAGGCGCGCCGTTATCGCGAGATCAGCACTGAACTGGCCGAACGCCTCAAGCTTACACTGACGTCCAGGCTTCTCTTGCTCGACGGGCAATGCGTGCGGCTGCGCCGGGATCTCGGTGAAGCACAGGGGGCCTGTGCACTAGCCGCACAGGAACTCGAAGGGCTTGAGACGCGAGAGAAATCGGCAGCCGGCCGCTACGAAGAACTGGAACGCGAACTCGTCCGGCTGCGTGAAGCCATCGCTCAGGCCGATCTGGCTCGCGAGCGCGTCATCTCCCGGCTCGGCCAGATCCGGCAGCAGGCGTCCGCGCTCGGCCACCGACGTGAGGATGCGGAGGCGGAACAGTCCGGGTTGCGCGCTGAGATTCTCGCCTTGGAACAGAAGTCGGCGGAGTGTTCGCGCCATGCCGAAGCCGTGCGGGGCCAAGCGCAGCAGGCCCTCGAGACAGCCGATGCATTACTCGCCCGCCAAGTCGACCTTGTCGCAGCCTTGCAGGATGCGGAACAGCGTCTCGACTTATGCCGTCAGGCGCTGCTTGGCACCGTCGCCAGGGGCGCGGAACTGCGCAATCAGCACGTGCAGAATGAGGAAGCTGCGGCATTGATGGACCGTCGCGCTGCACGCCTGGAATCAGAGCGCGGCGAAGCCTCCGCGGAAGATCTGCGCCTGAGGGAAGAACTCGAAGCCTGCAGGCGTGAGCATGAGAATGCTGAAGGCGCTCTGCGAACTGTCGCAGGGGCGATGCAGGATGTGGCCGCCCGCGTGGAGCAGGTTCGTCAGGCCGAGATTGCGGGACAATCCACGGTTGAGGCCCGGCGTGAGGAACTCTCACAGGCGCGCGCTCGTCGCGAAGCCCTTGGAGAGTCGCTGGCCCGCCACGCTTACAGCACCGAGAGCGTACGGCGGCTGCTCGCAGGCTCAGCCAGCGTTGAGAACGGCCATGCAAATGGAAACGGCAGCGGCAACGCTCATGTTGACTTCAAGCCGCTCGGCGTGCTGGCGGACTTCCTCGAGGTGACACCCGGATATGAAGAAGTTGTCGAGGAGTTTCTGAAACAGGAACTTGACTGCGTTGTCGTGGAGCGCCATGAGGACGCGCGATACGGCCTCGAACTCCTCCATCAGGAGGGCGCGGGCCGCTCCACGTTCTTTGTGAAGCGGCTCACCCCAAATGGTCACGGACATGAAAATGGCGCGCTTGATACCCCGTCAATGCCCGGCGTGAGGGCGCGCGTGGCTGATCTTGTCAAGGCCGAAGCCCGGCTCGGACTGAATGGCGACCCGGTGCTGCCTTCGCTCACGCACGCTTATGTGGTCGAGGATGCAAGTGCGGCCGAGCGCCTGGCATCCGAGTATCCGGCACATCACTTCCTCACACCCCGGGGCGAGCACTACCATCACCGGCTCGTTTCCGGGGGCAAGGGCCCGAGCGTTGGCCCGCTGGCGTTGCGGCGTGACTTTCGAGACTTGGAGCGCCGGGTAACGGAACTGGAGCCGCAGCTCGAAAAGGCGCGCGCTGAGCTTGCTGCCGTCGTCAGCGAACGCGCGGCACTGGAAAAGCAAGCCCGGAACCTGAGCGCAGCACAGGTAGAAAGCGAGAAAGATTCACTGCGGCTGACAGAGCGGCTCAGTCAGAGCGAGCAGGTTATCGGGCGGAGCGCGCGGCGTCTGGAACTGTTGGAAACAGAATGGCAGGCTGCCGTGGAGGAGGGGCGCCGACTGCGCCAGCGTCAGTCCGAGATTGCGCGCGAGCTGGGAGCAGTCTCCGTTGAGCAGGCGCAACGAGAAGCTGAGATCGCCGCGACGGGAGAATCTGTTCGGCAGCTTCGCAGTCAAAGCCACCACCTGGCGCAGGAACTTGGCGACGCCCAGGCGCGTCGTAGCGCTCTTGAAGAGCGCAGTCAGGCGGCTGAGGCTGAGCGCACCGACCTGGAGAGCCGCCTGAACGTCACGGAGCTTCGCCGGGCGCGAATCGAACAGCAGATGGCAGCGTGGGCAGAGGAACAAACGGCGCTCGCTGAGGAGTCCCGCCGACTCGGCACGCAACTGGAGAATGTCGAAGCGACGCGGTCGCAGGCGAGGCTCTCGATGACCGGTCTGGCCGCGGGATCGCAGCAGAGCCGTCAGGATCGCGATGAGCTCGGACCCCTGGTCGAGTCCGCCCGCGTTCGGCTGGAAGCAGAGCGTGAAAAGCGGGCTGCGTGCGAGGTGGCCCTGGCGCGCGCCGAGTCAGACCTTAACCACCATGCTGCCCAGTGCCGGGAAGAGCTCAACGCGGATCCAGCAGATCTCACCGCCGCACTGCCGGCCGAATCGGTGCTCGCGGGAGAAGCCCTGGAGACGGCCGAGAATGAGGTCCGCGATCTCAAGCGCCGCATCGCCAATTTGGGACCGATCAACATGATGGCGCTCGAGGAATTGCAGGAAGCCGAAACGCGGTTGACCTTCCTTGAGACGCAGCGTCAGGACCTGCTCGCTTCCATCGAGGACACCTCACAGGCCATCCGCGAGATCGACGAAGTCTCGCGGCGGCAGTTCCTGGAAGCGTTTCAGGCTATCAATGCGCACTTCGCCGAAAGCTTCCGGACACTTTTCGGCGGAGGTGTCGGGGCCATGCGCCTCAGCGACGAGTCGGATCCCGAGAGCGGCATCGATCTTGTGGCCCAGCCGCCCGGCAAGCGTCTGCAGAATGTGCTCCTGCTTTCCGGAGGCGAGAAAGCCCTGGTGGCGCTGGCGCTGCTCATTGCCATCTTCCATTACACGCCCAGCCCGTTTTGCATTCTGGATGAAGTCGATGCTCCGCTCGACGACTCCAATGTGGAGCGCTTCACCCGTATGATCCGCGCCATGAGCCAGACGACGCAGTTCATCCTCATGACGCATAACAAGCGCACCATGGAGATCTGCCCACTCATCTACGGCGTCACCATGGAAGAGCCCGGCGTCTCGAAGCTCGTTTCGGTCCGCTTCGAAACGCCGCACAGCGCTGAACTCCCGGCTGCCGCTTCGTTCTAACAGGCCGCCACTCTCGGTTTTTACCGCCAATATGAGGCCGTGATTTCCGGTCGACGCGCTCTCTGCGCTTTCGCCTTCGTTTCGATTGACAATCCCGCTCGTTCAACTAGAATGAGCATCGGTCCAAGGAAAAAACTCGTGACACCACAACCAACATCATCTGTCTTGCGGGAGTCTTCACTCCCGACCGTAAAACTATTCTCGCGTGGAAAGGTCCGCGATGTTTATGAGGCTGGCGCCGCCCGCCTGCTCGTGGTTGCCACTGATCGACTGTCCGCCTTCGATGTCGTCATGGAGCAAGGAATCCCAGACAAAGGCCGCGTCCTCACCCAGCTCTCCTGCTTCTGGTTCGGCCTGATGAAGGAATCTGTGAAGAGCCACTTCATCAGCGCCGACCTGGCACAATTTCCGCGGGAGTTCACGCCTTACGCGGACCAGCTTGCGGGACGTTCCATGCTGGTCTTGAAGGCACGTCCGTTCCCCATCGAATGCATCGTGCGCGGATATCTCTCCGGCTCCGGTTGGAAGGACTACCGCGCCACCGGAGCAGTTTGCGGCATCAAGCTGCCCACAGGGTTGCAAGAGTCATCGAAGATTGACCCGCCGATCTTCACGCCCTCGACCAAGGCGGAGACGGGGCACGATCAGAACATCACCTGGGAACAAATGGTCGCGACCATCGGCGAGGAACCTGCCGAGGAACTGCGGCGGCGCAGTCTGAACGTTTATCAAAGGGCGCGCGATTACGCCGAGGGTCGTGGAATTATCATCGCCGACACCAAGTTTGAATGGGGTCTATACCGCGACGAAATCATTCTCATTGACGAGGTCCTCACGCCCGACTCCTCGCGATTCTGGCCGCGCGACAGCTATCAGCCCGGCCGAACCCAGCCTTCTTATGACAAGCAGTTCGTGCGCGACTATCTGGAATCCACGGGCTGGAACAAACAGCCGCCACCGCCGCCGCTGCCTGCGGAGGTTGTCCGCAAGACCAGCGAGAAATATCGCGAGGCGTATCTGCGCCTGACCGGATCGCCGTTGAATCCAGCGCGAGGCTGACCGTATGACAAACGTCCACCTCTGGAACTGGCTTGACTGGCTGCTGGCAGCGATTGTGTTTTTCTCGGTATTGTCGGGCGCCAGTGAGGGTATTGTGCGGGGCCTCATCGGACTGGCATCGCTCGTCGTTGGTCTGGCCCTGGCCGCGGCCGGCTATCACGGACTGGGTCACTCGCTCGGCGCCTGGATCCATTCGCCCGACGTGGCCTACGGCGTGGCCTTCCTCGCGCTGTTCATCCTGGTGCTCATTGCGGGCGCCGTCATTTCCGCGATTGCAGCCAAGCTGGTGAAGGAAGCCGGTATCCGATGGCTGGATCGCCTGCTCGGCCTCGTCTTCGGCCTGGTCCGCGGGCTCATCGCGTGCGCAATCGTAATCATGGTAATGCTGGCCTTCGCGCTCGCGCCCAATGCTCTTAAGAAGTCGCAGCTTCGTCCCGTAGCGATGGGCAGCGTTCGAACTATGGTCGCCCTGATGCCTTCCGATTTGCGCCAGCACTTCCAAGCCGGCCTCGAAGACGTTCAACGCCAGTTCGTCAGAAGCGAAAAACACGTCCGCGACGGCGAATCGCCAGCAAAATAGCTCTTGACACGTCGGGGGTACTTTGAAAGACCAATTAGAGGCACTGGTCCGCCAGATGGTGGACCAGGGAATCGCTTACGAGGACGCAGTAGCGGAATTTGAGAAGCGATTCATCGCGCGCGTGCTTGAAAAATCAAACGGCAATCACCTGAAAGCGGCCAGCGAACTGGGCATCCACCGCAACACCCTGAGCAGGACGATCGACGATTTCAAGCTCGACGACCGGCGGCGCAAGCGCGGCCGGCGTTGACCGTACTGGCGGCCGCCGCCGCGAAGCGTCGCCCCGCAGCAGCCGCTGAGATCCGGATCATCGCGAACCGGATGGCCGGTGCGTGCGACGCCTCGGCGCCGCCTTTTGCTGTTCCGCCTTCTTCTTGTCCGCCGCGGCCTGCAGGTACTGGTCCTCGATGGTGGCGTTGTCAAGGGTCAAGACAAAGTTGGGCGTAGCCGTGAAGCTGGCCAGCGTTCCCTTGAAAGCAGCCAAGTCGCCCTTGGAGAGATCGGCGCAACCCGGCTGCGAGTCCTTGAGATCGACATCGGTCGCGCCGCTCGCCTTGGATTGGTCCGTGATGGCGACGTGAACCAGGAACGTGCCGTCCGGCTGCTTATCAACACCCTCCACGACCCCCGGACCGCCAAACGGCTGACCCTTGATCTGCGCCCAGGCCGCCTGCGCCGTGTCGCCGCCAACCTTCAAACTATCCTCGTAGTTGTAAAACGCGTCAATGAAGGCATTCCCGGTCGCCGCGTGCTTCGGCGCGGGCGCCACTTTGAAATCGGCCGGCGGCGTGGGGGACGCTTTTGCCTGCGTCACAATATCGGTCTCGCCGGCATTTGACCCGTGACGATTCGTATAAACCTGGTCGTAGAACTTCTGCAGGGCGGCGGCATTCGGACTGTTGGCTGCCTGCGCCAGGGCCACGGAACGCGCCAGGTTCCAGATGGCGTTGTCGTAGTCGGGCGGATTCGAGTAGAGATAGTCCTGACCAAGCATCGAGAAGGTGAGGGGGTCGGTGGGATTATCCTGCATGGCGGCTTTCAGCGCCGCCATGGATGCCGCATAATCCTTCTTCTGCAGGGCTACGAATCCGACCGCGTTGTTGAAGATCGCCCGTTTGGCCTTCACGTAACTCGTGAACTGCTCGTCCGAGACCTGCGCCGGCTTCTGCAGTTTGCCCAGCACCTCCAAGCCGTGCTTGGCGTACTGGTCGGTTTCATCCAGTTGCGAAGAGGAGCCTGCAGCCTTGGCGTTGTAGACGAATGGGAAGGCAAAACACAGGTAGGTGAGCGCGTCGAGATTGTCGGGGTTCGCACCCAGCGCCTTCTTGGCAGCGGCAATCGCCTGCTGCGATTCCCCGAGCTGCTGGTAGGCGGTCACTTCCTGGACGTACGCGATGTCTTTGAAGTCGGAATTGGGATACTTCGCAATCACCGCTTCTGCGGCGGTGATCTTCTTGTGTGGATCGGTTTCTTTCGCCATCGCCTGGTAGGCGTCGTATTCCTCGCGCGTCTTCCACTGTGGCCCTTTGGCCGGTGCCTGGGCCGCCTGTCCCCTGCCCAGCGGGGCTGCGCCGGGAACCGCCGCGCGGGCCACAGCTCCACTGAACGCCCAGGCGGCGAGAACCGCCAGGCTCAAGAGTATATTGATCCGCATTCGCATCTTCTTCGTGACCTCAGCAATTGTAGGATGTGGGCCGCAACGGACCTGAAACCGGTTCCGGGCCAGCCACTGGTGCGGCACGCTTTCCCCGACCCAAACACTTGCGAAAAGTGCCGCAACTGAGATATCAGGACTTCCCGAACTTTTCAAGCAGAATCTGGCGCCCTCCTCTCTAGCATACACAATTCGCCCGGTTAGATGTTGATTTCGCAACCGAGGGAATCTCTTTTTTCCGTCCCGCGCCCGCCGAGAGTGGACCCTTCCCTGCCCGCGGACTGAAACACCGATGCAAACCGGGCGGCAGACCTGCTGACTCCTAATCCGGCGTTTGTCGAGCGAACTCGGAAGTCTCCCAGGTTTCGCGCCTTGACCACCTTCAGCGTCATCCGCTAGACTCGCCGCGCGACGCTTCCCTAAGGAGCATGCTTGGCTCTCCGTCCCATCGACCTCGCCATCGTGGTTGCCTACCTGCTTGGAATCACCTGGTTTGGCATCCACTTCCGCAAAAGCCAGCGCACGCTTTCGGATTACTTTCTCGGCGGCCGCCAGCTTCCCTGGTGGGCGCTCGCGCTTTCCGTGGTCTCCGCGGAAACCAGCATTCTGACGATCATCAGCACGCCCGGCATCGCCTACCGCTCGAATTTCGGATTCCTCCAGCTCGTATTCGGATATCTTGTCGCCCGCGTGGTCGTGAGCTTCGTCCTGATCCCGCGCTACTTCTCGGGCGAGTTGTTCACCGCCTATCAATTCGTCGAGCGCAGATTCGGGCACGGGCTCAGGCTCTTCACCGCTGCCCTGTTTCTCTCCATGCGCGCGCTCGCTGAAGGGGTCCGCGTCTTCGCCATGTCGGTCATGGTCCAGGTGATGTTTCACAACGGTGTCCTGACGGCGGTCGTGGTGGTCACCCTGCTCACCCTGCTCTACACCTTCGAGGGCGGACTCAAGGCTGTCATCTGGACGGATGTGATTCAGCTTGCCATCTATATCTGCGGAACCGCCGTCGCGCTCTTCGTGGCCTTGCATGCGATTCCGGGCGGGTGGGCGCACGTCCACGCCGTCGCGGTCGCAGGCGGTGATAAGCTGCGCGTGTTCGATTTTCATTTCAACCTGCACGAGCCTTACCTGTTCTGGTCGGGACTGGTGGGCGGAACGTTTCTCACCAGCGCCAGCCACGGCACCGATCAGCTGATCGTCCAGCGCCTGCTGGCGGCGCGCAGCAAACGGCAAAGCCAGGCCGCGCTGCTCTCGAGCGGCTTGGTGATCCTCGGCCAGTTCGCTCTCTTCCTGCTGATGGGGACCGCGCTGTTCGCGTATTACCGCGAGTTCCCGTCGCAAGCGGGTTTCAGCCGCCCCGACGCCATCTTTCCCACCTTCGTGGTCACGCGCCTGCCGGTAATCCTCTCGGGACTCCTCACCGCCGCCATTCTCGCCGCCGGCATGGCCAATCTGAGCGCCGCGCTCAATGCACTTTCGTCGAGCTCGGTGGTTGACTTCTACAAGCCCTTCCTGCGGCCCGGCGCCGACGAGCGCCATTATCTTCGAATGTCGCGCCTGCTGACGCTCGCCTGGGGCGCCGTCCTCATCGCGATCGCCCTGGCGGCATCGCATCTGCACGAAAGCGTCCTCGAACTGGCCTTGACCATTGCCTCGGTGCCGTACGGGAGCATGCTCGGGATTTTCCTCCTCGGCGCGCTTACACGCCGCACCACGCCGAGAGGGGCGTTGATCGGCGCTCTCGCCGGACTCGCCACGCTTGGGACCGTGATCTTCGACACGCGCATCGCCTGGACATGGTACGTCGCAATTGGAACTAGCATCACATTCGTAATCGGCTCGATCGTCAGCCGCCTGGAGCGGATGGCAAGTGACAAGTGACAGATAAGGCAGGTTTCTTTGACTCCGAGCTCCTCGGGACGACGAGGGCGCGGCTGGCTGATCGGTAAGGCATTGTCGCCCCGGGAACGCCCGAAGTTCTTTAAAGGCGTTTACGAACTGCTGGCGAATCCGGTCCTGCTGGCAAGGGAACTGAAGGCTATTAGCGCCGCGTCGCGGTTTACGCGGACAGCAGTCTGTTGATCTCTGCCAGCTTTTGACCAATAGCGCGGGCGGCTTCGCCAGCCAGGTGGCAGTACCCGGCTGTTACGACAGCTTGCCGCGAGCCGGGGCCGGGGGTTCGTGGCGATGGACAGGTCCGTACCCTGTTTAGGTTGGGCGGGTGTTATCGAGACGGGCGACGCCGCCAACAAGGGTTCGCGCAACAGCAGAAACCCGATAATCCGAATACTACTCAGCTTCGCAGGGTGCGCTCGCATCGGGAGTCTCCATCATCAGTCCGGATCAAGCACCATTATAGGAGAATCTTCGTATCGCAGAAACCCTGTCTGAGAAGCTCAGCCGGCAGCGGGTGCTTCTGCGGGTGATGAGTTAACTGCTCGCGAATTTGCCCTCGAATGAATTCGATCACGAGGAGCACGGGTGAACGAGAGGCCGCGCCGGGATGAGGTCCGGCTGATCTCGCCGGATCCGACGCCGGGTCGGAGACTCGTAATTGCCCTGCCTGGCTGGTTGCTCGCTGTCCGGGCTCGGGCGTGTCGCCACGTCGTGCGGTAACGGTTTCGGGTCAGCGAACAGAGGGTATTACACATCTGTGAACACCCTATAAACAATTGTATACTGACCAGATTTCGTCACGTGACGAAATCGCGTCATCGTCACTGCACCCAGACCATCCCCAAACATTACGTTATCTGGGGGGCTTTTCGTCCTGAACTCAGTAACTTAGAAGTTACTCAACCATGGTGGCATCAGTACTGCATAGTGAACGCCCTCGTGATCAGCAAGTCACATTTCGAAGCAGATACCCAGGGTGCTCATATTCGGTTCGAATCTACCCCTGCCGTGCCCGCCCAAGCGCGGCAAGTCTCAAAGGACGGCGATGCCAGACCTCACAGTACAGGACACGGAATTACCCATCGAGCAAGTTCCCGCAGCCAAGTTCGGCAAGCTCATCGGCAATGCCCCGGCCATGGCCGAGGTCTTCACTCTGGCTCGCAAGGTCGCTCCCTGCGACGTTACAGCCTTGATCACCGGTGAAACCGGGACGGGCAAGGAATTGCTCGCGCGAGCCATCCACGACCACAGTCCGCGAGCCAAGGGTCCCTTTGTCGCCTTCTCCTGCGCCAATCTCCCCGACACGCTCATCGACGACGAGCTGTTCGGACACGAGCGCGGCGCCTTCACCGGCGCCGACGGCCTGCGCCGCGGCCGCTTCGAGACGGCCGATGGCGGTACGCTGTTCCTCGACGAAATCGGCGACCTGCCGCTGGCGTTGCAGGCGAGGCTGCTGCGCGTGCTGCAGGAGCGCACCTTCCATCGCCTGGGAGGCACCGGCACCCTCTCGGTGAACATCCGGCTGATCGCCGCCACGCACCGCGACCTGGAAGCCATGGTCCAGCAGGGCACCTTCCGGCAGGACCTGCTCTACCGCCTCAACGTGATGCAGCTTCGCATGCCGGGGCTGCGCGACCGTCGCGGCGACATCGCGGACCTCTCCCAGCATTTCTTGGGGCGATTCGCGTCGAGCTTCGGCAAACCCGCCCTCCGCTTCTCGCCCGACGCGCTTTGGGCGCTCGCCGAATACGCCTGGCCCGGAAACGTTCGCGAACTCGAGAATGTAATCCAGCGTGCGGTGGCGCTCGCGGAAACTTCAACAGTGGGAATCGAGCACCTCCCCGAGCAGGTATCCGGCCCGGAGCAACTGCGGGCGGTGGGGGAGACGGACTACGAAACCGAAGTCCGCGAATTCAAACGTCGGCTGATCATGCGCACGCTGCGCGTGTGCCGCGGTAACAAGTCGGAGGCGGCGCGAAGTCTGCAGCTCGCCCGGCCCTACCTGCACCGGTTGATCGAAAGCCTCGATATCGGGGTGCTGGCGGGAGAAATCCGCGAGCAGCGGCGTGTGGCCTGAAGCGAGAAAGGAACGACAGTGTTAGCCCACGCGGTTTTGATTTTTCTTTCGGGTGTGGCGATCGGAGCTGCGATCGGCAGCCTCCGCGCTCGCGCCAAACTGAGGATGTACCGGCTCTTCGTGGAGGCCCGGCTGGATGCTCTGAACGATTCCATGCTGCGGCCCGTTTCTCAAGAACCGCTCGAACCCAAGGCTGCCGGCCGGCCGCAGGATCCAGTTTTGCCGGGAAGGATGGGGTCGAACATCCTGTTTGGGCGGGTGAGTTCATCCTCGAGGCACGCACTGTGACGATAGCGGCGGCCCCGGGAACCGATTGGTTCGCAGACAGCGTCTGGATCACGTGGACCGCGTACGCCGCGGCCGCTGCGATCCTGGTCATGGCGGCGCGCGAGTTCCTGCGGCCCCGCCGCCTCCGAAGCGCTCGCGCCTCGAAGGACGCGCTACCGGACTCCGGCGGCGGCCAGAGGAAGATTGATGATGAGGAGCCAACGCTCGACTCGCAGGTATCGGCGCTGCGGGAGGAAATGATCTCCTTCCTCGACGAACTGGCGCCTCACGCGTCTCCCCGCAGGGTGAACGTCGCCAGTCACGCCGTGTTTCCGCTGCGGCAGGGTGAGGTTCCGAGCAAGATCGAGCGTCGGGCGGCTGCTGAACGGCAGCGCAGAATCCACTCCGAGTACAAAGCAAGATTCAGCGCCAAAGCGATCGATCTGGCGCACGCGCTCAAGGCCGGCGGCTTCAAAGACGCCCGGCTCGAAGCCGCCCTGTTCACCGGCAAGAAGACCGATCAAGCCGTCCGGCTCATCATCGACCGGCTCTCCCACGTAGCGAATAAGATCGCGGTCACCCGACACATGTCCAGGTTGGGAGGCTACGCTTCCTGACTCCCGCCGCGCTCGTCCCATCTCTTCCTTTCAATCCTGCCCCGACTTCGAAGTTCTGAGCTTCGCACACCGGGCTAAAACCGTGCATCTTCTGTTCGGCACTTTTCTTGCTTGCAAAGTTAACGGGGCTAGTCAGTTGTAGCAAGGCAGCGAGCGCCCGCGCCCGCAAGCCGGTGAATCCATGGTGATTATCCCCTATGTTACTAGCGGTTGACCGGATCGGCCTGGCATGGCGGCATCAACTTCGCCGCGCGGCCCCGATAAGCCGTTCGAAATCAGTTACGCCAGGAGCGCCGGCGTGTACGCGTTTAGTGACTCTATTTAAAAGGCTTGCACAGGGCTGGTCAGGAGCGGGGATGCCGCGGAGCTTCACAAAGCGATCGAATGCAGGACTCGCGATAGCGGCTGCGGGAGTTCTGCTGCTTCAGGCCGGCCGGGGCTGGGCCCAGACGCAGAAGCCTAGCTCGCTGACCACGCTGACCTCAGCACAGCAGGTGCGCGTACTTTCCCCGGATGAAGCCAATCGAGGCTACCCGGTGCATATCCGGGCCGTAGTCACCTATTGCGATCCGGCCCAGCAGGATTTCTTCGTCCAGGATGGCACAGCAGGGATCTACATCGACGATCCCGGCCTCAAGACGGCCTTCGCTCCCGGCGACTTGCTGGAGATCGACGGCATCAGCGAAGACCTCGACTTCGCTCCCCAGATCGGCAAGCCGCACTACAAGAGCCTGGGCCATGCTGCCCTGCCCGAGCCTCGACCGGCGAGCTTTGACGCTCTGATGTCGACCCGAGAAGACAGCCAGTTTGTCCAGTTTGAGGGAGTGGTGAGAAATGCCACCTTGCTCGCGAACCGCATCACCCTGGACGTTGTGGGCGGCGGGGGTCACCTGAGCGCGACGATTCTGAATCCGGAGACTCTCACCCCTGCCCGGCTCGTCGATGCCAAGGTGCGGCTGCGGGGGGTCTGCGGGGGGATTTACAACCAGAAGAAGCAACTCACCGGGGTGCAGCTCGCCGTCCCGGGCGCGGCCCAGGTGAGCGTTCTCGACAGGCCTCCCCTTGATCCTTTCCGGCTTCCGGTGCGCCCCTTGAGCAACCTCATGATTTTCACACCGCAAGGCGATACCGAGCATCGGATTCGCGTGCAGGGGACGGTCACGCTGCAGCGGCCCAAGGGTCTCTTCATCCAGAGCGGCGCTCAGGGCTTGTTCATACCCGGCCCTCAAGGCGCGACGCTGACGCCCGGGCAGCGCCTGGACGTGGTCGGCTTTGCGGACATCGGCGACTACACGCCGGTACTGCAGCACCCCCTGATCCGGCCGATCGGGTCCGCGCCGCTTCCCGGGGCAATAAGCGTGGGGGCAAAAGATGTGCTGGCAAGGGCGCTCGATGCCACGCGTGTGAGCCTGGAGGGGACGCTGCGGGAGGAGAGGCGCAGCGAGACCGATCAGGAGCTGGTGCTGGACGATGGGGGCGTGCTCTTCGAGACCCGGATCGACCGGAGTAAAGTGCGGAAGGGCTGGCCCGGCCTGCCGCCCGGCAGCCGTGTGCGCGTGACCGGGGTGTGCTCGGTGACCGCGGATCGGGACCGGGTTCCGACGGGTTTCGACATCCTGCTCGATTCTCCGTCAGAACTTGCCGTCCTGGCGCGTCCTTCGTGGTGGACCCTTCGCAACACGCTGGCCAGCCTCGCTCTGCTGGCGGTGATCACGCTGGGCGTACTGGCCTGGGTGGGCGTGCTGCGAAGGCAGGTTCACCTGTCGAGAGAGCGCGCGCAAATCCTGTTCAGCGCCAACCCTCATCCCGCCTACGTGCTCGACCTCGAAACGCTGGATTTTCT
>DASYZG010000122.1:0-11080 GCA_035946575.1 Terriglobia bacterium | reverse complement strand
CATCTCCCATAACTATCCCTTGCGCCGCATGGGCGTCATCACCTGAGGCAAGAGCCGGATGCGGGAAACCCGCTCGTCCGGATCTGTGGAGGGGGTTATGGGTGACCATGATCCCTACTCCGACTTCGTGACGTTGCCCTTCGCAGTGGCAAGACGCAGCGAGGGTGGGCAGTGTTAACCACGAGAGCCGCACGAACTGACACTAGTCTCACCACGGAGGTCACAGAGAACCACAGAGAGCCAGACGCTACAGAGAGTCCGCGGAGGTCCAGTCTCTGTGCCCTCTGTGTTCTTTGTGGTGAATCTTCATCGTGGGCTGTAGCCCGACTGTCGGCGGCGCGCAGGTCGCGGGCGCGGATACCTGGGCTACCTGTAGTTCTTATTGGTTCGATCGCCAGACTCAGGCCACGAGCGCTCGAAGGTGCGCCAGAGCGACACGTCGCCGAGGCCAAGCTCGTTCCACCACAGATCCAGCATGGTCGGATCGAGCCTCATGATCCCGGCGCGGGTCACGGCGGGCGGCGGAGCGACGAGTTGCGCCAGCCGGTCGTAAACGCGCGTGCGTTCTTTGCCGTCCACGCGCACCAGCAGATGCCACAGCGTGAGTGCGTCCCGCTTGCGGGCATCGGCGAGGATCGTATTCAGGGCCGAGGCGCGCTGATCTACCGGCCCAAAATCGAATTGGGTGAGTGCCGCACGGAAGGCCGGCGGCGCATCCTCGAAGCACGGCGTGCCCGGCCCGATCCCCGGCCGCGTGGCGCAGACTGCGCCCGCGGGAATGAAGGCGTCATGGCCGTCGAGCCGGAATCCCACCCAGCCGAGCGTGGTGCGCAGCAAACCGGCGCCCGAGTCATCGACCTGCAGCGTGTAGGCGCAGCCCATATCCACGGCGGTGGCCGAAGGCGTATCGACCATGAATTCGCCGGGCGGCGCCCAGATGAAAGCGTGGATTATTCCGCGATCGAGCGCGAGCCGCTTCCGCTCCGCACCGGACTCCACCACGCGCAGACGCGTGTCAGGATCGACCTGGATCTCCCCTGTTTCCTCCGCCGTGATCTCGGCGCGCGACCGGCTATCGGTCACCAGCGTCTGGCCGGGCGCAAGTCTTCCGGTCTGATCCTCGATGGCGAGGTCGCCAACGCGCGGCGCACCCCCGAGACGTGCCACCTGCCAATCCGAAGACGCGCCGCCCAGCACTGGTACACGGCTCTGGTTCTTGCGGTGGACTACAAACCAGACCGCCACCACCGCTACCAGCGCCACGATCGCCGCCCCGGACAGGGCCGCGAGCCTCATCGGCCAGCCCAGGCGGAAGCCAGGCCACCACGGCACCGCCGCTACGGTCTTCGGAAACACCGGCCGCGCTCCCTGATGACGAAGCTTGCCGAGTACCGACTCCAGCCTCTGGATCTCGGGATCAGGTTCGCCCGACCCGTCCCACAAATAATCCGAATTGTCTTTCCTGTTCATCACCTCACCACTCGCAGCTACCATAGGGGCGGTTCGCGAACCGCCCCTGCACCCTGCGCGAACCGGGGGCCCATCTGGGGCCGCGGACCACTAGCCCCTGACTCCCAACCCCTGCCCCAGCTTCTCCCGCAACTGCTGCATCCCCCGATGCAGATTCACCCGAACCGAGCCCGGCGTGAGTCCGGTGCGTGCGGCGATCTCAGGGCCCGTCATGCCTTCCACCAGCCGCAGAATCAGCGTCTCTCGATACGCCTCGGACAGGCTGTGAATCGCGGCCAGGGCCGCGGCGGCTTCGGCGTCCACCGCGGGCCCGCCCGCCGTGACGGATGCCCGAATCGGGTGGAATCCTCCGGTCGAGGCGTCGCCGCTGGCATTCAAGTCATCGCTCAACTCGACGGTGTCGCGCGACCGCCGGTGATAGTCGTGGGCGCGATTGCGCGCTATGGTGCAAATCCAGGCGCCGAAGCGAGGCGCAAGACGCAGGGACCGCAGCCGGCCGAGCGCCAGCAGAAAGACGTCCTGTACGAGATCATCCACCGCGCGGTAGGGCACCCGCGCCAGCAGAATGCCGTGGACCAGGCGGGCATACCGGTCGTAAAGCTCGCCGAAAGCCTCGCGGTCACCATCGCGCGCAGCACGGACCAGTGCGGCATCAGGGACCGGCTCGTCGCCGGAATCCGCGCTCCAGGCGCTCACCGTCCGACGTTCCATGATTGCAGCCGGGAAGTCAATGTCGCTCGCCACGTTCAGCGTCCGAACACACGATGTCAGGGAAGTAGACGCCGGAGAAGTGTCAGCGTTAACAGAATTCGCACTCGCTGCGGGCGCCCCTTATGGGCCCCAGGGACAAGGCCCGGATTCCGGGCTGCCTGGACCGCACCGGCGCACCATTAGGCGGGCTCCCGAGTACCTCAGGCGATGAGGGTTTGCCGTTGCCGAATTGATGTAGAATAGGCCCTGCGCTCGTCAGCGACACAACCACAGTCAGCAACGGTCCTGCTCAAGGGGGGCTCGCCTGGTCGGTCATACGCTCTCGCACTATCGGATCACCGCCGCCATCGGCAAGGGTGGAATGGGTGAGGTTTACCGCGCCACGGACACGAGGCTCGGCCGCGAAGTTGCCCTGAAGTTCCTCCCCGAAGCGGTTGCCCAGGATGCGGACCGCATGGCGCGCTTCCAGCGCGAGGCGCAGGTGCTCGCGTCGCTGAACCATCCCAACATTGCCGCCATTTACGGCCTGGAACAGTCGGGCGGTGTGCGCGCCCTTGTCATGGAACTCGTCGAAGGGCCGACGCTGGCGGAGCGATTATCCGGGGCGTCGCCCGGGATTTCAGGTCATTCCGTCGCCAGCGGGAATCCACCGGCTCCTGCCCCGGCGAAGGCGGCGATGAGAATATCGCCGCTGCCGTTGGACGAATCCCTCCACCTTGCCAAACAGATCGCCGAGGCGCTCGAGTACGCTCACGAGCGCGGCGTCATTCACCGCGACCTGAAGCCGGCCAATGTCAAAATCACTCCCGAAGGCACGGCAAAGGTTCTGGATTTCGGGCTGGCGAAGGCCACGGAGAACAACACGCCGCCCGGCGATCCCTCGAGCTCACCGACACTGACCGCCCAGGCGACGCAGGCAGGCATGATCATGGGCACGGCCGCCTATATGGCGCCCGAGCAGGCGCGCGGTAAGCCCGTGGACCGGCGCGCCGACATCTGGGCCTTTGGAGTGGTCTTGCTCGAAATGCTGACCGGACGGCAGCCCTTCAGCGGCGAGACGGTTTCTGACACCCTGGCGGCCGTCATCACCAGAGAGCCGGATTGGGAGAGACTACCAACAGACACGCCGCCGCGCATCGGCCAGTTGTTGCGCCGATGTCTGACCAAGGATCCAAAGCAGCGCCTGCGCGACATCGGTGAGGCGCGGATTGCAGTTGAAGAGGCGCTTTCGGTTGATGTCGCGCCGGGATCAGCGCCTGCCTTCCCGCAGGCCGCCGCCGGGGCCACGGTGGTGCAGCCGCGGTTCGACTCTCCCCGCTCCGGACCCGCTCAGCCGCAAGAGTCGCGGCTGCGTCGCGCCCTGCCTTGGGCCGCGACGGCGGTGGCGGCCCTGGCGGCCGTCGTTCTCGGCCTGGCGCTCTGGCGCGCCACCCGGCCCACGGATCACCCGCTTATCCGGCTGAGCGTCGATCTGGGCCCGGAGGCGGTGCATGGGCCCAATGTGACCACCGCTGTTTCCCCGGACGGCCGGTGGCTGGTGTTTCCCGTACGCGGTCCTAACAACACGCCGCAACTCGCCATCCTTCCTCTCGACCAATCTCAGGTCAGGCTGCTGCCGGGAACGGAGCATGGAAGCAACCCCTTCTTCTCTCCGGATAGCCAATGGATCGGGTTCTTCGCTGATGGCCAACTCAAAAAAATCTCGGTCCAGGGCGGCGCGCCGGACACTCTGTGCGGTACCACGGCTAACGAGACCGGCGCCAGTTGGGGCGACGATGGAACCATCGTCGTGGCGGCCGGACTCCTGACCGGTCTTTCGCGGGTGTCCGCTGGCGGCGGCCCGCTGCAACAACTCACCAAGCTGGCGCCGGGCGAGATCACCCACCGCTGGCCACAGGTCTTGCCGGGCGCGCGCGCTGTCCTGTTCACAGCTTCCGCCAACTCCACGGCAGAGGACGGCGCCAACATCGAGGCCCTTTCGCTGAAAACTGGCCAAATCAAAATCGTCCAGCGCGGCGGGTTTTACGGCCGGTACCTGCCCGGCGGTCATCTGGTCTTTGTGCACCAGGGGGTGCTGTTTGGCGTCCGCTTCGACCCGGAGCGCCTTGAAGTGCGCGGTGCACCCGTACCTCTGCTGGATGACGTGGCAGCCAACCCGACCTCTGGGGCGGGGCGGTTTGATTTCTCCGCTTCGGGGATATTCGTATATGCGGCCGGCAAGAGTGCGGCCCAAGCGTGGCAGATGAGTTGGTTGGATGGGTCCGGCAAGAGGCAACCGGTCCTCGCCGCACTCGGCGCTTACGCAACGCCGCGCCTTTCGCCCGATGGGCGCAAGGTGGCGTTCGTCGGCGAGAGTTCGGATAGTTACGTTTATGACCTGGAACGGCACACCACCACGCGATTGACGTTCGACGGCCTCTCCCTGGTGCCGGTATGGTCGCCGGACGGGAGGCATCTTGCCTTCCGGACCACGGGGAAGGAGTTCAGCATTTCCTGGGAGCGCAGCGACGGGGCGGGAGAGCCGCAGAAGCTGCTCGAGAGCACGAACGTTTTGGTTCCATGGTCCTTTTCCTCCGACGGCCGCCGGCTGGCGTATTTCGAAATTGGCGCCCAAACCGGTTATGATCTTTGGACGCTGCCGCTCGATCTGACGGATCCTGATCACCCCAAGCCGGGCAAGCCCGAACCGTTCCTGAGCACGCCGGCCGAAGAACTTGTGCCGCGGTTCTCTCCCGACGGCCGCTGGATTGCTTACCGTTCGGACGAATCGGGAACTACCGAAATTTACGTCCGCCCTTTTCCGGATGCGAACGGAGGCAAATGGCAGATTTCGTCGGACGGAGGCCTGTATGCCATTTGGGCGCCTGACGGCCGCCAGCTATTCTACGAGACCGCGGACAATCACATTATGGTGATGGATTACTCGATCGAGGGCGGATCATTCATCCCCGGGACGCCGCGGCTATGGTCGGAGGAGCAGCTCTTCTACCCGGGAACCTCAAACCTGGACCTGGCGCCGGACGGGAAACGGTTCCTGGTGCTTACCCTGCCCCAGGCCGTACCCAGCGCGGTAGGCTCAGTACATGTCACCATGCTGCTGAACTTTTTCGACGAGCTGAGGCGGCGGATTCCGAACTGACAACCGAGCTAGCCTCGCGATGATTTGGAAACACAAGACTCGGATGGACATTCCTGTATGAAATGGCTGCTCTGGTTTGACCTGCCTCTGATCCTGGCCTTTGCAGTCGCGGTCGTGAAGTACGCCTGGGCGTGGGACGTGCATCACGTCGTGGGCATGGCCCTGACCGCCATCGGAACCGCGCTCTGGTTTACGGCTCGCCTTCAGCTCGGAACTTCCTTTGCCGTCCTTCCCAAAGCCAAGGCCTTGGTGACTTCGGGCATCTACTCGAAATTCCGAAATCCCGTGTACCTCTTTGGCGGCGTTGCTTACGGGGGTCTGTTCATTGCCTGGGGACAACCGGCACCGTTGGTCGTTTTTCTAGTGATGTATCCGATTTACCAGTACTTCCGGGCCAGAAAGGAGGCGCAGGTCCTCGAACAGGCATTCGGAGACGAGTATCGGCGCTATAAGGCGAACACCTGGCTGTGACCCACTGCTCGCACCTCGAAGTAAATCTTGGTGTGTGATGCAGACTACACGACTACTTACTCAGCCTGTAGAATGATGGTAGGCGGGATTGAGAGGCGCACCGCCCCCGCCACAATCCGAGTTGACGGTTTCTCGCATCGGCTAAGTCCTGCGGACCAAGCTGGCCAAGCCCCGCGGATGCAAGTGTTCGCGCAGCTTAGTTTAGGATTTGGATAATGAATCGAGTACAATAATTTCGCCGCAGGCAGCACCAGGTATATACTGGCGCATGCGCGATCAGCACGGACGCGCACCTCGGTTCATCGGATTTGACACGACCACACCCGTTGCCGCTCGCTGTGCGGTGAATCCGCACGCAAGGAGAAGAGGATGCGTTGCCGGACCCTGCTCGGAAAGTTCGTAATTCCAGTGCTTCTTCTGCTCGTTCCCGCGCTCCACGCGCAGAATGCGTCGCCGGAGCAGATTCGATCCGCTGTGACCCGCGCCATGGCCATCACGGGTCAGGGCACGGCCGGATTTTACAAGTTCATGGTCTGCTTTTCGTGCCACGATCACGCTTTTCCCGTGATGGCCTGGCAGTCGGCACGCGAGCACGGGATCAAGTTCGATGAGGCGCTGGCTGGCCAGGTGACGGCCAAGGGCCTGCTGACGAATCCAAATTTTGTGTCCATTGACGTGGCGGTGCAGGGCTCGAACATCATCGATCCGGCGGCCTCCGACGGTTGGGCGTTGATTGCGGCGCACGCGGCCGGAGTGCGGCCCAATCTCGTTAGCGAGACCTACGCTCGCCGCCTCGCCAACTGGCAGCGCGCGGATGGGCACTGGCCTACAATCGATGCGCGGCCTCCGCAGTCCTACAGCCTCATCACGGCCACGGCCGTGGCCGCACGCGCGATCCAGTTGTACATGCCCCCGAAAGCTCACCAGGAGACCGACCAGCGCCTGGCGCGCGCCCGAGCGTGGCTGCTCGCTGCCGAACCCCAATCCACGGAAGAATCGACCTCCCGGCTCCTGGGCCTCTACTGGACTGGAGCAAGCGCCGGCGAGATAAAGCGCGCCGCCGCCGATCTGCTGGCTCTCGAGCGGCCCGACGGCGGATGGGCCGAGATTCCTCACCTGCAGTCCGACGCGTATTCCACGGGCGAAGCGCTGGTAGCACTGAACGAAGGCGGCGGCGTTGCGGTCACCGATCCCACCTGGCAGAAGGGCTTACGGTATCTCTTGGCCACCCAGGAGTCAGACGGGTCGTGGCACGTCCACACGCGCCAGGTTTCGCCAGCGCCAGTCAGCCCACCGTATTTTGAAAGCAGCTTTCCCTATGCGCACGACCAGTACATCTCGACGGCCGGCACCTGCATGGCGGCCATGGCCCTGATGCTGGCGCTGCCGAAAGTGGCCTCTCCTGCCGCTCCGCCGGTGCTCACCGCGCTTGAGCCCAAGGGCATCGAACCCTGGATGGAAACCGCGCTGTTCGGCAAAACGGCGGACCTGAAAGCGGCCCTCGATGCGGGCCTCGATGCCAACAGCAAGAGCGCCGAAGGGACGACGCTCCTCATGATGGCCGCGCCTGACGCCGAGAAGATGAAGTTGCTGGTCGATCGCGGCGCCGACGTGCGCGCCAAGGCAAAGAGCGGATTCACTGCGCTGATGGTGGACGCAACTTATCTCGGCTCGTCCGAATCGATGAAAATGCTGTTGGCGCGCGGCGCGGAGGCGCGTCCCGGCAACGGCGTATTGTTCGACGCCTCGGCGCTGATCTTTGCCGCCGAGGTGGGCGACACCGAGAACATCTCTTTGCTGCTCGGAAAAGGCGCCGATCCCAACCACAGGATGAGCGTGATCGGGCTCTTTCCGACCAGCCCGCTGCTTGCCGCCGCGACCTTCGGATATCCGGCGTCGGTCACGGCCCTGGTGGCCGGTGGAGCGGACATCCACGAGAGAGACAAGGATGGCATGACCCCGCTGCACTGGGCAGTGCTGGCTCACCGTGCCGAGGCTGCCCAAGCGCTGATCGCGGCCGGTGCCGACGTGAACGCGGTGGACCGGTTCGGCTACACGCCCTTGCTTTACGCTTCGACCGTCGACTTTGGCGATGCCGCGACCGCAACGCTGCTGCTCGGCGCCGGCGCCGATCCCAACGTCAAGGACAAGTCAGGCAAGACAGCTTTGGTGCAGGCTCGCGATTATCCCTATCTCCGCTCGGTGCTCGAAAACGCCGGTGCGAAGGAATAGTGCGAAATCGCCTTGGGAGTGGCCGTCGGGCCGTCGTGATCCAGAACTCCCGGCGGCCGCTCATAGCGTCCCGACTTATAGCCGATTTGGTAAGGCGGAACACCGGTTTCTACTGGCGCTTTAACGACCTGCCCGCCTATAATTGCCTCCCATTACAAAACGAAAGGAGTAGCATGCCGAACCTTCAAGGCCGATTCCTCGCAGGTCTATTTATAGCAGTTGCGGCTTTCATTCTCAGTACCCCACGCCTTCACGCTGTACAAAGCAACTTCACACTTGGGACCGCCACCGGCACCGAGTTGTCCAGTTGCACTGCTGATCCCAAAGGCGTCGCAGGGAATTGCTGGGGGTTGAACGTTTCCTGCCCAAACGTCAAGGCCTACTCGCCGTACGATGCCACAGTGAAGGTGACCCAACCCTCAGGACGATCTCTCGGAACAGTCATTTTCATAACCGGTGGCGGCGGCATTTACTACTACGACACCTACTTCGCCTATGGGACATCGCTGATTAATACGCTGGTGGGCGCAGGCTATACGGCGGCCCAGATCGCTTTTGACAACCCGACGGCAGGATGGCTGACCGGCCCCGCATCGGACGGCAACGGTCCGATCTCGCTCGCGTGTCTGCCCGCAACCGCCATGCAGTGGGTGTACCAGAATGTGCTGACCTCGGGTACTCCGCTGTGCGCCACCGGCAATAGCGCCGGTTCCGTCGCCCTTGCCTATGCTCTGGCGCAGTACGGGCTCAGTTCGATTTTGACCCTGGCGGAGGCAACCAGCGGCCCGGAATTCTCGCGGATGGATTACGGCTGCTCGAGTCCGGGCAAGTATACAGCCTGTGCAATCTGCGGGACCGGGTCGCAGAACGAGTCTTTCGGCCTAACCAACGCAGAGAACTTCGTGGATCCCGCGTACACGGGCAAGGTCAGTGGCAGGGCAAATGGTCCGTGCTCCGAGGACATCCAAGGCTCCACCCGAAACGCGAATCAGTTGCACCACGACAGCGTCCTGTCGGACACCTATCCGCCTGTACTCTCCTATGCGACCCAAATCCGAGCGGCGTTCGGCGGTTTGGATACTACAGGCGGCTCGGTTCCCCAGGGGCTTGACTGGCTGTCCTACGTCACCAGTTCTACCGCGGTCGTGTGCGTACCCTCAGCCGGGCACGAATTGGCCGATACCCAACTGGGCGCCGACCAGATCGAGAGTGACATGGTCTCCTATTGCAAGCTGCCTTAGCGGCCTGTCGAACGGCTTTCAATCGAGGCTCCAAGCCAGCCGAGGAATGTCGTGTCTTGCTGATCGCCCACGTGACATTCCTCGCCGGCTCAGAGTGATGGTGCGATCGCAACACCCACTCCTTGAAACGCGCGCCCGCGCGAGTTAACCTTCAATCGAGCTGATGCCACACTGGCCCGTCGAGCGCATCGTGGCACTCTTCTGTCCTGCGGCTCCGCAAGGCACCGGCTAGCTCGTTTGGGGTCCGTCATGCACAAGAGTCGAAACCTCGCAGGGCATTCATCTCTCCTCCCGTTGCTCTGCGTGGGCACAATCCTGACGCTGACCAGACCCGCATCCGGACAGTGGCAGGCTGTGGACGCGGCGACGCCAAGTCCGCCGACGAACGACAGCGTGACGTTCCGCGGCTCACACGTGCTGGCGGCGATCACCGTCTTCGCGCCCGATCTCGTCCGCGTGCGCATGACGACGGGGGCGCAGTTCGGTCCCGATTCCAAGCCCAAGAGCGACTGGCCGAAAGCCACAGTCGGGATCACCTCGAACGGCGCAAGCGGGAACGATCGCGTGATCCGCACCAGCGAGCTCGAGGTACGCGTCAAGTCGGATCCTCTTCGCGTCCAGTTCTACGATCGCGAGGGTCACCTGATTTCGAAGGACGATGATGCGCGCGGCGTCGCCTGGGAAGGCACGCGCGTGCGCGATTGGCGCTCGATGCCGCCTGACGAGCACTACTTCGGCCTCGGCGAAAAAGCCGGTCCGCTCGACCGCCGCGGCCACACCTACGTGATGTGGAACACGGACCAGTACGGCTGGGGCGCCAACACCGATCCGCTCTACGAGGACATCCCTTTCTTCATGGGCTTGAATGGCGGACGCGCCTACGGCATCTTCTTCGACAACACCTACCGCTCCAGCTTTGACTTCGGCGTGACCGCGCCCGATCGATATTCGTTCGGAGCCGAAGGCGGCGAGATGAACTATTACTTTTTCTGGGGACCTGACCCGAAGAAGGTGATCGGTCGCTACACCGAGCTCGTGGGACGCCTGCCCATGCCGCCCATGTGGGCCATCGGCTACCATCAGTGCCGCTACAGCTATTATCCCGACAAGATGGTTCGCTTCATCGCCGACAATTTTCGCCAGCGGCACATTCCCTGCGACGCCATCTTCCTCGATATTCACTACATGGACGGCTATCGCATCTTCACCTGGAACAGATCGCGATTCCCCGATCCATCGGGGCTGCTGCATGATCTCCATCAGCACGGCTTCCACGTGGTGACGATCGTCGATCCGGGCGTGAAGCAAGATGCCAACTACTTCGTCTATCAGCAGGGCCTCGCTGGGAACGATTTTGCCAAGCTGCCGGACGGCGAGGTCTTCGTTGGACCCGTGTGGCCCGGCCCAAGCGCGTTTCCGGACTTCACGTGGGGACGCGTGCGCGACTGGTGGGGAATGCTCGTGAAGCCGTGGATTCAGAGCGGCGTGGACGGTGTCTGGAACGACATGAATGAGCCTTCGGTCTTCAACGTGGCCAGCAAGACCATGCCCGATAACGTGGTCTTCCACGAGCACGGGCTCGAGACCCCCGAAACGAAGATCCACAACGTCTACGGAATGCAGATGTCGCGCGCGACGCACGACGGCATCCTGATGGCGAAGCCGAACGAGCGGCCGCTGGTGATCACGCGCGCCACTTATGCGGGTGGCCAGCGCTACTCCGCCGTCTGGACGGGCGATAATTCGAGCACCTGGGAACATCTCGGCCTGAGCGTGCCCGAGATTATGAGCATGAGCATGTCGGGGCTGGCGCTCG
>DASYZG010000121.1:0-40043 GCA_035946575.1 Terriglobia bacterium | reverse complement strand
CGACCTGCAACCGGGTCACGTTGCTGCGATTGATCTGGCGAAGCGCCGAGTACTGGGCCGAGTCCTCGCCGCCCGCGTAATCGCTCCACGTGGTATGGCTCGGAGCGGCGGGGCCGGCCGCCCCGGCCGCTCGGGCCGTTTGGGACTGGGCGCTCACGATCAGCCCGGCCAGGAACAAACTCAACAGTACAACTGCGCAACTTGCAACCAACTGCGGCGGTCGTCGATGCGACCTCGGATACAACGCGCGGCGTCTCACTATCCGGTCCTCCATTTCAGTTCAAACTTCCTAGGGTACACCCATCGGGAGGAAATCCGAGACCGTTCCCCGGCATCGGCCAACGAGTCAGTTTGGAATTCGTCGACCCCAGATTGGGCCCTCGACCCTCCAAAGCGCTAAGCCATTGAATCCATTGCGAAAATAAATTTTCCCAATTTTCTCACTTTTCTCAGTTTTCTCCATTTTCCCATTTCGGGGTGGTAGGCTCAAAGTATGCTGGACGAGCCCTACCGCACAAGGCTGAGCAGGCACCCTTGGGTCACCCGATCATCCCGGCTTGCTTGGCCACACATTACGAGACTGGATTGGGCGATGGAGTGGCCGCGGGCGGGCGGGGGGGGGGGCCCCCTCCCCCCCCCCTCAAATTTGTCCAAAACGAAGCTGAGAAGTTGTTGAAAAATAAGGAAGAGTGCTCAAAAACGAAGCTAAAACGAACCTAAACGAACCCGAGAGCAGCAGCCGCAGGTTCTTTAGAATGGCGGTCGAGAGGCGCTGTCGGCAATAACGAAGCCAGCGGATGGAATACCTTCACCGCCATTGCGAATGGCGGCACTTTCGGAACTCGACGCGGGGCCGGACAGCACCAGGGTGGCTCGGGACTTGATATGATTCCTGGAGAGAGAATCCATGAATCAGCGGAGGTGAAATGACAGTGAGGAGTCTCGAAGATGCGGCCATTGTCATCAGGCCCGAGCGCGACAATCTGGCGGTCGTCACGGCGGATACCCTGGACCCGGGCACGGAGCTGCAATACAGCGATCGTGTGCTGGCCATCTCCGGCCGGGCCTTGCGCGGTCAGAGCTTCGCCGTCGCGGAGATCAAGCAAGGCGACCCCTACATCACGCTGGGCGATCCCATCGGTATCGCCTCGCGCGACGTTCATCCCGGCGAGCCGATCGACGCCAGCAATCTCGAGGACCGTCTTCCGAAGATCCCGGTGCGTTACCGGGACAATCCTGGTCCTAACGCCACCGACCGCGCGCTGGCCGGTATGACTTTCGATGGCTACGCGCGTCCTGACGGCACGGTGGGTACGCGCAACTACGTTGGCGTCGTCACCTCGGGAATGTGTTCTTCCACCGAGGCACACGAGATCGCCGGCCGGGCGATGCGCGAGATTTATTCGCGTGCGAAGTATCCGAATGTCGATGGGGTGGTTCCCATTTCGCAGGAGTCCGGCTGCGGGATGCCCGACGGGCGCGCGGTGGACCTGCTGAATCGGCTGCTCGCCAACACCCTGCGGCATCCGAACCTGGGCGCTGCCATCTATATCGATCTCGGTTGCGGCAAGACGTGCGTGGAGTGTTCGGCGCCCGTATTTCAATCGTCCGTGCCGGATTACAGGCAGCGCGTGATGAATCTCGTGATCCAGCACAGCGGGGGCAGCCGGCGTACGGTCGAGCGGGGGCTCGAGCTGGTGGAGAGGCAACTCGACTTTGCGAATCAATTCAAGCGGGAACCGGTCTCCATCTCGCGTCTGATCGTCGGCACCGAGTGCGGCGGGTCGGACCGGTGGTCGGGCGTGACCGCCAATCCAGCCGTAGGCGTGGCTTCGGACATGTTCGTCCGGGCCAACGCCGCCGTATTCCTGCCCGAGATTCCGGAGTTGCAGGGCGCGGCGATGGTCGATCTGGCCGCGCGCGCCCGGACGCGGGCCGTCGGAAAGAAACTGATCGGAGCGCTTAAACGATACGAGAAGTATGTGCGCTCGTTCGGCAGCGAGTTCGACGATTTCCGCGACAACCCGTCGCCGGGGAACATCAAGGGCGGCTTGTACAACATCTATCTCAAATCGAGCGGCGTGAAAGCCAAGGGAGGGACCTCGATCGTCGAGGATCTGGTCGAGTACGGCGAATGGCTGGGAGACCGCAAAGGGCTCTACGTACTCTACACGCCCGGGTACGACCAGATTTGCACGCCGGCGCTCTTTCTGAGCGGGGCGCAAATCGCCTTGTTCACAACCGGACGCGGCACCGGAATCGGCTGCGCGCTCGGTCCGGTGATCAAGATCGGCTCCAATTCACCGCTGGCGCGAATCAACGGCGACATTGATATCGACGCCGGCACGATTCTCGAAAGGCTGAAAACGATCGACGACGTCGGCCGCGAGATCTTTCAGGAAACGATCGACGTGGCCTCGGGACGGAAGCTCGCGCGCGCCGAGCAGGCCGGATATCATCACGAGTTCAAGATTTGGGAATCGCTGTGGCCGGCGCTGTAGCAATGCAAGTGTACCCGGGATACGTGTCATTCGGGCGCAGCACGCCTGAATCCCTTTGTGCCCTCCCTGGATCCTCCGTGATCTCGGTGTGGGCGGCTTTTAGCGCGAAGTTCAAAGGATGGATCACAACGAGCACAGAGAAACGAGATTCACATTTGCGCTCAGGATGAAGTGAACAGGGAGCTTATCCGAAGTGAAAACCTACTCCATCGCGCTTATTCCCGGTGACGGCATCGGCAACGAGGTCGTCCGCGCCGCGGTTGACGTCCTCCAGGCCGCTGAGCGCGGCTTCACCCTCTCCTTTCAGCCGTTCGACTGGGGCTGCGAATACTACCTTCGCACCGGGCGCATGATGGATGCGGACGGCCTCGACCGGCTCCGCCCGTTCGACGCCATTCTGCTGGGCGCAATTGGCCTCGGCGCCATCGGGGTAGATCCTCTCGGAAGCGACAAGACGCAGGCGACGGTTCCCGATCACGTCTCGCTGCGGGACCTTCTCCTGCGCATCCGCTTCGGCTTTGATCTGTACGTGAACCTGCGCCCGATTCAGATTCTGCCGGGTCTCGAGCCTCCGCTGCGCGGCAAGTCGGCGGACGACATCCGCATGGTCTTCGTCCGCGAAAATACCGAGGGCGAGTACTGCGGGCTGGGCGGCCGCTTCAAGCGCGGCACGCCGGACGAGGTCGCCATTCAGCAGTCGGTCTTCACGCGCAAAGGCGTGGAACGCGTGTTGCGATACGCCTTCGAACTGGCGCGGCGCCGCCCGCGCCGCCGGCTGGCCAGCGCAACCAAGTCCAACGCCATGCAGTTCACGATGGTCTTATGGGACGACGTGCTGCGCGAACTATCGAAGGAATATCCGGACGTCTCCGTCTCGAACTATCACGTCGACGCCCTCGCTGCCCGCATGATCACGCATCCTGAAACGCTCGACGTGGTTGTCGCTTCCAACCTGTTTGCCGACATCCTCACCGACCTCGGCGGGGCGTTGCAGGGGAGTCTCGGCCTCGCCGCCAGCGCCAATCTGAATCCCGCTGCCAGCGCCGACCCCGCCTTGAGGCTTGGTCCGCCCATCTTCGAGCCTGTGCACGGCAGCGCGCCGGATATCGCGGGTCGCGGCATCGCCAATCCCATTGCCGCCATATGGGCCTCCGCGCTGATGATGGAGCACCTCGGCGAGGCCAGTGCGTCAAGGCGTATAATGGGCGCGCTCGAAGCGGTCACGGGGGAAGGACGCGTCCGCACGCCGGACCTCGGAGGCCACAGTACCACGGCCGAATTCGCCGCCGCGGTGATCGAAAATCTTCCGGCGTCTGCCTCGAAGCCGGCATAGCAGCCGCGATCACCGGCTGCTCGCCTTGGGCTGCAGGTCCTCCGGCAGGTCGTGGTACCGGCCCAGCATCCGGTAGACGTCGATCACGCCTTGATCCACCATGCGTTCGCCGGCGCCCGGTTCGATGAAGGTGCTGGAACTGGCCGCGCCGTAGCCGCCTTGGGTCGAGGCCTCGATGGTCGGAAAGTATCCGTAATACCCGTTCGCGTAGCCGAGGAAGAAGGCGTCGCCTACCGGGCAGCGGTCGCGCCAGTTGATCTGAAAATTCACGAAGGGTTCGCCCGGCATTCCCAGAAATGCAATCTGCCGGTTGAGAAGAACCGTGGCGACGGGCAATTGAAACTCGGAGCTCAATCCGGACGCATAGGCGGCGAAGCCTTGGGGGCCCATAGCCGCCAGAAGCCCCTGGCGGAACTTCTCGAGGTCCCAGCGAAGGTGGAACGTGAGCACGGTCTCGGTATAGGCGATGCCCGGGTCGGCCGGCGCTTCGGTGTGAATCTCTTTGGCGACCCGCGCGGCTTCTTCGCCCAGATGCTGTCCGGTCCAGTCGCGCCAATGGACAGCATCCTCGGCGAGCGGCGTCACGGCGTAAAACGGGTTAATATCACCCGGAGCGCCCTGCAGGAAGAAGCACAGCGGTTGCACGCTGAAGGCGTCTTCGACCGTCTTCGTCATCACGCCGGGATAATCCGCGGAGTATTCCAGGTTGTCCGGCCCGAAGATCACCGGATGACAGGCGTAATTGACCAGAATAGCGAGCGGGCGGCCCTCGGCTGTGTCCACGCGGAGCACGGAGACTGTGGGATCAATGGGAGCTGTGGGAATGCGCGTGAGGTTGCGCTCAAACCAACTGACGCTTCCGTCGGCATTGTGGCGCAACCGATTGTGGCCGATGTAGGTCACTCCGTAGCCGGTGCCCAGGCGCGCCTCCACGGCATTCCGGGTCGCCTCGTCGATGGCTTTCCCGATCTTTTCGAGCGTCGCCGCTTCCCATGGCGGCGTACCGTTGGGGTAGCGATCCGAAATCACGGGCGCCGAGTGAGTATGCGAGGCGACCACGAGAACGTAAGCGATTCCGCTCGATTCCTTCGCCTGGGCGCGGAGGCGCCGCAGGGAATCCGGTCCAAAGGGACGGCCGAGATCCAGTGCTACCAAAGCTATTCGCGTTCCGCCGGATTCGAGCACCAGCACGCGCGCGAAGAGGGGATCGCGTGCTCCCGTCGCCGGCGCTTTTCGGCCTGCAAAGCCCCACAGAGGCAATCCGATCGACGGCGTGATGTCGGCCCTGGCAACCCCGGCCTTCAGCGAAGCGCATTGCGCCCATCCGGCCAGCGCCAGCATCAAGAACCAGACTCCCCAGCCGACTCTCCATCTCAACGTCATTCTTCACCTCCCGAGTTCGCGGGCCGCAGTACGCGCACCCTCAAGGCACGTACTATATCGCGATCCTCGGCGATGCATCCTACATTGGCAATTCCTGAAGAGAGGCGAAGGACCGAAGTTGAAGTAATCCGAACGAGACTAAGAAAGGGGCTTACGCCCAGGAGAATGGTCGGGGCGCCCAGATTTGAACTGGGGACCTCTTGGTCCCGAACCAAGCGCGCTACCAGGCTACGCCACGCCCCGACGGGTCGAATGCGGAAGGGCGGACAAGATCCTCAAGGCTGTCCGCTTTATGATTCTAACACAGCCCGGCACGGTGTTGCGCGACGTGCTTTCGGCTGCAGCTCCTCATCGAGATTGCGACCGGTCTGCCTCTCGGGGGCGTCCGAGATCGAGCGGTTGGGTCAGTTGCAGCTCAAACGTGAGGCCGGGCCTCAGAATGATCGTACGTCCGCGCGTGGCCAGGGTCATAACCAGGCCGCCGACGCCCTCAGCCGCGCCGGTGACGGACGGGTCGAGCATGCCGCCGGCGTCGACAATGGCGCTCGTTTGGCCGACGGTGGATGCATCAACCACGGCGCTGTCGTCCTTGCTCGCGGCATCACCGTTGTCGTTCGCCGCTTCAGTGCCGGATGTCGGCAGGATCCGGGAACCGCCGAGGGAGGTGACACGCGCCGAGATGTGCCGCGTGGTGCCGTCCGGCAGAACGATGAGATCGCAACGCAGTCCCAGCTTGGCTTTACCGGCGACACGTCCCGGCTTGACGACCTCCGTCACTTCGCCGCGCACGTAACTATGGACCGGGATCAGAATGTGTTCATTAACGACCACCGGGAAAATAGTCTCGGCGTAGATCGCCTGCTCCACATAGGCAGTGCGGGAGTTGACCGTGTTCTTGAGTTCGAGCGGAATAATCGCGCCCGCGGGAGCCACAACCGAAGATTCTTCCCTCTCCTTCGCGGAACCGTGCGACGTCAGACGATGCTGCAAGGCCGGGCGATGCTGTGGGGTATTCTGCGAAAACAACAGAACCGAAAGCAGGAAGCCCGTGACGTAAGCTGGCATGATGGTGGGTCCTCAATCCTCACCGACAGCTACCTCGGAACGGGCAGATGCTCCATCCCGACCTGGGCCGGCGCCGATGGAATTCTCAATGGCACCCGCGATGGCCTCGGCATGCCGGCGCACGACAGAAGCATTCTCCGCTTCCACCATGACTCTGGCCAGCGGCTCAGTGCCGGAGTACCGCACGACCAGGCGTCCATTGCCGTCGATGTCCCGGCGGCAATGGGCCATGGCCTCAGCCACCGGCGGGACCGATTCGAGCGCCGGCTTGCTGCGCACGCGAACGTTGAGGATCAGTTGCGGCAGTGGCTCATAGCTCTCCACGAGCTCATCGAGGCTCCGCCCCGTCTCTCCCATGATTCGCAGGACTTCGAGCAGGGTCAGCAAGCCGTCGCCCGCCAGCGAAAGATCGGAGAAGATGATGTGTCCCGAAGGCTCACCACCGAGGTTGATCCGGGCGCGCTGCATCTCCTCGAGAACGTAGCGGTCGCCCACCGGGGTTCGCTTGAGAGCCAGCCCTCGCCGTTCAAGCGCTTGCTCCAGGGCGAAGTTGGTCATCAGGGTTCCGACGACGCCGCGCCCTTTGAGTTCGCCGCGCTCTTCGAGAAACCTCGAGACCGCGAAGAGCACGTGATCGCCATCGGCTACGCGTCCGGAGGCGGTGGCGAAGATGGCGCGGTCGGCGTCGCCATCGAAGGCCACGCCCAGTTCAGCTCCGAGATCTTTCGTTGCCACGGAGACCACGGCCGGGTGAAGCGATCCGCAAGCGCGGTTGACGTTTCGGCCATTGGGGGTCGCATTAAGGAGGTAAGCTTTGATGCCCAGCCGCTCCATGAGTGCCGGGCCCAGGCGGAAGGCGGCGCCGTTCGCACAGTCCATGACCAGACGATGTCCACTCAGGTTGGTCAGGCGCCCGGCGGAGCCTTCGAGAAAATCGAGGTAATTGTCCGCCAATTGGCTCGCGGGCTCGACCCGCCGGTCGATCGAGGAAGCATGAGGCGGTGCGGCTGCAATCCGATCGAGCGCCTCCTCGATCCGCAGTTCGATCGACTCCGGCAGCTTGATCCCAGCGGGCGAAAGCACCTTGATACCATTGTCGCGGTATGGATTGTGGGATGCCGAGATCACTACGCCCGCCGCAAACCCGTGATGCCGGGTGAGGAAAGCCACGCCGGGCGTGGTGATCACACCGACGTCGCTCACCTCGGCTCCGCTTGCTATCAGGCCGGCTGTCATGGAGTCCGCCAGCCATGCGCCCGACTCCCGGGTGTCGCGGCCCATCGCAACGCGCGCCGGCTCCGTGGCTTCTGCGCTTAATACCTCACCGAGCGCCGCGCCGATTCTCCAGACCAGCGTGCGGTCGAGCGGGTATTCTCCCGCGATGCCGCGGATCCCGTCCGTGCCGAAGAGCCGGGGTTTTGCTTCCATGACAACCATTGTAGCAGCCTCCGTTCGGGCCCGACCTGAACCCTCAACCGGAGCGGCAGACTGCGCGCCGCGCACCTCATGCGCCCAAAGTAGCCTTCGATGACCCGGCAAGAGGCCCGGACGGCAAGCGGGTTGAGAATCCGCTCCCGCGAGCGTAGCATCTGACCAGAAGCAGGCGGAGGGAGAACGGAGGAGCCCGACCGCTGACGGTCAAGGGGAGTTTCAAAGTCCGTGGGGACCCGAACGAGGTGAACTATGGCTCAGGAGCAAACGAAGAAGTGCGCGCATCCTTCGTGCGGTTGCCTGGTCGATAAGAGCAAGAAGTACTGCAGCGACTACTGCCATGACGCCCGTGGGACCATGGAGTTGTCGTGCAACTGCAGACATCCGCAATGCGCTGAGCAGAGCGTTGTGGCAGTGGCAACGGCAAGCTGAGCGGTTTTCCGGCGGGCCGGGATGAATGGCATCTCGGACTACTGGGTGGCAGGCAGTGAGTCTGGCTTCCCTTCCGCCACTTGCCGTTGAAGTGTACCTGGCGTTCCCCACGCAGCAGTTCCGATTTAACAAAGCTTCGAACCAAACCAAGGTTGCTGCTAAAAGGGAAATCCGCCTATACTCTCGCATGGCCAACATCGACAAGTACGCGCCCGGATCATTTTGCTGGATCGAACTTGCCACCACGGACCAGAGCGCGGCCAAGAGCTTTTACGGGTCGCTTTTCGGATGGACAGCGAACGACATGCCCATGGGTCCGAATGACTTTTACACGATGTTCCAACTGGAAGGACGCAACGCCGCCGCAGGATATACGCTGCGTCCCGAGCAGCGCACGCGGGGCGTGCCTCCACACTGGATGATCTATGTGGCCGTCGAGAAGGCCGACGCTGCCGCGGCGCGCGCGAAGGAACTGGGGGGCACCGTGCTCGCCGGACCGTTCGACGTCTTTGATGCCGGACGCATGGGCGTCCTGCAGGACCCGGCAGGGGCCGTGTTCTGCGTCTGGCAACCAAAGCAGCATACCGGGGGCGGGATCGCCGGCGTGGAAGGCACCTTGTGCTGGGCCGACTTGAGTACGCCGGACCGCGATCGCGTGGAATCGTTCTATACGGGTCTGTTAGGATGGAAAATCGGAAAGGAAGATGAAGACCCGGCGCACGCCTACTGGCACGTTCAGAACGGCGAAGAGTTCATCGGCGGCATTCCGCCCGCCACGCACCGCAATCCTCAGATGCCAGCCCACTGGCTCGCCTATTTCCTCGTCAATGACTGCTACGCTTCAGCGGAGAAGGCCAAGAGTCTCGGCGCGCAGTTTCATGTGCCACCCATGGTGATGGAACACGTCGGAACGATGGCGGTGCTCGCGGATCCGCAGGGCGCGACCTTCGCCATCTTCCAGCCTGAGGCGAAGGATCGACGATCATGACCCGGCGCGCGCCGCGAGCAGCGCATCCGCGATGCGCACCGCAGGCATGATCGCGCCCACTTCGTGCACGCGAACCACGTGAGCGCCGGCAATTATCGCCGCGGCCACGGCGGCCGCGTCACCCGTCTGCACCACGCGCAGGGCTTCGGCATCGACGGGAAGCCCTGCTTTAATCAGCTTCCACGGACCGGGCGGCGAGCCCATCCTCGCCGTCTCACTTGCAGGATCGAGGCCCTCGCCCGCCGCTACCGCCTGAATGAACGATTTCCGTGAGGCGCCCACCAGCAGCGGCAACCCGAAGCGCCTCAAACGGCCGAGCGTGGCGATGATCTCGAAATTCTGACGTCGCGTCTTGCCGAATCCAAGGCCCGGATCGATGAGTATCTGCGAGCGCCGCACGCCCCGCCGCAAAGCCTGGCGCACCGACCACCCGAGTCCGCGCCCGACCGATCGGGCGATCGATCGCGCGAACGGGCGCTGCTGCATAGTCTGAGGCCGGCCGCGCAGGTGCATCAATACCAGGGGGACGCGCTTGCGACGCGCGACGCCAGCGACTTCCCGGTCAAAGCGCAGTCCGCTGACGTCGTTGATGATCGAGGCCCCGGCTTCGATTGCCGGTTCAGCCACTTCGGCTTTTGTGGTGTCAATTGAAATGGGAAGCCCGGGCGCGCGGCGATTGAGGCCGCGGATGACGGGCAACACGCGAGCGAGTTCGACCTCCGCCGGAACCGGCGCTGATCCCGGACGCGTCGATTCGCCGCCCACGTCGATCCAGTCCGCCCCCTGCCGCATCATTTGCAAACCGCGCGCGATGGCCGATTTGGCGTCGAGGTATAACCCGCCGTCCGAAAATGAGTCCGGGGTAACGTTGAGCACACCCATCACGAAGGTGCGCTCGCCCAGGCGAACTCTGCGGCCGGCGATTTCCAGCGTGAATATCGGTCGATGCATGCGTGAGAAAGTGACGAGTGACACTCGTCATTCGTCACTCGGCACACGTGCCTAGCCTCCGAACAACCTGGCGTACGCAACTGCTCCGACAACTCCGCCAAGCACCGGCCCGAGCACTGGAACCCAGGCGTAGCCCCAGTCTGATCCACCTTTGCCCGGGATGGGAAGAAGCGCGTGGACAATGCGCGGGCCGAGGTCGCGAGCCGGGTTGATCGCGTAACCGGTAGGACCGCCAAGCGAGAGTCCGATAGCCCAGACCAGCAAGCCCAGCAGCAAGGGCGTGAGTCCACTGTCGTTCGCGGGCTTGTAAGAGCCGAGGGCAAGGACGCCGAACACCAGGACGAAAGTCCCGATGAATTCCGCGATCAGATTGGCGCCGGCGCTCCGCACCGCCGGCGCGGTACTGAAGACGAGGAGTTTCAGCGCAGGATCGGGCGTTTCACCCCAATGGACAAGATAGGTCAGCCAGACCAGCACCGCGCCGAGCATGGCGCCGAGAAACTGGGCGATGAGATAGCTGGCTACGCCGGCCCAGGGGAAGCGGCCGACGGCCGCCAGGCCCAGCGTCACCGCCGGATTAATGTGCGCGCCGCTGACGCGTCCGACGGCGTAGACCGGCATGGCCACCGCCATGGCCCATCCGGTGGTGATTACGATCCAGCCGGAGCCTTGCGCTTTGGACTTGCCGAGCAGAACGCCCGCCACCACGCCGTCGCCCAGCAATACCAGCAGCGCCGTCCCTACCAACTCCGCCACAAAGGTACTCATATCCGCCAGCCACCCTCGGTGCCCGGTCAAGGAGTATAACCTCTTTCGGGCGGTTTCGGAGGTGGGAACGATGCCGGGGGAAGCAAGATTCGGCGACTGGCATGCTCTGGCGAGTGACAAGTGGCGAGAACGCCCTCAATCGCTTGCCGGTTCGGCACCGGTCACCTGTCACTCGTCACTTGTCACTGGTCCCTGCTTTTCAACGCCAGTGGCCGGGCACGAAGACCCACCCGCCGCGCACGCGCCGATAGTGAGCCGGGATCCAGCGAGCGCGCGGCCGTGGCGGCAATACCCACGTACCCGGAACCCAGACGTAAGCTCCGCCGCGCCACTCATGCCATCCGGGCCGCCAGACGTAGCCGGGACCGGGCCGCACACCAATCCTTTCGTGCACCGGCGCGGGGGGACCGATTCGGATCACCACCTGCGCATTGGCGAGGCCTGCAGTCAGCAAAACACCAAAGATCAGCAAATAGAATTTCTTTGACATCAACTTTGCCATCTCAAACCTCCGCAAGATCTCAAGGTTATGGCGCGATTCACGCCGGAGCCGCACATAAAGCTCTGCCCGTGGAGCCCGGGCCCCCTCAGCGTCCGCTCGTCAGCGAGCGTAGCAAATCTGGAGCCAAAGTAAAGGGCTGCAGGTGTTTGGGATTTAAGGATCTTGACGGACCCTATGAGAGGAACTGAGCGTCACTGGCCGAAATCGCGCACCAACTCGTGCGTGAAATGGTGCAAAGGCAGCGAACTACCGAATCGCGAGTAGCGAATGGTCAAGATGTTCAGCTGACCATTCGCTGCTCACTACGCGCCGTTCCCTCTCACTACGCCGGCTGCGGACGCTCGCGGCCCGGCGACGACGGCGTCGGCTGTGGCTTGAGCACCTGAGTCGTTTCCGGCTCGGGGGGTTTGGGAGGCGCCGGCCGGACGATCTCGGGCAGCGGCTTGCCCTCCACCAGCAACTTCACCTCGTTGGCGTCGAGCACTTCGCGGACCAGCAGCGCGTCGGCAATGCGGACGAGCGCCTCGCGATGGGTGGAGAGGATGTCCTTGGCGCGCTGGTAGCCGGTCATGATCAACCGCTTCACTTCCTGGTCGATCTTGATGGCGGTGTCTTCGCTGAAGTCGCGCTGGGTGGCGAGATCGCGTCCGAGGAAGATCTCCCCCTGATTCTTTCCATAGGCCAGCGGCCCGAGGTCCGACATGCCCCACTCGCAGACCATGCGGCGCGCAAGCTCCGTGGCCTGCTCGATGTCATTGCCGGCCCCGGTGGTGATGTGGTCGAGGAAAGTCTCCTCGGCAACGCGCCCGCCCATCATGATGGCGAGCTGACTCTCGAGCTGATCGCGGGTGTAGGTGTGGCGGTCGTCGAGCGGCAACTGCATCGTGACACCCAGCGCCATGCCGCGCGGAATGATGGTCACTTTGTGCAGCGGATCGGCATGCGGAACCATCAGCGCCACCAGGGCGTGGCCGCCCTCATGATACGCCGTGTTCTTCTTCTCTTCGTCGGAGAGGATGAGCGATTTGCGTTCGGCCCCCATCAGGACCTTGTCCTTGGAAGACTCAAAGTCCCACATGGTAACCTGCTTGCGATTCTGCCGCGCTGCGAGCAGAGCAGCCTCATTCACGAGGTTGGCAAGGTCGGCACCCGAGAATCCCGGAGTGCCGCGCGCCAGCACGGGCAAATCGACGTCTTCTCCGAGAGGAATCTTCTTGGTGTGAACCTTGAGGATGCCCTCGCGGCCACCCACGTCGGGACGTGGCACCACCACGCGGCGATCGAAGCGACCGGGCCGCAGCAGGGCCGGATCGAGCACGTCGGGCCGGTTGGTGGCGGCGATAAGGATCACACCCTCGTTCGACTCGAAACCGTCCATTTCCACCAGCAGCGCGTTCAGCGTCTGCTCGCGCTCGTCGTGGCCTCCACCGAGGCCCGCGCCGCGATGGCGTCCCACGGCGTCAATTTCGTCGATGAAGATGATGCAAGGAGCGTTCTTCTTCCCCTGCTCGAACAGGTCGCGCACGCGCGAAGCACCCACGCCTACAAACATCTCCACGAAGTCCGACCCGGAGATCGAGAAGAACGGCACGTTGGCTTCGCCGGCGATGGCGCGCGCCAACATGGTCTTGCCGGTTCCCGGGGGACCCACCAGGAGCACGCCCTTGGGAATGCGGCCGCCGAGCTTCTGGAACTTCTGCGGCTCGCGCAGGAATTCGATGATCTCCTGCAGTTCCTCCTTGGCTTCGTCCACGCCCGCCACGTCTTTGAACGTGACCTTCTTCTGCTGGCTGGAAAGCAAGCGGGCCCGGCTCTTGCCGAAGGAGAGAGCCTTATTACCGCCACTCTGCATCTGGCGGAAGAAGAAGATCCAGAACCCGACCAGAACCATAATGGGTAGCAGGAGGTTGCCGACCCAAGTGAGCCACGGGCTGGCCTGGTCGCTCTTTACGTTTGTGCTTACGCCTTTATCGATCAACGACTTGTACAGGTCGGGATAGTTGGCAGGGATAGTCGTCTTGAACTTGGCGTTGTCCTTCTTCAGCGTGCCGCTGACATCGGTGCCGGCGATGGTAACGTCCTTGACCTCGCTGTTGTTCACCATGTTGGTGAACTCACTGAAGTTCAGCTCCCGCACCCTTTCTCGGGTGCTGCTGATCCATACTTCCCACAACACCAGGGCCGTAACGACCATCACGACCCAGAAGATTATGTTTTTGACAGCCGAATTCACAACCAGCCTCCTGCCCCTACCGGCGCCCGAGCCACCCTCTACCCAATTTGATGCCAATCAAGCGGATTTGTGCCGAAAACTGAAGTTCTCCAGTCACTTCCCTGAAATTGATAGAAGCTCACGCACGCCCCTCCGCCGGATGGGTTCTTCACGGATGAGTAATACCCTTTTCGATTGTCTGTCGGCACAGTGGACGGGAGCAAAGCCTCTGACCCAGATAATCTTCCCCGCGGATTCCAACACCGGCCACCAAGCCCGTTCTGCCGCCGGAATCCGACGCTGCTGAAACAATTCCTTCAACTTTAGCGGGTTCGGCATTCCCAAGGCGTGGAAGCGGTCTCCTGCTCGCCAACTCCTCAGAATCAACGGAGCCGCCGGATTTGAGGAATCCAGCCACACAACCTCGTTGCCATTATACCCCCCTTCCTCCCCTATTGTATCCGCAAAGTTAAGATGTAGCTGTAGTCCAATCTGAGTTATTGTAACCGTCGTGGGTAGCTGAATGTCATATCGGAAGCCCGCAGCTTCACCCGACGGATGACTGCTTTCGGGCTTTTTTCGACTGATCACCAGCCACTCATACTCCTTGCGCGCCTCGGCTCCGGCGGCGAGGATCACCCGTTTCCCGCTCTGGCCTTCGGAGGCCAGCCGGAGCAACTCCTTCATCTCAGCGTGGCTGATCGCCACCAACCCAGGTCCCTGGACCTTGCCGTAGACGGCCTCCGCGACCATCCGGCCCAGAATGCGGCGGGCGATAGCGGGCGGAAAGTCGCTCAAGCGCCCGGCCGGAATCCGCACGCTGCTCGCTTCACGCCGCAGCCACGCGTGCGACCGCTCCTGCGCCTGTTCCTGAAGAAAGACCTCGTCATCGTGGGCCCAATCGGCGAACGAAGCGAGCGACTCCACCACGCGAGGGTTGAATTCGCTCTCCAACAGGGGCAGGACCCGCTTGCGGAGACGGTTGCGCGCGAAACGGGCGTCGTGGTTGCTGGGGTCGGTGCGGAAGGCAAGTCCGCGAAGTCTAATCTCATCTTCGACCTCGGCGCGCGTCAGAGTTAGAAATGGCCGCACCACGCCATCTCGAAGCGTTGGGTGGATGCCGCCCAAACCGCGCGTACCCGCTCCCCGGATCAGGCGCAGAAGGACAGTCTCGGCCTGGTCGTTCGCGGTGTGAGCCGTCGCGACTTTGTCCAGCTTGCCCTGGCGAACCAGCGAGAAGAAGAAACCGTAACGGAGGTCGCGGGCCGTGGCTTCGAGATTCCGTTTTCCAGCCCGCGCGATTGCCGCCACGTCAGCGCCCGAACCGTGAAACTGCAGGCCAAGCCGGCGGGCGCGGTCCCGCACGAAAAGTTCGTCGGCGTCGGACTCTGCCCCGCGCAGGTGGTGATTGAAATGAACGACCGAAGGAGTCAGGCCGGCTTCCCTGGCGTAGGTGACCGCGAAATCAAGCAGCAGCACCGAATCAGGCCCGCCCGAGACCGCGATTCCGATGCGCTCTCCGGGTCCAAGAAGCCGCGAGCGGCGCATGGCCAGCCGCCAACGCAGGTAGGTCGCCGTGAGTTTCTGCGCGCCCCTGGGAATCAATACCGCAGCCCTTCAGCCAGTGGCAAGTGGCGAGAACGCCATTCAGTTACCGTCCTTCGCCGGACGAGGTCAACTCAAGCCAGCCGCTCAGCCTTCGCCCAAAGCCAGTCTACCGCGCGCGCGCTGCCACGGATAGGGAATCTGTTCGGGAAGATATTCGGGTGTACGAACGGGGGCGGGCCCGATTCCTGCAATTCCAATCCAGACCCAGCGCTTGGGAGCGCGGGCATCCTGCTGCTTGCGGCCGGACGGCGCGGTTCAAAGCGGCGGGCAGGATGCCCGCGATTCCGGCGCAAAGACAACCTACGACGCGGTTGGTGCCGGCGTCTCCGCGGCGCTCGTTTCGCCCGGCGACGCTGATGCCGCCGCAGACTCTGGAGCTGCCACAGCCTCTGCCTGCGCAGGCCCGCCTTCGGCTTCGACCTTCACCTTGATCGTCGCCGTGACGTCGCGATGCAGCCGAACCGGAATATCGTATTCGCCGACGACCTTGAGCGGATTGGAGAGCTGGATCTTCCGCCGGTCGATCTTATACCCCTGCGCGCTCAACCCTTCGGCGATATCAATAGCTGTCACCGAGCCGAACAGGGCTCCCTGCTCTCCGGATTTACGGGCAAAGGTGAGGCTCACACCTTCCAGGATCTGGGCCAGGTCAGAGGCCTCGCCCTTCTCCTTCGCCTCCAGCTTCAAAAATCGGACGCGCTGCTGCTCCACCCACTTCCGGTTCTGCGGGGACGCGGCGATCGCCAGCTTCTTGGGCAGCAGGTAATTGCGGCCGTAGCCGTCGGCCGCCTTGACCAATTGACCGCGATGCCCGAGCTTGTCGACGTTTTCAATCAGGATGACTTCCATCTTTATACCTCGAATCTTGGTGGGTCAGTATGCCAGTTGGTCAGGGTGCCAGTCTGCCGTACTGACGGACTGGAGTAGGACAAACTGACCGACTCTACCTCCCCGACGCGAACGGGATGAAGGCCAGATTGCGCGCGCGCTTGATGGCTACGGTCAGCAGCCGTTGATGCGGCGAGCAGGTTCCGGTCAGACGCCGGGGCAGGATCTTACCGCGATCGGAGACGAACTGGCTCACCAGCCGGACGTCCTTGTAATCGATGACGTCAATCTTCTCGTCGCAGAACTTGCAAACCTTGCGCCGCCGGAAATACTGCCGGCGGCCGCCCGGTCCTCCCGGACCCCTGCGGGGACGGTCCGAGCTTCGCCCGCTGCCGCCCCCCGTGCCGCCGGTTGGAGGAGTGCTGCCTCCGGAAGTTCCGGTGCCGCCACTAATCGGTGTTCCCATATAACGCTCCTTGAACTCGACTTCTCAAGACTCTGCGACGTTCGTCAGTTTGTCAGGGTCTCAGTACTTCAGTTTGTCAGTCTCGGAGCAATCTGAGACCCCGACATACCGACGGGCCGGCGAACTGAGTCACTGAGCGCGGCGGCGGCGGTGAGGGCACCGCCCCTGCCGCCTAGCTCGAGGCTTCCGCCTGCTGCTGGCCTTCACCACCGCTCGGACGCGGGCGCGGCTTGCGCGCCGCCTGTTCCGCCCGCCAGGCTTTGGCCTTCTCCGCCCGCTTCAACTCCACGTCCACGCGCACCGACAAATACTTGATGACGGCGTCGTTCACCTTGAGCCGGCGCTCGAATTCTTTTACAGTTTCGCCACTGCCTTCAATCACAAAGAGCACGTAGAGGCCCTCGCGCTGCCGCTCGACGCGATAGGCGAGGCGGCGCTTGCCCATCTTTTCCACTTTCTCGATCTTGCCACCGTGACCGGTCACCGCGCCTTCCATCTGGGTGATGAGCTTGCCGAGTTCCTCTTCCGGCACGTCCGGCCGCACGATGAAAATGAGTTCATATTTACGCATCAGACCCTCGCTATTCCGCTGGCTTCGCACCGGATTCCGGTGGTTCCGGCCGGCGATTGAACCGGTTCATGGCCGGCTCTACACCCTCGCGTACGATCACTTCCACAGCGTCAGCCGCCTGCTCGACCATGTCCGCCACCCCCTGCAACTGGTCGCGCCGGAAGCGCCCGAGAACATGCGCCGCACGGTCGGCCACGGGATGATCCGGCTGAACTCCCATGCGAACCCGCACAAATTCGATCGATCCGAGAGCGCCGATAATCGACTTCAATCCGTTGTGCCCGCCGGCGCTGCCCCGCGGCCGAATGCGCAGCATGCCGAACGGGAGGTCGGCCTCGTCGACAAGGACGATCAGGTCCGTGGGCGGAATCTCATAACGCTCCATCAGCCGCCGCACCGCCACGCCGCTGAGATTCATGAAGGTCATCGGCTTGGCGAGTATCACATCCGAGCCGCCGAAATTCACATGCGCAGTCAGCGCCTGCGCTTCCGGCCGCGAGATCTCCGCGCCGCACTGCCCGGCCAGCCGCTCCGCCACCATGAACCCAAGGTTATGCGGGGTGAGAACGTACTCGTAACCCGGATTCCCCAGACCGACCACAAGTTTCACAAGAGAGTTCGTCAGTACGTCAGGCTGTCAGTTCGTCACTGTTTCACCCACCACAGTTATTCAGCTGCAGAACCCGATACGTGCCGTCCTGACAAGGCCGGGTAACTGACCCATGGACAGACTGACGAACCAACATACTGACAATCCTGAAACGCCGAATTACTTCTTCTCCTTCTTCTCGGCCTTTTCGGGCTTCTTCTCGCCTTCGGCGGCGGCCTCTTCGCCCTCCTCGGCCTTGCCCTTGCGGATCACTTCCGGCTCCGCCGCCTCCACTCCCGCAGCGGCCTCCTCGGCGGGCTTCTCCTCCTCAACCCTGAGCGCGATGACATGCGCCAGCATGCGCGTGGGATCAGACAACAGCTTCACCCGCTCGCCGAGCGGCAAATCGCCGGCGCGCAGATTGCGCCCGATCTTGAAGTCGGAGATGTCCACAGTGATGTGGTCGGGAATGTCATCCGTGAGGCACTCGATCTCGACCTCGCGGGTGATGAACTCCAGAATGCCGCCCTCGGTTTTCACGCCGTAAGGCTCACCGGTGAGGTGTACCGGCACCTTCAGCTTCAGGCGGGTGTCGGCCGAGACGCGAAACAGGTCCACGTGCAGCAGCCCACCGTTCACCGGATCGACCTGCCAGTCGCTCAGCAGCACGCGCGCCGGCGCCCGGCCTTTGATCTCCAGCGTCAAGACGGTGTTGTGTCCGGCCTCGGAGTAAAGCACGTGGCTGATCGACTTCGGATCCAGTACGACCGGAATGGCCTGACCGCCGCCGCCGTAAACCACCGCCGGAATACGCCCGTCATGGCGCAGCCGGCGCGATGCGTTTTTGCCGAAGTCCTCACGCGGCTCGGCTTGGATTGTGTTCATGACCCTCTAGCTCCTCAAGTTCCTGATTCCCGCGCTCTGCGCCGGAATCAACCCTCTCAAATAAAAAGCTTGCTGACCGAAGTCTCGTCGTGGATCGAGCGAATGGCTTCGGCAAAAAGTCCCGCAATGCTCAAAATATGGATGCGTTCGCACTGCAGCGCCTCGGTCGATGGCGGAATCGAGTTGGTGGCCACCACCTGTTCGAGTTCGGAATTGCCCATCTTCTCCACGGCATTCCCGGCGAAAACCCCGTGGACGCAGCAGGCCAGAACGCGCTCTGCGCCCTGCTGTTTCAGCGCTCCGGCGGCGCGCGCGATGGTGCCGCCGGTGTCGATCAGATCGTCCACCAGCAGGCACACCCGGCCGTCCACATCGCCAATCACATTCATCACCTCGACGGTGTGGGCGTCCTCGCGGCGCTTGTCGATAATGGCGAGCGGCGCTCCCAGGCGCTTGGCGAATGCCCGCGCGCGCTCCACGCCTCCGGTGTCCGGCGAAACCACCGTCAGGTTGTGCAGGCCCAGCTTCTTGAAGTAGTCCACCGTAACCGGCGTCGCATAGAGATGGTCCACCGGGATGTTGAAGTACCCCTGAATCTGCCCGGCGTGCAGGTCAAGGGCCAGGACGCGGTTGGCGCCGGCCGTCGTGAGCAGGTCCGCCACCACTTTGGAGGAAATCGGCACGCGGGGGCGGTCCTTGCGGTCCTGGCGGGCGTAGCCATAATAAGGCATCACTGCCGTGATACGATCGGCCGAGGCGCGCCGCAGCGCGTCCAGCATGATCAGGAGTTCGACCAGGTTGTCGTTCACGGGCCGGCAGGTCGGCTGGATCACAAAAACGTCGGCCCCACGGACGTTTTCCAAAATCTGGACACGCACTTCTCCGTCCGGGAAGCGCCCGACGTCGGCCTCGCCGACTTTCATGCCCAGGTTACGAGCAATCTCGGTCGCCAATTCCGGATGCGCATTACCGCTAAAGATCTTGAGCGCGTTCTTTTTCTGGCTCGCCATCGCCTAAAGCAACAACCCCCTTGGCACTAATCACTTCCGCACCAGATTGCCGCTTGTCACTCGTCCCTTGCCGCTGCTTTTCTGGCTGGGAGGCCTGGACTCGAACCAGGGTTCCATGCTCCAAAGGCATGTGTCCTACCACTGGACGACCTCCCAGTTCAGGTGCGAGGCCTCAGCTTTTGGTGAAGCCTTTGTTTTCAGCAACCTGACGGCTTCGTTCTGCAATTTTGCCGACCTCGGTCGGTGAGGCTACGTGCGAATCGACCACCCGCGAGAGATATATCCTTTATTTTCATGAACATCGTGGGACTTACCGCGCGCCCTCCGAGCCGGTCCTTTGTTTTCAATAACATCGTGGGACTTACCTTCATTTTTGATTTTTTCGGCCCCGAAAGAGCGGCGCTTTTCAGCTTCCGGTATCACCTGCCTGTGTTACAACCGAATTGATGATGCTGACAGAGTTCACACGCCCCACCGCCCCGCCTGGAACTCGGCTCGCGAGAGCGTGCGCTCGGCGAAGCTGCGCCATTCTTCTGGGAGCAGCCTGCGCGCAGAAGCCAGTTTTCGGGCGGAGGAAAAAATGGCGTAGACGGCAGTGCCGCTACCCGTCAGGGATGCCATTTCGGCGCCGGCCCGGAGGAACTGCCGCTTCAACCTTGACAGCTCCGGCCACTTAGCGAAAACGACGGTTTCGAAGTCGTTCTCGGCCGCTTCCCAATCTTCCCAGGGGAACTGTGGCCACTTGCCGAAAGAGTATATGTTACGGCCTGGCGGCCTCTCTGTCAATTGGGAATCGACGGCCGCATAAGCCTCGCGGGTCGATTGCGAAAAGCCGGGAAACACCACCAGACACTCGCGCGACTTGAGATCCGGCAGCGGATAGACCTCTTCACCGCGCCCGCAGCCGAGCGCGCGTCCTCCAAATAGAAAGAACGGGACGTCGGAGCCAAGACCTGCAGCGATCTCGAGCCGGGCGGCTGGGTTGAGCCGGTCGCTGGTCAGGCGCTCGAGCGCGACCAGGGCCGCAGCCGCATCGCTGCTGGCGCCGCCCAGTCCACTGCCGGCAGGAATCCTCTTGCGAATCGCCACCCGGATTCCGCGGCGGGTCCGGCGCGCCTCGCGCCATCGTTCGCAGGCCGTGTAGACCAGATTGGCACGGCCGCCCGGCACGTCCGCAACGTCCGTTTCTATTTCGATTTCGCCCGGGCGGGAGTCCAGCGAAACTTCGAGGCGATCGGCGAGGGAGATTGACTGGTAGACCGTGCGGATTTCGTGGTAGCCGCCGGCACGGCGACCGAGTACCCGCAATCCCAGGTTAATTTTAGCGAAAGCGCAGACCCGGACGGTGGACATGGAGGAGTGCGAAGTACGGAAGTGACAAACTGAGAAGGGGCGAGTGATTAGACACAGGCTTAATCTTGCCACTCATCCCCGGTCGCTCGTCACGGTTGCGGTTTCCCGTTTGCCTGTCCGTTGGCGATACGGACTTTCAGCTCGTCGAGTTTCTTCTGCAGGTTCGCGGCTTCGGAGTCATCAAAGTCGCTGCTGACGGCTCCCGGCCATTCCTGCAAGGCACGCTCCCAGTCCTGCTCGGCAGCCTGCGGCCGCCCCAGGGCCAGGTCCAGGGTGCCCAGGTGCTCGAGGATGGTGGGATCGTCGGTGATGAGGTGCGCGGCACGCTTCAGCGGAGCCTCCGCCAGGTCGGGCCGGTGCATCTTCAGGTACGCCCATCCCAGGCTGTCCAGGTAGGCGCCGTTGTTGGGTTCGGTCTGCAGCGCCTTCTGGATGTAGCGCACCGATTCCTCCAGCCGCACGCCGCGGTCGGCCAGCATGTAGCCCAGGTAATTGGCCGCCGGACCGTTCAGCGGATCGGCAGCCAGCACCTTCTTGAACTCCACCTCCGCCTTGTCGTACTGCTTCTGGCGCTCGTAGATCGAACCCAGGGTGAACTGGGCGTTCTCCTGGTCGTCAGGTTTTGAGCTGGCTCCGAGCGCCTTCTGCCCCGCCGCCAGAGCGTCGTCGAAACGCTTGGCCTGCAGGTTGACCTGCGCCAGGGTGATGAGCACTTCGAAATCCGAAGGGCTGCCGGTGAGCATGCCATTCAACTCCTTGACAGCCTCATCGGGCTTGCCCTGCTCTCCCAGCAAGGAGGCGCGCACCAGGGCGAGTTGCCGGTCCTTGGGGTACTTGGCGACAGCCGCATCCGCCTCCGCCATGGCCTTGGCGGGCTGACGGCTGACGCGCAGGGTGTCGATCACCAGGGCCTCGCCGTGCGCCGCCTGGTTGGAACCGAGGCCCTCCACCTGCCGGAAGGTGGCGATGGCCTGATCGTATTTCTCCTGGTTGCGATAGATCAACCCCAGGCGCTCGAGGAAAACGGCGCGGTTCGCGGACTCACCCATGGTGTAGTGACCGTCGGGCTTTTCGGAATTCTTCAGCAGGGTCTGCAGGATGGCGGCCGCCTTGTCATCGTTGCCGGCGGCCTCCTCGAGCGTGGCCTGTTCGTAAGCGACCTCGGGATTGTCGGGTAGCAGCGTCTGGGCCTTGGCCAGTTCCTCCCGTCCTTCATCGAATTTGCCCTCGACGCGGTCGAGGTGGCCGATGCGCAGCCAGGCCGCTCCGTCGTTGGGGTCGGTTTTCAGGATCTTCTGGAACTGGGCGCGCGCGTCACCGTTCTTCCCCGCGTTCAGCAACGCTTCGGCGTAGTACTGGCGGAGTTCCTGGTTTTCGGGATCCTGCTGCAGGGCCCGGCTGTAGGCGTCGACGGCCTGGTCGTAGTTGTGATTCTCCAGGTACGCCTGACCCAGCATGACCAGCGCCGAAGCGTCCATCTCGCCGGACGGGATCCGCTGCAGGGTCGCGATAGCGTCGGGGTAATTCCCCTGGTCAAGATAGAGCTGCGCCAGATAGCTGAGCGCGGGCTTCGAGCCCGGCTCCGCTTCGATGGCCTTGCGGAACGCGTCTTCGGCCTTGGAATTCTGGTTGGTCACCCGGTAGAGCCGACCGAGCGCGATCAGGGAATCCGTGTCCTTGGGGTCCAGGCGCGTCACGGCCTCGAACTCGCCGATGGCCTTCTTAATCGTCGCTTCGGAATTTGCCGCCGCCTCGTTATCGCCCAGACTGTGCAGATAGATGCCGGCCAGCAGCCGGTGCGCGTCGACTTCGTCGGGATTCACCTGCAGCACGGCCTGGGCCTCGCGCACGGCATCACCCACGCGATCGGCGCGATAGTAAAGTTCGGCGAGCTGGGTGCGAAGGAAGAGCGAATCCGGATCGGCAGCCATGGCGGCCTTGTACTCGGTGATCGCCTTTTCAACCAGGTCGGTGCGGTTGCTGATTCCCGCCAGTTCCTCGTACCGCCTCGCCATCATGAAGTGGTAGTAGGATGCGGCATGGTCAGGGGCCGTCTGCTGCGCGTTCGCGGCCGGCTGCCCGCTGGCACCATTCGCAGGCGCGGACTGCGGCGTGCCCGGCGCCGGCTTCTCCTGGCCCCAGAGCGCTGCGGCTCCGAAAATCAAAACGGCTATAGTGATACCCGTACCCACCCAACCGCGCATTTTCTTCATAGGATCCCTTCGTTGCCCCTGGCCTTCGCCTATCGGATTATTGCATACGGTCCCGGGAGTGTAAACACGAACACTTACGCCCACCCTCCGCAGACTTCAATTAGGTTGATGGGAATCGGCGGCCCGGAGTTGCAATTGAAACCAGGCAACGCACGGCCGTGTTTGCCGTCTGCCCGCCGGGATTTGTCATTCCTGCGCAAGCAGAGCGGGTTTGGGGGACTGGTATAATGTCACCGCCGTTACAGGATCGGTTCTCGCCGGCTGAAGGTCTACCGTGAGCGAAAGATCGTTGCCGCAAAATCTGGAGGCCGAACGCGCCCTGCTGGGCTCCATTCTTCTCGATAACGCCGCGCTCAACGTGGTGGGAGGCACGCTCCGCGCCGAGGATTTTTTTGCCGACGGCCATCGCCTGATTTTCGAGCAGGTCGTGGGCCTGTCGGGGAAGAATCGCACCGTGGACGTCGTCACGCTCTCCGACGAACTGAAGAAATCGGGGCTGCTGGAGAAGGCGGGGGGCATCGTGTACTTGGCGGGTCTGAGCGACGGCGTGCCGGTCGGTGACTATGCTTTCGTCCTCAATTACGCCCGCATTATTAAAGAAAAATCGATCCTGCGCCGCCTGATCAACGCCTCCAGCAACGTGATGAGCCGCGCCTTCGAGGCCTCCGAAGACCCCGAAGTGCTGATCGACGACGCCCAGCGGCAGATCTACGAAATCGCCGGCGAAAAAACGCAGTCCGGCTTCCTCGGCGTCAAGGACATCGTCAAATCGAGCTTCGGCACCATCGACGTGCTGCTTGACCGCGGGCAACGCGTGACCGGCGTCGAGACGGGATTCACCGACCTCGATACCATGACCTCGGGCCTCCAGCCCGGTGAGCTGATCATCGTGGCGGCGCGGCCGTCGCTCGGCAAGACAGCGCTCGCCATGAACATCGCCGCCTTTGCCGCCCTGCACGGCAAGTCCGTGGGCATGTTTTCGCTCGAAATGAGCAAGGAATCGCTGGTCATCCGGCTGCTCTGCTCGGAAGCGCGCGTGGACAGCCACAAGCTGCGCACCGGATTCTCCAGCAAGACGGACTGGGGCAAGATGACGGAGGCGCTGGGGAAGCTCGCGGAAGCACCGCTCTTCATTGAGGACACGCCCTCGCTCAGCGTGCTGCAGATCCGCGCCAAGGCCCGGCAACTGGCTCATGAGCGCGGCCTGGACCTGCTGATCATCGATTACCTGCAGCTCGCCACCGGGCACGGCCGGTTCGAGAATCGAACGCAGGAAGTGAGCTACATCTCCCGCAACCTGAAGGCAATCGCCAAGGAGCTGAACATTCCGGTGCTGGCGCTCTCGCAGTTGAGCCGCGCCTCGGAGCCGCGCGGCAAAGAGGGCGGCGGCCCGCCGCAGCTCTTTCATCTGCGCGAGTCGGGCTCCATCGAGCAGGACGCCGACGTGGTGATCTTCATCCATCGCGACCGCAAGCAGGTGTCGGAAGCCGAGGAGTTCGACCCCAGCGCCGGCGTCGAAACCAAGCTCATCATCGGCAAGCAGCGGAACGGTCCGACGGGCGAGATCAGCGTGGTCTTTCAGAAGTCGTTTGTGCGGTTCGAGAACGGGCCGCTGGAGAGAGAGCCGGACGGGAATTATTGACGGTGGTCAGTTGTCAATCGTCAGTCGTCAGTTGTCGGTCGTCAGTTCCGGTTGGATTCTAGCTCGTAGCTGAGACTTTTGGTTTAGACAAGTCGCGATCAATGAAGGACGCCAAAAACTCGGCCATGGCCTTCGTCGCCGACGTCGGCTGCTCTCGCGTATGCAGCTGAAGTATGAGGCACTGTTGGAGAGCAGACCGGTTGGGCTCGCAGCGAAAGTCTGAAACTCTCGAACTGTTGACTGGCGACTGATGATCAGAATGAACGCCATTCCCCCCGTAACTACGAAATTGCTCCGCCCCACCTGGGCCGAGATTTCCCTGCCCGCGCTGCGCCGCAATTTCGAGCGTGTCCGGCGGCTGGCGGGGACGCGGCGCGTGATGGCGGTAATCAAGGCCGACGCCTACGGGCACGGCGCGGTGGCGGTGGCGCGCTGCCTTGCCGCTTGCGGCGTGGACTGGCTGGGCGTAGCCACCGTGGAGGAGGCCGTGGAGCTGCGCGAGGCCGGCGTTGAGCAGCCCGTCCTCCTGCTCGGCGGGCTCTATATGAGCGACCCCGCCGATCTGGTGGAGTACAAGCTCACGCCCAGCGTTTCCTCGACCGCGCGTCTTGATACCTATGCCGCCTGCGCGCGCAGACTCAACCGGCCGATTCCCATTCACCTCAAGGTCGATTCGGGTCTCGGGCGGCTGGGCCTGCCGCCCAGCCGCGTGCCGTCGTTTCTCGCGCACTATGTGGAACTCGAGGGCCTGGAGCTGAAAGGCGTCTTCACGCATCTGGCGTCGGCCGAGGACCTGGTAGCCACCCAAACCGACGAGCAACTGGCGCACTTCCAGGCCGCGCTCAAGGAGCTTCCCTGGTACAAGGTGCAGCCGGAGTGGATTCACGTCTCGAACAGCGCCGCGCTGCTGGTGCGCCGGGACATCCGGGAGAACCTGGTGCGGATCGGAGGGCTGCTGTACGGTTACTGTCTGCCGCTGGTTCTGCCTTCGAACTGGCCGCCCGAATCCCGCCGGGGACCTGCCGGCTTGCAGCCGGCGGCAGCCGGAGCGGCGCCGGGCGCTTCCGAATTCGAGCCCCTGCTCACCTTCAAATCGCGCGTGGTCTACCTCAAGGACGTTCCCAGCAACACGCCCCTCGGCTACAGCGCCGCCTTCTACAGCCGCCGCCCCTCGCGCATCGCCACCGTTCCTGTAGGCTACGCTGATGGCCTCAGCCGGCAACTTTCGAGCCGCGGGCGGGTGATCGTCAATGACGACTACGCCCGCATCGTGGGCAACATCAGCATGGACCTGACCCTCGTCGACGTCACCGACATTCCCGGCGTCGAGGTGGGCGACGAAGTGATCCTGATCGGCAGCTCCGAGCATTGCCGCATCACTGCGCAGGAGATCGCGACCGAGGTCGGCACTGTACCGTATGAAGTGCTGTGCTCGATTGGAAAGCGCGTGCCCAGGCTATATGTGGACGACTAACGCAAATGGCGGCTGTTGAGTAGCGTAGCTGGTGGTCAATTGTCTATGCCTAGAGTCAAGGAACTGCTCCGCTTCTTGCACCAACAAGGCTACGAGGAGTCCGCCAGGCAGGTTCTCATCGAATTCTCGTTCATCCGCACCGAGCCATGCTCAGCGTCCACCTGTAATCTCAGCCGATAAGCTTCTTGCTTACCAGCGTGGGAGACTGCTGAAAGTCGGCGGGTGAAAATCCGGAGAGTGTCCTACTGAGGCGCAGATCCTGCGGTCTCTCGATGCCGGGACCAGTGCTCCGGCAGCAGGTCTTTGAGCGCTACGACTTTGTCGGAGAGAATCACTCGCGTTTCTCCCTGGCGTCCGTCCACCTGGTAGATGAATTCCCGGCACCTGCCGCACGGTGGAATGATCGCGCCGTCCGAGTCCACGGCAACAATCGAGGCAATCTGGTTTTCGCCGGCCGTAACCATTCCGGCGATGGCGGCGTGTTCGGCACAAAATCCCATGCTGCAGGCCGTATCAATGCAGACTCCCCGATAGATGTTGCCCCTCTCCGAGACCAGAGCGCATCCCACACCCCCGGCCTCCGCGTGCGCCGACAAGCGACGCGGATTCAGCGTTTCTCGCGCGATGCGTACGAGTTCTTTGTCGTCGATCATCGAATCTCCCATTGTTATTTAAGGGGCCCCGTGGCCCTTCTTCCGGAAGAGCTTCGCCCGGCGCGGCTGGCCGCAACCCAATCGGCAAGAAGTGGCGAGTGGCAAGTGGCGAGCCCCAAATCTTCGCGCGCCGCGAAGAAGTTCACGATTTGTATTACAGAGCAACCTCTGCGATCTCTGTGTTCTCGGCGTCCTCTGGGGCGAGTCTTTAGCGAGTCCTTCTCGCGTCAGCAGGCAGCAAGCTCGCATCAGGTCTCAGCATTCGAGACTGCGCCTTCAAAGAGCTCCCTCCATGCCTCTTCAGGATCCTGCGGCGGGATCAGCCCGCGCAGACCTTCAAGCGCGTCGATCAGAGCCCGCATTTCCGTCATCGTGCCAATCCCGATCCTGACGTAGCGCTGCAGGTGAGGATGGCTCCAGCGGCGGACCAGGATGCCTTGCTCTTCGAGCCGCCCCGCGATCTCGGGAGCGTTCTCGCCAAACGACGCGAAGACGAAGTTCGCGGCGCTCGGAGCGTATGGGACGCCCAGCGAATCGAGGCTCTGGCAGAGCAGGGCCCGCGCCCGGAGCACCTGCCGCACGTGTTTGTGAAGACTATCGGCGTGGCGGACGGATTCCAGCGCCGCGGCCAGCACCAGTGTGTTCACCGGGAAAACAGGTTGGGCCCGCCGCAGAGTGTCAGCCAGATCCCGGCAAGCAAACATCACGCCCAGCCGCAGCCCGGCGAGCGCGTGGGCCTTGGAAAACGTCCGCGTGACGACCAGGTTCGGATACTGCCTGATCCAGGGCAGCACCGTCTCGCCCGAGTAATCGAAGTAAGCCTCGTCAATCACCACCAGCGTTCCGGACGTGCTGCGCAGAATAACCTTGAGTTCCGCCCTGGGGATCAAAGTCCCGGTCGGGTTGTTCGGGTTCGCCAGGACCAGCCACCGCGGCGGTCTGCCGCGCCGCGGGTGCAGGGCGTCGAGGAGGCGGCCGAGAGGCAGACGGAAGCCCCGGCCATAAGGCAGAGCGGCCGTACTCCCTCCTGCGACGGCATGAAAGAACCCGTACATGGAGAACGTCGGTGTGGGAACGAGCAGTACATCGCCGGGATCCACAAAGGTGTCGCAGATCAGCTTGAGACCGTCATCAATGCCGTTGGTCAAAAGCAGCTGGCGGGGCTGGACGCCGAAATGGCGGGCCAGTGCCGCGCGGGCGGCTTCGTACTCCGGGTAAGTGCCGAGTTTCCTGCCCTCAGCAGCGCGCCTCACGGCGCGGACCACGGCCGGCAAGGCTCCGGCGGTATTCTCATTCATGTCCAGCCGGAGCTTGCCCGCGCGTCCTTCGGAGGGTGCTCCCTGGGCTTCGAGGCTTTGAATTACCTGGCGAGGCCTCAAGGAATTGGCGGTTGACGATTGACGATTGGCGATTGCAAATCCCCTTCTTATGGAGGAGTGAACAATCTTGCATCGTAAATCGGCAATCATAAATCGGCAATCGGCAATTCGGCCCGGCTTACGTTTTTCCGGAGGGTGCGTCAGAATAGGTGAGGGTACGGCTAGAGAAAGATAGACTTCGGATGGATGGCGCCTGTTTGGAGTTAGCCGGCAAAATTCCCGCCGACGGCTCGCCGCTGGCGGGAGCGGAGGAGACTGCCCTGGTGCGCCAGGCCCAGGGAGGAAACCGCGCCGCCTTCGATTCCCTGGTTCGCCAGTACGACCAGGGAGTTCTGCGCCTGGTGCTGCGCGTTGCCGCCTCTGCTGACGAGGCTTCGGACCTGTTTCAGGAGGCTTTCCTGAAGGTTTACCGCTCGCTCGGCCACTTCCGCTTCGAGTCGCGATTCTCCACCTGGCTCTATCGTGTGGTGACCAATGTTTGCCTGGACCACCTTCGGCGCAAACAAACGCGGCGGGAGGTGCAACCGCCGGCCGCCGAAGAAGGCCAGCCGGAATACTTCCATACACTGGCCGACGACCGGCCTTCGTTCGACCCTGAACGGGCCCTCCGATCGAAGGAGATTTCGAGGCGCCTGCAAACGGCTATGGTCCGGCTGAGCCCGCGGGAGCGCATGGTGTTCGAGCTGCGGCATTACGAGGGATTGAAGCTGAGAGTCATCGGCGAAATGTGCGGTACCAGCGAGGAAACGGCCAAGAATTGTCTCTTCCGCGCCACGCAGAAGCTGCGATGCGAGTTGGGCGATCTGGTTTGAGGAAGCCAATGAAGCAGAGCTGGAATGTTCTTTGGAATGAGAGCGTTACGCTTGAGAGTTCCCTGTCGTGTTCCAAGCCAGGACGCCCTCTCGGCGGGCAGGATCCAGGGGCTATAGGACCTGTAGAAGAAGGATGAGCATGACCTGTCAGGAAATCGATCAGAGTCTTGCGCTGTACGCTTACGGCGAGCTATCGGAGGCCGAGCGAACGGGTGTCGAAGAGCACCTCACGTGTTGCGGGCACTGCCGCCGGACCATGGCGGAGTTGCAGGGGCTTGGGAACCTGCTCGCGGAGCATCCCCCGGCCGAACCCCCGCCGGATCTGTTGGTTCGGGCCCGGCTGCGGCTCGAGGAAGCCTTGGATCATGAGCAAGTTAGCTGGCGGGCCCTGGTTCGCTCCTGGTTCGAAGTGGCCACCACTCACCCGGCGCGCGTGATGACCGCCCTGACCTTGGCGGCCTTTGGCTTCAGTTTCGGCTGGCTGCTGCACCCGCGGATTGCGGCCGTGCCCACCGGCCCCGGCGTACCGGCGGCGAGCACGAGTACGGCGGCAATGTCGGGCGGCACGCTTGGCGGCGCGCAAATCAGCAGCATCAGCCAAGTGGCGCCCGATCCCGAGACTGGCCAACTGCACATTACGCTGAATGCGGAAAAACACATGACCCTCGAAGGGTCCCTCGACGACCCGCAGGTGCGTCAGGTGCTGGTCTATACCTTGAAGAGCTACGACAATCCCGGCATCCGGCTCGACACCTTGAATGCCATCGGCAACAGAGGCAGCGACCCGATCGTGCGCGACGCCCTGCTCTACGCTCTTGAACATGACAACAACGCCGGTGTCCGCCTGCAGGCTTTGCAGGCGGCTGCGCGGTCAAAGTGGGCTCCCGAAACAGCGCAGGCGTTCGTGCAGGCGGCGGAGAAGGATTCCAACCCGGGGGTGCGCGGCGCGGCGGTCGACGCCCTGGTGCAACGCGTGTCGTCGGGCCACGATCAAGACCTAGTCCCGGCGCTGCAGCGTCTGGCCACCAAGGATTCCGACCGCTACGTGCGTCTCAAATCAGAGACCGCCTTGCAGGAACTCGGCCAGCCGCCGTTCTGATTGCGGAGTTTTGAGTGCGAAGAAGTCCCATCTTGATGCTCTTGCTTCTTCTGGCCTCGGGCCTGCCTGTGCTGGCCGCCGATGCGCCCTATATGCGGCGCGGAACTCCACGCCGCGAGGGCCGCTTCTGGAGTGAGCTGGACGCCTGCTACCTGCCCGTCAAACCCGGGGGCCACCTGATTGTGCGCACCGATCTCGGGACTGTGACTGTGGTGCCCGGCGCCGATCCCGAGAGATTGCAGTGTGAAGTCAAGCTGTTGGCCTTTACCCCGTCGGATATGGAAGCGCGCAACTTCTTTTCACGCGCGACACTGACGGCGCGCCGGACTCCTCCCGACGGCGCCTATCTTGAGCTGCGCCTCCCCGGCCGCTCTCCCATCGCCGGCCGGGTGGGAATCTTCTTCAGTATCCAGGTTCCGCGTCATTTTAACGTGGATGTGCAGACGCAAAGCGGAGCCATCCAGGTGTGCGGGCTCGACGGCGACCTGCGGGCGCTAACGGCAGGCGGCGACATTCGCAGCGGTGATCTGACCGGCGTGGTGCGGGTTGACACCGGCGGCGGGAACATCACCCTGGGCAACATCGGCCAGCGTCTGGACGCCCGCAGTGGCGGCGGCAGCATTCGCGTGGGCGACGTGAAAGGCGACGCCTACTTCGACAGTCAGGGCGGCGACATCGTGGCCGGCATGATCGGCGGAAGTTTCCACGCGCAGACCGGGGCCGGCGATATCGTGCTGCGTGGGGCGGCCGGCCCGGTTATGGCTCTGACGGACGGCGGTCAGATTCAAATGGGGCAGTGCGGCAGCAGCGTTCGCGCGCAGACCCTGGCCGGCAGCATCCACCTGGACGGCGCCCGGGGCCGGGTGCAGGCGCAAACCGGCGGCGGCAGCATCGATCTTCTGCAGGTGATGGGCGCCGTGCAGGCTGAGACTTCCGCGGGCAATATCGTGGCCCAGCTTGATGCGGGGCGCGACGCCTTCAGCGCCTCCACTCTCCGGTCCACGATGGGTGACGTTCACGTGTTCGTGCCCTCTGATCTGCCCCTCACGGTCAATGCCCTCATCCAGAGTGGAATCGGACACGTCATCGCCTCGGACTTTCCGCTGACCATGCGTAGCCGGAGTCCCGGCGACCTCGGGCTCGGCTTCGTGCAGGGCGTCGGAGCGCTAGCCGGAGGCGGGCCGCAGCTCACGCTGCGCACCAACCTGGGGAACATCGAGATTCGCAAGGAAGATGCGCAGGCCATGGCGCGCGTCAAGGCGTATCAACTTCTGTTCTGGAGGAACTGGCAGGAACAGTCGAAAGAGCAGGAGCAAAGCCTGCAAATGCTGCAGCAGGTGATGCAGGCGGCGCAGCAGCGTCTGGATGAAATGCAACGGATGTTGTCGGATGACGGCGGCCAGCAGTGAGCCCGGTCGCGGAGGGGCCGAGGAGCCATTGCGGCGAAAGGAGAGCAGAAATGAAAGGCAGAACAAAGGTGGGATTGGCGCTCGCCATCGTCGCCCTGGGTGTGACACTCGGAATCACCATGCTTCACGCCCAAGGAAACGATGACTCTGATTCCCGCAACCCGAGTGTACTGATTCAAGGCCCCAACGAGTCCTGGCTCGGGGTGGACCTGCGCGACGTGACCGCGAACCAGGCGCGTGAGTGGAAGCTTGGCGAGAACTACGGCGCGCTGGTCAAGAACGTGGAGCCGGACAGTCCGGCGTCCAAGGCGGGACTTCAGGCCGGCGATGTGATCCAGGAGTTCGACGGCGAAAGGGTGCGCAGCGTGGCCGAACTCCGGCGCCTGGTGGGTGAAACGCCGCCGGAAAGACCGGTCCAGATCGAAGTGCGCCGCAACGGCGAAATGAAAAACTTGAGCGCCACGCTCGAACACCGCAACAACGGCATGGGTCCGCTGATGTCGCGGAGTTTTGCCAACGCCTGGCCCGAGGTCAATCTGCCGCACAACTTTCCGAACACCTTCTCGATCTTCATGGGCGGCCCCCGCCTGGGCGTCCAGGTCGAATCGCTTAACCAGCAACTGGGCGCCTACTTCGGCGTCAACGACGGCAAAGGCGTCCTGGTGAAGAAGGTCGAAAAAGGCAGTGCTGCCGAAAAAGCCGGGTTGAAGGCGGGAGACTGCATCGTGAAGCTCGACTCGACACCGATTGCGTCCGGCGAGGACCTGCACCGCGCGCTGGTGGATCGCCAGCACGAAAAGCAGCAGGAGGCGACGCTGACCATCGTCCGCGACCGCAAGCAACAGACGCTTACGGTGCACGTTGAGGCGCCGGCTCCCGACGTGTGGCACCCTGTGCCCGATACTGCATCCACCCGCGGAGCAGGTGAGGGTGAACTCGAAGCCCGGCTCAACGCCCAGCAACTGGCTGACGAAGCGAGGGCGCTGGGGCAGGAGTTTGAGTCGCGGCAAGGTGAGTTCCAGAAGGAAGCCGAGGCGGCCCGCGCGCAGGCCAGGCACCTTCGCGATCAGATGCAGCAATTGCAGAAAAACAAGGACCAATGGATTAAGGAAACCGGACCGGCCATGCAAGAGCTTGAGCGCGAACTCAACAAATTGCGCGACGAGGCCGATTCCGGGATCGTCTGAGCAGATCCTCAGGTTCTCTGCTGCCCCCTCCTGGCACTTTCAACGGGCTGCCCCGGCCTTCGACCGCCACGCCGGCGCGTTCATTGGGTCCGGCAGCCCGTCCCTTTTTGCCGTCCTTCGCGAATCACATCCCCCGAATCTGAGGGCGGCTCCGAGCCTCGGGTCAATTCGCGTCTTGTTTACATCATGACCTCGAGAGCGTTAAGCTGAGGGCCCCGGCCTGCCGGGAGCGGCGGCACTTGCGTCTAGAGACAACCCGGGAGAGCCCTCTATGAATCTCAAGGAGACTCTGCGGAGCGCCGGAACGGTTCTCGTGATCGACTGGCCGACCAGGGATATTCCCGAATCATTGGCGCTTGCCGGATTCCGCGTTGTGGTCTGGGGAGGTCCGGGACCTGAGGACTATTCGGCTTATGAGCTCAAGGACGGCACCGTGATCACCAGCCGGATCGGTCATCCGCCCCGGAGCGCAGATTTGATCTATGCCTACCGCCCGTTCAGCGAACTGCCGGAAATCATCGCCACGGCCAAACGCCTTGGTGCCTCAACGATCTGGACTCAGTCCGGTCTTTCTCCGGATGGGAGACGGGATACGAGGGGCTGCTGGGTGCAAGAAGATGAGCTTCGAGCGGCGCGAGAACTGGTCCAGTCGGCCGGATTGAATCACGTCAGCGAACCCTACCTCGGAGACGTAGCGCGCAAACTCAAGGCCTCGTCGTTATAGAATCCGCCCGTTCAGTGGTATCATGTTCCTTACGCCCCACGAATAGCCGTATCAAAAGCCTCAAGAGCAACGGTTCGTTGGCGTGCCGCCCGGATAATGTCTGCTAACTCCACAACGCCGGCTTCGGGAATCGCGGGCAGAATCCGGGATTACTGGACCCTCACCAAGCCGGAGGTCAATTTCCTGGTATTGATCGCCACCGCGGTCGGCTTCGACCTGGGCTGGCGGGGTCCCCTGCGGCTGGTGCCGCTCCTGAACACACTGCTCGGTACTCTCCTGGTGGCCGGCGGCACCGCGACGTTGAATCAATACCTGGAACGTTCGTTTGATGCGCAGATGCGGCGCACGGCGCAGCGTCCGTTGCCTGCCGGCCGTCTCAGTTCCTCGGAGGCTCTGGCCCTGGGAGTGGCGCTCTCCGTCGCCGGGGTCGTTTATCTTGCAGTTGCCGTGAACCTGCTCGCGAGCGGGCTCGCGGCGGGCACGCTGCTCAGCTATCTCGCTGTGTACACTCCGCTGAAGAGGCGGACCGCGTGGTGCATGTTTGTGGGGGCGTTTCCCGGCGCCGCACCTCCGCTCATCGGGTACGCGGCGGCGCGCGGCGCGCTCAACTTTGAAGCCTGGATCCTGTTTGCCGTGGTATTCCTCTGGCAGTTTCCGCACTTTCTCTCGATCGCCTGGATGTACCGGGAGGACTATTCGCGCGCCGGATACCGCATGCTACCCCTCGGCGACGGCGGCCGGTCCATGGCATGGCAGATGGTGATTGCGTCCCTGGCCCTGCTGCCGGTCAGCCTCGCGCCCGCCTGGCTTGGTGAGGCGGGCCTGCCATACTTCCTCGGGGCGCTGATTGCTGGAGTGGCGTTCTCAGGATTCGGAATGCGCCTGGCGATGACGCGCTCGCGGGCATTGGCGCGCCGGGTACTCCTGGCATCAGTTGTCTACCTGCCTATCGTTTTTGCACTGCTGATGCTCGATAAGACGGTGGTTTAGCAACACGCATCGTGATACCCCTCAGCTACTTTCCCACCATCGATGCTGCCCTCAATGCCACCAGTGCGGTGCTGCTCGGCACCGGCTACGTCTGCATCCGCCGCAGGAATATCGCCGCGCATCGAGCATGTATGCTCTCGGCCGTGGCGAGTTCGAGCCTCTTTCTTGTCAGCTATCTCTGGTACCATGCGCATCACGGCGTAACGCGATTTCGCGGAATTGGTGCCCTTCGAAGTTTCTACTTCGTGCTGTTGGGATCCCACACCATCCTCGCGGCGCTGATCGTTCCCCTCGTCATCATCACGCTCGCCCGTGCCCTTGGCCGAAAATTCGCAAAGCACAAGAAGATTGCTCGCTGGACCCTTCCCATCTGGATCTACGTTTCCATCACAGGCGTCCTGGTCTATTGGATGCTCTATCGTCTGCGCCCGGGCGCATGACTCCCTGGTAGCTTCGGGTCACTACCGGTTCTCTTCTTAACTCGTCTTTTTGGAGTTACGGTGAGTGCTAGCAGAAGGTCCGAGCCTCTGGTACCAACGGAGTTATCACAATAGTGGTTCTATTGACTTCGTCGGTCCATTTTGCTTTTATAAGAGACGCATTTTTACGCGCTGGCAGACTTTGTCTGCGGCGAAGGGTGGGCAGGTACAGGGTGGGACCTGCCATGGCAAGTATCTACCAACAAATTCTGTAGAAGCGCTTTCGCCTACCGGAGCCCATTGTAAGGAGGTCGCAATGCCTGTGAAGCCGGGCCGGGCTGTTCGCTTGAGTATCCCCACAACAATCGGGGTTATCTTTGCGGCATTTTGCGCTCTCGAAGCCGTGACCTTTGCCCTTTCCCAGAAAGACTCCGTCAAATCCTTCCAGGCGGTTACAGATCCCGGAGTCCGGGGCGGCGGCCCCGGGGCCGGCGGGGCTCTGCCCGGCCTGAGTACGGCGCAGACCCAGACTTTCAAAGACGGGCAGACGAACTTCGAAACGACCTATAGCGTGCCGACCGGTGGGTCAACGGCGGGTGGCCTGGGTCCTGCATTCAATTCGAATTCGTGCTCGAGTTGCCACATGCAGCCTGCCTACGGCGGGGGAACGGCATACGATCTCACCGGCGGGACGGTAACCCAGAACCCGCTGTTCGGCGTGTACCAGTTGAACGGGGCGACGAACACGATGCCCTTCTTTGAGACCACCAACGGACCGGAACTGATTGCGCGATTCCCGGATATACCGAACACGACGACCCCCGACGGCTCCGTGCACCAACTCTTCACCATTACGGGCCGCACCGACGCCAAGGGATGCAACCTCGGCCAGCCGACTTTCTCCGCGAATAACATTGCCTACCGGCAGCCGCTCGGAACCTTCGGCGACGGTCTGATCGAGATCATCGAGAACATTACGATCCTCAACCAGGCGGGCGCGGAGTGTGCAAGCCAGTCTCAGACCGGAGTCTGCGGCATCGCCAGCATCGACGAGCATACGGGCGACGTGAACCGTCTCGGTTGGAAAGGTCAGTGGCGCGGGCTGATCATGGCGGCTGCCGAGGAGATGAATGTCGAGCTCGGCGTCACCAACGAATACTTTCCCGCTGAGGTCAATCAGACTGTACCGGCCTGCCTCCTTAACCCCATACCCGAGGATGGAACTAATTTCACGCCCACCATCCAGTTCGATCAGTTCACCGGTGCGGTTGAGCGCATGGCCATTTTTATGGGTTTGACCGCTCCGCCCGCTCCGGCCACATTCAACTCGAGGGCCATTCAGGGGCAGACTGATTTTGAGAACATCGGTTGTACGAATTGCCACCTGGCGCAGTACACCACGGCGCCCAACGCATCCATGGGCACTTTCATGAGCAACAAGACCATCACCCTTTATTCGGACCTTTTGCTCCATCACATGGGGAATTGCCTGGCTGACAATATTGTCCAAGGCACCGCGCAAGGAGACATGTTCCGGACGCCGCCGCTTTGGGGCGCCGGCAAACGCGTCTTCTTCATGCACGACGGCCGCACCAGCAACATCCTGACGGCCATCGAGGATCACGTCTTTAACGGGGCCCAGGGTGTGACTTGCTCGGGCAGCTATCAAGCCTCGGAAGCGACGAACGCGGTCAACGCGTTTAACGCCCTCGGCGCGAGCGATCAGCAGGATGTTCTCGACTTCCTTCGCGATTTATGAGGCGGATCGGGCGTTCCGCCCGGCGGCAACGATTCGTGAGTGTTCCGCTATCCACAGGGGGGACGGTTGGGGAGAGCAGGAGGAGGGACCATGACGGGCAAAGAGGCGCGCCGCATGTCGAGTCTTAAGTCGGTTTCGAGGTTTCTCCTGACCATGGCCGTGGTCTTGTCCCTCGCGCCTTTGGCGCTGGTGGTGGCGGTCCGCGCGCAATCCAACGCCCAGGACCCGGGGGTTCGGGGCGGCCCGGCAGGTGCCGGCGGGTTTATCTCAGGTCTGAGTAAGAATCAGCAGGGTGTCGAGGGCACGGCGCAGTCGACTTTCATTGAGCTTAACTCGGTCACCGGTTTCGGAAACGGCGGAACCGGCAACCTGGGGCTCGGGCCCCGGTTCAATTCCAACTCCTGCAGCAGTTGCCACCTGCAGCCCGCCGTCGGGGGCTCCGCGCCTTTCACCAACGGCTTCTTTCAGATTTTTGACCTGAACGGCGCGCTCAACGAGATGCCCTCTTTCGAGTCTCAGAGCGGCGTCATGGCCAATGCGCGCTTCCCGGCAGTCCAGTCCGGCAATCCCTACGCCATCCCCGCCGGCTTCACCCAGGAGCTTTTCACCATCACCGGGCGCTCCGATGCCGGGGCCTGCGACCTGCAACAGCCCAACTTTTCGCAGGCGCAGAGCGGCAATAATATGATCAATCGCATTCCACAGCCGATGTTCGGCGACGGACTGATGGAAATCATACCCGAGTCGCAGATCCTTTCGAACCAGTCAGCCCAGTGCGCCAATGAAGCCACCACCGGAATCTGCGGCGTTCCCAACCTCGCCCCGGACGGCACCATCAGCCGCTTTGGCTGGAAGGCCCAGGAGCGCTCCGCGCTGATCTTCTCGGCGTCGGCCTACAACATCGAAGAAGGCGTCAGCAACGCAGCCTTCCCGAATGAACTCGACGAATCGAACCCGGCGTGCGTGATCAATGCCGTCCCCGAAGACCGCTTTAACTTCATCAATTCCCAGCCTCACCGCTTCCCGGGAGATCCCGAGCGTCTCGCGCTCTTCATTCGAATGCTGGCGGCACCCGCGCCGGGAGCCTGCCCCACCGGCGGCAACTGTGTCAACGGCCAGACGCAGTTCAATAACGTCGGCTGCACCATCTGCCACAGTTCGCCTGGCCCCGGCAGCGGAACTTCCGCCTTTCAGTTCGTAACACCCGCGTCGGCGATTGCGGCCCTGGGCGGCCAGAAGGTCAACCTCTTCTCGGACCTTCTGGTGCACCACATGGGTAACTGCCTCGCGGACGGGGTCATCCAGGGAGCGGCCCAGGGCGACATGTTCCGCACGGCGCCGCTATGGGGCGTGGGCCAGCGGATTTTCTTCCTGCATGACGGCCGCACCAGCGACATCGTGCAGGCCATCGAAGACCACTCCGACCAGTGGTGCACGGGCGGCATCGGCATGAGCGGCTACCCGTCGTCCGAGGCCAACGGCGTCGTAGCCGCTTTCAACGCGCTCACCACCAACAACCAGCAGGATCTGATCGACTTCCTGCGCTCGCTCTGACCGTCTCGGCATAGGCTACATCAATAGGGAGACTGCATTGACAGCGGCCCCGCCCCGGTCTATGCTAGGGAAGGTGGGCCCGGCGCGGCGCCCGGGGGCGCCCTCTCGCCCCCCCGGAAGGGCACGGCAGCAGGCTTACAGGGCGTGTGGCATGGCCTGGCGAAACGAGCTTTCGATTCTTCCTCCGGCGGTGAGCGGCCCGCCGATGACCCCGGCCACCGAATCCGCCGGAAAACGGCACCGCGGAGTATTCGCCGGCCTCACCTTCCGCGGCCGTCTGGCCTTCCTCCTGCTCCTCACCATGGCTTCCACCAGCGCCGTGCTGTTCTGGACCTATCACCGCCAGGAAGGCCGGGTGAGGGCTTACGTGGCCACCATCACCTCGGACCTGAATACCATCAATCAACTGGCAACCTACCAGCAGCAGCTTCCGCAAAAGGGCGATCCCGATCTGGCGCTGCAGGCTTACCGTGACAAGCTCACCGAGGCCGGGCTCAAGGAAACGGTGGACGCAGCCTCCCCCTCCGGCGAGGTCGTGGCCAGCACCGACCCCAAGCGCCTCGGCAAGAAGGTCAGGCTGGGGAAAAAGCGCCGCGACGAGCAGCCGCCTTTCCGCCTTTCCGCCAGCCTGCCCGACACCAACCTCGACCCCAACGGGCAGACCACCTATTCGGTCGAGTTTCCCATCGTCCGCGACAACAAAGTGATCGGCTACCTGGTGCTGCACGGCGTGGTCGATGAGGTGGAGGGGCTTCTCCACCACACCGACATGGTTCGCTCGGTTTGGGTCATTGTCACGCTGCTCACCGGAATGTTTTTTATTGCCTTCCTGGCTTTCCAGTTCACCAGGCCCATCAGCAAACTCGTGAACGCCACCACGCGCGTCGCCCAGGGCGACCTTACCGTGAGCCTGCCCGATTCGGGATCGGACGAGATGGGACGTCTGGCCCGGACCTTCAACGAGATGGTGGCCCGCCTGCGCGAGAGCCGCCAGTTGCAGGAGCGTCTGAGCGAGGCGGAGAAGCTTTCCCTGCTGGGCCGCTTCGCCGGCACGGTGGCGCACGAGGTGCGGAATTCGCTGAATTTCATCAATCTCAGCATCGATCAGACTCGTGCCAAGCACCTGGGCGTGGGCACAGCCCGGGCCCGCGAGATCGAGCGCAATCTCGCCCGCGTCAAAGATGAGGTCCTCCGGCTGAACCACCTGGTCAACGATTTTCTGGCGGCGGGCCGCCAGTCGCCGCCCGAACTGGCTCCCTGCGATATCGGCACGGTGATCGAAGAAGCCGTGGCCATGGTGGAAAAGCAGGCGCACACGCAGGCCATTTCTCTCAGCATCGACCTGCCCCCCGCCCTGCCGCATCTTCAGGCCGATGCCCGCCAGATGAAGACTTGTTTCCTGAATATTCTGACCAACGCCGTCCAGGCGATGCCGCGCGGCGGGCACATCGGCGTGTCGGCGTCGCTTCTCGCCTCGAACGGCAACGCCAATCCCGGCCGGCTGCAATTGTGCTTCAGCGATACCGGCCCCGGAATTCCTCCCGAGGACCGCGAGAGGATTTTCGCTCCCTACTTCTCAACCAAAGCCACCGGATTCGGCCTCGGCCTCGCCATCACGCGCAAGATCGTGGAGGAGCACGGTGGACGGATTTCTGCCACCGAAGCCGGCACCGGTGGCACACTGATGGTTGTGGAACTTCCCCTGGAACTGGCAGCGCCGGCCGTTGAACGGTCCGGCGCGCCGCAGGAGCTTGTGCGAACGTAGGGGCAGGCCCCTGTGCCTCCCCGCCAGACGCAGGGGCACGCCTTGTGCGTGCCCGTGAATCCACGCCCAAACCAAACGGGCGGCCCCA
>DASYZG010000120.1:0-47853 GCA_035946575.1 Terriglobia bacterium | reverse complement strand
TCTTCACCTCCAACTCCTTTCCCTGCAAGCTGTGCAAAGTCAAACTGTCTCAGTTTGAGGGTACACTCCAAAAATGGGAAAAGGGAGAAAAGTGAGAAAAGTGAGAAAATTGAGAAAGTTTATTTTCACAATAGATTCAATAGTTTAGCCGCGTCTTGTTCGCTACGGACCCAGCAGGCGCCCGCCATTTATTTCCTGATCGACTCTTACATCTTTTAGAATCAAATTGATAAACAAGGTTCATCATGCATAGGATTATGTCCGCGATGCCTCACTCGTTGACACCGAACATCCGCCGCACCAGGTTCACGAGCGCGCTGTGTTCCGGCCCCCCCGCCCTGCTCTTCATTTCCGTAATGGGACCGTGCAGGATCTTGTTCAGCATGCCACGCGTCAGCGCTTCGATACTTTGGCGCTGCTCCGGGGTCAGATCGCCCAGCCGACTGCGATAGCGTTCGATCTCCGCCTGGCGAATGCCCTCCAATCGCCGCTCGATGGCCACGATGGTCGGCGCCAGTTCACGCGAGGCCAGCCGGCGCAGTGTACGTTCCACCTCCTCTTCGACGATTTTTTCAGCCCGCACCGCCTCGCGCTGCCGTTCAGTGAGATTCTCCTTCACGACCTGTTGCAGGTCATCAATGTCATAAACGAAGGCGTTATTGAGCTGGTTGACCACCGGGTCGATGTCGCGTGGTACCGCGATATCGACAAAAAACATCGGTCGTTGCTTGCGTCCGGCGAGCAGCTGCTCCGCCGCGGCCCGGGTGACGATAAAGCCGGGTGAACCCGTAGAACTGATCACGATGTCTGCGCGCTGCAGGTGGGTGAGCACATCCTCAAACGGAACCGCCGCACCACCGAATGCCCCGGCCAGCTCCTCGGCCCGCGCGAACGTGCGGTTAGCCACCAGAATCGAGTTTGCCCCGCTCGAAATCAGATGCCGGGCGGCAAGTTCGCTCATCTTGCCGGCGCCCAGAATGAAGATTGTCTTGCCCTCGAGTGTGCCGAAGATCTTACGCGCCAGCTCCACCGCCGCGTAGGAGACCGAGACCGCGCTCGAGCCCAACTCCGTCTCGCGACGCACTCGCCGGCCCGCCGCCAGGGCCTGCTCACTCACGTCCCGCAGCACGCCGGTCAGCGCTCCGGCCTCGCGGGCAGCGAGATACGCCTGCTTGAACTGGCCAAGGATTTGCGGCTCGCCCACGATCATGGAGTCGAGGCTGCAGGCGACGCGAAACAGGTGCCGGATAACATCGGCGTCGCGGTACCAGTAGAGGTGCTGGTCGTAAACGGTGGGATCGTAACGGTGATAATCAGCGAGGAATTGCCGGAGCATCGCCTCGGCCTCGGAGCCCTCCTCTCCGGACGCCGCCAGGTCCACGCGATTGCAGGTGGAGAGAATCAGCGCCTCGCGGATTCCGTCGCGCGCCATCAGATCCGTCAGGGCAGCCTGCAGCCGGGACTCGTGGATGTTCATCCGTTCCCGGACCTCCACGGGGGCGCTGTGATGGCTGATGCCGACGAGAATCAGATTCATAACGTCAAGTGACCTGTGGCGAGTGGCGAGAAAAGTGACAAGTGACGAGTGACAGGTGACGAGAGTGACAACGGACAAGTGACGGGTGACAAGAGAGAACCGAAACCAGATCACGCATGGATGAGTGCTGAGCACGTTGTACAACATCTATCATTCGAGACCTTCAAGCAGCTGCCTTCGCAAGAAATTCAGCATTCTCCTGAGCTCATCGAGCAGTTGAAACGCCTGATTGGTGGCCAGCTCATCACAGAATCCAAAGTGCCGCGCTAATGTTAGTTGAGTCTCAAGCTCCGCAACCAAGCCCTCCGCGTGCGAGATGAACTGAATGAATTCGTTCCGAGTATGATGCGCCTGGCCTTCGGCCAGGTTCGAGGGAATTGAGACTGCGGCGCGCCGCATCTGTGCGACCAGCCCGAACTTCTCTGCTGACGGGAAGGTGGCGGTGATTGAGTCGATCATCTGCGCGAGCAGCATACCTTTCTGCCAGACCACCAGGTCCCGAAAACTCCTCGGCTTCACCAGTGCGTGATCGATAGGAGTTGCCGCGTTCACTTGTGGTCCCCTACCCAGCTCAATCGCTCATCAACCGGTCTCGTCACTTGTCACTCGTCACTCGTCTCACTCGCCACTTCCTATTGGCTACGGCCTCGGCAGGAACCCATGCTGCCCACTCAGGAAGCTAACCCCCAAGAACGTGACCATCACCGCGGCGAATCCGAAGATGGCGCCGTACGCCGAGCGCCGCCCCGGCCAGGTGCCGCTGGCCCGGGCCGAAAACAGCACCAGGTAGATCAGCCAAGTCACGAGCGTCGCCAGAATCTTGGGATCGTACTCCCACGGTCCGCGCCACGTCCGGCTGGCCCAAACAAACCCGGTGATGAGGCCGAGCGCCAGAAAAATGTTACCGAAGACGAGGGAGCGATAGTACAGCCGGTCGCAAATCTCGAGCGAAGGCAGCCTCTGAAACACAGGCCGCGCGCGCTTTGATTTCAACTGGCGTTCCTGGATCAGATACAGGGCGGCGGCGGCGAAAGTGACAAAAAATCCCGTGTAGCCGAGGAACATGGACGCCACGTGGACCGCCACCCAGCCGCCGCGGAAGCTCGCCGACCCGAACGACGGTCCGGGTTGCAGGGCGGCAATCAGCGCCAGCAGGAAGACGAACGGCAGCATAAACAGCCCAAGCCATATCAAGCGATACCTCAAGTAAATGATGAGGAACGCCAGCGTAAGATCAAAAGCGAAGAAGGAGATCGCACTGCGGACATCGGTCACCGGCAGGTGGTGCATCCGCAGGCCGGCCATAATCAGCCAGGCGCCGTGCAGCGTCAGCCCGCAGCCGAGCGCAATCAGGGCAGGGCGGGGCAGCGCCGGGCGCCGGTTCGCGATCGAAGGTGTCGTAAGCAGAATGCCCAGGCCGTAAAGGCCGAGCGCAATCCAAAGCAGCATGGCGGCACGAAGTTCTGGTCGGCCGGCGGTCAACGGTTACCAGGCACCAGCCGGAGATTCCCGGAAACCCGCTCCGGGCGCGTGAACCACACCAGACCGACCGGTCCTCTATATCGTTCCCCAAAAAAGCAGGGCCGGACGGTAGAGCTACCAAATAGGAAGTATAACACCCGGGCTTATCCGAATCGCCGCACGTCGCGACTATGCCCGCTGCTTCGAGCGGGTTGGCTCCAGGAGGGTTCGAGACAGGGCCGCTTGTGAACCGGCCCGCCGTACACAAAGCAGACCAGGACAGTCCGTCGCGCGGGTCAGTTCCGGATCCAGCTCCAGCAGGTTGGATTCCGGACCTTAAAGCGGCAGTTCAGGCCCTGGCGAGAAGTGCCGCGTGGGAGTGGCGAATGGATGGGCGTCCGGCTTCGAGAAACCCGGCCTCTATCGCGGCCTGGACCTCCTGGGTGAAGAGGGCATCTTTGACGTGGCCCCTGGGCTCCACGAAGAGCAGGGTAGCATCGGGCTTCAGGACGCGAGCCATTTCCGCGAAGAATCGGCCGGGTGATGGGATCTCATGGACCACGGCGAAGGCCAGCGCAAAGTCCGAGCCGGTAACATCGGCGATGCCCAGCGATTCCGCCGTGGCCAGACGCGCCTCGATCCGGTCAAGGAGTCCCGCCTTTCGGGCGCGTCGCTTGAGGCCTTCGAGCATCCGGGGCTGGATGTCCACGGCAATCACGCGTCCGCGCGGACCGACACGACGCGCCAGCTCCAGGGTGAAGAAGCCCATCCCGGGCCCGGGCTCGAGCACCGTCATGCCTTCGCTCACGTAAGGCGCCAGAATCTCCGCGGGTTTCTCGAAAAGCTCGCGAAGCGGACTTGTGAGCCAATAACCCAGCCACCAGGGACAGACGCGGTGAGCCATAAAAAATCAGAAGCCAGGAGTCAGACGTCAGAAGCCAGGAGTCAGAATACTCCCTGCGCAACGCCGGGAGCCAGAACTCAGGAGAGATCCAAAGCGAGGGGTACATTCCTGCTTGGGGGAAACGGCTCGCAGCGGATACACTGGCAAACTCATCTGAAGAACCTGGGAGGCAGTTATCGGCCAAATCACCACAATCTTCAGCGACGTGGGAGGAGTGCTGGCCACCAACGGCTGGGACCACAACGAACGCAAGGCCGCCGCGCAGCGATTCGGGTTCGATCTGGTGGAATTCGAGAGCCGGCACGAGTTCCTGGCGGCGGCGCTCGACACGGCGCAGTTGACCCTCGACCAGTATCTCGAGCGCACGGTTTTCTACCGGGAACGGCCGTTCACGCGCGAGTCGTTCAGGGAATTCATGTTGGGCCAGTCGAAGCCCTATGCGGAGACGCTTCGGCTCATGGAGCGCATCGCGGCCCCGGGGAAGTATCTGCTGGCCACGCTGAATAACGAGTCGCTGGAGCTGAACGCCCATCGAATCGCGAGTTTCGGTTTGCGCGGCATCTTCAAGCTCTTCTTGAGCTCTTGCTATGTCGGGTTACGCAAGCCGGACGCCGCCATCTATCAGCTTGCCTTGCGGCTCACGCAGCAGGAGCCTTCGCGCTGCGTCTTCATCGACGACCGTGCTCTGAATCTGGAATGCGCCGGGCGCGAGGGGATGAAGACCATTCAGTTCTGCAACGCCGTGCAGCTGGAGCAGGACCTGCGAGCGCTGGGCATCGAGTGATCGGGGTGGTCGATCAATTCCAAACGGACCCACGACCGCCGGATCGCTCAACGAAAGAAGGGTCACCATGGGTACCATCGACCATTACCGCAGGCTCTTCAGGTACGACCGTTGGGCAAACGGCGAGGTTCTGGGTGCGCTCCGCCTCAGTGCCGACCCCTCCGAACCGGGTAACGATGAGCCGCGAGGCGAAGCTGTGCGGCAAGCGCTCAAGCGTTTCGCGCATATCCTGGGTGCGGAATGGCTCTGGCTGGCGCGTCTGAATCTCCCGGCGGAGGCCATGGCCGTCTGGCCCGAACTGACGCTCGACCAATGCGTACGCCAGATCGGGACGCTGGGTGACGCCTGGGACGGCTACCTGGCCGGGCTCGATGCCGCCGGCCTTGATAAGACGATCGACTATACCAACTCCAAGGGCCAGCCCTGGCGCAGCCGCGTGGAGGATGTCCTGATGCATGTGGTGATGCACTCGGCGTATCATCGCGGCCAGATCGCGGTGGAGATGCGGGCGGCGGGGCTGATTCCAGCTTATACCGATTTCATCCAGGCGGTAAGAGCGGGCAAATTGGGCGATTGAGCCCATGAGTCAATGACCCAAATGACCCAACGACTCAATCCGCCTGGCCCGGTGGGCGAAATCGCGGTTCACATTTCGCCGGCCTCGCGCCATGAGCCGGCGAGCCGCGGGCTCGGTTGCGATCCCGCCGCGCGCGCCGAGCGCGGTTGAATTGAGCGCCGCCATGGCGTTCGAAAAGCCGAGCGTCTCCTCGAGTTTCCATCCCCTGACCAGCCCATAGATGAACGCTCCGTGGAAGATATCGCCGGCGCCCGTGGTGTCTATGGCATCGATGCGGAACCCGGGGGAGTAGACGAACCGGCCGGCGGTCAGCACGAGCGCGCCATCGCGTCCGAGGGTGACGCCCACCAGGCGGGCGCCCGAATCCCGGGCCAGGCGTTCGAGGGCGAGGAAAGGGTCTCGTTCGCCGGTCGCCGGGGCCAGGAACTCCGCGGAAACGATCGGGTAATCAAGCAGGGGAAGGAGGCGGTCGATACCCGGTGCCATGGTGTCGAGGTCGGCGACCACGGTCATGCCGGCCCGGCGTGCCAGGCGTGCCGCCGCCAGCGCCGCCCGCAGGTCGGTCGAGTCCAGGTGCAGGACGCCGGCCCCGTTGAGCATCCCGGCGGTGATGCCGCCGGCGGGGAAGTCGAGGCGGCGGTCACGCTCCCAGAAGATGGTCCGCTCCCCCGTGCTCTCATCGATCGCGATGTGTGAGACGCGGCTGCGGGCTCCCTCTGCGCGCCGCAGGTAATTGAGGTCGAGGTGCTCGGCGCGCAGGCTGGCGAGCTGAAAACGTCCGTGGTCGTCGCCGCCTACGACGCCGAGATACCGGACGCTGAGCCCGAGCCGGCGGCAGGTGACCAGCGCCGACGCCACCGATCCGCCGGCCAGCCGGACCACGTCCTGAATGCGCTGCTTTCCCCCCGGGGCGGGGAAGGATCGCAGCCGCATCACGATGTCGGTGGCGTTCTCCCCGAGACCGACCACGTCAACCTTGCGCTCGCGCAATCCTGCCCTCCCCGCTGAGAGACTACTCCGTTGGGTACGACGCGATACTGTACCGGGTCGGGGACCGCAGCGCAACCGGGAAGGCTTGGCGGTAGCCGGTTGCCGCTTGCCGGTCGCCGGGACGGCCGGCCCGTCGCGAGCAGGGCCATCGCCGGCCGGGGGTCACCGGTATTCACAGGAACGTCCGATAATGTTTTGCCGGGCGGCGCTGGAAGTTAACATAACCCGACTTCCACGAAATCCTCATTTTTTCCACAGGTTGCGGCCGCCCCTACCGGCGTCGGCCCTGGGGCGCCATGGGCGCGGTCCGGCGCGAAAGCGCGCTTCTGGTCACTTGTCACTCGCCACTTTTCGCGATGCCGGCCGCTGCGGGGTGTTCGTGGTCACTACCGTCCTGCGTCGTGTTGTGGTAATTTTATGTATTGTCTGAGGTATGTCGGCGCGTCGACATTGGCGATGCCCCTCGTCGAAACCGAAGCCATCGTGCTGAGAACTTATCGTCTGGGCGAAGCGGACAAGATCGTTTCGCTGTTCACGCGCCAGATGGGCCGGATTCGCGCCGTGGCCTCCGGCGCGCAGCGCACGAAGTCGCGCTATGGCGGGGCTCTCGAGTCGATGAGCTACGTCCGGCTGTGGGTGTTCGAGCGGGAAAATCGGGACCTGAGCCGGCTGAACGCGGTCGAGATCCTGGAATCGTTCTTTGACATGCAGAAGGATTACGCGACGCATATTGCGGCGCAGTTTGTGGTGGAGGTTGCCGAGCAACTGCTCCCCGAGCGGGAGGTTAATGAGCGCGGCTTCCGGCTGTTGCTGGTCGTGCTGCGGGCCCTCAAGCACTTTCGGGAGATCGACCGGCCGCTCGTCTATTTTGACTACTGGATTCTGCGGCTGGCGGGGTTTCTGCCCGATTTGACCGTCTGCGCGGAATGCGGACGGAGGTTCGACACTGAAACGGCCTACTACGCCGACGCGCTGCCGGGCCTGGTCGGGCCCGAATGCCGGCGAGGCAGGGCGGCCGGGGCGCGGCCAATGCCGGCAAGCAGCTTGGCGGAGGTCCAGCGAGCCTGCGGTGCGCCGCTGGACAAATGGATTGTCGATGCAGGTAAGCCAAGCGGAATTAGCCAAATACGGGAGTTTCTTGAATCCATAGTTGAAGCTCAGACCGAACGGAGGCTGATTACGAAGAGCCTGATCGCGGAAGTGACGTAGGAGCCCGGCTGCTCGCGCCAGCCACCCGGGCAAGGGTGGCCAGGGACGTGTGGCTGGTGGCGGGTTATCAAGTCGACGCGCGGCGAAGGGGTTCAGGGTTCGGAACTCGAACTACGCGGGAAGGAGCGGCCCAATGCGAAGGAGCAACGCGAGTGTTTTTCTGATTTTGGCGCTGGTCACGTTCGTGGTGGCTGTGCTGCGCTGGTTCATGCGGGGCTGGATGCAGTCGCTCCATGTTTCGGACACGGTCGGCTCCATGCTTATGAGCCTCACCATTGTGCTCCTGATCGGCCTGGTGATTCTGTTCGCGCGCGAGGGACGTTATGCTGAGGGGCGCTACCGGAGTGCCGCCGGCTGGTGGATCGCTCTGGCTGTTTGGGAGCAGGTCCTGGTCATCGGCGGCATCCTGCTCGCCGGGAGGACTGGCGCTTCGACCTACTACTCGGAGATGATCGCGGCGCACCGCGACCTTCCGCCGGTTCAGCACGCGATTTCGCATGCGATCGCCCTGGCGCTGTTGATACCGATCGGCCTGCTGCTCGGGTGGCCTGTCTACTGGGTGATGAAGCGCGGGCGCGGCAGGACATCGACCGCGAAACCCGCAGACAGAATTCAGAACTCCGAATAGCCGGCGCTCCGGGTATTCTGGTTCTGACTCCTGGCTTCTTGTGAGCTTCTATGAGTTCTTTAAATTTCCAAGACATGCTCGCCGCCCTGAGCCGATTCTGGGCCGACCAGGGATGCGTGGTCGCGTTGCCCTACGACCTCGAAGTGGGTGCCGGCACCATGTGCCCTGAGACGTTCCTGCGCGTGCTCGGGCCGAGGCCCTGGAAGGTGGCCTACGTCCAGCCTTCACGCCGGCCTGCGGACGGGCGCTACGGCGAGAATCCGAATCGGTTACTCAAGCACACCCAGATGCAGGTGATTCTGAAGCCGCCGCCGCCTGACATCCAGGATGTGTACCTGGCGAGTCTTGAGGCGTTGGGCATCCGCCTTGCCGATCACGACATCCGTTTCGAGGAGGACAACTGGGAGGCGCCGACGCTTGGCGCCTGGGGGATTGGCTGGCAGGTGATGCTCGACGGTCTCGAGATCACCCAGTTCACCTATTTTCAGCAGTGCGGCGGGCTGGATCTCGATCCCATCAGCGCCGAGATCACCTACGGGCTGGAGCGGATCGCGGCTTTTCTGCAGAATGTGCCGTCCGTGTATGACGTCCGCTGGAGCAATGATCACAGCTATGGCGAGATAAGGCTTGAGGAAGAACTTGAACTTTCGATCTATGACTTCGAGGCCGCTTCGCCGGAAGCTTGCCGCACATTGCTTGATACTTATGAGGCTGAGGCGCTCCGTCTGCTTGGGTCCTATTCGAAGGCGAAGGACCCCAAAGACGCCGAGGTGCGGCGGCGCTTTCCGCTGCGCAAGGTCTACGAGCTTTGCCTGAAGTGCTCGCACCTGTTCAACATTCTCGACGCGCGCGGCGTTATCAGCGTGACCGAACGCGTGGCGCTGATCGGACGCATCCGGAAGATGGCCACGCAAGTGGCACGGATTTACGTGGGGCGGCTCCAGCCCGCCCTCGCAGAAATCGCCGCGGAGGCGCAGCCGGCATGAGTCAGGCCACCCTGCCGCTGCTGGTCGAAATCGGCTGCGAGGAGATTCCCGCGCGTTTTCTGAGGGATGCCGAGCGGCAGTTCGGCGAAAGATTGCTCGGGGCGCTGCGCGACTCGCGCTTGCTTCCCGATCTAGGGTCGTCCGAACAGCGCAACGGCGACAGCCCGGCTCCCGAACTTCGAAGCCCGAAGCCCGCGGCCACAACCTATTCCACTCCGCGCCGGCTGGTGGTGCATATCGTATCAGTGCTGCCTCGCCAGTCGGATCTGGAGGAGCAGGTGATGGGTCCGGCGGCGAAGATCGCCTTCGATGCCTCCGGGAAGCCCACCCGCGCGGCGGAAAATTTCGCGGCCAAGAATGGTGTCGCAGTTGAAGAGCTGCTTCAGGTTGAAACCGCCAAAGGCCTTTACATGGCAGCCAGGAAGGCGACATCCGGCCGTCCCGCCGCCGAGGTCCTGAGCGACGTGCTCCCCCGGGTCATCAAGTCAGTGGCATTTCCCAAGAGCATGGTATGGGAAACGACAGGCGTCCGGTTCGTACGCCCCCTCCGCTGGATTCTGGCGTTGTTGGGCGAGGGCGATCGCGCCCGCTCGATTCATTTTGACCTGGCGGGTGTGAGATCGGGGAAGCACACCCGGGGGCATCGCGGGTCTGGTGCTGGGAGGCTTGACGTCGTTGGCTTCGCCGATTACGCGCAGAAGCTGCGGCAGCACTTCGTGGAATTCGATCCCGAGAGCCGGCGGCAGTCGGTGCGGTCGGAAGCTAATGTAGTACTTGAAGCCTGGCAGGAGGCCGTGGCTGACCCAGAGCTCGAAGAGTGGGTGGTGAATTCCACCGAGTGGGTGGCGGGCCTGCGCGGCTCCTTCGATCCGCGATTCCTCAAGCTGCCGCGCGAAATCCTCGTGACCGTCATGCGCGATCACCAGAAGTACTTTGCCGTGGAGGATCGGGAGAGCAAGCTGCAGCCGAATTTCGTCGCCATGCTGAATCGTGACCGTGATGCGACTGGCGCGATCCGTGCCGGGCACGAGCGGGTGCTGACGGCGCGCTTCAACGACGCCGAATTCTTTTGGAACGCCGATCAGAAGGTGCCGCTGGCGCAGCGCTTTGCGGACGGTTGGCTGGAGAGGGTCACATATCAGGCGAAGCTCGGAGATCAGGGGAGCTATGCAGCTAAGATCTTTCGCATGAAGGCATTGGCAGAGCAGGTTTGTGCAGGACTTGAAGGGCAGGGGAGGCTCGCCGCCAGCCAGCGAGCGCATGTGCTTCACGCACTCGAACTTTGTAAGTGCGATCTGACCACTCAGATGGTCCAGGAATTCACAGAACTTCAAGGGGTCGTTGGCGGACTCTACGCGCGGGCCCAGGGCGAGCCGCCAGAAGTGGCGGAGGCGATCTACGACCACTACAAGCCGGTCCATATCGAGGGTGACTGCCCGCGGTCGGTCGTGGGAGCGGTCGTGTCCCTGGCCGACAAACTGGACGCGGTGATCGCAGGCTTTGCGGCCGGCCTCGAACCGACGGGCTCAAGCGATCCGTTCGCTCTCCGACGGGCCGGCAATGGTATCGTCAAGCTGGCTGTGGAAAGCCTCCACGGCCTCGACCTGACGATCCTGGTGAATCAAACACTCCGTTCGCACGCGACAGTTCTGGGCGCCCAGGCTGGTCTCGACAGCGGTGAACTCGCCCAGAGAGTTGATGTGTTTCTGCGTGAAGAAAGAATGGAGTTTTATTTTCGCGAGGTTGGCGCACTTCGATACGACACAGTGCGGGCAATTGTGAAGCGTACCAAGATCCTTCAAGACCTCGTGCCATCCGCTGCCCTGGCCCGGGGGAGGGCGCTCGAACGCGTGCGGGACACCGACGATTTCTTGGCGCTCGCCGCAGCCGCAAAGAGGACACGAAACATCCGAAAGTCAGCAAACATTCTGGATATTTCAGGTGGCCGCCCAGACCCTGGCCTGTTCAGCGAAGACGCGGAGCGCGAGTTGTACGCGGCGTACGAAGGCCTCAGCAGGGAAATCCAGAAACTGAGCGACAGAGGGGAATTCGAAGAGGCTTTTCGTGCGACGGCGACCATACGACCGCACGTAGATCGCTTTTTCGATAAGGTTCTGGTGATGTCCGAAGACCCGTCGGTGCGCAGGAACCGCCTGATGCTCCTTCTTCGGCTCAACGAGGAAGTCTTCACGAGCCTGGCTGATCTCTCCGAAATCGAGCCCATCGGCGCAGAAGGCGGCAAAGCGAGGAACGGCTGAAGCCGGGCCGGCCCAAGACTCGGGAGATGTGGTCGGTCCGAAGCTGGAATGTGGTTTGTAATCAACAAATCCTTCCACAATGTCGGCGCGTCGACATTCTGGAAGGCGGTCGGCGGTTGCCCATGACCAGCCAACTCGTCGAATTGAGAGCGCCAGCCGATCGCCGGCAACCGGCAACTGAGAACTTGGAAACTCCGAATTCGAAAGGAGCGCTTTATGGACAAGTACGTATACTACTTCGGCGGCGGCAAGGCCGAGGGTAACGGCAAAATGAAAGACGTGCTCGGCGGCAAAGGCGCAGGCCTTGCCGAAATGACCAACGCCGGCCTGCCCGTGCCTCCGGGGTTCACCATTGCGACCTCAGGGTGCCGGCTCTACTTCGAGGGCGGCAACCGGACACCCGAAGCCATCACCCGCGAATACTCCCAGGCGCTCGAGCGCCTCGAAAAGGATCTCGGCCGGAGGCTGGGCGATGCCGAGAAGCCGCTGCTCGTATCAGTACGCTCGGGCGCCATGTTCTCCATGCCCGGCATGATGGACACCATCCTGAACCTCGGGATGAACGACAAGATCGCCGAGGCCTTTGCCAAAAAGTCGGGCAACCCGCGCTGGGCGTACGACAGCTATCGGCGGTTCATCCAGATGTTCGGCAACGTAGTGCTTGAAATCGAAAAGAGCAAGTTCGAACACGTTTTCGACGGCCAGAAGAAAAAGCGCCGCGTGAAGCTCGACACCGAGCTTACGGCCGACGACCTGAAGCAGGTGATCGCAGCTTACAAGCAGGTCGTGAAAAACGAAGGCGGCAGGGATTTCCCGCAGGAACCGCGCACCCAGCTTGCCATGGCCATTGAGGCTGTCTTCCGCTCCTGGTACAATCTGCGCGCCGCGACTTACCGCCGCATGAACAAGATCGCCGACGATCTGGGCACCGCCGTGAACGTTCAGGCCATGGTCTTCGGCAACATGGGCGATACCTCGGGGACCGGCGTCGGCTTCACGCGGAATCCGGCCACCGGCGCCAGGGAGTTCTACGGCGAGTTCCTCATGAACGCGCAGGGCGAGGACGTGGTCTCCGGGGTTCGCACCCCGGTACACATCACCGAGCTCGAGCGAGTCAATCCGGAGGCCTACAACCAGCTTCGCGAGATCACCACGCGTCTGGAGCGCCACTACCGTGACGTCCAGGACTTCGAGTTCACCATCCAGGAAGGCAAGCTCTACATGCTGCAGACGCGCAGCGGCAAGCGCACCGGTCCGGCGGCGGTCAAGATCGCCGTGGATATGGTGAAGGAAAACCTGATCAGCCCGCCGGAGGCGCTCCAGCGCGTCGAGCCCCAGCAACTCAACCAACTCCTTCATCCAGTACTTGATGAATCCAAAGGTTTACACGCGATTACGATAGGTTTGCCGGCTTCGCCTGGAGCCGCCGTGGGACACGTCGTCTTCACCGCCGACGACGCCGTGGAGAAGGGCAAGGACAAGAAGTATCCGGTAATCCTAGTGCGCGGCGAAACCGTGCCCGACGACATTCACGGCATGGAAGTGGCCCAGGGGATTCTCACCTCACGCGGCGGCATGACGTCGCACGCGGCGGTGGTGACGCGCGGCATGGGCAAGCCATGCGTAGCCGGCGCCGGCGAGTGCGAAGTGGACGAGAAGAAGAAAGTGCTACGGGTGGGGCAGAACGTGATCAAAGAGGGCGATTGGATCGCCCTGGACGGATCGACGGGCCGCGTCGCGCTCGGCCAGGTACCTACAAAGGATCCAGATCCTTCGAGCGGCGACTTCGCAGAATTCATGAAGTGGGCCGATCAGTATCGCAAGCTCGGCGTCCGCGCCAACGCTGATATCCCGCGCGACGCCACAGTGGCTCGCAAGTTCGGCGCCGAGGGCATCGGCCTCTGCCGCACGGAGCATATGTTCTTCGCGCAGGACCGCCTGCCGCACGTCCAACGCATGATTATGGCCTGCAAGGAGACGACGGATCCCAAGGAAGCCAGAGCCCTTGAAAAGGAGCGGCGCGCCGCGCTCGCGAAGCTCCAGCCCATGCAGCGCAAGGATTTCTTTGGACTGTTCCAGGCGATGAACGGGCTGCCGGTGACCATTCGCACGCTCGACCCGCCTCTGCATGAGTTCCTGCCCAAACGCGAGCAGTTGATGGTGGAAGTGGCAGTGCTTGAGGCGACGCACAAGAAAGGGCCCAAGCTTATTCAAGCCAGAAAGATGCTGGAGATTGTTGAAGGCTTGCATGAATTCAACCCCATGCTCGGATTGCGCGGTTGCCGCCTCGGCATTCTCTATCCTGAGATCACCGAGATGCAGGCCCGCGCCATCTTCGAAGCGGCGTGCGATTGCAAGAAGCAGGGCATCGACGCCAAGCCTGAGATCATGATTCCCCTGGTCGGCGACGTGAAGGAGCTCGCCTTGCAGAAAGAGATCGTCGTCAAAGCGGCCAAGGACGTCTTCGCCAAGAAAGGCGTGGAGGTCCAGTATCTCGTCGGCACCATGATCGAATTGCCGGCGGCGGCGCTCTCAGCCGAGGAGATTGCGGGCGAAGCGGAGTTCTTCAGCTATGGGACGAATGATCTCACCCAGACCACCTTCGGACTCTCGCGCGACGACTGCGCCAAGATCATTGCGGCCTACGTGAAGCAGAAGATCTGGCCGAGCGATCCTTTTGCGCAACTCGACCCGAGGCGCGTGGGGCGCTTGCTCAAGATTGGCACCGCCGAAGGGCGCAAGGCGCGCGCCAACCTGAAGGTCGGCATCTGCGGCGAGCACGGCGGCGATCCGTCGTCGATCGAAGTGTGCCAGGATGCCGGTCTGAACTACGTGAGTTGTTCGCCCTATCGCGTGCCCATCGCGCGCCTGGCGGCGGCACAGGCGGCGTTGAAGCGTGAGGAGGCGGCGGGGCCAAAGAAAATGTACTCGACCGCGTAGGTCGTCCGGGCAGGGTCTTGAGAAGAGGCGGGTAGCAGGTGGCGAGTGGCAACGAAAGTGGGCAGCCGGCGCTGCAGATGCTGCCGTCTGGCCGCCTGCTGCCAGCGACGCCCTAATGTATTGGTTTAAGATTTGTCGGCGCGCCGACATGAGTTCGCCGACGCCCCGGGGTCTCTGCTTACCATGCCTTCGTCTCCGACCACGAAGACAGTGAATGGACTTCGCAGGTCGGTGCTGTCATCGCGAGCGCGGGACTTCACCCCCGCTCCCCATGACGGCCAGAGGGCCCCGTACCAGGTGGCGCGCAGGGATGCCCGGGCTCGCAATGGCATCGGCACGCACCGGCCCGCTTTCTTGCTTTTGGCCCTGCTGCTCGCGGCCTCCACGCTGGCAGGTGCCCAAGCATCTGCGCCGGATTCCAAGGTTGAGGATGCCGTACTCGCCGAAATGAAGCGCGAGCACATCCCCGGGCTCGCGCTCGGCGTCTATCGCGACGGTCAGATCGTCAAAGTCCAGGGCTACGGACTCGCCAACGTCGAGCTGAACGTCCCAGTCAAACCTGAAACCATCTTCCAATCGGGGTCCGTCGGCAAACAGTTCACAGCCACGGCTATCATGATGCTGGTCGAGGAAGGGAAGGTGAGTCTCGACGACAGCGTCACGAAATACTTTCCCGATGCTCCCGCCAGCTGGAAGCCAATCCGGGTGAAGAATCTGCTCTCGCACACCTCGGGTCTTTCCGAGTACGAAACCGAAGCACGCACCAAGCCCGGCGCGCTCTTCGATCTCCGTCAGGACCATACCGAGACCGAGCTGTTCAAGATGATCGCGACGCTGCCCATCGAGAATCCGCCGGGCGAAAGGTGGGCATATCGCAACACCAATTATGTGTTGCTCGGATTTCTCATTCACAAGGTCACGGGTGAGCTTTACGGCGACTTTCTGCAGGAGCGCATCTTCAAGCCTCTGGGCATGAACTCGACGCGCATCATCAGCGAGGCGGACATCATTCCCAATCGGTCCGCAGGATATCGGCTCGTGAAGGGCGCCCAGCTGAAGAATCAGGACTGGGTTTCACCGACCTATAACACCACCGCCGATGGAGCGATCTACTTCAACGTGCTTGACCTCGCCAAGTGGGACGCCGCACTCTACACCGAACGCCTCCTCAAGGAATCGAGCCTCGACCACGTGTGGACCGTCTTCAGGCTCGACGACGGCAAGCCGAATCCCGGGAACTACGGCTTTGCCTGGGCGATCGACAGGATCAACGGGCATCGCGTGATTGAGCATTCGGGCGCCTGGCAGGGCTTCACAACCGACATCGCCCGCTACGTGGACGACAAGCTGACCGTCGTCGTGCTCACCAATCTTGATTCTGCGCACTCGCAGCCCGGCAAGATCGCGCACATGGTGGCCGGACTCTATAATCCCGCACTCACGCCGCCGATCCCCAAGCCAATCGAAGACCATGAGCCGCAGGTGACCGCGTTTGTTCGCCAGACGGTGGAGCGGCTGGCCGCCGGGCAGGCTGATCCCAACATCTTTGCCCCCGAAATGCGAGCACAGTTCTCGCCCGAGGAGTTAAAAGAGGCTGGTGAAGCCTTGAAGGGGCTGGGCGATCTTAAGTCCCTTGACCTGATCGAGCGGCGCCAGGAAGACGCCAAGCGCCATTACCGGTATCGAGCAGTCTTCGGCGGCCAAGCGTACGTTGTTGCCGTGACGCTCGATGCGAATGGCAAGATTGCGGCGCTGGGGTACGAAGAGGAGTAGTGGCGATCCGGCCGTGTCGTTTGTGTAGGCGCCGAATCGATGTCACCCATGCCCGCAAACCAGAACCGCAAGTCCGCCCGACAGAGGGTGCCAACCGTGACCCTGATCTGCTGGAACGCCGCTGAGGGAAGGGGCCGCGCCGACTGGCTGCGGAAAAGAGGATTTAAAGTAACACTTGAGGTCGAATCCAGAAGCGGACCGGCGATCTTGCGGCGCCTGCGGGAGAACCCACCCGGCGCGCTCATCATCAACCTCGGCAACCTTCCCATGCAGGGTCGTGATGTCGGCTTAGCCCTTCGCACCAGCAGGCAGACGCGCCACGTGCCGCTTGTCTTTGCGGTGGGCGAGCCGTCGAAGGTCGAAAATATCCGCAAGACGTTGCCCGACGCGGTCTACACGTCCTGGACCGAGCTTTCTGCCGCCCTCAGGCAGGCGATCGCTAGACCGAATGCGAATCCAGTGGTGCCCGGCTCAAATCCGGCTGGATATTCCGGAACTCCGTTGCCGAAGAAACTAGGCATCAAGCCGAATGTCTCCATTGGATTGCTGGAGGAACCTGATGACTTTGTTGAGACTCTGAGGCCGCTGCCGGAGGGCGTCGAGTTCACCCGCCGGCTCACTCCCGCGACCGCGGTCGCCATCTGGTTCGTGCGCTCGGCGGCGAGGCTCGCGTCACAAATCGACTCCGTAGCGAGGCAGGTGACGGCGGCGAAATCGTGCCGCCTTTGGATCTGCTGGGTCAAGCGAAGCTCGTCTTTGGCAGGAGACGTCGGCGAGAATCTGGTGCGGACTACGGCACTGGCTGCGGGTCTGATTGATTACAAAGTGGCGGCCATAAACACCGACTGGTCCGGACTCCTTTTCGCCCCGCGCAAAGACGCCCGGCGGAGCTCGCGGCAACCGAGATCGGCCAAAATGGCATGGTGACGAGCGGCCAGCGGCGAGCAAGAGTCACACGCTGCGGAAGCTCCGCCTGCCGGGTTATCGTTTTCGCAACCGGTTGCGAAACGTTGGAGCACATAGGTTGCAGCGATAGGCGCGGGCCGCTGTCAAGACGATTTCATCTTCCTCGTTTCTGCTTGATTCCTGCTTGCACAGGCTGCGGGGGCCAAACCTGGCAGTGCAATTATCCCGGCTTATCGGTCAAGGGCTGGGCACCGCGCCCGCCAATTCCCTGAACTTCGCGGGCAAGGATGCCCGCGCTCCCGAGCGGCGCTCGCAGAACGCCGCACAGCTCACGGGCGCGCCGGGGTTGCTTCCGATACCCGCTCCTCGCGCGTGGCGTTGAGTGCGTCCAGCGGGCCGCTGAGCAGAAAGCGCGTCACGCGGCTTTGGTCCGCCTCGTCCTCGTGCGCATTGGCGGCGTCTCCTGAAGCGAGCCAGCGTCGGTCTACGTGACGCAGGTCGGCGATGGATTCAAATTGCGCGCTTTGGTCAAACGCGCAGCTGCCGGACAACTCAAAGGCAGCGCCGGCAAATTGGAATCGGGCGGGCTTCACCACGAGACGCTGGTTCTTGACCTCGAGATCGAGGCTGGCGGAGCGCAGGATGAGGGGCACGCGGCTGGGTGCGAGATCGCCCCAGTCCGCCGCATGCGCCGCGTCGCGCAAAGGATCGAAGCGGCCGAGATCAACGTTCACGAGGCCCAGGGTCCCCCGTCCTTCCAGCGTGGACTGCAACCCGGCGCGCGAGGTTCCCTCTGCGGACAATCGTCCTTCGAGGCGCGCCGACCCGCGCACCCCGGCAAGCTGTGGCGGCAGGTGCGAAGCCCAGTTCTCGAGACGCAGGCCTGCGATGGAGAACTCGGCGCTCAGGCGCGGCAGCAGACCGTTGAGATCGGCGGTGGCCTCCGCTTGTCCCCTGCCGGACGATATGCGGAAGCTCGCGGAACTGACATGAATGACGCGCTGCCCTATTTCGACGCCGGCGTGAAAGCCCCTGAGATTCACACCCCGGTAACTGAGGAGCGGACTGCTGAACTCTCCCCGTGCGTTCAGGGCGTTGAAGATGCTAGTCCCCGCTGCCCGTCGGGCAGCCAGGTTGCCGACACCGGGAATCGTCGCCAGCCAGTCGTAGACGGGCCGATGGCCGAGGGCTTCAAACCACGACGTGGCCTGTCCGAGATCCAGATCGCCCCCGCGCAAGTCGAAGCTCCAGGGACGCGAGCGAGGCCCTGTGTGTTCGACGCGGCCTGTGAAAGTGCTGGCACCGATGGCAAAGCTGGCGGGACTTACGACGACGCGGTCGCCATCAAGCTGAAGCCTCGCCTCGCGGATTCTCAGCGGACGTGACAAACCCGGCAGGCCGATTTGTGCGCCGCGAAGCTCTGCCGTGCCCGAGAGGGCGGGTGGCGCGGGCGGCCAGCCATTGCCGGTGACGTCGAGCGTCGCGCTCATCGCGCCCCTCGCATCAAGATCCCGGGCAGCCCGGAGGTTCAGATTGCGCGCAAATGCGACGACATCGCGTGCCGTGGCGGCCCGAATCGCTAAAGCGAGTTGGTAACCGGAAGCCGGCGAAGCAGCCGGAGGGCGGCCCATGCGCGAGAGCCGGGCCCTGCGACGCGGGGCGATTTCGGACGCTCCTCGTTCGACGAGCCGGAGCGAGCCTTGGGCGATAATGTCGAGCGCCGGCGTTGCCTCGATGTGAGTGGGCGCGAGCTCGATATGCCGGCCCTGCGCCTGGATTACAGTGCCCGAAAGGGGCAGGCTGACGCCGCGCACGATCAGGTGCGCGGCGCGTGTGGTGAACGACCCGAAATAGGCGGGTTCCATCCAGGGGCCCTGAATCGAGACTTGTCCGTCGGCAAGGCCCGTAATACCCGTGGCGCCCAGAGCCGCCCAAGAGGCCGGTCTCGAGGTCAGGCGCGCTACCAGAGCGCTGAAGTCCTCAACGTGGGCTCCAGAGACGGAAGCTGTCAGATCGAGCATCGCCTGAGCGCCCGGCTCGGCGACCGTCCCACCTAGTTGCACCCGCGACTTTCCAAAACCCGCGACGACCTGGCTGAGGCGCAACTTTCCGCCGTCCCTGTCGAGCGCCGCCTTGGCTGAAATGTCGATGGGAAGGTCGCCGGCCGGCGGCAGGGATTCCCACCGCCTCGTCCGGCTCAGACGCAAGTGGCCGTCCAGGGTCAGCAGGCGAAGCGAGCCCCCGACGCGCATATCAACATCGAGAACTCCGTAGATGTCGGGATTGCGTCCCGTGACGAGCGGAATCCAGTCGTAGAGCAATGCGCCGCGCGTACGCAGCGTGGCGTCGACCGTGCCGCCAGCAAGAGGCCTCCAGGCTCCCACCAGAGCGAGGCGGCCAGGCGAGGGAAGCCCGAGATCGGTCCGGACGGGCGTGCCGCTGACATCGAAGGAGAAAGCGCCCGCCGCGCGATCAATGATCACGCGCCCGTCAAGGCCGGTGACGGTGAAGGGCTTCTTGACCGTGTCCTCTTCGAAATTCAGACGTGCGTCCTGCACCTCGATCGACAAGGTGGGCAGATTGCGGCCCGCGGCAGCCGGTGCGGCAGCGGACACAAGACGGTCCACGTTCCAGCGATCGGGCGGACTTCGTACCACGTTGATGGTGGCGCCTTCCAGGCGCAGCCGGCCAAGCTCGATGCGGCCGCGCAGCAGGCCCCAGAGGGCAAGGTCGCAGTCCGCATGGTCGACGCGCGCGAACGGCTCCGAGCCGAACGCCGGGTCTTCGCTGATGGTCACGTTGTCAAGGGAGAATCCGGGGAGTGGCAGCAGCTTGGGTGAAATCGAGCCAAAATGCACCGATCGCCCGAGGGCTTGTTCAAGGCGTGTTTCCAGCCGGCGGCGAAATCTCTCGGCACTGAGCAGCGAGGGCAGGAGCCAGGCTACCAGCAGCACGAGGATCGCCCAGAACGCGAAGCGGCGGTAGCGGTGGCTTTTCATCAGCGCACGATATGGAACGTCCGGCGCCAGCGCGTTTTCGAAAAGAAATGGAGCAGCAGATCACCCGTCTGGCTCAGGCGGTCGCCGAGTGAGGTCTGCATGTACTCTTCCTCCGGGGTCTCGAAGGACCAGTAGATCAGCAGCGGCTGCCCGGAAGCCAGCGGCCGAGGCACGAAGCCCCAGAAACGGCTGTCCCAACTGTGCTCGCGATTGTCGCCCATGACAAAGTACTCTCCGGCGGGCACCACCAACTCGCCATTCTGAACGTGGTTGTCGAGGTCCGCGCTCCATTCCGGCGTCGACCCGCGAAGATACTCGCCGGGCGGAGGAGGGAAGTCATCTCCGGGCATGACCACACCGGCATAGTCGTGGTGCACGTAGGGCTCGTTGAGCGCCTTGCCGTTGACGAAGACCTGGCGATGCACGATGCGAATGTGGTCTCCGGGCACTCCGATGATGCGCTTTACCAGGTGCTCGCCCGGCTCCTGCGCTTCCGCGTCGGTTCCAGGAAACTTGAAGACGAGAATTTGCTGAGGCTTCGGCTCCCGATACGGCCCGACGGGCCGGAGAGCGCCGAATTGCCACGCAAAGGCGAAGCGGTTCACCAGCAGATGATCCCCGACGAGCAACGTGTTCTCCATCGAGCCGCTCGGGATCTTGAAAGCCTGCACCACGAACGTGGTGCCGAAGAGCGCGAGGATGACCGTCACGACCAGCGATTCGAAGGTGTCACGGAGGCTGGACTTTTTGAGCGCGTCAGGCATGGCGGCCCTTCCGCAGCGATTCCAGCAGAGCGCGGGCGGCCTGCTGCTCGGCCGTTTTCTTGCTGTTGCCGCTTCCGCGCGCCATCCCGTGATCTCCGGCGTTGGCTTCCACCATAAAAATCTTCCGGTGCTCGGGGCCCGCCTCGCTGACAACACGGTACGCCGCAGGAGTCAGATGGTGGGCCTGGAGATACTCCTGCAACGCAGACTTGTAGTCGATGCTGAACAGGTCCGGGGCGATCGCTTCGAGGTCCGAGGGCAAAATAAAACGCTGCACGAAGCGGCGGGCGGGCCGCAGTCCACCGTCGCGATAAATGGCCGCGACCAGCGCTTCAAGTGCGTTCGCCATGAGGCTCAGCTTGGCTCGGCCGCCGGTCTTCTCTTCGCCCCGGCCCAAACGCAGATAGCGGCCGAGATCCAGCTGCAACGCCACCCTGCCCAGGTGCTCCGCGGCCACCAGACGAGCCCGGCCCCGTGACAGCTTCCCTTCCGGGTAGTCCGGAAAGGCATCAGCCAGCCGGACGCTGACCAGGAAATTGAGCACAGCATCGCCCAGGAACTCGAGCTGTTCGTTGTCGCGCAGCGACACTGAAACCTCGCGCGCGTACGAAGAATGGGTTAACGCCTCGAGAAGCCACTGAGTGTTCCGAAACTCGTAGCCGATCTGTGCCTGCAGGATTTCCGGTGTTGCCTTAGCCATGCAGTGGCGGCAGGGACCCCCTTCGGGGCGGCCCCTCGTCCCGGCGGCTCTTGATGCCGCGGATGCTTGCTCAAGGCTTGGGGGCGGTGGCGGGGGCCGGGGCCTGAGCCTTTGCTTTCTTCAGTTTCTCGACTTGCGCGTTGGCCATCGTTTGCAATTGGCCTTGACTGAGCTTGGCGCATTGCGTGAACGCGTCGATACCCTCGTCAGGCTTGTTCTCCATCTCGTACACCTCGCCCAGGCGGAAGTAATCCTCAGGGCTTGCCTTGGGCGTGGCCACCGCAGTCTTATACTCCTGCTCCGCCTTGGCCAATTCGTCCTTATCGGTTCCAGTAAGACTCATCGTAGCCCGCTGCAGGTGAACCATTCCCAGGGAGGCATGCGCCTGGCTGGTGATTGTGTCTTTAATGGCGGTCTGCTGGTCCGGCGGCGTATTGGAGGGCAGTTTGAGATCGGCAATCTGCGTCAGAGCCTTGTTGGCGTCCGCCTCGGCCTCTCCTAGCCTCTTCTCCTTGTCGGAGTCGCTGCCTTGCATTTCTTGAGGCTGCGGCAGCAGTTCCGACAGCAGCAGAAGACTGCGGAGATTGTTGCCGTTCGCGGCGAGGCTCTTTTCGCCGTAATCGACGGCCTTGGCGACATTGCCCTGCGCCTGATGCGCGTAAGCGCCAAAGAAGTAAACGTCGCTGAGCAGTTGGCTGCCTGGGTATTTCTTGGCAAAGTCGTCGACGAGTTGCGCCTGGCGCGTGGGGTCGATCTCGTGCTGGATGGCGTTGTAGGCGTTCCTCTCGTCCGGCGTGATCGGCGGCGCCGCGGGCGTGGCGGGCTGGCCAGCTTGGGCACCGGACTGGCCGCCCTGGGTGGCCGGCTTTGACTGGCTCTGGCCCAAACTGGGCGCCTGCTGGGCGCTCTGGCCCTGATTCAGGTCCTGTGAATGCGCCATGGGCACCTGCGCCAGGGCGGCAACAAAAACCGCCGAGGCCGCCGCGACAATGACATTCCGTTTCATAGAATCCTCCGTGCCTCTGGCCGTCGAATGTCGACGGTTCGAGCCTATCCAATTTAGCCCGTATGTGTCAATTCGCCGATTCAGGAATCTTGCGCGATCTTTGCCCTCATCGCTTGCGTTCCTGATCTCCCGAGCCGAACGGCCGGGCCAATCCGCCCTGGACCGCCCGGAAGGCGTCCGGAAACGCGGTTGCCGTGACCGCCGCCGCCTGGTATTGCCCAAGAGCCTGCTTGCGGAGACCCTCCAGGTCGTAGAGCCGGCCAAGATAAATGTGAGACCAGGTGACGATGCGCAGGCTGCGCGCCACCTGCAGCGTCCGCTTCAGGTACTCCTCAGCGGTGTCGGGCTTGCGGGTGTTGCTGGCGACCACGGCCATGCCGAAGAGAGCTCTCTCGTTGCGCGCGTCCGAGGCCAGCACGCCCTCGAACACGGTCTTGGCCTGATCGTACTTGCCTTCGTAGATCAGATTATCGCCCTGGTTGAGTTGCCCTTCTCTTGGATCCAGGGGCGGAGCAGCATGACCCGCGGGGGCCGGCAGCGAGCCCGCGGGCGCGAACTTGACGTTCGCCAGTCGTTGTTGTTCCGCTTTGAGCGAGATTCCGAGAATCAACTGCCGGTAAAAGGCGCTCATGCCCGCCGCCTGCTTTTCGTAGCTGGCGAGCGCGCCGTAGAAATAGGGCACGAGGATCAGGCCCTCCCGGGTGAAGGTATCGACGGCATCCTGAGGCCGTGCCGGCTTATCCATGCGCAGTTCGACAGCGCGGATCAGGCATTCGGTTACCAGGAACGAAAAATCTTCTTTGAAATCGGCGCCGAGAACCGGAGCCGGGCGCGCCAGCGCCGCCAGAGCTTGTTTCTGGTGCAGTTCGAAAGCGTACTTCACGGCCAGCGGATCGAGCAGAAAATGAAGATATTGGTGCCGGATGTCACTGATCGGCGGCTGGGCGGAGCGCGTCACCACAACGTAGTAGCTCTCGCCGTAAATCCGTCCCTGCACCTGCTCCGGCGCGCCCAGAGGACACAGATCGATGGCGTAGGTGCGTCCCAGGTACGCGCCGCTCGCCGAACGCAGGTAGGCATCGGTGAGGGTGATCGCGTGGCGCACCGGCTCACTCAATTCGGCGATGCGGCGATCGTATTCGGGCTGGAGACGGCTCCAGAGCTGCTGCAGGTCCGCCTCGCGGTAGAACCGGGTGAGCAGCGGAATGAAGCCCTTGAGGGCGACTACGGCCGGCGGAAGATCACTGGCGTCGACTGTAAACTTGAAATCAGGCGGCGGGCCGAGAAAGAGCGCGAGAGAGACGTACTGCCCGAAGTTGGCCGCCGGATCCCCGGGGTCTTGCTCGTGATAGAACTTCGCGATCGCCGGAAGCACGCCGGGATTTCGGCGCAGGCACCAGTCCCGTGCCTGAAGGCGAGGACTGGCAGGCGGCTCGGAGCTGAGGCCCGCGTCATACCCCGCAACGTTGATGGCGGCGAACACATCAAAGAGCTGCTCGCTCGCCACCAGAGTTACATTCCCTCCGCCCGTCTGGGCGTGGGCGCTGCCGCCGAGCGCAAAAGCCGCCACCAGTCCCAGGAGGGCGGGCAAGCGATGAATTGCGCACGGGCTTTGAGCCCGGAGCGCGCCGCGGCGAAACGACTTCAAACGCTGGACCTTTCTGCGGGAGGCTGCGAGGGGCCAGGAGAATCCCCGTTGTGGGCGGGCGCGGCGGAATCCCGGCCGCGCACGGTAATGCGGCGCAGCGACAGGACCAACTCGCTGTCCGTGGGCTGGCCAAGGCGCGTGGCAGGACGGAAAACACCGAAATACATCAGCCGATCGAGCTGGGGTTTCAGATCGGGCGAAGGGGTGCCCGACAGTATCTTGTACTCGACCACCTGGCCGTCAGCGTTCACGTGCGTATCCAGCACGACGCCCTCGGTTCCGGTGTTGAAGTCTAACGGTGCCAGCGATTCGATCCGCGCGGGCGTAGTGATCGTTGAGGCGTCTACTCTGGCAGGTGGTACGATCAGGCACTCAAGGGTCACCCCGAAGCAAATCAGGCCGGCCAGAACGGCGCCAGTAGCGGGCAGAAGCAGCGGACGCAGCACGTTTTCAAAGCGCACACGCAGGGGCCCCAGCACACTGGAATTCTGCGCTTGTGACAGGGCCACGTTCAGGCGCAAGTTCGTAACTGGGGAGGGCTTTGGCCGGGGCAGGGTGCGCACATCCTCCCTCATGAGTCCGTAGCGCTCGAATTCCGCCGCGCAGGCACCGCAATGACGCAGGTGATATCGGATCGAAAGCACCGCCTGCCGTGCGCAGGCGCCGTCGATGTAGTCGGAGAAGCATTCCCGGATTTGATTGCAGGATTCGAACATACACCCGCCCAAAGTCTCAGCGGCCCAGCATGCTGGCCAGTTTCCTCCGCAAAAGATCCCGGCCCCGCATCAGGCGCGACTTCACCGTGCCCTCCGGAACGCCAAGCATCTCGGCGATCTCGTCGTAAGGCAGGTCCTCCATTTCGCGCAGGACCAGCACTGCACGATAAGAACGCGGCAGCGCGTCGAGGGCCGCCTTCACCAGCTGCTGACGCTCCGACTGCTCCAGCGTTTCATAAGGCCCGCTGGCTGCCGGCGCTTTTGCCAGCTTCGCCGCCGGCTCGGCAGGCTCATCATCGATCGAGAACGGCTCGTGGAAGTGCCGCCGGAACCAGCCGCGCCGGAAGTTCAAGGCTTCGCGCACCGCGATGCGATAGAGCCACGTCCTCAAGGTGCTCTGGCCGTGGAATTGCCCAACACCGCGGAAGACTTTGACGAAGACGTTCTGCAACACGTCGGCGGCATCGGCCTCGCTCACCAGGATCTGCGCCACCATGCTGTAGATCGGATTCCGATAGCGCTCCAGAATGTAAGCGAAGGCTTCTTCGGATCCGGCCTGCAGTTCCGCTACCAGTTGCGCTTCTTCGGCAGCCTGAAGGCTGATCTGCTCAATCGCGGTTTCTAAGGTTCGCGCCGCTTCCATCTCTGTCCCAACAATAACAGCCGCGTCCCGGACCACGCAAGTGTGCGCGGGAACCCGAGTTTGGTCCCCGCGTGTGATTAGACACCGCCTTTGAGCCGGGGGTTCCCTTCTTTCGAACCGGGATTTCAGCTTAGGGGTCGCCCTTGCGCCGAACTCAGTACGCCAGTACCGCACACCCTCTTGACACGCGTCTTCGCGATTCCTATCATTTGACTATCGCTGGAAAGGAGGTGATCCATGGTCATTGAAAGTAGCTTAAGCGAGGGTGCTGAGGCATAGGCGCTCTCCGGCGCTGGTTTGGGAGCTCCTCTTTAGCGAAGGGGAGCACGGTTTAGAGGCGCTCGGACGCGCCTGAATCTCGTCAAGGCGAGAGAGCCAATTCCCTTCAGCACCCGTTAGCCCCTGGAGCCCACGCGCAGCGCGGGCCCAGGGGCTTTCCATTTCCGGGCGATCAACCCCTGCGACGCACTTCTTACGCTCTCCCGGCCGCCATACCTCCTTTTTACCCCTTGTCTTCGAGTTGATGTTGTAACCTGAGAATCATGTTCCTTGCGCACTACGGACTGGGTCTGGCAGCCAAGCGGATCGCGCCCCGGACGTCGCTCGGCACGCTGTGGATTGCGGCGCAGTTTCTCGACCTGATTTGGCCGATCTTGCTGCTGGCGGGCATCGAACGCGTCGAGATCCGTCCTGGCAACACCGTCGTGACCCCGCTCGATTTCGTGAGCTACCCTTTCTCGCACAGCCTGCTGGCGGCCGCCGGCTGGAGCCTGCTGCTTGCCGGCATCTACTGGATGGTGCGGCGCGACGGGAGCGGCACAGCGATTGTCGCCCTGCTGGTCATAAGCCACTGGGTGCTCGACGCGCTGGTGCATCGTCCTGATCTCCCGTTGTACCCCGGCTCCAGCCGGCTGGTTGGACTGGAGCTTTGGAGTTCCTGGCGCCTGACGCTGCTGCTCGAGGGCGTGATCTTCGTCTGGGGAGTGGCAGTATACCGCGGCGGCACTCGCCCTCGCGATGCCACAGGCAGATATGCCTTCCGCACCCTGGTGTTCTTCCTGGTGCTTGTCTATCTTGGGAGTCTGGTTGGCCCGCCGCCGCCGGGCAGCCAATACGTCGCCATCATGGCGCTCAGCCAGTGGCTGCTGATCCTCTGGGCCTACTGGGTCGACCGCCATCGTGACCTGAAGGCGTGAGCGTGGTCTGTGATGCTCTGGATTCGCGGGCTGATCTTCACCATCCTGATTCCCGGCCTTGTGTTTTGGTGGATACCGCACCGGTTGCGGCAGGGCCTTCCTGCGCCGGGCGGATGGTGGCGCGCAGGCTGGATTCTGCTCGCGGCGGCCATCCTTGTCTATCTGCAATGTCTCTTGAATTTCCTTCTTGCCGGCGGCACACCCGCACTGTTCATCACCAGGCGCATCCGATTCCTGGTCGGTGAGGAGCCGGGAAGAGTCGTGAAAAGCGGGCTGTACCGCTACTCGCGGAATCCGATGTACATCTCGATGGTTTCGGCGATCGCTGCTCAGGCTATCATCTTCAGATCGCTGAGCAATGCGATCTACGCCGGGTTGGCGATGCTCTTCTTCCACGTTGTTGTTGTCCTCCTCGAAGAGCCACACCTGGCGCGGGTTCGCGGCCCGGATTATCTCGAATATCGCCGCCGCGTCCCGCGTTGGATCGGGCGGCCTCGGCCGTGAACCGCGTCAGTCACCTGAATGAAGAGCTTGCCGAATCACGTTGCGGGCGGCAGCGGATATGCGAACAGCGTCCAGTTCGCTTTCTCCTACCCAGCGCGCATCGGTGACGTCGGTCAAGGCCCGGGGATCGTCCCGGCGGCAGCTTGGGCGAGCTGGGCGCCGCAATCTGCAGAGAAAGTCGATCAGCACGTAGTGGTATCGCACCTTGCCTTCTTGCGGAGGTTTTGTCGTCCGAATGACACGTTCGAAGACGCCCAATACGTTCACGGCTCTGACGCGCAGATCCGTTTCCTCCCTGATTTCGCGTTCGACTGCGCCCTTAAGGCTCTCGCCCACCTCAACGAGCCCTCCCGGTATGGACCACTCGCCCTGGAGCGGCGGCTGACCACGCCTGACCAGCAGCACGCGGCCGTGGTCGATCACCACGCCGCCGACGCCCACCCGCGGACACGAGGGGAACTCCCGGCCGTCCTTGATGGGTCCTTTCGGGGCTTTCTTCACAAATGGCCTCGCCGTGAAGGTATGGCCTTCACTTTCAAACGGAGATAATTTAGTTCAGCCGCCCGGAAGGACAGAGGCCTTCCGCAAGGCAGGCGGCGGAGCCGGCGAGTGGGCGAGTACTCGCCCAGGGTCGAGCGGCGGAGCCGGTTGAGAGCCGCCGGCCTGATCATTCATATCCCGGCTGCGAACCTGCCTGCGTTGAGCGCGCTCCTCTACGGATTCTCGATGCGTGCGATCACTTCATAGATCATCTTCAACCCGCGACGCACCTGCTCCACCGGAATGCGCTCGTTGGCCGCGTGCTCCGTTGCTTCCACCTCAGGCTTCAGCTCAACGGGCAGGAATCCATAGCACACGATCCCGAGCGGCCGGTACATCTGATTCTCCGTGTACCCGCTGTCGAGCTCCGGTGTGATCAGAGCCTGAGGGCTGTATTCGTGAACCACCTGCTCGATCACGCTGTAGAGCGCGGTGTCCGTCGGGGATGCGTTCGGCGGCCGGAAAGTGGTGATGGGATCGATTCGAATGTGATCGTCATTCACCACGGCGCGTATTTCTCGCAGGAATTCCAGGGGATCGTCTCCCGGCAGCAGCCGTACGTCCAGATTGGCTGTGGCCGTGTCCGGGATCACGTTCGTCTGCGGACTGCCTTGCAACCCGGTGAGCGACACGGTATCCCGGATTCGGTAGTTGAGATCCGAATCCGAGCTGATCACCTTCACGAACGCCGGATCATTGATGGACTCGCGGATATTGCGGAACCTTCCGGCCAGCGGCTGCGGCTCGCGCGCAGCCAGTTGATGGAAGTACTCTTCCACCGACGGCAGCAGATGCACCGGTGTTTCCCAGTTCACCACGCGATTGAGGGCGCGCACCAGGCGATTGGGCGCCGAGTCGCTGATGGGAATGCTGCCGTGTCCGCCCGGCCCGGTCGCCGTGAGGCGCAGCCAGAAGGGCGCCTTCTCGGCGACATCAATGCCGTACACGAGCCCGCGGCCGGGCGTGATCAGGTTGGAACCGCCCTCGGTGATCAGGTATTCGGCGCCGCGCACCAGCTCCGGGTGATGATCGATCAGCCACTCGCTTCCCGTGTCGTTCACTTCCTCATCGGCGGTCGCCAGGAAGATCAGGTCGCGCTTGAGAGGCAGATGTTCGCGGGCCGCGATTAGCAGCACCATAGCGTTGAGCAGCCCCTGGTCCTTCATGTCCTCCGCGCCGCGGCCATAAATGTCGCCGTCGAGAATCGCGCCGGAAAAGGGCGGCTCTTTCCAGTTCTGCGGTTGCGCGCGAACCACGTCCATGTGGCTGAGGAGGACGATGGGACGCAGGCTGCCGTCGCCTTTCAGCACGGCGTAGAAATCGGCGCGTCCCGGCAGGTATTCGTAGGTCGTATTCGGAACGCCCGCGTTGTCGAAGAGCTTCTTGAAGAACTCCGCCGCGCGCACTTCGTTGCCGGGCGGATTGGAGGTGTCGATGCGAAGGTAGTCCTGCAACAGCCGGACGGCTTCGTCCTGGTACGGCGGCCACTTGAGGGCGCTTATGAACGTCTTAGCGTGAGCCTCGCCCGCCACCTGCCGCCGCGCGCCTTTGGACACGGCGTGCGAAGTGACGCTGGCGGGCAGGGAAGCGGCGAGGCACAGCAGCAGGGCTGCGATTCCAAGGCGCATCATGCAAGATCCTTCCCAAGGATTGTGCCGTTTATGTGAGACCTGCACCGTGGTTCCGGCGAAAGCGGAATCCATAGCGGAAGGCCGCGTCTTCGTAACGGGGGATTCCCGGTTCGCGGGAATGACGGGTGTCGCGGTCACCTCGGGCGCTTCCGTTCGCCGGGCGATTCCGTCTCACACTTCTTCGGGCACCACGAAGGGCGCGCGATAGCCACGATCGCCGTCTCGCAGCAGCCGGTTCGCTTCCTCGTCGCCGATCACCTGCAGGTTCTCCGGATCAAAACGCAACGACCGGCCCAGCCTGTAGGATGCGTTCGCCAGGTGGACCAGGGTGCAGGATATGTACCCTTCTTCGATGGGCGCGTTCAGGGCCCCGGGGTTACGGCTGCGCACGCAATCGATGAAATTGGCGAAGTGATCGCCCGCGGCGTGCCCTTCCGGACCCGGTTCCTGCTTTCTGCCGAGCCAGGTCTTGTAGCTGCACGCGTCCTCGTCGCCGGTGGCGAGATACCCCTTCGAGCCATAGAAGATGTTGCCGATGGTGTCGGAGCCGTAAGGCGGTCCGGACTCCGCAGTGAGGCCGGCCGCGCCGATGCCGCCCTCGCGGTTCGTAATCCAGTGGCGCACCTCGAATTCGATCATCTTGCGCTTGCCGTCGGGCAGGTCGAATTCGAAGGCGGCGTTGAGCGTGTTGGGCGTTTGCTGATCGTCGTCGAACATGAAGTGTCCGCCCACGGCCGAGGCGCGATTCGGATACTTCACGCCAAGACCCCAGCGCGCCATGTCCATCTGGTGCACGCCCTGATTGCCGATGTCGCCGTTTCCGGTGTCCCATATCCAGTGCCAGTTGTAGTGAAACCGGTTTTTGGTGAAGGGCTTGAGCGGCGCCGGACCCGTCCACAGGTCGTAGTGCACGCCGGCAGGAACGGGCTCGACCGGCGCGTGCCCGATGGTATTGCGCCACTTGAAACAGAGCCCGCGAGCGAGATACAACTCGCCGAGTTCGCCGTCGTGCAGACGCTGGATCGCTTCGCGAATGGCGGGCGCTGAGCGGATCTGGGTACCGTGCTGCACCACGCGATTGTATTTCTTGGCTGCGCGCACCAGTTGCCGGCCTTCCCACCAGTTGTGCGAGCACGGTTTCTCCACGTAGACGTCCTTGCCGGCCTGGCATGCCCAGATCGCCATCAGCGAATGCCAGTGATTCGGCACCGCGATGGAGATGGCGTCGAGGGAGTGGTCCTCGAGCAGCTTGCGCACGTCCGTGTACATTTTATCGGCGCTGACGCGGCCGGCGAACTTGTTCAACACGTTCTCGTCCACGTCGCAAAGTGCCGCGACCTCGACATCCGCCAGCTGCGAGTACGCCTTCAGATGATCCTGGCCGCGACTGTGCAACCCACAGATGGCGACGCGCACGCGGTCGTTGGCGCCGAAAACGCGTTCGGGGCGGGTGAGAAAAGTCACGCCGCCAAGGGCGGCGATGCCCGCCGCGTTTCGCGCGCCAGTCTTGAGAAAGTCTCGACGAGTAAGATCGGTTTCGGTTTTCAATCCACCCTCCAGGCGAACGGAATTGAGCAAGTGCGCTCGCAACCCCATAGCATGACGCAAAGAGGAGTAGAGAGTCGAGAGCCGGCCGGCAGTTCACGGTCGACAGTCGAGAGTTGAGCGCGGAGAGCCGTCCCCATCGTTAGAATTGACGTCTTCCGTGGCTTCGTTAACGTTCTTCCGTGGCTTCGCTCGGCAGCGCCGGGATGAACGACCACAATTCTAAAGAACTTAGAGGACAATCGCCGTGCGGGTTTGGCTTTCGGTGGGTTCGCTTGCTGAAACCCAATTGGCTAACCCACAGAACCGCAGGGACTTATGGGTTCGCTTCGCGCAGATTCACAACGGATTCCTTTTCCCAAACCCCTTTTCAGTACCGCGGGGACGCAGGCTCGCGACCCGGGTTGCCGGCCGCGGCTTGCCGTCGGACCATGGACGATTGCGGCTCCGGCGATTCGAGAGCCCGCCGAAGACGGGCGGCCAGCACGGGCAGATCGACGGGACGCGCAATGTAGTCTTCGGCGCCCAGATCCAGTGCGAGCGCCGCCTCCGGGCGAGTGGCGGCGGACGACAGGGCGATCACGCGGCTGTGCTCCAGCGCGTCCTCCCCGGCCAACTGACCGAGAAGCGTCAGACCGTCAATGCCGGGCAGCTCAAGATCGATCAGCATCACGCGTGGCCGCAAAGTGCGATCGGGACCACACAGGGCGCGTGCCGCCGCCAGCCCGTGCCGCAGCGCGCGCACCCGATACCCGTCCGGCTGCAAGATGTGCAGGAGCACTGAGACGGTGGCCTCGTCGCTCGTCACAATGGCCAGGTCGATCAAGCGGACGCCTCCGCGGCTCTCATAAGCCGCCGATGCCGTGAGCAGGCGCCCGCCTCCCGATTCGCTTGCCCGCAGGCGAGCCTCGGCGGCCGCGCGCAGCAGTCCATCGAGCCCGGCCGCGTCTTCCGGATAGGCGGCCACGCCGCCGCTGAGAGTGACGCGAAAGTCCTCCGCCGAAGCGCCGGTGAAGCGCCGCTCCGAAAAGGTGTGAAGGACCTCGTCCACCCGTCGCACGCTTCCCGGGCGATCGAGCCCGTAAAGACCGACGGCGAAATCGTTCGCCGCCCTCCGGGCGGCAATTTCCTCGCTGCGGAATTCGTGGCGAAGATGGCTGCCGAGCTGGCGCACCACTTCATCGCCGGCGGCGGCTCCGTGCGCTTCGTTGATGCCACTCAGTTCGTCCACCCTCAGAAGGGCAAGCCCCATGGGCTGTCCGTGCCGGTCGGCGAGACGGAGAAAATCGGCGAAGACGCGCCGGAATTTGAGCCGGTTGGCGAGGCCCGAAAGCGGATCCGCTTCGGCGGCGTTGCGGAGCAGCCGGGTCCGTTCCAGCCGGTTCATGATGCGCGTGATCAACTCCGGTCCCACGATCGGCTTGGCCACGAAGTCGTCGGCGCCGGAGTTGAAGACGCTCTCGACGGAGCGGCTGTCGGTGAGGGCGGTCAGAAAAATGACGGGCGTCGCCGCCCACCGCGGGTCGTTGCGCATCGCCCGGCATAGTTCGATGCCGCTGACCGACGGCATCTGGATATCCAGAATCAGAAGGTCCGGCGGCGCTCCTTCCAGCGCTTCCCAGAAGCACAAAGGATCGCTGAGGCCTGTGCAGCTGATGCCGGCCGGGCCGAGCAGCGCAGCCAGCAGGTCAAGCACGGCGGGATCGTCATCCACCGCCAGCACGCGCGCGGAAGGGGAAAACAGGCGGTCCAGCGCGGCCAGCGCGGCCTCCACAATCTCGGCGGGGGGCAGCGTTCTCGGAAAGAACCCCCGGCCGCCCGCCCGGACAACTTCGACGCGATCCATGAGATTGCCGCCGGAGGTCAGGATCAGCGCGGGCAGCGGAGGCTGAAGGTTCGAGAGCTCACCGAGGAAGGCGACGGCGTCTTCACGGCGGCCCAGGCTGCCGATGTCGACCAGCGCCGCCGCGGGGTTCAGCCCGGAAATAGCGGCGCGAGCCTCGGCCAGATCGGAGGCCGCGTCGCAGCGCCAGCCGCGCGCCGCCGCCTGCTCGATGATTCCCGCTGCCAGTTCCGCGTCGCTCGTGACCAGCAGGAGCGGGCAGCGGACGCACTCGCAGGGCGGTTCGCCGCCTTCGAGATCGCGCGCCCTTTCGATCTCGGCGCGCAGCGCGGCGGCAAGCTCCGAAAAGCGGTGCGCCTGTGTCTCAGCCAGCAGGCTGTCGCTGCGCAAGGCGTGTTCGATCTCGCGCGCAAAGCCGGTGGCCGCGTGCAGCCCGAAAGTGCCGAGCGAACCCGCCAGCTTGTGGGCCTCGCCTTCCGCCCGGCTGCGCAGCGCCGGCTCCAGGGTTCCCTCGAGCAAGGCCGCGCCGGCCATCTCCAGAACCTCGACGCGCTCGAGCATCTTCGCTCGCGAGCGCTTCCAGAGATCGGCGAGCCTGGCCTTAAGAACGCTGTGCGAGGCAATCGATCCATCTTCGCCCGCGATGCCAGGCATTGGTCCGCAAGGGAGCTGCAGGAGCGCCGCGACCTTCTGGATGAGCGCGCCGGCGTCCACGGGATGGAAAATGATCTCGCTGACCTTGAGCTCGATGATGAGCCGGCGGACGAGTTTTCCTTGCGCATCAGGATCGAGGCAGTAGATGACCGGAATCTCAGGAAGGGTTTGGCGAAGCCGGGCGAGAAACTCCGGAGTGGCCGGCGCCGCGAAATTGTGATTGAGAATCAGCAGGTCGGCCGATTCCGGCGCCGCCTCCACGATGGACGCGTCCGGGCCCGGGAGCGTGACGAGTGACGATCCGGGAAGCCCCTGCGCCAGCGCCGGCTTCAGCCAGGACTCCAAACCCGCGATCAGGATCTTCGCCATGCTAACCCAGTGGTAGGGCCGGGGCTTGCCCCGGCCTGCCGTGGTGCTGCTTGCCCGGGCCCGGGGCCGGACCTACGGCGCGGGCGCGGGGACCGGCCAGCCCAGAATCCCGGCAATATCCCTCGCCAGCCGCAGGGGATCGAACGGCTTCACGATGACCCCGGCCGCATCTTTGCCCTCGAGTTGCCGGACGGCCTGCACGTTCGCTGTCAGCAGAATTACCGGGGTTTCTGCGGTGCGCTTGCCCGCCTTCAGCCGCGCGAGGACGGTCATCCCGTCCATGTCCGGCATCATGAGGTCCAGCAAAACGGCATCCGGATGCTCCGCCTGCGCCAGTGCGATGCCCTTGGCGCCGCAGGACGCCTCCAGCACGCGCCAATCGGTGGTGCATTCGAGGGCGATCCCGGCCACCTCGCGAATGTCATCTTCATCGTCGATAATCAGGATTGTTCTTTTCATTTTCGTATTGGTTGCCCGCAACGACTTGTAGCGCGCCTGTCCCAGGCGCGAGAATCCTGTAATGCGCCTGTCCCAGGCGCGAAAATCCTGTAGCGCGCCTGTCCCCGGGCGCGAACGTCGCGGGCGGGACGCCCGCGCTACAACTCCCGAACTCGCACTTTCACTCTGCAGCCTCAACTCTCGACTCTCAACTCGCGACTCATCGACTCCTGGGCACCCGCCCCGTTTGCCCCTTCACCCCACGAGGGCGACGTTTGCTCGAGCGGCAGCCTGAATACGAACGTGCTGCCCTGACCGAGTTCGCTCTCGGCGTGGATTCTTCCCCCGTGCCGCTCGGCAATCCGCCGGCAGATCGAAAGACCCAACCCCGTGCCGCCGCGCCGCCTGGAGTCCGAAGCATCGACGGGCTGGAAGCGCTCGAAGATGCTCTCCAGCTTGTCCGGCGGAATGCCGGGACCCTGGTCGATCACGCGAAATTCGGCGCTGCAGCCGTCCTGCCGGCATTCGAAACGCACTTGGGAGCCTGCCGGGGAAAACTTGATGGCGTTGCTCAGCAGGTTGGTGAACGCTTCCATGATCTCGTCGACGTCCACGCGGAGCGCCAGCGGTACCGGCACCACCTCCACGTTGACGCCGGCGTTGTCGGCCAGCGGCCGCATCAAGTCGGCCGCCTGGAGCATCAGTTCGGAGGCGATGGCGAACCTGCGCTCCAGGGCGGGCTGATCCTGCAGGCGCTCGGAATCGAGGATGTCGCTCACCAGCCGCACCAGCCGATCGGTGTTGCTGATGGCAATCTCCACCATGCGCTGGTCCCGTGGTACAAGTCTCGATTTCTTGGCCGTCCCGATCAGGCCCAGGGCGCCGCGGATGGCGGTGAGCGGTGTGCGCAGTTCGTGGCTTACCATGGCGACAAATCCCGCTTTCAATTTCTCGATCGCCCGCCGCTCGCTGACGTCGCGGACCATCGTCACCACGCCGGTGATCCCCGCGTCCTGGTTCATGGGGGCTGCGACGATATCCACCCAGACCGGCGTGCCGTCCTTGCGCCTCAGGATCTGGTTCTCTCTCATCTGCCCCGAGCCCAGCGTGAGCGCGAGATTGATCGGGCATGCTTCCCACAGGCAAGGACGCCCGTCGGCGAGACGATGCCGGCTCAACACATGCAGGTTCTGCCCGAGCAGCTCTTCCCGGCTGTACCCGGTAAGGCGCGTCGCCGCGGGATTGGCGAAGGTGCACCTCCGGTCGGTGCCGATGCGGAAGATCGCTTCGCCGGCCGAATCGAGGATCAGCTCCGTCTCGTGCTGGAGCTTGGCGAGAGCCTCCTGCGCCTCCTTGCGCTCCTCAACCTCAATGGCGAGTTCCTCATTGACGGACGACAATTCCTGGGTCCGCTTCGCGATGCGTTCCTCCAGCAGATCGGCGAGGCCCTTCGCCTCCCGTTCAGCCTGGCGCCGGAGGGTGATATCGCGCAGGCTGCACTGAACCACCGGTTTGTCGCCGATGTGGCATGTGACCGCGATGATTTCCACCTCCATGCGCTTGCCGGACTCCGTCAGCAGCGACACTTCGGCCTCTCGCAACTCGTGGAATGGTTTGGGAGGGACGCCGGCGCGGCTGAAGGCGTCCAGCTCCCACAGCCTCTTGCCGAGGACGAGATCGGGCGTGTTTTCCAGCATGGCGAGCGCCGCCGGGTTGACGTCGATGACCTTCCCCGTCGCGGCATTGAGCAGAACGATGCCGTTCTGGGCGGTCTCAAACAGTCGCCGGTAGCGCGCTTCGGAAGCTTTCAGCGCCTCCTCGGCACGCTGGCGGTCGGCGCGCAAGGCTTTTTCCTGGAGGGCCATCCGGACCGCCTGGGGCAGCCGCACCAGGCGGTTTTTGAGGACGTAGTCCGCGACGCCGCGCCGCATGCAATCGGCGGCGGTCTCGTCGCCCACCGCACCGGTCACCAGGATGACCGGGACCTCCAGGCCCTCCGTCTTCACGAGGTCCACCAGCTCGATTCCCGTCCAGCCGGGAAGGTGGTAATCGGTGAGAACAACGTCATACGGTTTCGACCGCAGCCGCTTGACCGCGGCTTCGCGCGTGTCCACCACATCCGCGCTGACCTCGAACCCGTTCTTGCGGAGTTGCCGGATGGAGAGCTCGGCATCCGGCGCGGAGTCTTCGATGATGAGGACGTTGAGGGGGTTCATGGCGCACCATGCCTGAAGCAGTCAAGAGTCGACAGCCGGGAAGTCGAGAAGTTGAGAAGTTGAGAGTCCAGGAGTCGAGAATCAAGAAGCCGAGAATCACGAAGTCGGGAACTCGAGAGTTCAGCGTCCAGAGCCACGCAGTCGAGAAGTTCAGAGTCGGCACTTGAAAGTCGGGATGCCGGGCGAGGGTTGAGAAGTCGAAAGTTGAGGGTTAAGAAGTCGAGGGTCGGGAGTCGAAACGTCGGGGCCCGAAAGCTTGGGGGCCAGGAGGTCAGCGGCCGAAACCGGCCGGCTTTCACCCTCCGATCCTCGGGTCGGACCTCCTCAACTCCCCGACTTCCCGCTCTCGCAACTCCCGATTTCCCGGCTTTCAATCTCCTGACTCCTCAACTTCCCGGCTCTCGAATTTCCCGACTTTCAACCCTCGAGCCTCGATTCCCAACGTGAAATAAAACGTCGCCCCCTTATCCACCGCCCCCTCGGCCCAGACTTCGCCCCCGTGCTTGCGCACGATACGCGCCACCGTCGCCAGGCCGATCCCCGTGCCCGGGAAGTCGGCGGAAGAGTGCAGGCGCCGGAAAGGCGCAAAAAGCTGGTTCGCGTACGTCATGTCGAACCCGGCGCCGTTGTCGCGCACGAAATAACAGGGCGAGGAACGCTCCCGATTCATGTCATTCCGGGCGCAGCGAGGTATCTCGCTTTTGGAAGGAACCAGCTGGTGAGATTCCCCGGAATGACCTGAATCGCGTTTTGCAACCTCCTGAGAAAAGCCGGCCCCAACGCCTTCGCCCGCGCTCAACCTTCCCAATTCAATGCGAGCCGGATCCCGTCCGGCGCTGAACTTCCAGGCGTTGCCCAGGAGATTCTCGAGCACCACGCGCAGCAGGCGCGGATCGCCCTCCGCTTCGAGCGCCGGCGCAATGCTGACCTGCACTTTGTGCTCGCGCTCCGGCGAGCATCGGCGCAACTCCGCGATTACCGGCAGCGCCAGCGTGCTCAAGTCCACCTTCTCCCTGCATACTTCCGCCCGCGAGAGGCGCGACAGGTTCAGCAGGTCGTCGATGAGCTGCTCCATGCGCTTGCTGGCCTCCCGAATCCGCCGGACGTAGCTCCGCGCCTGCTCGTCGAGCGCCGGGGCGTAGTCTTCGGCGAGCGCCCGGCTGAAGCCGTCCATGCCGCGCAGCGGAGCCCGCAGATCGTGAGCCACCGAGTAGGTGAAGGCTTCGAGTTCCTGATTCACGGCGGCGAGTTCGCTGGTGCGTTGCTGAAGCTCACGCTCGGTGCGCTTGTAATCGGTGATATCGAGAAAGGCCCCGACCGCGCCCCGGGGTTCATGCCGCTCATCGAAAAGCGGGGTGACGTTCGAATGGATGAGGATCGCCTGCCCATCCGCGCGCACGATTTCCATGATTTCGCCGCTAATCGTTTCACCGCGCGCCCCGCGCTGCATGGGGAGTTCGTCCGGCGCCCCTTCGCGCCCGTCCTTGAGGACGTGGTACGGCACGCCTTCGGGTGCGGACAGGGAGAGCTCTCCGCCCGGCGGCGAACCGAGCATGCGCTCGATCAGGGGATTGCCGCGGATGTGGCGGGCCTGCGCGTCATGAGTGATCGCCAGGCCGATCGGCGCGGTGTCGAAGATGCTTTGCAGTTCCGCCGTGCGCTCGGCCACCCGGCGCTCCAGGCTGGCGTTGAGCTCTTTGACCCGCGCCTCCGCGCGCTTGCGGTCGGAGATGTCCCGGGCGATCGCCGCCGCCCCGGTGACGCCGCCCTCCGAGTTCCGGATCGGCGAGATGCTGAGGGTGACCGGCACTCGCGCACCGTTTTTGCGGACGTGCTCGGTCTCGTGATGCTCCACGTGCTCGCCGCGCCGGATCCTTTCCAGGATGCCCGCCAGCTCGCCGCAGCGCTCCGGCGGCAGGAGAACGGTCACGGCGCGCCCGATCATCTCCCCGGCGGAATAACCGTAAAGGCGTTCGGCTCCGGCATTCCAGCTTTCCACCACTCCGTCCAGCGTCTTGGAGAGGATGGCGTCGTCGGAAGATTCGACAATGGCCGCGAGCCTGAGGGCCTCGTCCTCGGCCCGCTTGCGCGCCGTGATGTCCACGAGGGTGGCATCGAAGACGCGCCCGGGCCCGGAGTCATCGGCCGCCGACGCGTTCCCCAGCACCCACACCGGCTGGCCGTCCTTCCGCCTGAGACAAAACTCCTCATTGAGCAGGGGACCTTGCTTCAGGCGAGCGATCAGGTTCTTCCGGCAAGCCGTCTCGAAGTACAATTGCCAGGCATCAAGCTGCTGCACCTCTTGAACCGAGTCATAGCCCAGCAGGCGCGCCAGGGCGCCGTTGCAGTCCAGGATTTCGCCGTCCTCGGTGGTGCGGAGCACGCCGGCGGCGTTGTTTTCCACGAACCGGCGGTACCGCCGCTCGGAAGCCCGCAGCGACTCTTCCGCTTCCCGGTTTTTGCGGTGCTCGGCGGCCGCCTCGATGGCCCTCTTGACCGCCGTGGGCAGTTTCGCGAGTCGATTCTTCATCACGTAGTCGGAAATGCCGCTGCGGAGCGCCTCCACCGCCAGGTCCTCGCCCATGGCTCCGGTCACGAAAATGAAAGGCGTCGCCAGTTGCCTTCCGCCCACGATCTTCCACGCCTCCAGGCCGTCGAAGGAGGGCAGGGCGTAGTCGGCGAGGATCACGTCCCAGGCCGGCCCCTCGAGAGCGGCCAGAAACTCGGCGGAGCTCTGCACGCGCGTGATCTCGCACTCCAGGCCCGCCTCCCGCAGCGTCTCCCGGACCAGTTCCGCGTCCTCCCGGCTGTCTTCGAGATGGAGTACCCTTAATGCGCTCATAAGGCACCCGGGCGGCGGCGCTGGCCGGAAGGGCTGGATGGCGGGCCCTCCGGCTCGGGAAGTTCGTTTACCACTCCCCAGAACCGGCCCACCACCTTGACGGCCTCGAAGAATTCCTGGAAATCGACGGGCTTGACCACGTAGGCGTTTACGCCCAACCGGTAGCATTCCCGCACGTCGGGCCCCTCCCGCGATGAGGTGAGCATGACGACGGGAATCCGCGCCAGCTCCGGGTCGGCTTTCATCAGGCGCAGCGTCTCGATTCCGTCCAGTTTGGGCATCTTGATGTCCAGCAGCACCACCACCGGCCGCTCGGCGTCCGCGTAAGCGCCTCGGCGATAGAGGTAGTTGAGCGCCTCGGCTCCGTCGCGAACGGTTATCACCCGGTTCGCCAGGTTGTTCTCGGCGAGCGCGGAAACCGTAAGTTCGCCATCGTTCGGGTTATCCTCGGCGAGGAGGATGGGCTTAAGTTCGCTCTTCATGGTTCGTAGCCTCCTGGAAATTTCTCCCGGGCAGGGAGAAGTAAAAGCTGGCGCCCGCGCCCACGGCACCCTCGGCCCACACCCGGCCGCCGTGGCGCTCGACGATGCGACGGACGTTGGCGAGCCCGATTCCCGTGCCTTCAAACTCGTCGCTCGAATGCAGGCGTTGAAAAACCTTGAACAATTTGGCGGCGTATTGCGGGTCGAAGCCGACGCCGTTGTCTTTGACAAAGATGACGGCTTCGTCCCCGGCGTCGCCGGTGCTGCCGATCTCGATCCGGGCCTCGCCGCGCGGCCGGGTGAACTTGAAGGCATTGGAAATCAGGTTCGTCATCACCAAGCGCAGCATGGCGGGATCGGCCACAACTTCCGGGAGCGGCCCAATGACCCAGTTCACCCGCCGGTCCTTGTTCTCAAGCTCGAACTCCTGGCGGATCTGCTCCAGCAGCCGGTCCAGGTCGACCGCCGCCTTTCGGATCTCGTTTCTTCCCATGCGCGAGAACTGAAGCAGATCGTCAATCAGGATCCCCAGGGTGCGCGATGCCGTCGCGACTTTGTCAAGATAACGGAGGCCGCCGGCGTCCAGGCGCCCGCTGCTGTGTTTCGCCAGCAGAGTCAGAAAGCCGTCCATATGGCGGAGCGGGGCGCGCAGGTCGTGGGAGACGGAGTACGCAAACGCTTCCAGTTCCCGGTTACTGGCCGCCAGCTCCGCCGTCCGCTCGATCACGCGCCCTTCGAGTTCCTGGTTCAGCTCCTTGATCCGGCCCTCCGCCTTCTGGCGCTCCTCAATTTCCGCCTGCAGGTTCCGGTTGATCACCTCGACTTTGCACCTCTCCCCGTCAAAGTCCTCCAGGATGTTGAGGACGGCGCGTTGCGCCCCCTGAAGGTGCAGTTTCTCGGCTTCAGAATCCTCCAGGATGTTGAGCAGCGCGCGTTGGGCGGCCTCGAAACTGCCTTGCTCCGAAGTCAGGTCCTCCAGAATGTTCATCAAGGCGCGTTGGGTCGCGTCGAGCCCGGGCTGATGCCGGCCGCGTTGGTAATGGGTGCTCATCGCCGGTTGAACCTCGATCGCCGAAAGTGATGCCCGGCGGGCTGCCCCGGAGGCGCCGGGGAAACGCCCGCCGGCAACGCCTAACGCTCCAGGAGCGTGCCCGGCGCTCCCCGCTTCAGCGCCTCAATCTCCTTTTTCAGTTCGATCATTCTCAGCTCGCGGCCTATCGTCAGCTTCTGAAAGCGCTCCAGCTCAACCAGGCGTTCCAGTTCACGGGCTCGTTGTTCGGCGAGTTCCGCCTCGGTCTTCTTGAGGGCCGTGACGTCCCGGGCGGCGGCAAAGACGCCCAGCACGTTTCCGAGAGTGTCCTTATAGACCGAGGCGTTGTAGAGCACGTCGGCGAGCCGTCCGCGTTTGTGGCGGATGGTGAGCGGGTAGTCCGTGACGTAGCCCTTCGAGAAGACGCGCTGGTAGCCTTCCCTGGCCTTTTCCGGTTCGGTGAAGTAATTGGCAAAATCGGTCCCGATGAGCTCCTCGCGGGGCACCCCGGTGACCTTCACCGTGGCGTCGTTGACGTCCGTGATCTTGCCCTCGGTGCTGATGGTGACCAGCGGGTCGAGCGAAGCCTCGATCAGGCTGCGGGCGTACTGGGACGCGTAACGGAGTTGCTCTTCCGCCTGCTTTTTCTCCGAAATATCGTTGCTCATCAACAGGTACCCGATGGGACGGCCGGAGGCGTCGTCGCGCCGCGTCACCACCACGCTCGCCGCGAAGCGGGAACCATCTTTGCGGACGCGGCGGAATTCACCCTCAGCGAGGCCCCGTTCCTGGGCGGTTTTTAGCAGGGCGTCCACGCGGCCGGACTCAATGTCCTCGGGCGTGTGCAGGACGCTCGAGTCCATGCCGATGATTTCGTCCGCGAGGTAACCGTAGTTCCGGCGCGCTCCTTCGTTCCAGGACAGGATGCGGTGGTTCAGGTCCTTGCCGATGATGGAGTACTTCGTCGAGCTCTGCAGAATGTTGTCGAGGAAGTTTTTGGTCTCGGCGAAATCGCGCGTGACCCTCCTCGATTCGGTCACGTCCCGGGCGGCGGCGAACACGCCCAAGACATTGCCCTCGGCATCGCGGTAAACCGAGGCGTTGTACAACACGTCGATGAGCTTCCCGGATTCGTGCCGGATGGTCAGCGGGAAGTCGGTGACAAAACCCTTCTGGAAAACCTCGCGGTAGCCGGCGCGGGCCTGCTCCGGCTCGGTGAAATAGTTGGAAAAGTCGGTCCCGATAAGCTTCTCGCGCGGTATGCAGGTGACCTTGACGGTGGCCTCGTTCACATCGGTGATCTTGCCCTCGGGGCTGATGGTGACCAGGGGATCGAGGCTGGCCTCGATGAGGCTGCGGGCATACTGCGAAGCGTGCTTCTGGGCGGTGATGTCCCGGGCGGCCGCAAACACACCGAGGACGCCGCCTTTCACGTCTTTGTAGACGGAGGCGTTATAGAGCACGTGGGTCAGCTTCCCGGACGCGTGACGGATCGTCAGCGGGTAGTCCGTGACGAATCCCTTCTCAAACACCTGCTGATAACCGGCCCGGGCCTGCTCCGGCTCGGTGAAATAGTTGGAAAAATCGGTCCCGATCAGCGTTTCACGCGGCCAGCCCGTGACCTTGATGGTGGCCTCATTCACATCCGTGATCTTGCCGTCCGGGCTGATGGTGACCAGGGGGTCGAGCGAGGCTTCGATGAGGCTGCGGGCATACTGCGAAGCCTGTTTTTGGTCCGTGATGTCGCGAGCGGCGGCAAAAACTCCGAGGACCTTGCCGTCCGCGTCCGTGTATTCCGAGGCGTTGTAGAGAACGTCGGTCAGATGCCCACCCTTGTCGCGGATGGTGAGCGGATAACCGGTCACGAAACCCCTCTCGAACACCTGGCGGTATCCGGCCCGGGCCCTTTCCGGCTCGGTGAAGTAGTTGGAAAAATCGGTGCCGATCAGCTCCTCACGGGGCACGCCGGTGACCTGCACCGTGGCCGCGTTGACGTCGGTGATCTTGCCCTTCGCGCTGATGGTCACCAGCGGGTCGAGCGAGGCTTCAATCAAACTGCGAGCGTACTGCGAGGCCTGCTTCTGGGCGGTTACATCGCGCGCGGCGGCGAACACGCCCAGGACCGCGCCGCCGGCGTCCTTGTAAACGGAAGCGTTGTAGAGCACGTCCGTCAGGCGTCCGTCGGTGTGGCGAATGGTGAGCGGGTAGTCGGTGACAAACCCCTTTTGAAAAACTTCGCGGTAACCGGCGCGGGCCTGCTCGGGCTCGGTGAAGTAATTGGAAAAGTCGGTGCCGATCAGTTTTTCGCGAGGCAGGCCGGTGACTTTGATCGTCGCCTCGTTGACATCGGTGATTTTGCCCTCGGGACTAATGGTGACCAGCGGGTCGAGCGAGGCCTCGATCAGGCTGCGGGCATACTGGGTGAGGCGAATCTCGCCCGCGATGTCCTTGGATATCAGCAGAAAGCCGATCGGCTTTCCCGAGGCGTCGTAACGGGGGGTGAGTACGACTCGCGCCGGGAAGTATTCGCCGTTTTTCCGGCGCCGGGTGAGGGTGCCCTCCCATTTGTGATGCTGGAGCGCCACCCGCATGATCTCCTGCGGCACGCCTTTGTTCACGTCCTCCGGCGTATGCAGGATGGAGCTGTCGGCTTTGCCCACCACCTCATCGGGTTCGTAACCGTAAAGCCTCCGGGCCCCTTCGTTCCACAGCAGGATGGTTCCCTTAAGGTCCTTGGCAATCACCGAGTATTCCGTGGACGACTCCAGGATATTGGCAATGAAATCCAGGGCCTCCTGCGGATTTCGGACGATCGACTCATCGAACAAACGCGATTTGCGTCCCATGGGCTTATCCTTTCTTCTGGCAGGCTCCTGAAAAACACGTCTTGCTGAGGGTGGCGGCGAGTTTACCTCGCCATAAGCCCAACACCCTCAACACGCGCCTGGCGGCCTGAAGCCGCCGCTGCACGTTCTTTCAGCAGCCTGCTAGGTTGTCGTTTGGCCTCCCAGCGTGAAATAGAACGTCGCCCCCTGGTCCACCGCGCCCTCGGCCCACACCTTGCCGCCGTGCTTGCGCACGATGCGCTCGACGGTGGCCAGCCCGATGCCGGTGCCCGGAAAATCTTTGGCGGAATTCAGGCGCTGAAAGGGAATGAACAGCCTGCCGGCGTACGTCATGTCGAAGCCGATGCCGTTATCGCGCACAAAATAAACGGGTCCGGAGGGAGGCCCCTCCGGGGAGCCCCGGCCGGGCATCAGCGCCCGCCCTGCACGCCGCGAGGGGCCGGCCCCCGAATCTTCGTCCGCTCGCAAGACCCCAAATTCAATTTGCGCCGGGTGCCGCGCGGCGCTGAATTTCCAGGCATTCCCCAGCAGGTTTTCGAGGACCACCCTGAGGAGCTTGAAATCGCCCTCCGCTACCAGGCCGGGCTCGATGACAAACCCCACGTCGGGGCTCGCGCCGTTCCGCTGAAAGCTGGCGGCGATTGAGGCGGCGAGGCCGCTCAAATCCACCTCTTCCGGGCTGAGCTCCACCCACACCAGGTGCGAAAGCGATAGCAGGTCGTCGATGAGCTGTTCCATTTGCCCCACGGAGTGGTGGATTTGCTCGAGATAATGCCGCCCCTCGTCGCTGAGCCTGGCGCCGCAGTCCTCGAGCACGGCCATGCTGAACCCTTTCATGCCGCGCATGGGACAGCGCAAGTCGTGGGCTACGGAGTAGGTGAAGGATTCCAGCTCCCGGTTCGCGGCAGCCAGTTCGGCGAGGCGCCGCTTCAGGCCGGCGTTCAGCGCCTTGATCTCCTCTTCGGCCCGCTTGCGCTCGGTGAAGTCGGTGATGACCACGCAGAAACCGTCCTCTCCCGCCTCTCCCAGGGTCCGGACAGAAAGCTGTACGGGCACGCCCGCCTTTGCACCGGCTGGAGCGGACTCCAAACCTCCTCCCGCGTCCGGAGGCAGGATCGTAAACTCGTCTTTGGTCCCCTGCCTTCCGGTCTGATCGAGCAGCGAGCGGAAATGCGAGTGCTCCCAGGGCGGGAGAAACCGGGTGAACGGCGCTCCAATGACCAGTTCGAGCGGCGTGCTGATCATGTCCGCGAAGCGGCTGTTACTGTAGACGACGGTTCCGTCCGCCAGCAGGGTCGCGGTGCCTTCGTTCATGGTTTCGATCAGAATGCGATAGGGCTGGTCGGCGCCCTTCAGGGTAAAGACCTGCTCGCCGTTGGCGCCCGAGACCACGATCGCGTCCACTTCGCCGCTGCGAATGGCGCGCAGCGCTTCCTCGGCTTCGGCCAGGCGCATCCGCAGGTCCTCCGCCGGTTGCGGGAGTTTGCTCCGGGGTGATTTGGCATTCCGGGTTCGGTTTGTTTTTCGCATGGCGTTTGTGAGGAGCCGGGAAGTGCAGAGGCGAGAGTCGAAGGTCGAAAGTTAGAAACTTCCTCCGCTGCGACTCTGGACTCTCAACGTTCAACGCTCAACTCCTCGACTCTCGACTTCTCGACTCACAACTTAATGGCGTGACCGACGCGGATGAAGAGTCCCTTCAGATCGAACTCGCCGGTCTCCTCAATCTCACTGCGCTCGATGCGGGTAGAGTAGTCAACCCTCAACTTATTGCGCACCTATAGGTTACGAAGAACTCGCCCGGGAGACGCTACGTTCTGGGTCAACTCCTTCCCGGTTCCCTCAAATGCCATGAACACACCCGGCTGATCGCACCGGATGGCCCCGCGTACCATGAACTCCATTGCCATCAACGTCTTGCCGCAGGCCGCCGAACCGCAAAGCAGCCTCGGACGTCCTCGGGGCAGGCCACCATACGTGATCTCGTCGAGTCCCTTGACTCCGGTGGCGACCTTTTCAAGTCCACACGGCCGCTCGTGCGCTGTTTTCGCGTTGTTGCTCATCAACACCTCCCAAAAAACCGTCCGAGAACCAGCTTGCAGATCAAGCATACGAGGCCAAAATGGGAAAAGGGAGAAAAGTGAGAAAAGTGAGACAAAAATATTTCATCAATGGGCTCAATAGGTTATCCTGTGGAAATCTCAAAACAGGTGTTCGGATAACCTAAAAGGGTTAGCTGCGGGCCTTATTACCTCTATTATTGATTCTCTCTTGCCCGGACTTTTGGGAGACTTTTGGTTTCCAGGGGTGGCCTTGGTGTCGGCCTGACTCAGAGGGGCGGGCCTCGCGCCTGCTTCTGGGCGGCTTCGGGTGCCGCCCTCGACGCTGAAAATGAGGACCCTACCCCGAGTTTTTCCGCAACCTGTAGAAAATAAAGGGTAAAAAAAGTTTCCAAATTTTCTCACTTTTCTCACTTTTCTCCATTGTCCTATTTTTAGGTGGTAGGCTCGAATTATGCTGACTCTGGACCCATTGACCGACATTTGGGAGGACAGGTATCCTGCCGGGCTCTCGATGTGGGCGGCTTTTGCCGAGGAGCGCACGAAGGGAATCGATTTTTGCGCCAAACAAAGCCATCAGGTTATTGATAACGAAAGACATACTGTTTTTCATAGGACTCGAAAGCCATCAGGTGATTGAAAACAAATGACTTAAGTGTTCAAAGCCATCAGGTTACTGAACAGCAAAGGATTAAGTACATTTGGAGGAGCAAGAATCATGTCTTCAGCGCGAAAAAGGAGGCAGTTTTGCGGCCGCGGGCCCATTCGGACGCTTTGTCGATGTGCTTGCGAGCGCGCACGCGAAGGTCTCCGCTTTGAGTGTTACTGTCAACCGTCAACAGTTGACTTCTCGGTTCCGGCTTGCCGGTCTAGGGTTGTGTAATACAATCGTGGCTGAGATGCCAGCCAACTCTCCGGAGGTTTCGATGCACCCGCGACGCGTAGACCACACGTTCCTGATCTCTCTTGGTGTCCTGTGCCTGATCGGCTCGACTGCCTTCGCCCAAGCTGGCTCTGGCGGCGCCAAGTCATGCCCGGACGATAATGCCGGCTTGGAATTGCCCGCCGGATTCTGCGCGACCGTATTTGCTGACGGCATTGGCCACGCCCGTCATCTGGCGGTGGCGCCGGATGGGGTGGTCTACGTCAACACCTGGTCGGGCGAGTACTACGGCAACGAGCCGCCGCGCGCGGGAGGATTCCTGGTGGCGTTGCAGGACAAAACGGGCGCCGGAAAGGCGGACGTGATCGAGCGCTTTGGTGGGACCGCCCAGACCGGAGGGAAGGGCGGCACAGGCATCGGGATCTACAAGGGCTGGATTTATGCAGAGGCCAAGGATCGAATCGTGCGCTACGAACTTCCTTCCGGTTCCATCGTGCCGCAAGGCAATCCCGAGACGATCGTTTCCGGGTTGCCTCTCGGCGGCGATCATCCCATGCACCCCTTCATTATCGATTCCAAGGGATCGATGTTTGTGGACGTCGCCACGGCCACCAATGCCTGCCAGTTGCGGAATCGGCAGACCGGCTCGGCAGGCCACAAGCCCTGTACCGAACTCGAGACCCGCGGCGGCATCTGGCGGTTCGACGCCAACCAGACGAACCAGAAGTTTTCGCCCTCCGAGCGCTACGCAACCGGGATCCGCAACGCTGAGGGATTCGCCTTCGACTCCGCCGGCCGGCTGTTCGTGACCCAGCAGGGCAGGGACCAGTTGCATGCGAACTGGCCCGGACTCTATCAGCCCGCCGAGGAGGCCACCTTGCCCGCCGAGGAGGTGTTACTTCTGAAGCAGGGCGGCGACTACGGCTGGCCCGAATGCTACTACGACGGCATGCAGCGCAAGCTCGTGCTGGCGCCGGAATACGGCGGCGACGGAGGCAAGGCGGTGGGCGTTTGCGCCAGTAAGCTGGCTCCCGCGGCCGCGCTGCCCGCGCACTGGGCGCCCAACGGCATGGCCCATTATGATCAGAAGGAGTTCCCGGCGCGGTACCGCAACGGGGTTTTCATCGCTTTTCACGGTTCCTGGGACCGCGCGCCGTATCCCCAAGGCGGCTACAACGTGGTATTTCAGCCACTCGAGGGCACTCGCGCATCTGGCAATTGCGAAATTTTTGCTGACGGATTTGCCGGAGCGATTAAGACGCCGGATGGCGCAGAGCATCGCCCATCTGGTCTGGCGGTGGCACCTGACGGCGCGCTCTACGTTTCCGATGACGTGCACGGACGGATC
>DASYZG010000119.1:0-94179 GCA_035946575.1 Terriglobia bacterium | reverse complement strand
CACGCTGGCTTTCGTCCAGGAAGCGCTCGACTATTCCGTACGCTCGGCCGATGAGGTGGAGGGGCTGGTTGGACTGCCATCCCTGGCCGTGATACCCGCCTCGGGTTCGGTTCCGGCGCGCCAGTATCCGTTGACGAAGGCGAACTCGAACGGGCACAGGAACGGTGCTGTGGCACTCACTGTACTCAAGAACCCCACATCAGCGCTCGCGGAATCCTACCGGACGCTGCGCACCTCGATCCTGCTTTCGACGGCCGCCCGTCCACCGCAGGTCCTCCTCCTCACCAGCGCGCACCCCGGTGAGGGAAAAACTACCACCGCACTGAATCTAAGCATGGCTCTCGCTCAGCGCGGCAGTCGCGTGCTCGTCGTTGACGCTGATCTGCGCAAGCCCGGCGTCGCCGCGGCTCTCGGTCTTCCAAACGACAAGGGACTCAGTAGTGTTCTCACCGGCGCCCACAGTGCAGAAGACGCGCTGCAGCGAATCGAGGCGGCGCCCAGCCTGTGGGTGCTCACTTCCGGACCCCGGCCTCCGAATCCCGCGGAACTGTTGTCCTCGCCTTCCATGGCGGACCTCCTGGCGGAATTGCGGACTCATTTCGACCACGTGGTCCTGGATTCACCGCCTTCTCTTCTGTTAACGGATGCCACGGTCCTGACGACTCTGGCCGACGGGGTTCTTCTGGTGGTGGAGACCGGCGTCACCGCTCGTGGTGCCTTGATACGCGCCCGCCGTACTCTTCAGGCCGCTGGAGGCCGTCTTTTGGGCGTGGTTATGAACAAAGCGGATATTCGCCGCGACGAGGGTTATGGCTACTACCACTACCATCGGTACTACCGCAGCGGCTACGACTACTTTTCTGACAACATCAGCCCCGCTCCAGCTTCGTCCGAAGAGACCGCGCCTGTCTCGAAGGTTCACGGGTAGCCTTTCAGGTTAGCCGTCGTCACCGCTAAACGCATTCAATGGTGCCAAACACATCAGTTCATGATCGCGGATCCCGGAGGGCGGGCTTTGCGGAAAGAATTCTCTCGCCGACATGGCGCGAGTACCGGCTGTCCCGAACGCGGCACAGTTACGTCTTCCTGCTGGCAGCGGGGGTTGCCTTGCTGCTGCTGGGCCTGGAAGGTGCGCGGGCGATGGTCGTATCGGTCGCAGCGGCATCGAGCCGGGTTCCTGCCCTCCAGCGAGCCCTGACGTTGGACCCCGACAACCCGGACCTTGAAAATCGGCTGGGTCTCGCCTATTTTTACTCGCCCGACCACTTGAACAACGTGAAAGCGCTGGAGCATCTCAGGCGAGCTACCGCTCTGAATCCTCACCGTTCGTTCTACTGGTCCGACCTTGGTCAGGCTTGCGAGTCGGTTGGTGACAAGCCCTGCGCGGATCGGGGCTTCGACGAGGCGCTCAAGCTCAGCCCGATGATGCCACACCTTTACTGGATGGCCGGAAATCACTATCTCAGCGCGGGCCAGCCTGACACGGCGTTGGCCCGCTTCCATCGGCTGCTGGAACTTAGTCCCAACTACGCCTGGAGTACGTTCGACACCTGCCTCAGGGCTCTAGGCGATCCGGACGCTGTGCTTCGTGGAGTAATCGCGCCCGATGAAAGTGTCGCTTTGAAGATCAATTACGTTGTGTTTCTATCGGGACTGGGTTACGACGCCGTGGCGCGCCGGGTGTGGGCCGCCACCGTCACGGGGTCAACAGCTTTTGCGTTTGATCTGGCGAGGCCCTACGTCGAACACACGATTAGTTCAGGCCGGTACGAAGACGCCTTCAGGACCTGGCAGGATCTGGAACGGCTCGGGATCGTCACAGGTCGCGAGCAGGACAATCTCGTTTTCAATGGGGGCTTCGAGCGTGCGCCGCTCAACGCTGGCTTTGACTGGCGCTACGACCAAACGCCCTACGACTCAGTTGACTTTGCTGATCCGCGGGGGTGTGAAGGCGTGCGTTGTCTGCGGCTGGACTTTACGGTCGCGAGTAACCTGGAGTTCGAGCCCGTTTTCGAATATGTGCCGATCGCGCCTGGGCAGGAATACGTTCTGACGGCTCACGTCCGCTCGCAGGACATCACCTCCGATAGTGGTCCGCGGCTGCGGGTATCCGACCCGGAATGCCACGGTTGCCTGGAAGCGGCAAGCTCTATGGCCGTCGGAACCACTCCGTGGCATCAGGTCGCACTAACCTTTTCAACCAGCCCGCAAACCCGTCTTATCAAGCTTTCGGTATGGCGCCCTCCGAGCAGGACATTCCCGTTCCAGATCGCCGGGCACTTCTGGCTCGACGCCGTTCTCCTGAAGCCGATGCCCTTGGCTCAGAAGACGCCGGGCGAGTCTCCACCCGGCAGCATGTAAACCATGAGCGCTGCATTGGCTTCGGCTTCGACGATGCGCGAACTGGAAGCAGGACCCCGACGCACGCGTGTCCAAGAACACGTCCGGAGCCCGGAGTTGGCTCGAATAAACCAGGTGCTGACGGGACTGCTCCTGGCCGCCCCGCTCGCTTTCGGTGCAGTTCAGCCGTGGGCCTGGGGAGGAATGGCGCTCATTGCCTGCCTCTTATCCCTCTGGTGGCTGGTCAAAAGTATTCGACAAAGCGCCGTGACATTGGTCTGGTCCCCGCTTTACCTGCCGGGTCTCCTGTTCCTTTTCCTCGGAATGGCTCAACTCGCCGCCCACGGCACTCTCGACACGGTCGGAACGCGGGAGGCGCTGATCAGGCTGGCATCAGACCTTACGTTCTTCTTTCTCGCGACTCAATGTCTGGCCGTGTCCCAAGCGAGGTGGGCCAAGCTGGGACTTGCGGTTACGGTCTTCGCATTCGTTTTGGCATTATTCGCCCTGATCCAATTCCTTTCCGATCCGACCCGGATTTACTGGCTGATTACGCCGCGATGGCCGGGCTGGATCTTCGGTCCCTACGTGAATCACAACCATTACGCGGGACTCATGGAGATGCTGATTCCTGTGTCCTGCGCCTATGTCTGGACGCGGCGCCAGACTCGGCCGGCACGCCTGCTGGCGTCCATTGCTGTTCTGATTCCGGCAGCTTCAGTCTTAATGTCGGGTTCACGGGGCGGATGCCTCGCTCTAGGAGTCGAGACGTGCCTGCTTGTTGGGATTCTGCTTCATTCCGCGGCCGGCAACCAGCGGCTAAAGTTGGCGCTTTACGCCGTGCTCGGAGTCGCCGGCGTAGCCTTGACCTTTCTTTGGATGGACACAACCTCCGTAACGGGCCGCCTGGCAATGATGTTTGAACCCTCCAGCTATCATGAGGCGGGTTGGACGAGCAGGCGGGTGGTAGCTCTGGACTCGCTCCGTATCCTGCGGGATCACCCGGGACTCGGGACGGGACTGGGCAGTTTCGAGGTCGCTTACCCGCGCTATCAGAGCTTTCCCGGCGATGAGACTTGGGACCATGCCCATAACGACTTCGTTGAGGCGCTGGCCGAGACCGGTTTGGCTGGCGGACTGCTCATCGCCGCAGCGCTCATCCTGTTTCTCCGGCTGGCCTTCACCGATCTGCGGGAGCGCCTCCGCAACCCGATCGCCTGGCTGCAGATAGGCGCAGCCGTCGGATGCTGCGGGCTGTTGGTCCACAGCCTCTTTGACTTTAACCTGCACATTCCAGCCAATGCGGCATGGTTCGCAGTGTGGGCAGCCTGGGGCGCGTGCGGCCCACCGGCAGCGCCAAATTGGGCCTGCCTCGATCCTGTATCGCCGCGCTGACCAGCAGCACAAAATTAAGTCCGCTTACGATCGCGGGTCCAACCATCAATGATTCTCTGCCTTCCGAGGTGACTATGAGAAAGCGCGTTCTGGTCTGTGGCGCCGGCGGATTTATCGGCGGACACCTTGTGAAACGTTTGCGCTCCGAAGGGTACTGGGTTCGAGGAGTTGATCTCAAACACCATGAGTTTTCACCGAGCCCCGTGCAGGAGTTCGTGCTCGGCGACCTGCGCGACCCCGACGTGGTCCGGCCGGCCCTCGAAGGTGTCGACGAGGTCTATCAACTCGCCGCCGATATGGGTGGCGCCGGATACATTTTCACCGGTGAGCACGACGCTTGCGTGATGCACAACTCCGCTACGATCAACCTGAACGTGCTGGAATTCGGACGTCAAGCGGGCGTCATGAAGTACTTCTTTTCCTCGTCGGCTTGCATCTACCCGGCTTACAACCAGACCGATCCCGACAATCCCAAGTGCTCCGAAGACTCCGCCTATCCTGCCCAGCCCGACAGCGAGTACGGCTGGGAGAAGCTCTTCAGCGAGCGGCTCTACGCGTCTTACCAGCGGAATTACGGCCTCGAGATCCACGTGGCGCGATTTCACAACATCTTCGGGCCTGAGGGCGCATGGTGCGATGGACGTGAGAAGGCCCCCGCCGCCATCTGCCGCAAGGTGGCCGAGGCTCCCGATCGCGGCGAGATCGAGATCTGGGGCGACGGCAGGCAGACGCGATCATTCCTGTACATCGACGAATGCATCGAAGGCGTCCGCCGGCTGGTGGAATCGGATTTCGGGGGGCCAGTGAACATCGGTTCCGAAGAAATGGTCTCGATCAACCGGCTGGCAGAGATGGCGATGGAGATTGCCGGCAAGCGGCTGCGGATCCGGCACGTCGAGGGGCCACTGGGCGTGCGAGGCCGCAATTCGGACAATCGGCTGATTCGCCAGCGACTCGGCTGGGCGCCATCTGCCTCGTTGCGATCGGGCCTTGAAGCGACCTACGCCTGGATCGCCGAGCAGGTCGCGGCGACGGATTCAGTCAGTACGATGTTCGCTTAGGTTCAGAGGGCGATGATCAATGGACTTGGCGAGTCTTCGCCGCGCGGCTTTTAGAGCCTCTCTCTAAAGCAATTGATAGCCCTAATTGTCTTTCGGCTCGTGGGTCCCTAAACGGACACGTTTCGTGACAATCTTAGAAAAGATTACTATGTGCGATAGGATACGGCAATTTCGCCCACGCGGCGGCACGCCTCAGCTTCGAACTCTTCGGCAACGGGTTAAAGAATCAGAGGGTTTCCGCAGTTTCGCTGAAGTCGTCGACGAAGGCTAAGTCACCTTCTTCGGTTACGCGCCATTAGTGTCCCGGCTTGACAACGTTCGGAAAGCTAATATAAGGGGCGTCGCGATGTCGCCTGTATGCGAGCGGCAAATTGAGAGCGTTCAAGAGTTTTGGGATGGACGTCCTTGCAATATTCGCCACTCTTCAAAGTGTATCGGGACCCGTGAGTACTTTGACGAAGTGGAGGCACGCAAGTACTTTGTCGAGCCGCATATCCCCGGGTTTGCGAACTTCGAGCATTGGCGTGGAAGGAGAGTGCTGGAGATCGGCTGTGGGATTGGTACTGACACGATCAATTTTGCCCGCCACGGAGCATGGGTGACCGCGGTCGACCTTTCTGGCAAATCCTTGGCGCTCGCGCGTCAGAGGGCCGCCACTTTCGGTATGCAAGACCGGATCCATTTTTACGAAGGGAATGCGGAGGAATTACGGAAACATGTTCCCTGCGACACGTATGACTTAGTCTACTCCTTCGGTGTGCTTCACCACACTCCCCGTCCTGATCGGGTCCTTGGCGAACTGCGGTCCTACACGCGACCCGGGTCCATTCTTAAACTCATGGTTTACCACCGCCACTCCTGGAAAGTTCTATGGATACTGATGAACTACGGCAAGGGTCGCTTCTGGCGGCTTGACAAACTTGTAGCAGACCACTCGGAGGCCCAAACGGGCTGCCCGGTGACCTTGACCTACTCGCGGCGCAGCGCGCGGGCTTGGGTCGAGCGGCATGGATTTCATGCGACCGAAGTTCGTGTTGAGCACATCTTTCCCTATCAAATCTCCGATTACGTGCGATACCGGTACCGCAAGGTGTGGTACTTCGGGTGGGTGCCTCAGCCGGCGTTTCGCTGGCTGGAACACCGATTCGGATGGCATGTCTGCTTGACGGCCGAGCGACGCTAATAGGCCAGGAGTAGTTCCCTTAAGAGCGCCCTATAACAGCTCCGCTGACCACTCATAGGAGGTCTCCTCAAATGATGGAATCAACCGTTTCGATCATAGGACTGGGTAAGCTCGGAATTCCGATGGCTGCCTGCTTAGCGGCCAAGGGGCTATCCGTAATCGGCGTCGATGTAGACCCCGGCCGCGTGGAGGCAATCAATCGAGGCCGCGCCCCAATTGTGGAGCCTGCTTTGGACTCTCTGATAAAAGACGGGCGCAGCCGCTTGACCGCGACTCAGGACATCGAGACCGCCGTCCGGTCTTCCCAGATCACGTTTGTGGTGGTTCCCACTCCAAGCGAGCCGGACGGCAGTTTCTCTCTTCGGCACGTTGCGGCGGCGGCGGAGAGGGTAGGCCGCGTGCTCCGCACAAAGAGGGATCCTCATCTGGTGGTCATCACCAGTACCGTCCTGCCGGGTTCCACTGACGGTGAGATTTGCACGATTCTTGAACAAAGGAGCGGAAAGAGCTGCGGCGCTGGATTCGGCCTGTGCTACAACCCTGAGTTTATCGCCTTGGGCAGCGTCATCCACGATTTCCTCAATCCCGACTTTATTCTCATCGGTGAGTCCGATACTCATTCGGGCGCGACCCTTGAAGCCCTCTACAAGCGCGTCTGCGAAAACGAGCCTCCGGTGGCTCGCATGGGTATCATCAACGCGGAGCTGACAAAGCTCGCCGTGAATACCTATGTAACGACCAAGATCAGTTTTGCCAATATGCTTTCGCGGATTTGTGCACGGCTGCCGGGAGCCGACGTGGACGTGGTGACCAAAGCGCTGGGCTTGGACACGCGGATCGGAGGGAAGTACCTCCGAGGTTCCATCAGCTACGGGGGGCCTTGTTTTCCGCGTGACAACCGGGCGCTTGCAGCCCTGGCGCACAGAATCGGCGCGTCTGCCGATCTTGCCGAGACGACCGATCGCTTCAATCGCGAGCATGTCCTCTGGCTGGCCGGCCTGACTCAGTCCCGGCTGAATGGGGGCGCGGTCGGGATTCTGGGTCTGACCTACAAACCGAACACCGACGTCGTCGAAGCCGCAGTCGGCGTGCTTTTGAGTCGTGAACTCGCTTCTCGCGGCGTTGAAGTGACAGTTTACGACCCGGCTGGGACCGGCAACGCCAAGTGTCTTCTGGGTGAGAATGTCCGCGTTGCCGCCTCGGCGGCCGAGTGCATTCGGACTGCCGAGGTCGTGGTCCTGGCAACCGCCTGGCCCGAGTTCAGCGAACTCCCTGAGGAGGCCTGGACCGCAGGCGCTTCTGCTCGTACCGTAATCGACTGCTGGCAGACGGTCGGTCATCTTAGGACTTGCCCGGGCATTTCCTACGTTCGGCTTGGCGCCGGTGAGTATGCAGTTTCGGTGTTGACGAATCCCCCTGTTGAAGCCGCCACTTCCGTGGCGCGATGTTCTTGACGCAACGGCGGCCGACGCTCTTGAAGGCCTGCGGCAAAGCATCGCCTTCGGACGGCGCTCTTAACACCCTCGGCTGCGCCGCGAAATTGCTGACCTTTGGTCCTGCGGTTTCGGGCGCGAGCGGCTTTCAAACACATTCTCAGATGCGAACTGCAGAGCCGAATCGGGAGCGCAAACCCTTGAACATCCACGGTGGTTTGTTGATTAGGAATACGGGTCTGATGTTGGCCTGTCGCATGGTCCCGATGCTGGTCGCTCTTGTGACGATTCCTTACGTGATTCGCGGGCTAGGCACGGAGCGCTTTGGCCTGCTCTCTTTAGCCTGGATGGTAGTTGGATTGTCAAGTATCGCTGACCTCGGTCTCGGGAGGGCAACCACCAAGTTTGTAGCGGGGGCGTTGGGGAGTAATAATCTCAAGACGATCCCTGGCATTATATGGACATCCGTGAGTTCGCAACTCGTCGTCGGGTTCGCGGCTGCGCTGGCTCTCTATCTTGCAGCTCCGTTTCTTGTGACAAAAGTCCTGAAGGTTTCGCCACGAACCATCGCAGAGTCGCGCGCGACCCTTGCTGTGATCAGCCTGGCTATTCCACTGGTTCTCGTATCCTCAAATCTGTCGGGTGTTCTTCAGGCCATGCAACGCTTTGATCTTTTCACGTGGGTACAGATTCCACTGAGCCTACTGACTTCCGGCGTGCCCGCACTGGGCACTGCCGTCGGACTAGGCCTGCCCGGCATCATGTGGCTCTTCATCGGCGTTTGGGCTGCCGGTGCTCTAGCCTATCTCGCGGTCTGTTTGAGGGTTTTGCCATCTCTGAAGCAGCGGGCCTGCCCTGATGCGAGAACACTGCGGGCCCTCCTGGTGTTCGGCGGATGGGTGACAGTCTGCAGTGTCCTGGTCCCGCTTTTTGTGTCGGCCGACCGTTTCTTCATTGCGAGTTTGCTCTCGCTGCGTGACGTTGCCTACTACTCTGCTCCTTATGAGATGGTCTTCAAACTGATGGTCATTCCGGGCGCCTTGGGTATGATCCTGTTCCCCGCTTTCAGCACGCTGTCGGGGGCCGCCCTGCAGGAGAGCTTGATAAACCTGTATGTGCGCAGCGTCAAGCACATCGTCTTGTTGCTCGGACCTGTCGCAGTGGTGGCGGCGACCTTTGGCAAAGATGTTCTTCGTCTTTGGCTGGGTGCCGACTTTATGAGCCGGAGTACTTTGGTGTTTCAGATTCTGGTTGTGGGAGTGCTGCTAAACGGTATAGCCCAGATGCCGGCAAACCTCCTCGACGGTATCGGGCGACCCGACCTCCGGGCCAAGGTGTTCCTCGGATATCTGCCAGTCTATGCCGCCATGCTGTGGATCTTCACGGTCAAGATCGGAATCGTGGGAGCAGCACTCGCGTGGTCTTTACGTGCGACTCTGGAGCTTGTCGTATTCTTTGTCGTTTCTCGGCGCCTGCTCCGATTCCCCCTCGCAGCGCTGGGCCGAGCCGGCGTCCTCCGAGGGTTGGAAGCGATCGGGTGTTTGGCGCTCGTGCTGCTCGCAGTCCGGTGCCTTACCGCGGCGGCACTATCAGTCCAGGCAGGCATGGCGCTGCTGTTCCTCGGCTCTTTTGTCGCGGGAGTATGGAAGTACGTGTTGGACGATGGGGACAAGTCCGGCCTGCGCGAGCTGTTCACCAAGTCCCTGCGAACGAAAGAGGTCCCCAAGTCGGCTGAAAAAGAACATGAGGCAGCCCGGACAGCGGACTGGCGACCCGATAAGCCTAGCCTCGACGAATGGTCGGCGTGAAGACCACTTTGCGGAGTGAGAGCCTTTCCAGAGCCTAAAGCAGTTCAAGAGAGATGCCAATGCTCAGTCTTTTCTCCAGCCCGAAGGCGTTTCAGGGAGATTTTGACATTATCCAACGGAACGCCATAACGAGCTGGTCTCTCCTCCATCCCAGGCCCGAGATCATCTTGCTGGGCAACGATTCCGGCACAGCAACAATGGCGCACGCCGTCGGCGCTCGACATATACCCAGCGTTGATCTTAATGAATATGGAACCCCGCTCGTGAGTTCAATTTTCGCGAGCGCCCAAACTGCCTCCCGCTACGACCTGATGTGCTACGTTAACGCTGACATCATTCTGATGGACGATTTTCTCTTCACGGTCGCGCAGGTCAACCGGCTATTGCCGCGTGAGCCCTTTCTACTGATAGGGCGCAAGATCACAGGCGTTCCGATTCCGGAGTTGCTCGATTTCACGAAGACCGGTTGGCAGGAAGAATTACGGAGGCGAGTTAGCGGGGCTTCGCATGGCACTTCGGATTCTGACTACTTCGTCTTCCGCAGGGGCCTGTGGCCGCAGGTGCCTCCCTTCGCAATAGGGAGATTCTATTGGAGCGCGTGGCTGGTCTACAATGCAAGAATTCGCGGAATCAAGGTCCTTGACGCCACCGAGACAATTACCGCTGTGGAGCCGGCACATGACTATGGGCATGTATCGTCTGTTGCGCCAGGCGATGGAATACTTTCATCGCCCGAACTTGCTTACAATGCTCGGCTGTTCAAGGGCTGCCGATATTGGACTACTTTCAACAGTAGTCACACGTTGAGTCGATCGGAATTAAAGCGGATACCGCTGAGGCGGCGATTTACATCCCTCTTCATTGAGTGGGACCATTGCTTGGGGCTGGCCTACCGTGTGAGCCCCACGTGGCACCGTGCTCTGCTGCCTGTCCACGCAGCCTACCGCGGATTGCGCCCCTGGCTGCTCGGGCTAAGGCGGAGGCTTCTGCGCCAGCCAATCTATTGATGCGGATCTGTTATCTCACCCTGGGATTTCCCCCAGCGGCTGGGCTGGGCGGCGCGGTTACAAACGCCTGCTGCCTTACTACATCCCTGGCAGCGAAGGGCCATCAGGTAACGGTGTGCTGCACGAATCTTGCCGATAAGTACACCCGGCTCTTTGCCGGCACCCGCCGCGTCGAGCACCGCGGAGTTGACGTCATGTATTTCCATACGCACAAGATCTTCCCGTTGGGGCGAGACTCCTTTGGTTTATTTGTGTGTCAAGACTTCGTAACGTTTTGCCGGGACAATCTGCCGCAATTCGATCTCGTGCACGTGGATGGCTACCGTGATTTTCTGACGCTTGTTGCTACACACTATTGTCGGCGCTATGGAATACCGTACGTGATTCAGCCCCGCGGAAGTATCGAGCCGGCATTCTCAAGCGTAGCCGCGAAGAGACTTTTCGATGTTTCGCTGGGAAGAGTGATTCTACGCGGTTCTTCTCTCTTCATTGCGTCGTCGCGCCGCGAAAGACGGCAGCAAGAAAACGTCATCCCTCCTGGGCAACAGGTAGTGTGCATCGCTAATGGGATAGACACCACGCCGTATCGCGATCTGCCTGAGCGAGGGGCGTTTAGACAGCGTCATGGAATCACAGCGTCACTGCTTATCTCCTATCTGGGGCGTGTCCATCCTATCAAGGGGATTGACATCCTTATTCGCGCCTTTGCCGCCGCCGAGGGACGTGGGCGCGCGGTTCTGGCCGTTATCGGCCCCGATGAGGGCTATTCATGGCGACTCAAGGCACTCGCTGAGGAACTCGGCGTCAGCGAGTCAGTCGTGTTTTCCGGCGAGGTGCAAGGGCGGCAAAAGCTCGAAGCCTATGTAGATTCTGACGTGGTGGTGTATGCAAGCCGATCGGAGTCTTTTGGAATGGTCGCTTTTGAAGCCACCCTATGCGGTGTTCCGGTTATCAGCTCACGGGACAGCGGATGCGGGGAGCTGCTTGCAGGGCTTGGCATCGGCTTTTTGACCGACTACGGCGATGTAAGCATGCTCTCGCATGTCATCGATTATGTCGTAATGCACAGGCATGAAATTGCGCCCCGAGTGGCGCGCGCGCGCGATGAAATTGGGCGTGCCTTTTCGTGGGACCAGATCGCAAGTGCCTATGAACGAGCTTACGAGTCCGTTTTGAAGAAGCGGTCGGCGTCGTCCAGTTTTCAGAATGCTATCGCGGTCCGCCCCATTTACGAAGGAACACAGAGTATCGTGACAGCGCGGGGTGGAAAGCGTCACCTATTAGGGCCGCCTCCGGTAGAATGATAGGTAATCCGCCAAAAGGCCAAGGAACAACTTTTCTCGCGCCATCAATTCCAATAAGGATCCCGAGCCTGCAGAGAGTCGCGAGAAGGGTTCAAACAGCTATGGGGATGCCATCTCAAGCGTCTGTCACGAGCGACTCGCTCTTAGCAAGTGGGAGAGCTAGGAGTACATCTCGGTCAATGGGTCCGCCGTTCTTCTGGTGCACTATCACCGGCGTGTTTGTGATGAGTTATGCCGTCTCCTATTTTTTGCTGCCTGGCCTCAGCTACGTCGATCCGGCTTGGATCGGCGTCCCCTTCGTCTTCGATCGCACCCGAATGCTGCCGGCGATGGGGTGGTCTGCAGTCGGACTCCTGGCTTTCCTGCATGGGCGCTATCTGAACGGGTGGACTGCGCAGCGAAGCTACGCCTTCAGAGGCGCACTGGCACCGGAATGGCGAACGTGTCTGCGCCCCGAGCGGCTCTGGAGGATATGGGGTGCCACGACCGCCATTCTGGCCATGGTTGTGCTTTGGTTATGCGTAGCACAAGGCTGGGAGCGGCTGTTTCTCGCCAGGGGTGAAGTGTTCTTGGGCAAAGGAATTACCTTCAACCTATACCTTGCCTTGATGCTCTATTCCAGCGCCTTCGCGCTGTTAATCTTCGCTATGCTTCGGTCGAGGGGGATTCTGCTGCTTCAGTCGGCCATATTGCTGGTGGTGGGTTTCGGCGCGCGCGGCCTGTTGGTGACTTTCCTTGTCGCGGTTGCATTGGTAGCAGGGAGGGTGCAGCACCAACAGGCGCTGAGGGTCTTCCGGACACTAGCCCGATACGGAGCCATCGCGGCGCTGATCGGAGTGTCGTGCCTCTCGCTAGTGTTCCTGAGATCGCGGGAACAGGCTGATTGGAGTAATGCTCGACGGGCTGTGCTGAACACCTTCGAGGAAGGCCAAATGTTTGCCGCCGTCTACGCCCATTATTCAGACCACTTATTGCACGGCCAGACCATTTGGGATATACGATTCCTCTTTCTGCCGCAGCAGGTATACGCATATCTTCCGCAGGATTGGGTGGCGTCCAAGCCTTCGTATTACGGGAAGGCTGTATTTGAACAAGATCTCGGACTCATCTCGCGTTATGGCGAAAGCTGGGGTTCAACGACGTTTGGCATGCTCTCGGAGCTCTTTGCCAACTTCGGAGTTCTCGGCATCATCGTGGGCATGGAGATGTGGGGTTGGTTTTATGCCTTTGTCGAACGACTGGGCGCACTAACTCCGGACTGTCTCGGCTTCCTGGTTTACTTGATGCTATACATATTTCAAGGTTGGATCTTTCGCCACGGACTGCTGGGACTGGTGCAGTCGCAACTAGTGCCGGCGCTGTTCTTCCCGGTTATCCTGGCTCTGGCTTATGCCCGCCGGCGGTCGTCGGCGTGTTAGGGGTAGGGTACTCAGGGTTGATATGCGTGTGGTGCGGTGTGCCACCACTCGCTCAAACCGCGCCGAACCCTCGTTTCGAAACTAAGATCCTGACTGCGGGCGGTGTTGAACCGTGTTTATCTTAGGAGTTAACGCTTATCACGCAGGCGCGTCAGCTTGCCTGATCCGCGACGGCCAACTGATCGCGGCCGTTGAGGAGGAACGCTTCCGCCGGATCAAGTATTGGGCGGGATTCCCCTCCGAGTCGATCCGGTACTGTCTGGCGGAGGGCGGGATCACGGCTCACGACCTGGATCATGTCGGAGTCTCGAAGGACCCCAGCGCCAATCTGCACAAGAAGATTCTCTTCGCTCTGCGACGGCGGCCGAGTCTCAACCTGGTGAAGGAGCGGCTGGCGCACATGGGCCAGCTGCGGGACGTGAAGCAGCAGTTCTGCCAGGCGCTCGCGGTCGAGGCGGCGGGGGTGCGGGCGGAGTTCCATAACGTGGAGCACCACCGCGCGCATCTGGCGAGCGCCTTCCTGGTGTCGCCGTTCCGCGAGGCCGCGCTGGTGTCCGTGGACGGTTTCGGCGATTTCGTCAGCACCATGATCGGGCGGGGCCAGGACGGGCGGATCGAGGTGCTGGAGACGGTCAATTATCCGCACTCGCTCGGCATCGTGTACACCGCGATCACGCAGTGGCTCGGCTTCACCAAGTTCGGCGATGAGGGGAAGGTGCAGGGTCTGGCGGCCTATGGCCGGCCCGTGTACCTGGACGCGCTGCGCCGGATCGCGCGCCTGAAGCCGCGAGGCCGGTTCGAGCTCGATCTCGATTACTTCGTGCATTGGGCCGAAGGCGTGGAGATGACGTGGGAGGACGCGTCGCCGTCGCTGGGAACGATCTACTCGGCGAAGTTCGTGGAGCGCTTCGGTCCGCCGCGGCAGCCGGGATCGGAGATCACGCCGCAGCAGGCGGATATGGCCTCCTCCGCGCAGGCGCTGCTGGAAGAAGCGGAGTTTCACGTGGTCCGCCGGGCCTACGAGCTCACCGGGCAGAAGTCGCTATGCATGGCGGGTGGTGTGGCGCTGAACAGCACGTTTAACGGCAAGATCCTGCCCAATACGCCCTTCGAAGAGATCTTTATCCAGCCGGCGGCGAGCGACGCCGGCACGGCGCTGGGCGCAGCCTACTACATCTATCACCAAATCCTGGGGAAGCCGCGCACGTTCGTGATGTCGAGCGCGTATACCGGTCCCGAGTTTCGCAACGGGCGCGTGCAGCGGGCGCTCCTGGAGCGGAATCTGGCTTTCGAGACGTACGATCTCGAGGAGATGTCACGGGTGGTCGCGCGCTTGATCGCCGCCGGCAACGTGGTGGGTTGGTTTCAGGGTGGCACGGAGTGGGGTCCGCGCGCGCTCGGGAACCGCAGTATCCTCGCCGATCCCAAGCGCGCAGAGATGAAAGACGTGCTGAACGCCCGGGTGAAGCATCGGGAGAAATTCCGGCCGTTCGCTCCTTCGGTCCTCAGCGAGGCCACGGGCGAGTATTTCGATCAGAGCTATCCCGACCCGTTCATGCTCAAGGTCTACAACGTGCGCGAGCGGCAGCGTTCGCGGATTCCCGCCGTAACGCACGTGGATGGCACGGGCCGGCTGCAGACCGTGGATCGGGCGGCGAATCCGCTGTACTGGAACCTGATCCACGAGTTTGGCGAGGTTACCGGGGTGCCGATAGTGCTCAATACCTCTTTCAACGAGAACGAACCGATCGTCTGCCGGCCCGAAGAGGCGATTGAGTGCTTCATGCGCACCCGCATGGACGCGCTGGCGATCGGAAATTATCTGGTGCGGAAAGGGTAGTGCCGGGCGCTGCCGAATGCCGATGCGAATTCTGGTCGTCACCCCTTTTTATGCGCCCGACCTGGGCCCGAGCGCTTCGCTCTATGCCATGCTCTCGGAGGATCTGGCGCGGCTCGGCAACGACGTCACCGTGATCTGCGCGGTGCCTCACTATCCGAGCGGCTGCGTCGCAGAGCCGTTTCGCGGCCGGCTGGTGTGGCGCGAGGAGCGGAGCGGAGTCAGGATCATCCGCCTCTGGGTGCCGAGCGTGAATCGAGCGCGGCTGATGCTGCGACTCTGGAGCCTGCTCTGCTATCAGGTGCTGGCGGCGGTGATGGTTCTGGGGCGGAAGTACGACGTCTCGATCGCGAGCGGCCCGGCCTTCGAGGTTGCCCTGCCGGTCGTGGCGATGAATCTGCGCCGCCGGCCCATGATCTACTCGGTGCATGAAATCTACCCCGACGTGGGAATCAAGGCCGGCGTTTTTCGCCGCCGATGGGCGATCGGCCTGGTGGTGTGGCTGGAGAGCTGGTGCTGTGCGCGGGCTGGTTATGTGCGGGTTCTGTCTGAAGGTTACAGGCGGGCGCTGGAGGATCGCGGTGTAGCGAGCACAAAGCTTCAGGTGATCGGGGACTGGGTTGACACTGACTTCATCAGCCCCACGCCCAGGCATAATGCCCTCTCCGTTTCCTGGGATCTCGACGAGCACTTCGTGGTGATGCACGCCGGCAATCTCGGCCTGACTCAGGGTCTCGAGCACGTTGTGGAAGCCGCCGCCGGACTGGTTTCGGACCCGCGCATCTGCTTTGTATTCGTCGGCGACGGCGCTGCCCGCGAGAACCTGCAGGTGAAAGCTGCGGGGCTGAGTAATGTGCGGTTCATTCCTTTTCAACCACGTTCCCTGCTGCCTCTCGTGCTCGCCTCGGGTGATGTTCATCTCAACAGTCTGAAGCGAGGGTTCGCGACCGATTCGGTTCCGTCAAAGTGCTACTCAATTATGGCGGCGGGACGGCCGATCGTCGCCGCCGTCGACCATGACACCGACAGCTGGGCGCTCGTTCAGCAGGCGGGCTGTGGTGTGTGCGTGCCGCCTGAGAATCCGACGGCGCTGGCCCACGCGATCCGGGAGTTGTACATCGATGCGCAGGATCGCGAGCGTTTGGGCGCGAATGGCCGCGCTTATGTCGTGAAGCATCATTCCCGTCGCGCCGCGACCGGGCAATTCTGCCGTCTGGCACGCAGTCTGGCAAGCACGACACTGCTTCGCAGGTGGAAAATCGGTGGGTGAGGAACTGGAATCGGTAGCCTGCGCCCTGTGCAGCGGGCAGGACAGCCGGGTAGTGATCCGGGGTCCGGGGGCGCTGCAAGTGGTGCAATGCCGCCATGACGGGTTGTTGTACATGAGTCCCCGGCCGCAAGCCAAGGATACGCGGAACTTCCACCGCCATTTTGTGCGCGAGGATAACCTGGTTTTGTTCGACGCCTACCGGCGTCGGGTCCTACAACGGGAAGCGGCGGCCATCAAGCGCCGGAGAAACAGCGGCACTCTGCTGGATGTCGGCTGCGGAACGGGGACCTTCTTTGAGAACTTCGACGCACGCCACTGGCGGCTTTACGGGGTCGACACGTCCCGGCTCGGGGTGGAAGTAGCCCGTGAGCGGTACCAAACAGAGGCCTTCTGCGGAACCCTCCAGGAAGCCCAATATGCACCCGGCAGCTTCGACGTGGTCACGGTATTAGATACCCTCTACTACTGCTCGGACCCCGTCTCGATGATCGGGGAAGCTCATCGGGTCCTTAAAGATGACGGAGTGCTGGCGGTCGAAGTCCCTGGATACCGGTACACCCTGTTCCGTGATAAGGGGCCGGTATGCTGGCTGCTGGACGGAAAGCGCATGCGAGGGTTCACAAGCTCCCACCACCTCTACTACTTTGCCCCCAAGACTCTCAAGCTTCTGCTAACAAGCGCCGGCTTCCGCATCATCGAAATGATCCCGGAGCAAGCCTCGTTGGCTCAGGCCTGGTTTGGAAGCTGCCTGAATGAGATCCATTTCCTTCTGGCCAAGGCGCTCTTCAGTGCCAGCCGGGGACGAGTCTCAATCGCCGGCAAGGAGTTCTATCTGGCGGTGAAGGCGCACCCCGGCATCAGACACTGCTAAAGAGAATGACTCCTGAGATTTTCGCGGAGTGGATGCGGCGCCAGGGACGTCGTGTGGTTCGCACCGAGAGCACCTATTGGCACAACCAGGGGTGGGGAGCTTATCAAGCATTTCCCTATCATTGGGTAATCGAGCCGTCCGAGGCCGAGCTACATCAGTTCGTGGATGACAATCGTGTGTTGGCGCTGCGGTACTCGGCTCCTGTCAACAGCGGATCGGGCTGCGTAAGTTACCATGCCGTGCGCGATGACGCGAACTACGATCTAAACAGTCTCAGCCAGTGGGCACGCAAGAACGTGCGACGCGGCCTTCGGAATTGCTCGATTGAGCTCATCACGTTCGAGCGGCTTGCCCTCGAGGGTTGGCCGTTGCATCGAGACACGCTGGACCGGCAGGGCAGGAGAGAGCCGGGGCTCTCCGAGAAGGCCTGGCAGGCGAAGTGCCTGACCGCAGGCGAATTGCCGGGATTTCAAGCCTGGGGTGCCCTGGTCCAAAACAAGCTGGCTGCTTCGGTGATCAGTTTTCAGATGGAAGACTGCTGCTACCTGCTCGACCAGCAGTGTGAGAGGAGACACCTGGGAGCACACGTTAGCAATGCTCTGAGTTTCGGGGTGACTCGCAACCTCCTCACGCGCCCAGGTGTTCGATCGATTTTTTATGCCCTGCAATCTCTCGACGCCCCGGCATGCATGGACGAGTTCAAATTTCGCATGGGCTACCGCGCCAAGCCTGTTCGCCAACAGGTCGTGTTTCACCCCTGGCTCTCGCCGATGACGAATCATGTCAGCCACGCTTTGCTTAGACTCGCGTTGAAGCTGCGCCCCGGCCAGCCGGTGCTTTCCAAGGCGGAAGGCATGCTGCGATTCTATCTCCAAGGACGGCTTCCCGCCTGGCGACAGATAGCGCCGGTATCCGGCATGATCTCCCCGCTGAATGAATCCGTGGTTTCCCGGCCACCCCAACCCCAGTAAGCGTCCTGGCCATGAGGCCTCAGTGCGATTACAAGATCTTCCGTTCGCGCCGCCATTGATCGGAGAAGAAGAGATCTCCGAAGTCATCGACACGCTGCGGTCCGACTGGATCACCACCGGACCCAAGGTGAAACGGTTTGAGCGGGAGTTTGCGGCCTACCTGGGCGCGCCGGTGGCGCTGGCCGTGAATTCCTGCACTGCGGCGTTGCACTTGGCCCTGCTGGCACTTGGCATCCAGCCGGGAGAGGGCGTAATCACGACGCCTCTTACGTTCTGCTCTGGCATCCACGTGATTGAGCACGTGGGAGCGAGGCCAGTCCTCGTTGACGTGGAGCCGCAGACGTTGAATCTGGACCCGGCCAAAGTTACTGCGGCTCTGGCGGGGCTTGACCGGCGCCGAGCAAACCGGAAAGCACCCCGTGACGGCGGTCCGGTGAAAGCGATCATGCCGGTTCATCTCTATGGGCATCCGTGCCAGCTTGACGAGCTCCTTGAGATCGCCCGGCGGCGTCAATTGGCGATGATCGAAGACGCCGCGCATGCTTTGCCGGCGAAGTACAAAGGGCGATTCATCGGCAACCTGTCAGATTCCGCCGGTGTTCCGCTGCTTACGGCTTTTTCCTTTTACGCCACGAAGAACATGACGACAGCAGAGGGCGGCATGCTGACGGGTCCGCCAGAACTGGTCGACGTAGCGCGATTGTTGAGCCTACATGGAATGAGCCGCGACGCCTGGAAGCGTTACAGCTCGGAAGGCTCCTGGTACTACGAGGTCGTTCGGCCGGGCTTCAAGTACAACATGACCGACATTCAGGCGGCAATCGGGCTGGTTCAACTGCGGAAGCTGTCAGGCTTCCATGCCCGTCGGCGAGAAATCGTGGGCCGGTACAACCAGGCCTTCGCCGCCATGCCGGAACTGGAGGCGCCGCCGGAGCGGGCGGAGGTGGAACACGCCTGGCACCTGTACGTCCTGCGCTTGAGGACCGAGCGGCTCAGCCTGTCCCGTCACCAGTTCATTGAGGAGTTGAAGGTCCGCCGCATCGCAACCTCGGTGCACTTCATCCCTGTTCATCTCCACCCGTATTACCGCGACAAGTACGGATACCGCCCGCACGACTTTCCAGTTGCCTACGACGCCTACCAGCGCATGATTTCGCTCCCGCTCGCGCCCCGCATGACGGACGACGATGTCGAGGATGTGATCGAGGCCGTGCGCGACGTGGTGGCAAAACATCGGACAGTGTGCACGGTTGCGGTCCGCCCTAAGCTTCGCTCCCAATCTGTCGTTCCTGGCCCTTGTACTTATGCGCCGCGCCTTTGACATGACCTGCGCCTCTCTCGGGCTTGTCCTGCTCTTACCGTTTTTCGCCCTGGTGGCGATCGCAATCAAACTTGACGATGGCGGCTCCGTTTTTTACGCTCATCCGCGCCTGGGATGCAACTTCCGCCGCTTCGGCCTGCTGAAATTCCGTAGCATGAGACCGGACGCGGCGCAGTGCGGCGGTCCGCTCACCGCGGCCGGCGACCCGCGTGTGACGCGGGTGGGACGCTTCCTGCGCCGCCTCAAGCTCGACGAACTGCCGCAGTTGCTCAACGTGCTGAAGGGAGACCTGCAACTGGTGGGAGCGCGGCCCGAATGTGAACGTTACGTGAGTGTGTTTCAGGCCGAGTACGCGATTCTACTTCGCGAGCGGCCGGGCATCACTGACCCAGCCTCGCTCCTGTATTGCCGGGAGGAGGAAATGTTCGTGCTCGGCGAAAGCGTCGAGGAACAGTACGTTTCAAGCATCCTCCCGGGCAAGCTCGCGCTCTCGCTGAGCTACGCCAACCAGCGCACCTTCGGCCGGGACCTCGCAATTATTCTGCGGACCGTGCTGAAGATCGCCGGCCAGAAGTCAGACGTCGGAAGCCATAGTCCAGGTGTCGGGAAAAGCGCAACCGTGACTCGCGCTGCGAACCCTCAGCCTGATTCTGAAGACGAGCGAGCCAAAATCGTAAGTTGCGATTCGGCAATCCCAATACTCAAGTAACCTCGAAAAACCGAAATCGAACGTCCAACTGGAGCCAAAATGCCTAAGCTCAGTCTTCGAGGGTTCAAACTGGTCGAGGCGCTGCCTCGAATGGCCGTAGACGCCCTTTTGCTCTCCGCCTCGGTGTTTGTGGCCTCCTACCTCTATCTGGTCGGCTGGATCGTGCTCTGGCGCGGCAATCCGGACCCGGCCAAGGTGCGGCAGTGGCTGGCGGCGATCTATTTCCCCAACGCTTTCATGCTGGCGCTAGTCGGCGTCTTTGTGTTTACCCTGTCCGGCTTTTACACCCATGCGCGAGGTTATCGGGGGCGGTTCAAGGCTCTCGTGATCTTTCAGGCGGTCAGCATAGCCTTTCTGGTGCACTCGTTTCTGGAGTACGCGGTAGAACAACTCCCATTGCCGCGGCTCGTGGAGGGGTTGGCTTGGATGCTGGGGTTGATGTTGGTCGGCGGCAGCCGTCTGCTGAAAGGGTATGTAGTTCGCGAGTATCGAATCGAACGCAAGTCAGCGGGTGGCGAGCGGTCGGTGCGAAACGTGCTTGTGATCGGTGGCGCGGGCTACATCGGCTCGGTGCTGGTGCGTCGGCTGCTCACGGCAGGCTACCGCGTCCGGGTCCTCGACGAATTGCTGTTCGGGGACGCGCCAATCGCCGGATTGCGCGGCAACCCTCAGTTCGAGTTGCTGCGCGACGATTTTCGTCATGTGGAAGGCGTGGTCAGGGCGATCGAGAACATGGACGCAGTAGTTCACCTTGGGGCCATCGTCGGCGACCCTGCGTGCAACCTGGACAGTCGCGTGACGCTGGAGACGAACTTGGCCGCCACGGCACTGATCAAGCATGTTTGCCATGGGGCGGGCGTCCGCCGCTTCCTCTTCGCATCGAGCTGCAGTGTTTACGGCGCCAGCCCTTACCTGCTGGATGAGCGCTCCAACGCGGCACCTATTTCGCTGTACGCGTGCACAAAGGTCGACGCGGAACGGCTCATTCTGGGCCAGCCTTCGGCCGGCTTCGCTCCCACCATTCTCCGCCTGGCGACGGCCTTCGGATGGTCGTACCGGCCGCGTTTCGATCTGGTGGTGAACCTGCTCGTGGCGCGCGCGCTGCGGGAAAGGAGCATCACCATCTTCAACCAGACGCAGTGGCGCCCTTTCATCCACGTCGAAGACATTGCCCGTGCCTTCCTGACCTGCCTGCAGGCGCCGACGACCCGCGTGGCGTACGAGATCTTTAATGCCGGCGACGACCGGCTCAACGCCACGCTGGGCGAGGTAGCGGCTCAGATCGAGACCCACATCCCCGGGCTTGAAGTGGTCCGTGTCGAAAACGCCGACCATCGGAACTACCGCGTTAACTTCGACAAGATTCGCACGAACCTGGACTTCACCTGCGAGAAGACCCTGGAGGATGGCATCGCTGAAATTCAGCGCGCTTTCCAGAAGGACTTAGTGAAGGACTACCGTGAGGCCATCTACCACAATGACCGAAGCCTGGCGGAACTCAACGGCCACGGTCCTCAGGAGCTGCGCGAGGATCTGGCGCCGGCTTCAACGGATTTTCTGAGGCGTGCTGAAGTTGCAGTAGCTCTGTGAGCGAAACACGACGGAAAGGAGACTAGCATGCGCATTCTATCTGGCAAGAAGTTCATCATCTGGGGCACCCTGATGATGCTCGGGTGCCTCCCGGTGGCGCGGCCTGCCGACCGGCCTGCCGGGTCCGGCAAGGACGCAGACAGGGCAGTGATCGGGAAGATTATCAACTCCTCCGGGACGTTCCTGAACGGAGTGGCCCTGCCCGTCGAAGGGACTTTGACCTCGGGCAGCACCCTGAAGACGGAGGAGCACGGGACCGCCCAGGTAAGATTTTCGGCCGATACCCAAGTCACCCTGGGGGAACGAACCTCGGTGAGCTTTGAAAGTAACGCGGGCCGTGTCGTCGCCGAAGTCGCTTCCGGCAGCATCGCGGCTTGGGACCCGGGTAAGAACGCTTTGGTGCTTGAGACAACGCGGTACACGATCGAGCCGGCCGGCGGGCCCGCTACCTATGGCGTGACCATGCTGCCTGACAAGAACACCGAGGTGGTTGCTCGCCGGGGGCCGGTCGCCATCACGGAGAAGAGTTCCGGCCGGAAGTACGTGCTCGCGGAAGGGCACTACGCCGAAGTTGCCGGAGCCGGAGTCCCGCCTTCAGGCCAGCCTCAGGCGCAGGCCGGCGCTGCCACAACCGCTGCCACCACAGCCGGAACGGCCGCACCCACCGGCCTGCTGGCATCCGGGCCGGCCATGTTCGTGATCAGTGTCGGCGCCGGCGTTGGAGTGGGCTTGGGTGTCGCGGAGGGCCCGCTTTCCGAGCCTGGCCCGCCCGCCAGCCCGAGCGCTCCCTAGCCAGGCTGGCAGGGTTGGCTTAACAAATCAGATTCACCGCCGTAGTTTCGACGTGGCCGGCGGTTGGAGGTCCAGGAAGGCACCCGGGGCATGGGTCCCGCTGTCGGTGTGCAGTTCGGCCTGATCGAACCGACAGGCGCAGAGCGTCGGCGCCGGTGGCGCGCGTTTGGCGTCAGCTCGGTTGTCGAGTTTGTCTGCATCAGCGCTCTGGGTTGGGTCCAGCTCGCGCCCCCGGGTGAGCCCGCCCACCTCGCTCGCTACACGCTGCTGGAACTTGCGCGCCCACCGGAGTCATCCCGCCTCCCGCAGCCCACGATGCGGAACCTCCGCCGTACGGCACCGGTCGAAAGCCGCCTTCAGGTCCCCGAGTTGCCTGCGCCCATAATCCGGCCGCTTCCGTTGATCCAGCCCCCGCGGGCGGCGACGACGCGTCCGGCTTTGCCGCCCCATCCTCTCCCCTACTCTTTACCCGCGGTTAAGGCCACCGAATTGCCAGGGCGAAGCGTACCTGCGGTTCGGATTGGCGACTTCACGGGCACTTCCACAACAGGGACTCTCCAGCGCCCGCCCGATCAGATCCAGACGGGTGGCTTCGGTGATCCCAGCGGTTTCCGGGGTCAAGCGCTCGCGACGGTAGGGAACGTGCCGAGTCTCGGATCGTTCGATCTGGCCCCGGGTCCGGGGTTAGGCAGTGGCACCGGAGGCGGCAAAGGACTACGGAGCACAACGACGAGGGCAGGCTTCGACAGCGCGGCCGCCGCTGTGAGCAGCGGGGCAGGCAGAGCAAGTCCAGGACCCGGAAGCGTTAGAGAGGCCGGGTTTGGAGTAGCCGAGAGATCAGCTTCACCCGTGCAGCTCAACCGCCAGGATTCGGAGTCGTCTTTCCGGCCGCCTGAGATTACTTTCAAGCCGAACCCAGCGTACACCTCCGATGCGCTCCGGCTGCGGATTCAGGGTGAGGTGCTGCTTGCTGTGGTGTTTCAGGCCACAGGGCAAGTGCGTGTCCAGCGAGTTCAGGCTGGCCTGGGCCATGGTTTGACCGAGGCCGCTATTAGAGCGGCTGAGCAGATCCGCTTTAAGCCCGCGCTCCGAAATGGAGTGCCAGTGGACTTCTCCGCCACGGTGGACATGTTGTTTCAGCTCGCGGAATGAGATCCCCTGTTAGGGACCGAACGGGATGACGAGAAGATCCATCAGAATGCGGAATATCCGGCTTTGCGGCTGTCTGCTTGCCGTAGCGGTTGCGGTCGAGCCGGCCCGCGGCAGTCCGGCGCAAGGCGTGGCAGACGAGCAGTCCCGCCAGGAAAGTTTTCAAGCGCAATCGGCTGACCAGACACCTGCCGGGGCCCAGGCATCCTACGTCCTCGACCGCATCATTGCACAGGAGAACAATCTCGTCCGCTCGCTTGTAAATTACCGGCCGCGTGTTGAGACCTACATCCAGGATTTCCGTCTCGACCCGGCACTGGGAACTGTGCCGGCCGGTGATCATTATTATCTCGGTGCCCTCGACTTTCGTGGGGGGTTGAAGGAGCAGTCTCTTCTGCCGGGACCCCGAGGCGGGCGCCGGGCTCTGGCCGGCATGGCCACCGAGATCAGTCGCTTGTACGGTTTGCACTTCCAGCCCCAGGCCTTTGCTTACACGATCGTCATGGACGTCGGCCGCTTCGACCTGCAGCATTACGGGTTTACCCTTGTGCGCCGGGAGTTCCTGGGCAGCGTCCGTTGCCTCGTCTTCGACGTTGTGCCGAGGCAGCATGCAGGCACCGGACTCTTCAAAGGCAGGCTCTGGGTGGAAGATCAGGACTACCACATCGTACGCTTCAACGGCACTTACGCCACGCATCCGAAATTCGAATACTACTTCCATTTCGACAGCTGGCGCCAGAATCTACAGCCCGGCCTCTGGTTGCCCGTGTACGTCTACACCGAAGAGACGAAGTTGAAGTACAACGTGCTACGGTCAGCGAGCTTCAAAGCCCAGACGCGCCTGTGGGGTTACGACCTGGCGAGCGCCAGGCATCAGCAAACCCTCACGTGGGTCGTGGTGGACGCTCCCGCAAAGGTGGACGACACAAGCCCGGCCGCCCAGCCGCCGTCGCCCATTGAGGGTCAGCGGGCGTGGCAGAGGCAAGCCGAAGAGAATGTGCTTGACCGTCTCGAGGGGGCAGGCCTCCTCGCGCCGCCCGGCGACGTGGATCAGGTCTGCGCGACGGTTGTCAACAATCTCGTGGTGACCAGTCAACTCGACACTCTGCCGGCCATCCACTGCCGGGTCCTCCTGACGGTCCCGCTGGAGTCGCTGGCAATCGGGTACACCATTGTCGTCAGCCGCGGTCTGATTGACGTTCTGCCGGATGAAGCGAGTCTGGCCATGGAACTTGCTCACGAGCTAGCCCATATTGCGCTCGGACATACCCAAAATGAATTCGACACTCGCTTTGCCTTTTATGATCGCACGCTCGTGCCCGACGATCAGCTCCTGCGGGTTCTGGATTTTCATCGCACATCGCAGGAGGAGGAAGCTGCGGACCGCAAGTCGGTGGAGCTGCTGAGAAGCTCGCCGTACCGAGACAAGTTAGCGAGTGCAGGTCTCTTTTTGAAGGCCCTGTCGGCCACCTCTGTGCACACACCCAGACTGCTCGGACCCCATCTCGGCGACCGCTTGGCACAAAGCAGCCGTTTCGGGAACCTGGCGGACCTTATGAACATTGCGCCTCAGCTTCAGCCCGCCAGGCTCGACCAGCTGGCTGCGCTTCCGCTCGGGGCCCGCATCCTGCTTGACTCCTGGAGCGGCCGGGTCTCCCTCGTAAAGCCCGTCGCGATCGCCTTAATCTCGCCCCGTGAAAAGAAACCTTTCGAAATCACACCGCTGTTCCCCTTCCTCACCCGCCTCCCTTCGCCCGCAACCGACCCAAATCGAAACTAACGGCGCTGTCAATTCCGGATCTCTGTCGGGACGGGAGCGCTTAGAGTCTCGAGCAGATGGGTGGTTCTGCGCGTCCTATGGTGGCAAGCAGCCTACATCTATGTAGAGGCTGGGGCTTGGCTTGTAACCCACTCACCCCGTTCTCTCAAGAAAACTGGTCAAATACCTCCGGACCGGGCAGGGCCTCGTGGATGTAGCGGCGCGCAGTTTCCTCGCCCTGCCGGCGCTCATGGAAGCGTACGTAGGGACGCACTTCCAGGGCCAGGAGAGCCTGCTGCCCATCCTGGTCAGAGTGCTCGCGCATATCGGCGGGCAGAGGCGGCGGGAGCAGTTCGAGAAGCTGAAACGCGAGGCGTGCTAAGAGCCAGACGGTGGGTTCGAATTCTGTTCTCGCGCGATCTGAGCCTGCGAACGCGGCTGGAGCCAATAGAATTTGCAGGATGATCCTTCGCTGCGAGTCGGGGGTACTTTTGAGAGCGTTGCCGCAAGATGGCAAAATCACCGGCCCTGGCTCCTCTCGAACGGGGTCCAAAGTCCAGGACCCCACAGACCTGCCGAAGAACACGCGCGGCCTATACCGCTCCACGCCGGACGAAGCGCGCAGAAGATAGCCGGCTCCGCCGTAAATATCGAGCGAACTGAAGGATTTGTTCAATTGGTGCCAGTCAATGGTAGAAAATTGACCGGTAGGCGAATTCGGCCTATGGCGGTCCGGGTGTGGCGTGGCCCGCTCACTTCGCAAGCGTTACCACGGCCACGCCGAAACCGCCCAGCTTGAAACTCGAGCCGGCGACGGGGCTGGCGGCGGGCGGATTGGAGCCGGTGGCAAGGTCGATCATCTCCACCTTCGCTCCGCCACGGCCGGGCAGCTCAATCTCAAATTCGCGCTCCCGCTTGTTGATGAGCAGCAGCTTGCGCTCGCCGCGCGGGCTCACGAACGCCTGCGCCGTCACGTCGCCGGAGTCGCTGGAAGACTCCACCAGCTTGCTGCCGGGCCTGAAGTTGTCGAGGATTAGCTTCAACACCCAGTACCGCGCGTTCGGCTGAGCCGTGTTCCAGTCGAGCATGGCGATGCTCGGCCACATCCCGGGCGCGTTGGGAATGGACGATTCGCCCGCCGCCTCGATCCCGAGCCGCGCCAGGCCCACGAACACGTAAGCGTAGGTAGCGGCAGAAAGACTCCAGTAGTCGGGGCGAATGGGCTTGAAAACGTAGTCGGGCTTGTTCTGCGACCAATCGTCCGGGAGCATGGTGCCGATCTCATTCACCATCGTGCCCGTCCGCGGCGACAGCATTTTGCGAATCGCTTCGATGTAGCCGACGTCTTCGAGGAAGCGGTCGGCCTGGTCAAAGTAAGTGAACTGCTGGACCTCGGGCGGTTCATCGGCGCTCGGCACGGCGTAAAAGTGGTAGGAGATCATGTCGAGCGGGGTGCCAGGCCTGTGGTTCCTGGGGTTCAGGAAATAAGTGATGTACTCCGGATGCCCGCCGATATACGAGTGCGAGATCCCAACGAACCTGGTCTGCGGGGAGACCTTGTGAATGGCCTCAACCACGGCGTCGTACAGCTTCGTATAGGCCTCGACGCTCCAGCTATGTTCGATGTCGGGCTCGTTGAGCACTTCCCAGTAGTCGATCTTGTAGTGGTGGCCCGACCCGTGCCATTTCCCGCGTTCGTCCGTGAAGCCGCCCTTCACATACCAGGCCACGACGCGGGCGAAATAATCGGCCGCCTCGCGGCAGGTGGGATCGCGCAGTTCGTTCCCCTGCTCGTAGTTCCAATCGATCTTCGCCAGGTCCGCGGGATAAGGGACGGGCTTGGGCGTTTTGAACATCCACTCCGGAACGACGCTGAAATTCAGCACTACGGGATGCCCCGCCAGCGCCTCCATGGTGTCCTCGACGAGCGGGTCGATGTGCGAAAAGTCCCAGGAAGTCTTGGTGGCCATGGGCGGCTCGAGCTCGGCAATGCCCATGTGGGGATAGAGGTAACCGGTCCCCGTGTAGCGCACGTCGTTGGCGCCGAGGTCCCTGACGCGCTGCAGAATTGCGTCGTGCAAGGGCGCGCCGCGCAGGGTCAGCGGCGAAGAGCCGAGCAGGAGTGTGGGCTCCGTGCGCGACACACGGGTGACGTGGTTCCAGTGAACGTCAACCTTGACCGGCTGATCCGCGGCTTCGGCACTACCCATGAAGCCCCAGACAAGCAGAATTGCCAGGCTCACGACGCGCAACCGGCGGTTCATAAAATCCCCCTCGCAACTCCAACCCTGCGCTCGAACTCCCGGCCGAATCGCCCGCCCCGAGCCCGGCACACAAGCCCATCTTGGCCCGTCGGCAGCCCGATCAGCAATCATCATTATCGCCAGCCGTCCGCCGGCGGTTAACGGAGAGCCTGCAGAACTCCTTCGCGAGTAATTCCCGCTTCCGGAACGAGCCACTTCAACATTGCGCCTCGGGAAGGCAACACTTTGGTGTCCGCAACCACAGGCGTGGCGCGGAGCTTGCCTGCCGGAAGTGCCGGAACGTGCGGGGCACCTTCATCGTTCCGAGCGCGGCTTCGCGGCCTCGGGCGAGAGCAAGGTCTCGCGCTGCGCCCGGCTGTGGGGTTCTGCCAACAAGATCGGGAACAGTCGACGAGGTCGGACGGTGGGTCCAGTTTTTGTTCTCGCGCGATCTGAGCCTGCGGACGCGGCGGGAGCCCATAGAGTTTAAATTTTCAGGTCCTCGGGCAGTGGCAGCTTTTTGGCGTCGGCCTGGATGATCATCTATAGGAATACGATCAGATCAGGTCAGCACAGAATCGGGCCGCAAGCTGCGGCCCGATAGCCCACTTCGCTCTGCTCGCTACAGGAACCAGGCGATGGTCGAGCGAACCTACACCAGCCTCGGGCCCGGCCTGTAGCTTGCATCCTCGATAGCGCGGCTCAGTTCGACCTTCGACAGGTCCACGTCGACCAGATAGCGTGGTGCCGCCACGAGCGACTTGTGGCCGAGCATCTTCTGGAGCTTGTGCACCGGGACCCCTGAGCAGGCGAGTCTCGTGGCCCACGTCTTGCGCAATTTGTGCAACTCCGTGTGGAACCGGCCGTCCTTTACGAGCGCTTGCAGATCATGAAGCAACTGCTGGTTCGCCTTGCCCTTGGCGTTCGGAAGATCAGCCCTGACTTGCCACGCGCCCGGATGGCGTCGGCGAGCCACTACGGGGTCGTGATCTTCCGACAGTGGTGTTTTTGGGGGTTCCAATTCCAGTGAGGCTTACGCTGCACGTGCCACACGTTCCCGGCGAGATCGTTGTACTCGTAGTGCGCCAGTTCGCCGTCGCGCTGGCCGGTGTTTGGAGCGAAATCGAGCAAGAATCGCCGCTCCCCGCCGGCCTGCGAATAAAGGTACCCCAACTCCTCGGGGGAAAGACACGGAAGAGTCTGGCGGAGAGGGTGGGATTCGAACCCACGTTGCGATTTCTCGCAAACACGCTTTCCAAGCGTGCGCCTTCAGCCACTCGGCCACCTCTCCGGGAAGCAGGCTGCGATAGCAAGTTACGGTTGCAGAACTACAGTATAGCAGCGATGAACGATTCCGGCTCGATGGCTTGGTGGTGGGCAGTGGTGTCATATGACCCGGAAGGCCGCCCGTAGCGGCGGGTTTTAGCCCCGCATGCTGACCGGACGGCCGAGCTCTACAGGAAGCATCAAGTTTGCACTCCTGGGAGGGGCGCTACACTGGCAGCGGCTTGCCTCCGTTGTGCCAGTTCTTGCCCGAGCCGGGAAATTTTACGTGTGCCTCCGGGTTTGATGCCAGCCCTGCTTCTGCTCAACTGGTTTTGGCTGGGCAATTTACGGTAATCGATCGAATGGAACCGGGGTTGCGCCTATAATGTGAATTGTGCGGTTATGGCCGGTTGACGTGTGCCCGGCGATCACGAATCGCAGCTCTGCCGATCTGTCGGCTATTCGGGGGCGAGCGCAAACTGCGGCGCTATGGCTATAGGGGGCTAGAGGTTTCTGCGGTCCAGACATGTGACGTCGTGCTACGGCCTCCATCAGACGCGAAGGGAGTCGTATGCGGGTAAGCGTTCGGCTGATCCTGTCGCTAATCGCCGGCGTCACGCTGGTGACGTTTCTGTTCGCGCGCAGCGAAGTTCAGGTGGAAAAGAGCGGCCTGCGAAGCGATCTGGAGAGACGCGCTGAGATCCTGGCGGAGAGCCTCGTGGAAGTTATCGGGCCGCTCGAGACGAACGGACCGCACGCGCGCCTACAGCAAAGACATCTGCAGCAACTCGTGGAGCGCTTTGGCAACCGCGAGCGCCTGGCGGGAGTGGCCGTCTACGACGCGCAGGGAAAGCAGCTCGCCATATCCTCGAAACTCGCCGAAGAACTTGCACAGAACCCGGCCGTGGGTGAGCAGGTGAACCGGCAGGACCAGGTGGGTGGAAGCTTCCTCCACGTCGGGCCGACAATGATGCACGTGTTTGTGATGCCTGTCACCGGAGACTTCGGAGTCACGGGCAAGCTGGCGATCTTTCACGATGCGACTTACATCCAGGCTCAAAGCCTCGAGATCTGGCGGAAGGCTGTATGGCATGTGCTGTTTCAGGTGCTCGTGATCACGGCGATCACTCTGCTCATCATTCGTTGGAGCATTGTCGGGCCGCTCACAAAGACGGCACAGTGGTTGCGCGAGATGAGGGCCGGCCGGAAATCGCCGCCTCCCAATATCGCGCCCTCTGACCTGATCGGGCCTCTATCGCACGAGGTCATGAGCATTGCGAGAAGCTTGATCGCCGCCCGTGCAGCCGCCGAAGAAGAAGCCCGTTTACGGCAAGCCGGTGAGTCGCTGTGGACGGCAGAACGACTCCGCATCCATGTGCAAAGGCAGCTTCAGAACGGGAGGCTGTTTGTCGTTTCCAATCGCGAACCCTACGAGCACGTGATCAGCGAGAAGGGCACGGAGGCGCGGGTTCCCGCGAGCGGCCTCGTCACAGCCATCGAGCCGGTCCTGGTGGCGTGCGATGGTACCTGGATCGCCCACGGGGGCGGCAGCGCCGATACCCAGACCGTGGACGAGCACGACCGCCTTCGCGTGCCGCCCGAGCGTCCGCAATACACGCTGCGCCGCGTCTGGTTGAGTCAGGAGGAGGAGGACGGCTACTACTACGGCTTTTCGAACGAGGGGCTCTGGCCGCTGTGCCATATCGCGCATACCCGCCCGATCTTTCGCGCCGCGGACTGGGCCAGCTATCAGTCGGTGAACCGGAAGTTCGCCCGCGCCGTGCTTGAGGAAATGGAAACAACCGAGCAGCCCTTCCTTCTGGTTCAGGATTACCACTTTGCCCTGCTGCCTCGCCTGGTCAAGGAGGAGCGCCCCGACGCGCGCGTGGGAATCTTCTGGCACATTCCCTGGCCGAACCCGCAGGCTTTCGGCATCTGTCCCTGGGAGCGCGAACTGCTCGACGGCCTGTTGGGTGCCGACCTCATTGGATTTCACACTCAGTCACACTGCAACTATTTTCTGGAGACCATCGATAGTTGCCTCGAATCCCGGATCGACCGGGAGCACTTTGCGGTGAACCGCGGGGGCCATCGCACCCTGGTCAAGCCGTTTCCGATCAGTGTGGCCTATTCCGATCCTTCCGAGAGAAACGAACGGGCCCCGCTGCCTGACCGGGTGGAGTTGTTCCGGCAACTCGGCGTCGAAGCCGCCTTTCTGGGTGTGGGCGTGGACCGGATTGATTATACCAAGGGCATTCTGGAGCGCTTTCGCGGGCTGGAACGCTTTTTCGAAAAGAATCCGGGGTACCGTGAAAAGTTCACGTTTGTCCAGATCGGCGCGCCCAGCCGAACCCGCATCAAAAGCTACAGCGACCTGATGGCGGAGGCGGAGTGGGAGGCCGAGCGCATCAACGAGCGCTTCCGGGCTGGCAAGTGGAGGCCTATCATCTTTCTCAAGCGCCACCACAGCCACCGGGAGATCGAGGCCTATTACCGGGCCGCCCACGTCTGCCTCGTGACCTCGCTTCACGACGGTATGAATCTGGTGGCCAAAGAGTTTGTGGCCTCGCGCGATGACGAACAGGGTGCGCTGATCCTGAGTGGGTTCACGGGCGCCAGTCGCGAACTGCGCGATGCCATCATCGTCAATCCTTATGATACCGAGGCTCTGGCGGACGCGGTCCGCTGCGCGCTCGATATGGACCCGGAGGAGCGAAACGCGCGTATGCAGCGCATGCGGAGGGTCGTCAAGGAGCACAACATTTACCGATGGGCGGCGAGTCTCATTGCCGAACTGTCTGAGATCCGAATCGAGGAGATGGAAAAAGTCGCAGCCATCAGCTGATGAGAAGACGTACCCTCCATAGCGGCGGAAATCCAAAGCACTTATTCGACTGCTGGGCCACCGTTGTTCAGCGAATACGTTCCGCAGAGAACGTGGCCTTGTTTCTGGACTTTGATGGAACCTTGACGTCGTTCCGGAAGCGGCCCGAGCAGGTGCGCATGAGCGGCCGGACGCGGCGGGTTTTGGAGCGCCTGGTTCGCGACCCCCGCATCGACGTCTGCGTACTCAGCGGCCGGCGGCGGATCGACGTGCAGCACCGTGTGGGCGTGCGGGGAATCCGCTGCTTTGGGCTGCACGGCTGGGAAGGATCCGCTCCCGCACGTTCCAAAATCGGCGTCGCCAACCTTCTTCGCGAGGCGCGGCAACAGTTTCGGGTAAGATTGGTGGACCTGCGGGAGATCTGGATCGAGGAAAAGGGGCCGATTTTTGCGGTCCACGTTCGCGGCGCCAGCGAGGGCACGGCCCGCCGTACCGGCAGCATCGTGAGGGAGGTCATGGGATCGTTCACGCCGGACCTGCGCCTGCTTCCCGGCAACAAGGTCTGGGAGATCGCTCCGGCGGAAATGCAGGGAAAAGGCCAGACGGTGCGGGCGCTCCTCGCCCGGATGACGGGCGCACCGCTGCCGGTTTACGTGGGTGACGATACAACCGACGAGTCGGCTTTCGCGGCGCTCGGGCATGGAATAACGGTATGCGTCGGGAAACGCCGTCCGACCGCGGCCGAATTCTTCTTGCAGGGCCCGCAGGAAGTCCGCGAATTCCTGGAGGAACTCGAGCGCGAGTCGCGGATCGCCCGGCAGGGAAATCGGAGCTGAGGAGCCTCTGCGAATGAGCACGACCAGCGCCCCGCCGAGCACTGCTGTTACGCCGCCCTATCCCGCCGCCGATCCGCTTTGGTACAAAGATGCCGTCATTTACGAGTTGCACCCGCGCGCTTTCAACGACAGCAACGGAGACGGCATCGGAGATTTTCCAGGGCTCTTGCAGAAGCTGGATTATGTGCAGGATCTCGGAGTAACCGCCGTCTGGCTACTCCCTTTCTACCCGTCGCCGCTGAAGGACGGCGGCTATGACATTTCCGACTACACCGGGATCAATCCCTCCTACGGCACCCTGAACGACTTCAGAGAGCTTCTCGAACAGGCTCACCGACGGAACCTGCGAGTAATCACGGAGCTGGTCATCAATCACACCTCGGATCAGCATCCCTGGTTTCAGGAGGCGCGCAGCTCCCGCGACAACCCGCGCCGCAACTGGTACGTCTGGAGCGATACCGACGATCGTTATCGTGGCGTGCGGATCATCTTCAAGGACACCGAGCTTTCCAACTGGTCCTGGGATCCGATATCGAAGTCCTACTATTGGCACCGGTTCTTCGGCCATCAGCCCGACCTGAATTTCGACAATCCCGAGGTCCGTGAGGAGATGTGGAAAGTGATGCAGTTCTGGGCGGAGATGGGTGTGGACGGTTTCCGGGTGGACGCCGTGCCTTACCTCGTCGAGCGGGAAGGCACGTCCTGCGAGAACCTCCCGGAAACCCATGAGGTGGTGAAATTTCTCCGGCGCCGGCTCGACGAAAAATACCCGACCCGGTTTCTGCTGGCGGAAGCCAATCAATGGCCCGCAGACGTCCGTCCTTACTTCGGCGACGGAGACGAGTTTCACATGGCCTTTCATTTCCCCCTGATGCCGCGCATGTTCATGGCGGTGAAGTTGGAGGACCGCAAGCCCATCATCGACATCCTGCAGCAGACGCCGGACATCCCGGAGAACTGCCAGTGGGGAATTTTCCTCCGCAATCACGACGAGCTGACCCTCGAGATGGTGAGCGACGAGGAGCGCGACTACATGTACGACATGTACGCTCTCGATTCCGGTGCGCGCCTCAATCTGGGCATCCGGCGCCGCCTTGCGCCCCTCATGGAGAACGATCGACGCAGGCTGGAACTCATGAACGGCATGCTCATGTCGCTGCCGGGAAGTCCTGTGCTTTACTACGGCGACGAGATCGGCATGGGAGATAACATTTTCCTCGGTGATCGCAACGGGGTTCGCACCCCGATGCAGTGGAGCGGCGGCTGGAACGCCGGCTTCTCGGTGGCAGATCCGGAACGCCTGTACCTGCCCCTGCTATCCAATCCGGTGTACGGTTATCAGACCGTGAACGTGGAGGCCCAGAGGCGCAGCGATCACTCGTTGCTCTCGTGGATGAAAAGGCTCATTCGCGTGCGCAAGTCAAGTAGAGCGTTTAGTCGCGGGAGGATCGAGTTTCTGCAGCCGCGCAATCACCGCGTGTTCGCCTACATCCGCGAAACGGGCAACGAGCGAGTGCTGGTGGTCAACAATCTCTCGCGGGCGGCGCAAGCCGTGGAGCTTGATCTGCGGACTTTTGAAGGCTACATACCCGTCGAAATGTTCGGTGGGAATCCTTTCCCGCGGATCGGGCGGCTTCCGTACCTCCTGACCCTTGGACCTTATCATTTTTATTGGTTTCGACTGCGCCGTTTGTGAAGCAGCCATTGTGCTGTTCTGAGAGCAGTCGAGGATCGAATGGCAGGCACTTTTGGCTGAAGAGAGCTTTCTTTCCGACGATTTTGTGAGCCAACTCACCGCCGTCGGTGAGGTGGACATTCTGGTCGGCCTTCCCACCCTGAACAACCGTGACACGGTACAGCGCGTGGTGAACGCCATCATCGTGGGCCTGGTCAAATACTACCCCCGCGAACGCTGCGCTCTGATCAACCCGGATGGAGGCTCGAAAGACGGGACCACGGAGGCCGTGCAGGCGGCTTCCATACCCGATTTTCGGGCCGTTCTCGCTTCCAATCCCCTGCGCACCATGCACGTCGTCAGCGCCCAATATCCAGGGGTCCGCGGGCAGAATGAGGCCCTGCGGATGCTCTTTGCGGCCGCCGACCTGCTGGGAGCCAAGGCGTGCGCCCTGTTCTCCCCGGACCTCGAGAGCTTGACGCCCGAGTGGCTCGACGCCATGGTGCGGCCCGTTCTCAAGGACGGCCACGACTTTGTGGCGCCTGTCTATCAGCGCCGGCGCTTCGACGGATTGCTTGTAAAAAATGTGCTCCATCCGCTTATCCGCGCTGCTTACGGATACCAGGTAGAGGAGCCGGTCGGACGGGAAGCGGCGTTCTCCGGCCGCCTCGCCGCCTATTTTCTCGGCGACGAATCGCGTCGAGAGGATTTTCCCGGCCTGGGAGCTCACGTTTGGATGACGACCGCCGCCATGGCCGGCGGCTTCCGTGTTTGCCAGGCTTTTCTGGGCCCGCGCGTGGCCGCGTCCAAGCGATCCGCGCTCGACCTCAACACCACTATTCAGGAAATCGGCGGTTCGCTGTTCCGTTGCATGGAGATCCAGCAGGCCTACTGGACCTCACGGCAGGGCTGCGAACAAGTTCCAACCTTCGGTTTCCAACCGGTGCTGGACCTCGATCCGCTCCGGATCGATCGAAGGCGCATGTATCAGATGTTCAGGACCGGGGTCGACCAGCTCGAATCGGTATTGGAGAAGATTCTCTCGCCGGCGACGCTGCAGGCTATCGGCGAGATCTCGAAGGCGGAGGAGCGGCACTTCCGGTTTCCCGACGATCTGTGGGCGAAAACCATCTATGAGTTCGCTTCCTCTTACCACCATTCGGCGATCAACCGGGATCACTTGCTGCAGGCCCTGACTCCCCTCTATCGAGGACGAGTCAGTTCTTTCATTCTGGAGAACGCTGGTGCGGAGGCGGAAGAGGTGGAGCGCAAACTGGATTTGCTCCGGCAGGACTATGAGCGGCTGAAGCCGTACCTGGTGGAGGCGTGGAACCGGCAAACGTGAGGTGAGCCATGAACGAACTGGTCGTCAGAAACCTTCGTGAGGCGTTGACTGCGGTGTCGCAAATCGTGGCCCAGGCGCTCCCACGGGTGCTCGCCATGGTGATCATTATTGCCGTGGGATGGCTGATCGCCTGGATCGTGGAAGTCATCTTGCGTCGTCTGCTGTTGCTGGCGCGCTTCAACCGGCTCTTTGAGAGCAAGGGAGTCACACGGGCGCTTTCCCTGGCGGCACTGCCCTCACCCTCCGAAATGATCAGTCGCATCGTCTTCTGGATCGTATGGGTGAGTTTCATCATGGCCGGGGTCAACGCTCTCGGGGTGGTGGCTCTACAGCGCGAAGTTGCGGACTTCGTGTCGCTGTTGCCCCAATTCGTGGTGGCTGTCCTGATCATCTTCATCGGCGTCCTGGCGGCCAATTTTTTTTCGCGCGCCGCTCTGCTGGCTGCGGTGAACGCCAACTCACCCTCACCTCGACTCGTCAGCGGCTTTGTGCGCTTCCTGATCCTCCTGGTGGCGATCGCGATGGCTCTGGAGCGAATCGGCCTCGGGTACGGGGTAGTCCTGGTTGCTTTCGGGTTCCTCTTCGGAGCCATCATGATTGGCTTGGCGATAGCATTCGGGCTCGGAGGGCGCCACATCGCGCGACGGATACTGGAGCGCCGCTTCGCGGCGGGCAATCGAGACAGAAGGGAGGAGAAGGACGACGAAGGCTCTCACCTTTAGTGCCCGGAACTGGCCTCGTCCTTATCTCGACCTATCGGCGGTCGAAGTCAAGGCGGCCACCAGCGCCGGGAGTGGCTACCGGTGGTCCGCCCGAAGGTCGAAACTGAGGCCGCCAGCCCAAGTCCTCGTAAGTTGTAGAAAATAAACATAAGAAACTTTCTCACTCTTCTCACTTTTCTCCCTTTTCTCCTTTTCCCCTTTTTCACATCCACAATGAACAAAACAAGAGAGTTACTGTCCAAAAGCCAAGAGGTTATTGAGCAGCAAGAGGTTGAGGCTTTTGTGGGGAGCGAAAACGTGCCTCCGATGCGAAAAGGTACCGCCCCGCGACTCCTTGCTCCGCGTGGGCCTGACAAGAGAGGATGCGGAGGTCCGCATCGCCACGGGGCAGTCGAGAGAGGATTACTGAGGGCCGGAGGGCGGATCCGCAGGGTGTGACGAAGCGCTCCCTGAGGGTGGAGGCCGATCCGCAGGAGGGGATGATGTGCTGCCTGCGGCCGGAGGCTCGCTTGGAGAGCGCGATGGCGCGTTCCCGCCGGGCGGAGGGGGCGGCGTCTGCAGCCAGGCGGGCACGGGAATCTTGAACTTAAAGCTCGACTCCGGGATGGGGGCTCCCGGGGACAAAGAAATGGCGGGAGGTTCGTTGGTTTCCGTGCCTGCTTCCGGCTTGCTTTCTCCGCCGGGCGCGCCAGCGGCTACCAGGGTGCTGGGTTGTTTGGCAGGTGGGATTCTCACTAGGCCTACCAGATCGAGGGCACGCTGGACCTCGACATTACTCATGAACCACTTCCACACGTCCCCCGTCCGCAAGTTCTCGTCGCTCAGCATGGTGATTCCAACGTCGATGCCGAGCACGTACGGACTGACCCACCCGGTCGTCGGATTGAACGCATCCGCGAAACCGTAGCGGCCGTAAATCTCCTTGCCGTATTTCACCAGCATGGTGCGGAGGGCGGGGAGGCAGATGTTGGGCGCGAACATGAGTGACCCTCCGGCAGCGCTCGGGGTCACGGTTCCATCGATGCGGGGGTCCGCCAGGGAGCCGCCCCAGTCCGTGTAGCCCTTCACGCTCTCGGACGACGTCAGCCCCCAGACATTATCGGAATACCCGGGAAACTTCCGCGAGAGGACCTTGCTAAAAGCTTCGCGCTGGGCATACGTCGCCGCCACGGCGTTCGCGAAATAGTTCACTTTGGGAACCAGTTGCCCGTTCAGCGACCCCTGGTCGACCCGGTCGCGCAGGTCGATCCACGCCTGGGAGTACTGCTGGATGAACAGGGGGCCGCCTCCGACGAAGGTGTAGTTCCCCTCATTCACGATGGGGAGCCTCCAGGCGTTCCAGGTGTAGGGCGGAATCGGATGCGTGGGCGAACCAATGCCGAGAACGTAAAGGATCATCAGTTCGCTGTAAGTGTCCCACCGATATTTGAAGAAGCCGCTCTCAGGCGTCCACCCGTGGGAGAAGTAGGTCTCACTGCCATCCATCATCCAGGGAAAGTCAACCCGGTTGTAAATGAGCGTGGAGAGTTCCACGACTTCGGCATCGTCGCTGAAAGACTGACGGACCGTCAGGATGCCGGCGAGCAGGAGGGCAGTGTCGATTGACGAGACCTCGCTCGTCCAGCGCCGCTGACCGGTTACCGAGTCGAGATAGTGGTAAAACCAGCCGTGCTTGCGAGGAGCGCTGTAGGCAAAGAAACGCAACGTGGGCAGCACCCGCTCTCGGGCGGTCTCCCGGCTGATCAGGCGATGGTCGGCGGCAATACAGAATGCCGTCAGACCGAAACCGGTGGCGGCGATGCTGGCAACGTGCAGGTGGTTGGGATTGTCTTCCGGCTGGCCGTCGGCTCGCGCCCGGTCGAGCGTCAGGCCCGTGTTGGGATCGGTCCACTCCCAGAAATAGCGGAAGGCCCGGCGCGAGATGTCATCCAAAAGATCGATATCTCCGGGGCTGAGCCCGTTGATGGGCGTCGGCTCCGTCCGGGTAACAGCCTTGACGGGGGCGGCCGTGCCGCGGTTTCGATGGTGCGGACGAGTCTGGGCCTGGGCCACTGCCGGGAGAAGGGAGGCGAGAAGGAGGTGCGCCAGGCGGCGCCGCCGGCGCTGGCGCTGGTCGCGAAGGCCAGAGGACGCACTCCCATGAGTGGGCGAGGTAATACGAATCATTCTGAGGTGCCAGCCTCCGTCCACGCGATCCTGCGTCGAACGGCAGGAACGCGGGCTCGGCTCCCATTCTTTTCGATGGCTGGTACCCAACTCGCGTTGCTGCCCGCCCGTCGTCCGGTGCCTACAATCCGGTTCGCTCCACGGGAACGGTTCGAGCAAGCTTCTCCTGTAGCAGACGCTCGGTGGCTGCGACCATGGGCTCGGCGTGAAAGAGATTCTGTATCGCCGATCCTTCCAGTAAGTTGCAGATAGCAAGCAGGATCATGCCTTGGTGATGAGCCATCCACGAGCGCACCAGGTCGAACGGCCCGGATTCGCCGGATCGGGAGGCGGAATAGTCTGCGGCTTCGTAAAATCCGTAGGTCCCCTGCCAGCCGAGGTCATGCATTTGGCGCAGGTTGTGAACGGCCGCGCTGGTGTGCACCGCCAGCGCCAGGCACGATGAATAAGGGGATATCACCGTACCCGAAAACAAGTCAGGGCGCAGGGCCAGCTCACGCAGTCCGAAGGCGTGATAGAAATAATGGCCCAGCTCGTTCTTCCGGCTGCACGCGGATTCTGAGATGCCCCAGGGGATTCTCCGGTTCTTCGCGGCTCTTCGCTGGCAGTTTACGGCCGAGCGCAGGGTCTGGTCCAGGAGGGTTCTGGGATAACTCTTCATCCAAAGCACAGGCATGAGATATTCGAACATGGTCCCGGACCACGACAGCAGAGTGCGCCAGCCGTGGCAAAGCGCCATGGCGCGCCCCATGTGGAACCAACTTTCCTGAGGTACATCACCCTTTGCAACCGCGACAAACGCCGCAGTTCGAGCCTCCGATGCCAGCAAATCGTAGCAGCTGGGGTCCAGTTTGTGCCGGCTGCAGTCGTACCCGATGGAGAGAACTTTTCGGTCTGATCGATACAGGAATGCGAAGTCCATTTCGCGGACGAGCGCATCGCATTCTGCGGCGACCGTTTGCAGGCATTTTCGGAGATACGGCCCTTCGTCGCTCGCCCGCCTCCGCAGCACGGACAAGCGTGATTCCACTTCTTCGATCCAATAGCTGATTTCGTTGAACTGACGGACCTCGGGTGTGAACCTGGCGCGGAGTTCCTCCAGGGCGCGCCGCACTTCGTAGACCTGATCCGTCGTTTCTTCGCGAGCGAGCCGGTCTGCCTCGATCCGGAGCCGCTCGAGAGCAGGTGACATCGGCGGCTCCGATGATAGTCGTGTTGCGAGCTCGAGGATGATCCGGATATGGTCGCGGATGCCTTGCCCAAGATTCGACTCGAAGGCCGGGCGCTCCCCAAGCTGCAGAAAACTCTGCTTCAGCGCCCACAAGGCGCAGGCCAGATTCCCGCTGTCCACGGTGGACACAAACCTCGGCTCGAGGGGCTCCAGGCTCACGATATGGTACCAGTTGAAAAAATGGCCGCGGAACCTCGGCATCCTGCGCAAGCTGCCAAGCGTTGCCTCGGTAGCTGCGATCAGTTCCTTGAGGCCGATGTAGCCGAACTCGTAAGCGGCGATGCGCGCATTCAATAGCAGGCCCAGATTGGTGGGCGAAATGTGCTCGATCACGATGCGAGGGTCGTCCTGAACCGTGTCGGGTATCAGCCAGTGGTTCTTCTCACTGCTGAACGATCGGAAGAATCGCCAGGTTCGGAGCGCGGTGTTGCGCAGAAGCTCTTCGTCGTCGTGGGTGATTTCACTGGTGCCTGGCCGCAGCGGCCGGTTGAGCCACCGGGACAGGAGACCCGCGGACGCCCAGACCACCAGAATGGGCGCGGCCATCGGCAGCGCGGCTGGACGAGTCACGATCAGGAGCGAAGCGATGACCGTCGAGACCAGGGGTGTCATCTCGAGGTAAAGGTCCACCGGGGTGCGTCGATCGGTCCCGGCCTCGGCCTCTGCCGCTGTTTCCCATTCGAGGAGTCTCCGGCGGGTGATCGTCAGCCGCACGACCGTTCTCACGATGGCGTCAAGCGTAACCAGGACCTGGTGAGCCAGGAATGCAAGCAACAGGAACACATTCACCTGGTCCGTCACGAAAGCTTCGGCAGTATCGCTGAGAAATCCCGGCAGATACGCGGCCCGAGGCAGATTCACGAGAGCGAGCATGAGCCGCAGGTAGGCGGGAATGAGCAAAAGGGCCAGGACCGCCAGGGTCCAGCGGGCGGGCCCTCCGGTCAGGAAAAACCATCCGGCCAGCAGCAATACAAAAGTCGCCGGCTCCACCAGACTGCGCCGCAGATTGTCGAGGATCTTCCATTTTGAAATAACGCTGGTCGGATTCTTGACAAGGTGCCCGGAGTGGTCAGGTACGCGGGGGAGCAACCAGCGCATGATCTGCCAGTCGCCCCGTACCCAACGATGTTTTCGGCGGCTGTAGGCGCTGAAGTGGGAGGGGTAGTCATCGACGAGTTCGACGTCAGACACCAGGCCGGCCCGGGCGTATGCCCCCTCGATAAGGTCATGGCTGAGAATGGTGTTCAAGGGGAACCGGTCCGAAAGGACGCGCTGAAAGACGTCGACTTCGTAGATACCCTTGCCGGTGAAACTGCCCTCGTCTGTGAGGTCCTGGTAGACGTCGGAAACCGCCCGCGTGTAGCTGTCGAAACCGGCCTGACCCGAATAAACGCTGGCGAGGCGCGAGCGATTGGCCGACCGGACGCTGATCCCGATCCGCGGCTGCAGGATGCCGTATCCCTCAACCACGGTGTTGGTGGAAGGATCGATCACGGCCCGGTTAAGGGGGTGGGCGAGCGTGCCGACCAGCCGCCGGGCAGAATCTCTCGGCAATTGGGTGTCCGCATCGAGCGTGATGACGTATCGCACCGAGGGCAGCACGGAGAGTTCGCCAACCTTCACCGGAAAGCTGTCAAACTTGCCTCGCAGCAGATTGTTGAAGTCCAGCAGCTTGCCGCGCTTCCGTTCCCAACCCATCCAGGTGCTTTCAGCGGGGTTGTAGACCAGGTCACGATGGAAGAGGTAGAACCGGCCACCGCCCTGCGTCCGGTATTTTTCATTCAGGTCATCAATCAGTTTCGAACAGAGCTCAACCAGGGTGCCGCGCTTGCCGGGAGGCTGCGGTGAATCGGGAAAGTCAGTGAGGAGAGCGAAATGAAGATTAGGGTCCCGATTGCCGAGGTATCGCAATTCGAGATCGCGCACGATCTGTGTCACCTGCGTATCGCTGGTCAGCAGCGTGGGAACCGCGACCATGGTTGTGAATTCGCTTGGAACCCCGTCTGAGAAATCGAGTTTAGGCAAGGGACGAGGCGGCAGCAGGAAGGCCACGAGTTGGTTCATGGCGCCGATCGCGGACTCGGTTGCCGGAACCAGGAGCAGCAGTAACGCCCAGATGAGCGGAACCTCGGCCCGGAGCCCGTTCAGAACGAAGGCCATGATGGCAAAGGTCACGAGTTCGAGACCCAGCAGATAGAAAGCGTCGGGCTTGCGGCGCACCGCATCACGCACTTGTCCGAGTAGAGGAGGCCTGTAGCCGATCTGGTGCTCGAGAACTGCCCGGCCTCGATCGTCCAGAAGGTAGTAACCGACGTGGCTGCGCCGTTCTGCGCGGCGGGGCTCAGTGTTCCACTCCGTTTTCGCCAGGGCGGAGAGCCCAATCGCCGCCCTGGCGACGTCCAACTCCGAACACGGCGAGTGCTGCGCAAGCTCGCTGATGATCGAGCGATACTGGTTGCGGCTCGCTCTTTCCATGCGGCGGTAAGCCTCTGCCGGGTCCTCTCCGAGGACGCGCTCGATCAGACTCATCTCCTCGATGGACTGCTCCGAGAGCGTCTCCGCCACGGCTCGCAAGCTCGCGATCAGGACTGCCATGGAAGTGTCTGATTCGCCCGCGGCGCGACGCGAGGGGCCCGGGACAGGAGCCGTTTTCACCATCGTTTGAGCCGCGGTTGCGACTTTCTCCACCAGTGCCAGCATCACCATGGACTGGAGCGCCCATAATTCTTTGGTTGTGAATGCACCGTGCTCCTGAATGCCGGAAATGTAAAGGCTGAAAGCCCTCGAGTTGAAGGCGTAGTTTACGGCGTGCAGGAACCCGGCAGCCGCTGCATAGACGCGCGGCACGGAGTCTCGCGTGTCTTCGCGCCTCACTTGAGGTAACTCCGCACTTGTTTCCAGCGTGTTCCGCGCCCCGGCAAGCGCTGAACGCAGCAGCCTGTGGTTCTGCAGGAGCCAGCGCGCTTCATCGGAAATATTCGCGGCGTCCGGCGGCCTTCCTTGCAGGCTGGAGATGGTGGACTCGACAGTCACGGCCGCCTGTCGTAGCGCTGCGTCCAGCGTGCGGCAGTGCTTGTGTGGAGGGGCCGCTTCCCAATGGCTTGCCTCGCGGATCGCCGCACCGCGAAGAGTTTCGGAATCGATCGCAGGCTGACTGGAGGGTTGGTACTCTTCTTCCAGGCGCACCGAAGGGGGAACCTGAGGGGGTTGGAAGTCGGCCTGGGAGACCACGGGATCGGACATCTCGCCCTTTAGCGGTAGCTTGCCGCTTGCAGTTCAAACATCTCCGAGTAGCGCCCGGCGTTGGCCATCAGCTCCGCGTGGCTACCCTCTTCGGCAATGCGCCCATTTTCGAGAACGAGAATACGATCCGCCATGCGGGTTGTCGAGAAGCGATGAGAGATCAGCAGAGCCAACTTCCCTTCAGTCAGCTCAGCAAACCTCTCGAAGACTTCGTGTTCTGAGCGCGCATCGAGCGATGCCGTCGGCTCGTCAAGGATCAGCACTTGGGCGTCACGCAAGTAGGCGCGGGCCAAGGCCAGCTTCTGCCATTCTCCCCCCGAGAGGTCGACTCCGCCCTCGAAGCGCCGTCCAAGCACCTGCTCGTACCCGGCCGGAAGCCGCGCGACCACGTTATGCGCCATGCTCTTGCGGGCCGCCTCCTCAATCCGGGAGCGGTTCCCCTTGTTCAGAATCTGTCCGACAGCGATGTTCTCGGCGGCGGTCAGGTCATAGCGCATGAAGTCCTGGAAAATCACCGCGATCTGTCGGCAGAGATCCTCGAGGTCGTATTCACGAAGATCGACACCGTCAAGCAGAATCCGCCCCTCTGTGGGATCGTAAAGCCGCGTCAGAAGCTTCACGATGGTCGTCTTCCCCTGGCCGTTTTCGCCGATCAGGGCGATTCTCTCGCCGGGACTCAGGCGAAAGTTCAGGTGATCGAGCACCAGGCGCCTGGTACCGGGGTATGTGAACGAAACATTGCGAAACTCGAAGCCGCTTCGGATCGGCTGTGGCGCCGGGCGGGCGTTTGGTTTCGTCCGAACCGTCGGTTCGACAGCGAAGAAATCGACCAGATCGGTCAGAAACAGAGCCTGGTCCGCGATGCTGGTGAAGCTCGAAAACAGCATCTGGATGTTGGTACTGGCGCCGGCAATTGCTCCGGCCAGGAAGGTCAGATCGCCTACTGTCAATATGCCTTGGACGGTCTCATAGACCACCCAGGCGTACGTTCCGTAATAGCCAATCGTGCTGAGCAACGAAAGGGCAGCCCCTGCCCGAAGCCGCCGGCCGGCCAGCGCGACGTTCTCATGGTAAATCCCTTGCGAGATTCGGGTGAACTCCGAACTGAGGAATGGAGCCAACCCGAAGAGCTTCAGTTCTTTGGCGCTCTCCTTGCTTGCGCCGAGAACGCGCAGATAGTCCAGTTGGCGCTTCCTTGGCGTCTGTTCATGCGCAAGTGAGTACCCAAGAAACGCGAAATGGCTCTCGCCCAGGAACGCCGGCACGACGCACAACACCAGAATCCCCAGCAGCCAGGGAGAGTAAACGAAGACCCCCGCTGCCAGACTGACGGTCGTGATGGCCTGCTGCACCACTCGGCCCATGGCCTGTATCATGCTCAGGCGGTCCGTTGCCTGCACCCGCGCTCGCTCGAGTTTGTCGTAGAAGATCGGATCCTCGTACGAGGCAAGATCCAGGCGGGACGCGTGCTGCATGATGCGGATGCTGATGTGCAAGGTGAAGCGATCCGCGAGGAGAGTGTCGCAATAGTCGGTGCCACGGCCCAACAGGCCGGCTACTGCAGCCAGACCGAACTCGAGGCCGACGAGCCACCAAAACCCGTGAATCAGAGGCTGATGGTGCGTGTGCGCAACGACCGCGTTGATGATGAGGCGCGTGACTGCCAGCAGCCCCAATGGAATCAGGGCGATAACGACACGGAGCCCCAGGCCTCCCATGACGACGGCCCGCCCGGAGTCCCACACCATGCGCAGGACAGGGGGCACATTCCTCAAGGAGTTGAGACGGTGGCTCCACGTGCCCCATTCGGCTTCTGCTGGCGAATTCGTGCTCATATCCACAGATTTCGACCACCCCTCCTAGTTCCCGGGATGCAGATTCTCGGTGCACCCGGACTGCGTCAAAAGATGAAGTTGAGGGGGATCAGAAGTCGCGTCCTGACTGAAAGCGCAGGCGATCGGGGGCATTCAAGCTCGACGGTGCGAAAGAAGCCCAATCACCGCACCTATCGCCAGGGCCACCGGAGCGATGCGGAAGAACACGTTGGCAGCCGTTGCCAGCAAGTCCGAGAGGCCGACGGAATAGAATGCAGCCGCTGCCGCTGGTACCAAGACTACCAGGATCATGACCAAATAGGCCTTCATCGAACACCCCTTCGATGCCGGATTCCCCCTCCTTACATGGTGTCTTGAGCAAAACAGATTCCAAAGTGTAGATCTCTCATACGATTGTGCTTACAGGGTTTGCGGCCGAGCGAGGGATCACTCAGGTGGGAGCCTGCGTAATTTCTTCACCCTGCAATCGAAATGTCCACTATTTGAAGCGTTTGCGAAAGTCCAGCTCAAAACCGTAAACGCCGTTCTGGTCGCGAATACCGAGCAAGGACATACTGTCGCTCAGGTCCCACTCGACGCGGATAATGCGTTCGACGATACCGCCGGTCGTGGTCACGTAAGTTATTGTGAAATCATGGGCGAGTCGCTCTTCGACGGTCACTTGGGTGCCGCCGGTGCTGATAGGATTCGGGTCGATACTGATGCGGCTCAGCCCAAAGAGCCGCGTCACGCGGCTGGATACCTGGCTCGAAAGGGCCTGCGACAGGATTGCGCTTGCCCCCTGCGTGCTGAATGATGATCGTCCCGTGTTGGCCATCATCTGGTCCTGCGTGGAATAGCCGAACGCCAGCAATGCCAGGATGTTGGGTGTGGAGAGTGGCGGGTCAGAGCGATAGCTGATGTTGGGGTGGCCGGCGGGCCCTGTGATGCGCAGCACTAAATCGTACTGTTGAATTCGCGTCGTCGCCTCGAGGTCAAGGACGGGCTCGGTGCGCAGCGGGTTGGCCAGGATGATGTCCCCGTGGGTTAACTTGTAATTCGTCTGCCGGAGCACCGCGCTCCCGCTTTGCACGTGTACATTGCCAAAAACCACCGGATCGGAAAGCGTCCCACGCAGCGACAAGTCGATTGACGCCACTGCGGACAGGTCGTGCGACTCAACGCTGACCGTCGGCGAGGAGGCGACCCGCACGTCCAGGCGGACGCCGGACGGAAGCGGCGAGCGGGTTCCGGGAGTCGGCGCCTGCTGGGCTGCCAAAGTCGAGGCCCAGTTGAGGACATTGAAGTTCTCGCTGACGAACATCTGCTCGACGGTGAAGTTGCCGCTGAGCACCCCCGCTCCGGGGCTGCCCGTCAGCCGTCCGGTTCCGCTCACCACGGAAACAAACTGGAGGGGATAGGCGATGCGCAGATGGCTGAAATCGGCCCGCAGGTTATACCGTGGCGCGCCGGCGAGCGTGACCGAACCGGTGATGCTGACAGAAGCGGGCCCATTCTCAGCCCGGAGAGATCGCACGGTCAAACGGTCTCCCTGCAGCTCGACATCCCCTTTCAATCCTGCCAGACGAACCGGCAAACCCGGGTATCCAATGCTGACCTGGTCTACCGTCAATGACCCATACAGCAGCGGGTGCCGGAAGCTCCCCTGCACGCTGGCCTGCACGCCGAAGCGTCCTGTGGTTTGCAGCGCAGGGTCGAAGACGTGCAGGAACTGCGCGTCGATCTGCCCTTCGGCCCGCAGGTTGAGCGCGGGCACCGGCTTAAGGTCCGCGGTACCCTCGAAGCGGAACTCGGTGGACGGCCCCTGCAGCGTGAAGGGCGTGATCTCGAGACGTTGCTTTTCAAGCGAAATGTTGAACGGGCGGGCGTTTCGCCATTGCAACCCGGCGAAACTGACTTCCACATCGTCGACTTCGCTGTTCAGGTGAGGGGATGCGGTTCCACCCAACGAGCCCGAATAGTCGAAGCTACCGGTCGCGTCTACCGTTCCAAGCGCGGGTGTGAGGCCCAGAGCGCGCATCCAGGGATCGAGTCGCAAACCTCGATAATGTGCGCTCAACGTGACAGGCCAGTCCAGATCCTGCCAGCCGCCCATTCGAGTATTGCCTTGGAAATCGAGTTTGCCTCCCGGGCCCTGGAACTGGCCTCGCAGCGTGAGTTCCCGCCCGATCGTCTGCAATTGCCCGGTGAGACTGCCGAGAGCGATGCCCGCCATCTCGAGCCCTTGGATTTGCACTTCTCCCTGGGGCGACAAGTCCTGCTGGCTGCCGTTTACCGCGAGGTCGAAACTGAGGGTTCCCGCGAAACCGCCAGGAGAGGCGGCTGGAGCAAGATTCCGGAGCTGACGCAGATCCGCCAGCGCAAACCTCCTTCCCTGAGCCCGCGCGGAGATTCTTCCCGAGGCGGGGTCAAAGGTGCCGCTGCCTGTCATCTGGCCGCGGCCTTTCCCGAGATTGAAGCGCTGGATCCTCCAGGTTCCACGATCAACCGACAGTGCAGCGGCGAGCGAATCGAAGGTCTCGCCGGAATAGCTGCCGCTCGTGATGAGGAATGAAGTGCTGCCGCTGAGTTCGTTCCGGTCCTCCAGCACGTGAAGATCGCCCGTGATCTCGCCTGAAAGCGGTGTTGCGATTCCCAACACCTCGCGCAGACCTTCGATTGAAGTTTTACCGGCGTGCGCTGAGATTTCGAAAGGCGCGCCCGCGAAGGATTGCCAGTTCTGAAGGGTTACCGTCGAGTTGAATGCGAGAGCGCTCTGGGCGCCGAGAAGCTGCCCGGAGGTCACACGAAGTTCCGCGGGTCCGGCAGTGATGCTGGCCTGCAAACCCTCCCATTTCCAGGTCTGGTATTCGAACTCGCCGGTTTCGAACCGCCCGGTGACCAGAGGGTGAGCGAGGGACCCGCTCAGGGTCCCCGAGAATTTCGCCGTCGACTCCAGCCTTGCCGGTAGTGGCTTTTGGGCGACGAACTCGGCGGCCCTCTTCCATTCCCTGAAGTCGTTCGTCTGCATCTGTACGGACATGGCTATGCCCGAGCCCCCGGCAGAACCGCGCAGCTTCAGTGCCGAGTGAACCGTATGAAGGTCGACGACCTCGAAGCTGACCGACGGCAGCGGACCGAACGTCGCCGTGCCACGGAGGACCCCCGTGACGGGCTCCCGTCCTTGTGCCGGATACCCGGAGGAGCTGAGTTGGAGATCGTAGCGCGATTCTGCCTTTGAGCCTTGCCCCGACAATCGGAGCCTGCCTGCCGCTCGGCTGGCTACGGGAAGGTAGCCCAGCAGACCGCGTCCTTGTGGCAACGCGGCAACTGTGCGGGCCACGTCGAAATTCTGCAGGTTCAGGTTCGCCTCGAAAGAGGGCGTTCTCGTCGCGAACCCCGCCTCGGCGCTGCCGCTCGCGGTTCCTCCGAGCAATGAGAGCGTTAGCTTCGGAAGGCGGAGCCGCCTGCCCTGTACGCGGTAGTCGGCGCTCAGCTCCAGGGGACCGGATTCCAGGTGCAGCTGGGTTGGCGTGACGTGGCGCGCGTCGACGTGGCCGTGAGCATCGATCGCGCCGTCGCGATACGCACCCTGTAGATCGGCAGCGAATGTTCCCTGGTGTACATCGTCACGGGCAAAAACCCGCGCGAGGGAAGCAATCTGTCCCTCGAGACGGAAGGAGAACCCCGATTCCAGGGACGGAAGCCAGTGAAGATCCAGCGTTCCGCTGCCGCTAAAGGCCGGCGAGCGCCAGACCAGGCCCTCCAAACGGAGGGAGTTCTTGCCGAGCCCTATTCGCGTGGCCACGGTTGTGGCGGGCAGGCTGAGATTCGGATTCGAAAACTGGAACGAATCCGCGGAGATTGATCCGCCGTACGCCCCCTGCCTCATCCCGAGAACCACGGCGAGGCCGCGCGCGTTCAGATCGAGGGGCCACTCGAGATTGTTCCAGGAGAACGTGCTCCGGACAAGCAACAGATGTCCTACGCCGAGATCGACCAGGTCGTCCAGCGCCTTCAGATTCCCCATCTGGGCCGCGGGACCCGGCAAATTGGTGGAGCCGTCGGGCTGCGTGTAAAGATGAATCGTTGCGCCTTCCACCTCCAGGCGCGCCAGCCTCAGCGCCCGCCGGTGCAGCATCGTACGGATGCTGGCGCGCATCACCAGTTGGCGCGCCGTGAATAGGGGCCGCTCGTTCCCTGTCTCGGTGCCGTGCATCACCAGATTCTGGAGAGTCAACTGCAATACCCAGGGATTTATCTGCATCCGTCCGATATCGACCCGGGTACCGGTCAGGGTCTCCAGCCGGGCGCGAGTACGCTCGAGCATGAGGCCCTTGAACCAGGAGGTACTGAACACGACCACGAGAATGAAATAGGCCAGAAGAAGTGCGGCGAAAACATACCCAATGACCCGAACCGGCTGCGAGATGTGCCAGTGTTTCGAGCGAACGCGCGGCGCCGGTTGGGTCATGGTACCCCGCCCGCTTCGGCGCTTCCGAAGACCCGCACGTCATCGCGGGCACGGAGCCTCTTCAGCCAAGCGTCCAGGAGGCCGTCGATCTTCTGCTGCACCAGGATCTCGCGAATTCTGCTCTCGACTTCGCTGAGCGGCGGGGCCGGTTGGTTTCCCTGCTTGGCGAGCCTGGGTACAAAAATATCGTGGTAATAGGCCTCGATCTCGGGCGGTTCCACCACCGCCTCCGGCCGCAACCGCTGATCGATGACGCGCAGGATGCTTTCCTGCTCCGCCAGCACCGACTTAAGCGATTCCTCGCTCATTCCCGCCTGCTTGAGCGCGGTTGCGAATGCTTCCATATTGGGGAACTTCTTCTGCAAAGCGTTCCAACGAGCGGCGACGGCCGGATCGTCCGGAGACACCTTGATGGAATCGGCCTGTACCTCATCTTCCAGGAGGATGCGGTCGATCATCCGCTGCCGGACCTGATTGAGAACACCCGCGCCAGGGTCCGGGTCCGGCTCCTTGCCGTCCAGAAGCAACTCCAACCGGTACTCGCTCTCCACATCGCTGGCGGTGATGGCGGTGTTGCCCACCGCGGCCACAACCCGGTCCAGCGTCTGCCCCCCGGCCGTGCCCGATAGCCCCGCCGGCGTCTGCGCCGCGGCGCTCACGACCAGCAGCGCCATCGCGGCGAGCGCCATCAGAAGCTCTGCCCGACGCTCAGGAAGAATTCGAAACGCGGTAATCGAAGCACCTCAACGTCGCTCGCCGGGCAGACCGAGACCGTCTGGTTGGTACAGGCCAGGAATTTCGGGATGTTCGGGCTATAGGCCACATCGAAGCGAATGGGACCCACCGGAGTGTTGTAGCGGAGCCCGAGCCCGCCCGCCTGGACGTCGTAGTTGAAGTCGGTCGGCCCGCTTTGCACAAATTTCAGCAGCCTGAACAAGCGGGGCGAGGAAAAAACGTTGCCGGCGTCCTCAAACACCACCAGCCCGAGATGATTCTGTTCGAGCGGAAAGCGTAACTCGAGCTGGTTGAGGAACAGCCCTTTGCCGCCGATAGGATACCCCGTGATCGGGTCGCGCGGTCCGGCCTCGTTGAGCGAGAAGGCGCGGTCGGAGTCGGGACCGCCCAGGAACAGGCGTTCGGGCAGCGGCACGCCCTGGTCCACGCTGGTGTGACCGTAGACGGGCTCGATCCCAACCCGGGTGTTTCTGGCGAAGATCACGTGGGAGCCGAGGTGGTAATACGTCGAGTTCTGAGCGATCAGCCGGCCAAAGTCCGCGGACGAGCCGAAGCCGGTCCAGGCGGCATCAGCATCCAGCGTCGTATAGGAGCCGCGGGTCGCGTCCACCGGATTGTCCCTGTGGTCGTTCACGTAGCTGGCGCCCACCGTGGCAACCAGAACGCTCTGGCTGACCAGTGGCACCTCGGCCGGGTTAATCTGCACGTTGGAAACCGTCACGTGGCGGAAACTGTAGCGTGCCAGCAGTGAAGAATGTGCGCTGTAGTGTTTCTGCAGAGAGAGGGCAATCTCCTGCCGCTGGGAATTGAATGTCAGGACGTTGCGGCTCTGGTCCTCCAGGCCTGTGAGGCGAAACTCCAGTCCGCGGTGCCCGAGGAAGTTCGGAATTGTATAGCTGGTGGATCCGATCTTCTCCAGATTGGAGAAGTGACCGGCCAGGGAGTAGGTCTGGGGCCGGCCGTCGAGATTGATTCGATCGAGTTCGAGCGAGACGCGGGGGCTCACACCGTATTGTCCGGTCGGCGCCTGTCCCTGCTTCGAACCGTTCGCAGGCAGCCTCTGCACGTCGAGACCACCGCCGTAGCCGAACGTCCAGCGCTTGGCCTCCTCCACGCCGACCAGCAAGGTCTTCTCCGGAGATGACCCGGCGGGATTCTGAGTGGTGACCTGCACCTGATTGAAAAGCCCGAGGTCATACAATTGCTGCTCCGTCTGCAGCAATGAACTCTCGCTAAGAGCCTGCCCCGCGCCAACGCTGAGCTGACGACTGATCACGCTGTCACGTGTGAAGTCGTTGCCCAGGATCACCACGCGCGCGACGGTCTCTTTTACGCCGGTTTCGACCGTATACTCCACGTCGACCTCGTGCCGGTCCGTGGCTTCCGAAGCATGCCATTGCACATCGGCTCGTTCGTAGCCGTGGTTCACCAGGTAGCTTGCGATTGAATCGCGGTCGCCCCGGGCCCGCACCGGGGAGTAAGGCTCGCCGGGTGCTGTGAGCAGCGAGCCGAGTCCTTTGCGAAGGTCTTCGCTCATACCCACGATGGTCATGTGGCGCACGTGGGTCTGGGCGCCCTCCTCGATGTTAAAGGTGACGAAGAGATGCCCCGCTTCGCCTTGATACGCCTCGTTGAGCGATGCCGTCACCCTGGCTTCGGCGAAGCCGCGATTCTGATAAAGAGCTGTCATGCCCTGAACCGAACGATCGAGCAGATCCTGATCGAAGCGGCCCCGCCGCAGTTCGAAGGCTGCCGGCTGCAGCAGGACGGCTCCCGAGAGGTCGGCGACCGGAACCGAGCGGTTGCCGCGGAACCTGTAGCCCACGAATCTCCCCCGCGACCCCAGGTTCACCGTGTAGGTGATTGTCCCCGCCTGCCGGATTGGGGCCGCACCCTGATCTGAAAGCTTCACGCGGGCGTTGAAATATCCGCGATCTCTGAAATAGTTCGCCAGTACCGGCTCACCGTCGAGCAGCGTCAACGCATCGGCGCTCGATTCGAGATACGCGGGCAGGATGGCGCGCAGGTCCGAAGCCGAAATGTGAGCGCCGGCGACCCGGATACGGATCTCCGGCCCCGCCTCGACCTTGACGACGAGTTGTTCTGTGTTCGCGCGCCGATCGTAAGAGCGGTTGGCGGCAAGCGCCGAAGCCTCCAGATGATTTCGCTTGACGTAGAAGTTATGCAGTCGGGAGAGGCCGCGCTGCAGGCGGGCTTGCGTCAGCTCGGTTCCGGTTTTCCAACCTGCTTCGCGGACCAGGGTGGCGCCGGGCACACCCGGACTGCCGGTGAAGTCGATACGTGCCAGCCGCGCCGGACGGCCCGCGGTTACCGTAAAGATGATGTCGCTCTCCTCCGATTCGCGGCGCCGCTGCTCCTGGACCTTGACCGTCGCCCGGTAGTAGGCGTTGGAAGCAAGCGCCGCGAGAATTCTGGACTTGGCCCGCTCGAGTGATTCCCGGGAGCAGGGTTCGCCGAGATGGAGGCCTGCGCCCGACGTCAGTGCCGCCGGGTCGGCGTTGGGCGGCGCGCCCTCCACGCGTACGACGCCGACGAAGTAGCGCGCCCGGGCCTGAAAGATCAGCACCACGCCTTCGCCTTGCGGTTTGGCCTCGGCGGTCAACTCCACAAAGCGCCCGGTGGCGTACAGGTTCTTCAAGCTCAGGTTGACTTTGGAGGGATCGAGAGGCTGGCCTTTCTGCTGCGCGACTTCTTTAACGAACTGCTGGAGGGTCAGATCGGCGTCTGCCTGAAGCCGCATGTCGACGACGTTTCGTCCCCATAAACCCGAGTCGCCGGCGGCGAGCGGCGCCTGAGCCAGAATCACGAGGGCGAGCCAAAGGAATCCCCTGTGAACCGGACGAGGCCAAGGAGAGCGAACCGCAGGCGTTTTGAACTCCAGCCGGGCCTGCGTCACGTCCCCTCTTTCAGCGCCTGCGGGAATTGGCTCTGGCTGCGTGTTCCGCCCGGAGTTCGGCACTCTGCAATACAAAACCTGAACTTCCTCACCACACACGGAGGCATTCTTGCTCGCCACGAGCGTGCTGCCCAGTATTCAGGTGGACAATGTAGCGGCGACTTTACGTCGCCATAACTTCAGCATTCTCAATTCGCGGTGGCGGCATAAAGCCGCCGCTACGAGCACACCAGTTGTCCATCTGTTTAGCGGACGGCACACTAGCCGCTTGCCACTTTTGGCCGATTGGGTTGCGCCGAGTCGCGCCGGGTGTACCACCCGGCGGCCATGCTTCCGATTCTCAGCGTCCGCCTGCTGCGCTGCCCGCGTCTCCGGAAACAAGCTTCCCGGCGGCGGCCCGCAGCTCTTGAGCGCTCACGAATCCGACCCAGTGCTGTTGCACCACGCCGCTCGAATTCATGAGAAACAGCGTGGGAAAAATCGAGATCCCGCCATAAGCGGCATTCGCGGCCTTGTCCCACTCGGCGATGGGAAAATCCACGTGGTGCTCGCGGACATAGCGCTGCCGCACCGCGTCGGTGTAGCTCAGCCCGAGCAGTTGGTCGGCGTTGGCCCCCACGATCAGGAGACCTTTGCCTGCGAACTCGCGACTCAGGTTCACCAGCACCGGCGTCTCCTGCATGCACGGCGGACAGCCCGTGAACCAGACTTCCAGCAGCAGACCCTTGCCGGACGGGTTGCTGAGCGTGATCGGCTGCCCGTCGAGCCCCTGCAGAGTGAGCGCCGGCGGGCGCCGCCCTTCCCAGCCCGCGATCTGATGATCGAGTGCCTGGCCGAAACGCGGGTCGGAGCGGATCGCCGCCACATCCACTTTGGTGATCTCGCCGGTGCGCGAATCCCGGCTCAGGAAATGCGGCACGCGGGGATCAGAGTCCATCACCCGCAGCAACAGATCAGCCTCGCCCGGCACGTGCAGGTCAAACTGATCGGCAATGGTGGCGAGCGTCGGTGGATGCCCGAGCTTCTGCTGGTATCCGGCCACGAAAAGCGGAATCCGGAAAAAGGCGCTGTACAGTTTCCCCAGCGCCAGGCGCTCCGCAGGCTGCGTAAAAGTCTTCTCCAGTTCGGTGATCAGCAGCGGTCGGCCGGGCTGCAAATGCTCGCGGATGTAGCTGACGACCTTGGCCTCGGCCTGGGCGCGCTCCTGCGCCGGGATCTCCGCCGCAGCCGATCCAGCCGGTCGCGCTCTCGCCGGATTCTGCGCCAAAACGGGCACCGCGATCGCCAGCAGGCTGATGCCCATCAGCGCCAGAGAACGAGGCAGAGGATCGGGCGCACGACCGGCCATGCGACCAGCGCTTCGCCACCCGGTCACTTTGACCTCCCACCCGCCGTCGAACCCGGCGCTTTCGCGGACGCCAGCGCCTGGTGGAACTCCTGACTGTGAAACTGCAGGGCGAAGTGCATGTAGTCTTCTTCGTAGCTCCAGCCGTGATCGCCCTCGCGCGCCGCGAATTCATGCGGGAAATGCTGCGCCGTCAGAATCTTGTCCAGATCCTGGTTGCCTTCAAGGAACCCATAGCGATCGTGGTCGCCGCAATCGAAGTAGAGCCTCAGGCCCTTGAACGTGTCCGAATGTTCGGCCAGATCGATGGGATTGTTGGCTTCGAAATAGGCCTCATTGAGAGGTGAGCCGAACGGTTCCTGCAGCAACTGGGCGTAGAACTGCCATCGTCGCGTCGCCGGGAACGGGTTCGGGAGCTTTGGCAGCAACGCGGCGCTCTGCGCGCTGACGGCGCCGAACAAGTTCGCATGGCGGAATCCGATGTGCAGCGACCCGAACCCTCCCATCGAAACTCCGAAGAGGCCGCGCCCGGCGCGAGTCGCAACCGTGCGGTAGTGCTGCTCGATGTAAGGGATGAACTCCTGCACGAAAAAATCCTCATAGCGGACCTTGCCGTCGTAGGAATTCACGTAGAACGTCTTGCCGGCATCGGGACAGACCACGATGAAAGGCTCCAACTCGCCCTTGGCCAGCATGCCGTCCAGAATGTCTTTCCCGCCACGCTCAGCCCAACTCCGCTCGTTCTCAAACAGCCCGTGCAGGAAGTAGAGCACGGGATAGCGTTTTGTACTGGTGGCGTAGTCCGCAGGCAAGTCGGCGCAGAAGGACACGGAGCGGCCCAGGATCGTGCTCTGGACCTCTCCGCAGTCGAGGGTGGTCGCGCCCGGCGCGCTCGCCCCGTGAGCGGCCGAACCGGTTAGCAGCGTCGATCCCAAGACAAGGGCCGCCGCGATCAGGCGAGCGTGGCGTGGGAGAAGAATGTGCGAGCTTGACGGGCGATTAGGCATTGGAATCTCTTTATCCCTATCCCTCCAGCACTCCCCCGGCGGCTTTGGCTTCCCGGCTTCATCAATTCGTCGAAGGCCCACTTTCAGTCCGATTCCGGTTTCGGTTACTTCGGCGGTGCGGCGCTGGGTGCCGCCTGATCCGACTGCACATATACCGACGTCTTGCCGCTCCGGGACGTCGCCCCGACGGACTCGCTGCCGGCGCGTCCCGCCGTCCCGCCGGCGCCGTAGATCTCACCGTGAATTCTCTTCGCGGCCGAGCTGCTCTTCTGGACCACCGGACCGGCTGATGTCCGGCTCGTGCCACCCGGGACTGCCTGGAACTCGCCAATCCCGGAGGGCGCGGACGAGCTTGATGAGTCTTTCCCGATTTTGGGGGCGTCTTTCGTCATGCCGCCGCTCTTGGTTGACGGCTCTTTCTGGCCGGCGGCCAGATCGTGAGCCGCCCGGCGAGCCGCGTCCTCCACGTTCGCCGGGCCGGCACCCTTCAGCAGCAATGGACCACGGGAAGTCACCGGTGTGCCGGGCGCCGTCGCATCCTGAAGCTGAGGCGCCAAAGCAGTTTTGGCGGCCGTCTTCTGGTTCCGGGCCGGCTGACTGCGCTGCTCCCCGGTCTTTGCCTGGCTGGAATCGGCCTGCCTGGCATCCTGAGCGGTGAGGACGGCGCAAGATGCGAACAACGCCATGAGGATCAGCAGCATGGCCTTCATCGATGTCCTCGCAACATCCCCAAGCCCAACGCAGCCGCGGCTCGAAGCACTATTCTGGACTTCGCTGTTCGCTGGAGTCAACTCGCGAGCGCGTGACCCCGCCCTGTTGCGACCCCGGCCACCTACGGCCTGTCTGGGGCGGTGTGGCGAATGTGCAGGACCTCAATAATCGAGTACACCACGATGTAAGGCAGCGGTGAGAGGGCAAACTCTCGCGTTCCGCTTCTGCACTACCGAGCTCATCCGAACACCGGGCCGGCCACATCTCCCGCGCCGTCGAATCCGATCTCCCTGCCGGCCGCCGCTACTCGCCAGCCATCCAGCCCGTCTGCCTCCGCTGCCAGAGACTCCGATACCAGAATGCGGTCGAGGCACAAGGTGTTGCGAATCCAGGCCGCGCGCTGTTCGCCGGGCTCCGGACTGCCGATCGCGCGCAGGGCAAACTCCAGCGCGTCGCGGTCGGCGCCGAACCACATGGGCACGCCGACCACGGCCGGGTGCAGCGAGGCGCGCCCGTTCACGTGCATCTTGGCGAAATCGATCTTGCGGTACAGCCGCTCGTGGATGATGTCGGCGAGACTCGCGCCGAGGCCGTTGCCCCCGCTCTCTTCCGTGAGGTCGCGCGCGTAGATCATCCTGATTTCGGGCGCCTCGCCCGGCGCGAACGGAATCCCGCGTCCGATCACCTTCGTATCCATGCCGCTGCCGCTGATGTTTTTGCCGATTTCGTCCACCACCAGCAGATCGAGTTTTGAAAACGGAATACGCGGCACCATGCTTTTGGCGAGGGCAAGTGTCGCCTCCTCGACGGCCAGCAGATTCTCCGGCCGCGTGCCTCGGATTGCTGCAAGTTCATGCTTCGAGTTCTCCGCGAGCGCGAGGCCGGCCAGAATCTTGCCCGTGCCGAGGACACTCGTCGCGACGGCGCGGATCACAGGTTCGTAGCCGTGCCGCGCCGCCAGGCGGTGGAAATTGCGCGCCCCCTGCTCCTTGCCCATGCCGACGGTCATCATTTTCGCGAGGCCGCTCTCCACGCTTCCGGAGAATCCCGTGTGCGGCTTCACGCGATTGATCACCAGGACCCCGTCGGACTCCCACGCGTTGCGGTCCATAAAGGTCGGAAACCCTTCCGGAGTCGTGCCGGCCTGGACTGCGATCATCGACGAGCGCACCTCGGCGCCCACGAACTCCGGCACCACGCCGTACTCCTCCAGCACCTGGCGCTGGCCCTCGTCGGTGGCGCCGCCGTGGCTGCCCATCGCCGGAAACACAAAAGGCCGGGCGCCCTGGCGGATCAGCCACTGGCAGGCCGCGCGGACCACCTCGCGCAGACTCGCGATGCCACGGCTGCCCGCAGCCACGGCGATACGGCGTCCGTCCAGGCGATTGCGCTCGAGCCGGAGTTCATCGAGAGCGGCGACAACCGTGCCGTCGATGTCCGGGATCGCCGGAGGTGTCGGCGCCGTGTGCTCGAGCAGTCGAAAGCGCGCGAGAATGGGAGTATCTGTCATGCCACCATCGGTTGAGTTAGCCATCGACAACCATGATAAGCGGAACATCGAGTTGCTTGCCACCAGCCACTTTTCAGGAGCCGCTTGCCACTTGCTCCCGCTTTGGTTGCAGCGGGCCGCGACGGCCTGAAAGCTTCCTCTCCATGACCTCCGCGAATCGTCCGCGATCTCTGTGCTGAAGCCTGGACAGGGTTATGCTGTAGCGCGGGCGTCCCGGCCGCGACTGGCACGACTGGCGCGCCTGGGACAGGCGCGCTACTTGTTCAATAATCTGCGAACCTCAATAGCATCGCGCCGCAAGCCACGCCTGGAGTATCCTAGCAGGCTGCCGGAAAGCGTGTAGGGGCGGCTTTAGGCCGCCACGCGTGTATTGAGAGCGTTGGGCTTATGGCGAAGTAAACTCGCCGCTACGCTCCTCAAACTTTCTTTCGGCAGCCTGCTAGTCTGGGGTCAAGGATTATTTGAAGGTGAACGATGAGCGCAACCATACTTGACGGGCTGAAGATTCGCGATGAAATCCAGACGGAGCTGGCCGGCGAGATCGCGGCTCTGAAGGCACGCGGCATCACGCCGGGGCTCGCGGCCGTGCTGGTTGGCGAGAACCCGGCTTCGCAGATTTACGTGCGCAGCAAGGTAAAGGCCTGCGAAACGCTTGGACTCTATAGCGAGAAGGTCGAGCGGCCCGCGACCATGACCACGGGCGAGTTGCTGGCCCTGGTCGACACCCTGAACCGGCGCGACGAGATCGACGGCATCCTGGTGCAGCTTCCGCTGCCCTCGCAGATCGATACCCGCCGCATCCTCGAAGCGGTCGATCCTGCCAAGGACGTGGACGGATTCCATCCCGCCAACGTCGGACGCCTGGTGGCTGGGCGCCCGAATCTTGTGGCCTGCACGCCGGCCGGAATCATGGAAATGCTGCGCCGCTACCAGATTCCCATCAACGGCGCGCGCGCCGTGGTGGTCGGCCGCAGTGACATCGTAGGCAAACCGATGGCCCTGCTGCTGCTGCATCAGCACGCCACGGTGACGATCTGCCATTCGCGCACGCGCGACCTTCCGGCCGTGGCGCGGGAAGCCGATATTCTGGTGGCGGCCATGGGCCGTCCGGCGTTTGTGACCGGCGACTTCATCCGGCCGGGAGCGACCGTGATCGACGTGGGAATGAATCGTCTGGCCAGCGCCGAAGAAGTTCGGGGCGCTTTCCACGACACGGCCGAGGCCCTGCGCAAGCTCGAGTCCAGGGGCTCCGTGCTGATCGGCGACGTCCAGCCCGAGGACGTCCGCGCGCGCGCCGGAGCGTACACGCCGGTGCCCGGCGGCGTCGGCCCGCTGACCATCGCCATGCTGATGTCGAATACGGTGAGGGCGGCGAGGCTCAGAAGGGCCAAAGATCAGGGGCAGGCGATGAGCGGCTAGGGGCGAATGGCGAGTGGCGGAGCGGTGAGTCCGGGGCTAGGATGAAGAGTGACAATTGACAGGTGGCGAGTGGCTATGGCGGCTGTCGATAAGTGGCTAGTGGATTTGGTCCTCCCTAATCGCGATTCGTTCAGTCGCTGCATGCCCCTCGCCACCTGCCACTTGTCACCGATCAGAGTGCCGCTTGCCCTGGCCCCGAACGACTAGCCCCTACTCCTCGTCACTTGTCACTTGTCGAATTGCGGAGTACAGCACGTGCCATCTTTCGGCCTCACGGGCGGCATCGCTTCCGGCAAGAGCACCGTGGCCGCTATGTTTCGCGACCTGGGCGCGAAGATCATCGACGCCGACCGCCTGGGGCACGAGCTGCTTCGTGCCGGAAGCGCCGTCCACGCGCAGATCGTGGATCGATTCGGACGCGCCATCCTCGACGCCGCCGGCGAAATTAACCGCGCCAGCCTTGGCGAGATCGTGTTCGCCGACCCCGCCCGGCGCGCCGCGCTCAACGCCATCATCCATCCCGCCATCATGGCTCGCCGCCGGGAATTGCTGGCGGAATATCACGCCGGGAATCCCGCGGCCGTCGTGATCTCAGACGCGGCGCTGATCTACGAGGCGCACATCGAATCGCGATTCCTGAAAGTGATCGTCACCTGGTGCCGGCCGGAGCAGCAGCTCGAACGCCTGCTGGCCAAAGGCACCCTTTCGCGCAAACAAGCTGAGCAACGCATCCAGGCGCAAATGCCCGGCGACGAAAAACGCCGCCGCGCCGATTACGTGATCGACACATCGGGGAGCGTCGCGGAGACGCGGCGTCAGGTGGAGATGCTGTATCCCGAGTTGCTGCGGCTGGCGCGCCAGCGGCCAGGAATGAGAGATTAGGTTGGTACACGCTTTCAGAAATTCGCCCACGCATTTCGGGCTCGCCACGTCGCGAACTGGCCCGTCGCGCCACGCTGGGGTAGCTTCGGAGTGCCCCGTCATCCAAGCACAACCCACTCGGAACGAGAGCCCAGACCACATCTAGCGGTTGCCGACCATATGTCAAAGTGCCCAGGCCGGCCTCCCATTGCGTTTTGGGTGGCTAGGTGGTACGTTCTCGGACGGGGCAAGCTCATAGTGGAAATTCCGGGTAAGTTATCTTTCAGGCAGTGAGGGACGGGGGGATGCGGAGCGTGAGGTACCGAGAGGGGCTGTTCAATCAAAGGGTGCCTCTGGACGGTTTGCGCCGATGACAAGCTGGCAATTCCACGGCGTGAAGGTTCAAAGGGCATTTTGCCAGCGCAGATCCATTCAATTCGCCGTCTGCGCAGTTCTGGCGCTGAGTCTAGGCGCTGTAATCAGAGCCAACGAGCAGGACAGCTCCCAGGCGTTGGCCCAGAAAGCGGCCGAGGAATGGTTAGCGCTGCTGGACGCCGGGAAATACGGTGAAAGCTGGGATGCTGCGGATCCGGGATTCAAACAAACCGTCACCCGTGAGGCCTGGGAAGACCAACTTAAGTCGCGCGCCGCTCTCGGCAAACTCGTCTCGCGAAAGCTCGCGAAGTCCGATTTGTTGACAAATCCTTCCTTTGGGCCACCAGGTGAATATGTTGCCATCCGGTACGAGAGCTCCTTCGAGAACCTGAAGTCTGTCGTCGAGCTTGTGATCCCGAAGCTTAACAAAGATGGAAAATGGCGGGTATCGAACTACCTCATCAGGAAAGCCGAGTAGCGGATTTGTTTGTTCTCGGGAAGCCCGTGATTCCCGCCCGGATATCGCGGAAGATTGAGACCGGTCAGGACAGCCCAAAGCCGTGAAGTCCGTTGCCACAACGTTGACTGTCATCGCCCTCTCCCTGGCTACCTGGGTCTTCTTCTACGAACAGAATCTGAAATTGCAGCCTTCAGACACGGTGATCGTCGTCGGAGCTTGGCTTGCGGTCGTGCTCTTCACCAGGTGGACCTGGACTAGGATTCGCAACCGGCAAGAGAAGCAAAGTAAGGTGACAAAGCCATGAAGACACTCAGTGGAGCTATTCTGGCTTCTCTCCTCGTTCAGAGCACTGCCGCTTTCGGTGGCCAGGCAAACGAGAGTGCGAGCCCCTCGGTGCTGGTTGCCTGCAGCCCCGAAAGGCCTCTGGTGCCGTCTGACGGAAGCGTAATGCTGAGGGCATGGGCGTCGGAAATGACTGGCCGGACCTTGCGGTACACCTGGACGGTGACCGCCGGCACGATCAGCAGCCCCGGCCGGGAAGCGCGCTGGGATCTCAAAGGCGTTCGCTCCGGAATCTACCGGGCGGAAGTGAAAGTAGAAGACGGCGCAATTCCTCCCGCCAGCTGCTCCGTTCGGGTTGTGGTGAGCGAACTTGAGCGGGGAGCACCGCTCGCTCGCGAAACGGGCCGGACCTTTCTGCTCAGAGACCAGCCGGAGGCGGCGGGCTACGGACTTTACAGCTACCTGCTTCTGGGCTCACATCCGACAGCGAGTACGCTCCAGCGCTATCGGCTGGTTGTGCAGGCGTATCTCGCCATGATTGACGACGTGGCCGAGTTCGGAAAGCAGTCACGCGGCAAGCTCAACATCACCTATCTGCCTTTAGGGACGGCGGCGCCAAAGGCCGCTGACGCCGCTTGGGTCTTGGAGCACTACGACTATGCCAGAGCCCGCTTACTTCTGGATGTCCTGCCGGGGGATCGTAAATCGGGAATCTACCTGGTCTCCGGCCTAAAGCCCTTAAGTGGCGGCCCAAACCCTCCCTACTTGCTACAGGATCTCTCCACTGTGCCCACCGAGCAGACTGATTTGATCTCCTGGTGGATGAATGAATTCCTAAACCAAGCCGCCCAAGAACGTTTTTGGGAACCGAAGACGACAGAACTGTTCGTCTTGAAGCTGCGCACCACAATAACCATTCTGGCCACCGGTCTGCCCGAAGTTCAGCACGCGCTCGATAAGTGGATTACATGGGTGCATTGAAGCTGCGCGTTCGTAGGGCATGCTGATCTGCGAGGACGGCAATATGACGCTCTTTCGCCGAACCCGGGCCGAGTTGTTGGCGGCTTGTCTGCTGTGTCTGGTCGTGGCCCGGCCGCTAGCCGGCCAAGAGGCTCGTTGGAGGGAGTTGAGCCAGAGCTTGATGCAGTTGTACGCGCAGGGAAGATACACCGAAGCCATTCCCGTGGCGGACGAAGCCCTTAAGGTGGCCCGGGCTACCTTCGGACCCAACCATGTGGCCACAGCGGCCTCGATGAACAACCTGGCGGAGTTGTACAGGGCGCTAGGCAGATACAACGAAGCCGAGCCGCTCTACAGAGATGCGCTGGCCATTTGGGAGGAAGCTGGCAGCCCCGAGCAGGCGCACGTGGCAGCCGCACTGAATAATCTGGCGCTCATGGATTACGATCAGGGAAGGTATGGCGACGCCGAAAAGCTCTACCGGCGGGCGCTGGAGATCTGGAAGGGGACTCTAGCCCCGGACGACCGTCGCCTCGGCCTCATTCGCAACAATTTGGGCCAAGTAAGCTATGCTCTCGGAAAGTACGAGGATGCCGAGCAGTTCTACCGCGACGCTCTCGCCATCCAGGAAAAGGCGCCCGGGCCCGAGCATCCCGATGAAGCGAGGTCGTTGAGCAATTTGGGAGCCCTGTACACCTCTCTGGGCAGGTATGCCGATGCCGAGCGGGTCCTAAAGCGCGCTGTGGCTGACTGGGGCACGGTCTCAAATTCCAGGGACCCAGACGCGGCCCAGGCGTGGTTGAACATGGGTGTGCTGTATTACGCGCAGGAAAAGTATCCCGACGCTGAAAAACTGCTGCGACAGGCCCTGGAGATGTCCGAGAGCACGCTGGGTGATCAGCACCCGTACGTCGCCTTGGCGCTCAACGATCTCGGGGAGGTGCTAAGAAGTGAAGGCAAGTATCCGGAAGCCGAGCGCTTATTGCGGCATGACCTCGCTATTCAGGAAGCCGCTCTCGGCAAGGATTCCGTTGCAGTGGCCACCTCGCGCGCCAACCTGGGGGCGTTGTGCTACTCGGAAGGAAGGTATGCTGAGGCCCAGGAGTTCTTGCAGCACGCCCTGGCGATTCACGAAAAGGTTTTGGGCAATAACCACCCGGCGGTGGAGCGAGACCTGCAGAACCTGGCGATCGTTTATTATTCGCAGCGGATGTATGCCGATGCCATGCCGCTCCTGAATCGCGATCTGCAGGTCCTCCAAGGCCGGTTCCAGGAGCAGTTCACGTACCAGACAGAGGGCGACCGCCTGCAATTTCTCGACTCCGTCGCCTTTGGGATTCCCTTGTATTTCAGCGTTTGTTTCAACCGCTGGCGCCAGGACCCCACGCTACTTGGAAACATGTATGATGCCGCTCTCTGGGAGAAGGGGCTGATTGCCAACAGTATGGCTGCGATTCGCGCCAGGATCACGGCCAGTGGCGACAAGGAAGCTCAAAACTTGTTTGAGCAGCTCTCGAGTTTGCGAACGCAATTGGCGGGCCTGCGCAATCCTCCCAAAACCGGCCTGGAACAATGGCAAAACACAGTGGAGCAGTTGAGGCAGGAAAGCGCCGCGGTGGAGACGAACCTGGTACGGCGCTCGAGCGCCCTGGCCGAGGAGAGAAGGCTGGCGCGAGCTACATGGCAGGACGTGCGGAACGCCCTCAAACCCGGCGAGGCCGCCATTGAGTTTGTCCGCTTCGACTATCACGACGGCAAACAGTGGACGGGGAATGGTTACTATGTGGCGCTGGTACTGACGCCCGAAGCCGCCGGCCCGTCCCTTGTGCCTTTGGGTGAGGCCCGCCAACTGGAAGGCGATACGCTCCAGGATTACTGGAGACTCGTCGCGGAGGTTCCTGCTGAAGGCGCAGGAATGCAATTCTATCGGGCTTTTTGGAAGCCTCTCGAGCCAGGACTCGCCGGCCACCGCCGAGTGTACGTTTCCACCGACGGAGTTCTGAACGCAGTTTCCTTCGCTGTTCTGCCCACCGAAGACGGCCACCTGCTCCTCGATAAATTCGATATTCGCGACGTCTTTAGTACCAAGGATCTTCTGCGTCCGGCTGGTCACAGCGCGGAAAAATCGGCGGTCCTGCTGGGGAACCCAAAATTCGACTTGCAGGCGGGTCGCCCTGGCGCCAAACTCCCGAACGACGGGTCATCGGCAACTCCGCTGGTCGCCGAGATAGCTCGGAACGCGATTCCAGGCAGCCCGCAGAACAGTGAATGCCCGGATCTTCCGCCCGGCGGGGTGCTCTGTCCCCTGAAAGGTACAGAGACGGAAGTGAGGAACATCTTCGCTCTGCTAAAGCAAGCCAACTGGGACGCAAAGCCACCCTACACCCAGGAGTCGGCACGCAAAGAAGTCATCCAAAACGTGCGGCATCCGCGGCTCCTGCACGTAGCGACGCACGGATTTTTCTCGCCGGAAAGCGCGCACAAGCTGCCCGACCTTGCGGCCGATTTGCGCTTCCCGATGGAAGATCCCATGCTGAGGTCCGGTCTGATGTTTGCGGGAGCTGACAGGGCGTTGAAAGGGGAAGCGCTCCCCAATGACGCAGACAACGGAGTTCTCACTGCCTCGGAGGTCGCCACCTTGGATCTCCAAGGTACAGAACTGGTGGTGCTGAGCGCATGCGAGACGGGACGAGGCAGGATTGAGAACAACGGCGAGGGTGTGTTCGGACTTCGACGGGCTCTCCAGGAGGCGGGATCGGAATCGGTGCTGATGAGTATGTGGAAGGCTCCGGATCTGGAGACGCGAGACCTGATGACTTTGTTCTATCAAAAGTGGCTTTCAGGCGAAGACAAATACGACGCTTTGCACGACGCGCAGACTAAGATGAGAGATGAAATCAGGGCGCGCTGGGATGGAGATGATCGGCCGTATTACTGGGGAGCGTTCGTGCTTGTAGGCCGATGACGCTAGCCCATCATCGCTGAACTCTCACTTAGGTCTAATGCCGCCTCAAGACCGGCGGCGCACACGGTTGTGCCAACGCAGAATTTCTCCAGGTGGACTTGGGGTGCAAGCTCATGCTTCTACGACGATCGCGGTATCCGGGTCATTGGGGCTGAGCTGCCCCGAACGGGCAGGGGTTCTGTTCAGCATGGAAAGTGGGTTTTACGGTTTCCCTAAAAGCCGGGTTAGCCCGCGCCGGGCCCATGCCGGCGTTCTGCCGCAGCTTTCTAACCACAAAGACAGCCCTGCCCGGTGCCCGTTATTACTACTTCTGTATACGGTGTTGTCGTTGCCATACGTCAGTAAATAGCCGTATTGCGGATGTCGAGTTTCGTAATAGAGTCAAGGAGCAAAAATCCCTGAACTTCGGGACCGGCGGCCTTCTGGATGGAAGGCTGACGAAAGGAGCGTCTGATGCTCGCCAAGAGAACGGCTTTTCTCGCTGTGAGTTTACTGCTCGCGTCGCTGCCGGCTTGGTGCGGTTCCATCGATTTCGCAGGCTCCGGTAACGGCGGGATATGGTCGTGGAACGGCACGGGTCCGCTGACGGCAACTTCGCTGGGCATGAACGTTGTCAGCGGCTCCGACACTTACTCAGTTTCTGACGCAACCGAATGGTTCACAAGCGGCGCTTTCCAGAGCGGAAGCGGCACCAATTCCGACCCGTGGAAATTCGGCACGAGCGCACCCTGGTCCTTGGTGATCACCGGTTGCGTGCCTCCTGCTGCCTCGTGCACCCCGGTTACCCTCTTTTACGGGCAGTTCGACAGGCCGGGCGAGACCGCTACCCAAGACGGCGGAGAAATCAGTTTCGCCTCGGCGGACATCTACGGTTGGGTGGATCCCCAACTCTTGAGCTATCTCGGACTGTCAAGTTCCGTTACCGGCGTTAAAGGAACCTTTCAGATCACGTTGATGGGCTCCGGGCCGGGGAGCGGCATGTCGGCGGATGGGAACCTGAGTCTCACTCAGTGCGCCACCCCGGAACCGGCATCCCTCGTCCTCCTGGGCATCGGCCTTCTCGGCCTCACCCTCGCGCGCCGCCGGAAGCTTTCATCCTAGTCACTTAACTCGCGGCGGATCCGGAGGGTTACGGAAACCCCCGGATCGCCGCGCCTCCCGATTCGCGACTGAGACCTGGCAATCTGAGACGTGCTTCACTGCCAGCGTCAGCCCCACCTATGTGAACCAGCACTGCTGTCCCCGATTTGAGTGTGCCCCTGACGATGAGGTTATAAGAACCCGGCGGCGTGCCCGCGTTCGACGTGCGCGCATCCGGGGATAAGACACGCCAGCGAGGGGCCTCTAAAAAGATCGGCAATCTGATTACTTTGTAGTATTGACTTTTGTTTATCATAATGCACACTACCTCCAGGCGCTCATGTCGCCCTGCAACATGAAATATAAGATCCGAACCTCCGGGTTGCCCCCGGAACGGGGAAAGCTCCGGGCCGCAGTTCGCCACCTGCTGACGGCCCGGGTCGGATCAGGTTCCGGTTCGGCGCCCCTCATGGCTCGACTGGCACCAAATTCGCGGATTCCCAGGTGGCAGAGGGATCGGAGGCCAGTTGTGCCGGCTGCTTGGATTCCGGGCGATCAACGACTACCTAAGTCAGCGGCCGCGATAGCCTCTGCATTATGCCGCGGACCCGAAAAAGACACCCCCTCCCCCCGGTCAAATCTTCCCAAAACGAAGCCAAGAAGTCCTGTGGAATCAACAAACGGGTTCGAAAGCGACGCCAAAACGAAGCCAAACGAAGCGACTCTTTCGACCGGCTTCGCCGGGGAGTGCTCCACGCGTGATGAGCATCGGCACGTCGTCGCGCTAGCCTTCCTGGCGCCCGGCCAGGAGGAACAACCACCCGCCTTCGAGCCGAATTTGTTCGGAAAAAAGATCCTAAAATTTAGGGAAACGAAGCCAAGAAGCCCTTTGGAATCAACAAATCGACTCGAAAAATGGCCAAAAGCGAAGCCAAACGAAGCCAATTCTCTGAAGGGGCCCCCCTCCTTGATAAGGAGGGGTCGGGGGGTGGTTCCGGTAATAAGTTGTGGCCGGGGGTGGCGGCGGCTCGGAATCGGTAGGGCAGGATGCTACCGGGTCACCCAGGTCACCCGCGGCCGGCCACTCGATGGGTTCCGGTCGACCGCGACCGGAGTCCGGAAGACGCGGGTGAGTTCCGCGGTCTCGAGAACGTCGCTCGGCGCTCCCTGGCGCACCAGCCGCCCTGCGTCAAGGAGTAAAATGCGGTCGCACATCTCCGCGGCCAGATTGATCTCGTGCGTGACCAGAATCGCCACGAAAGGTTCAGCGGCCGCCAGGCGCCTCAGCAGCCCGAGCATTTCGATCTGATAGCCGATGTCGAGATTGGCCGTGGGCTCGTCGAGCAGCAGCAGCCGCGGCCGTTGCGCGAGCGTCCGCGCCAGCACCGCGCGCTGGAACTCCCCGCCGCTGATCTCGGTCACGCGCCGGCCGGCGAGAGGCTCGATCGCCGTCTCGGTCGCGGCCCAATCCACCCAGCGCTCGTCCTCGCCGCTCTCGAACAACCGGCGTCCGACGTGCGGATGCCGTCCCTGGCGAATGAACTCGCGAACCGTGAACGAGAACAGCAGCGGCGTGTCCTGCCGCGCGATCCCGACCAGCCGCGCGCGGGATGCTGCGGGCATGACGTGCAGGTCCTGGCCGTCGAGCGTCACCTTGCCCGACGCGGGCTGCAAATGGCCGCTCGCGAGTTCGAGCAGCGTGGACTTCCCGGAGCCGTTCGGACCGATGATGGCGACAAGCTCGCCCGCCTGCGCCTCGAAACTCGCGGGTCCGAGCGCGAAGTGCGGATAGCCGAATGTGACGCGGTCGACCGAAAGCCGTCCCGATCGATCTTCGCAAGTTCCCATATCGTAAACGCCAGCATCACGTCTAGAAAGAGGCTTCACCACAGAGGTACAGAGAAACCCCAGAGAATGCGGAGGAATGCTCGTCACTTGTCACTCGCCACTTCTTGTCATCCCGCTGCGCGCCGCAGAAGGTAGATGAACACCGGCGCGCCGGCGACGGCCGTCACGGCGCCGACGGGCAGTTCGAGCGGCGCGACGACGGTGCGCGCGAGGGTGTCAGCCAGAATCAGGATCGTGGCGCCGCCGAGCGCCGCGGCCGGGAGCAGCAGGCGATGATCGCTGCCCACGAGCATCCGTCCAAGATGCGGCACCAGCAATCCGAGATACCCGATGGCGCCGCTGACCGAGACCGCGAGGCCGGTCAGCAGGGAAGCGAGCAGGAACACCAGTGTCTCGACGCGCGCCACCGATACTCCAAGGTGCCCCGCTTCCACATCGCCGAGCAGCAGGACGTTCAGATCCTTGGCGAAGGCATAGAGCGCGACAATGGCGAGCACGATCACCGGTGTGAGCAATCCGATGCGCGCGTTGGTGACCACGCTCAGGTCGCCCATCAGCCAGAACGCCGTGCCGCGCACGTCGCGCGTGGAAAGCAGCGTGAGCACGAACAGGATGACGGCCGACAGAAACGACGCCGTGACCACCCCCGCGAGCACCAGCGTGTAACTGGCCAGCCGTCCGCCGCGGCGTCCGAGCAGGTAGACCCAGCCGGTGGTCGCGGCGGCTCCCGCAAAAGCCATGGCCGGTGCGGCAGCCGCCCACAATCCGCCGAGCCACAGCGCCAGGATCTCGCCGAGCGCGGCGCCGCTCGAAATGCCAAGCACGTACGGGTCAGCCAACGGATTGCGCAGCAGCGCCTGCAACGCGGTGCCGGAGACCGCGAGTGCCGCGCCCACCAGCGCCGCCAGCAGCACCCGCGGCAGGCGGAGGTCGCGCACAATCGCCAGCGCCTCGGTGTCGCCGCCGCGTTCCAGAAGCCCGGCCCAGACCCGGGCGATCGACAGATGAACGCCGCCCACCGCGAGCGCTACCAGCGCGGCGAGCAGCAGCAGGATGCTGAGCCCGAGCGCCACGCCCAAGGTATTGCGCCGGGTGGCTGCGAGCGTCATCGGGCCGGCTCCGTGATGGAGTCGAGGGAGCGAATGGCGAGTAGCGAAGGGCGAGTGGCGAGCCGGTGACTATTCGCTCTTCGCTGTCCAGCCGCCGTTGCTGTCTTCGTTGGATGCAGGATCGCGGCCACTTCTTCGAGCGAATCCACGAGACGAGGGCAGGGGCGCACAATCGTGTCGGAGACGAAGTAAACCCGGCCTGCCTTGACGGCCGCCAGGTCGCGCCAGCCCGGCAGATGCCGCAGATCCTCGAGCGACGGCGTGTAGGTGTGCGACTTCGGCAGCAGGATGATGTCCGGATTTCGCGCCAGCACCGCTTCGATGCTGAGACGCGGCCACTCGCCCGGCAGATCGTCCGAGATCGAGCGGCCGCCGGCGCGCCGGATGACGTCGGCGACAAAGCTATGAGCGCCGACCGTAATCAGCGGCTGGTACCAGGTTACGAAGAGGACCCTCGGTTCAGGCAAGCCGGCCACGCGATGCTCAACCGCCTGTACGCGGGCTTCGAGGCTGGAAGCGAGGGCCGTCGCCTGGGCCTGGCAGTCCAGCAGCATGCCCAGATCGCGGATGGACCTGAGCACGTCGTCGAGGCTCTTATCCGACAAGCCGTACAGGGGAATTCCCAACCGCGCCAGTTGGTCCGCAGTTTCGCGCCGGTTCGCTTCCGCGCTGCCGATCACCAGGTCGGGCTTGAGCGAGACGATCTTCTCGATGCTGGGATTCAGCACCGCGCCCACGTGCGGTTTCTTGATTGCCGCGGCGGGATAATCGCAGTAATCGGTGTCGCCGGCGATCTTGTCGTCCTGACCCAGCGCGTACACGGTCTCGGTGATGCTGGGCGCGAGCGACACGATGCGCTGCGGATGCCCGGGAATCGCGATTCTGCGGCCTGTTTCGTCGATTACCGTCCGTGTGCCGTCCGAAATCGCGCTGCAAGGGCCTGCCAGAACGAAAAGCGCACCCAGCGACAGGACTACGGCCGGCGTTTTCGCCATGTGCATAGGTTCCCTGCCAGTTTATCTGATTCGCGACGTTCCCGTAGCAGCGCGCACAAGGTGCTATAATCGCGGGGGCTGTATGGACGAGTTCCTCTTGCCGCTCTTTCTCCTCGAAATAGTTCTGGTCCCGGACGAAGTCGTCCCTCTGCACATCTTCGAAGAGCGCTACAAGGAAATGATAGGCGAATGCCTTGAGAAGCGGGAGCGCGCGCCGGACGAGGCCGAATTCGGCGTGGTGTACCTCCGCGGCAAGCAGGCGCAACGTGTGGGGTGCACGGCCCGCATCAAGGACGTCATCCGGCGCCACGACGACGGGAGAATGGACATCCTCGCCGTCGGCCAGCGGCGCTTTGAGGTCCTCTTCACCAACGACCGGAAACCGTACCTCAGAGCGGCTGTCGAGTTCTTCGACGATGAGGAAACGGCCGTCCCCGACAAGTCGCAGGTCGACCGCGCACGAAGCCTGTTCCGCGACGTGCTGCAGCGGCTTGAGATCACCGCCGACCCGGCGGGACTTGAGCGCGAGTTCCGCCGACTGTCTTTTCAGATCGCCGCCGCCCTGCCAATCGGCCCGGAGTTCAAGCAGCAAGTTCTGGTGATGCGCGACGAGCGGGAACGCCTGCGAAGGCTCTCCGACGTGATGGAGAAGCTCATTCCGGCGCTGGAACGCCGGCAGCAAGCCCGCACCAAGGCGTCGGGCAACGGGCACTTGATTCCGTCCAGCGGGTCCGAATGAAGGACAGTTCGCGCCTCAAGGTATAATGAGCCATGGCAAAACCTAATACCCTTGGAGAACTCAAACGATCCGGTTATCGCCCGCGCAGCGTCAAGGAGGAACTGCGTTCGAACCTGATCTCGAAGATGCGGACCGGCGAGACTGTTTTCCCGGGCATCGTCGGCTACGATGATACCGTCATTCCGCAGATCGCCAACGCCGTCCTGTCGCGCCACAATTTCATCCTGCTCGGCCTGCGCGGCCAGGCCAAGAGCCGCATTCTTCGTTCACTGGTCGGCCTCCTCGATGAGGAGATGCCCTACCTGGCTGGCTGCGAGATTCACGACGATCCCTTCCGGCCGCTGTGCCGTGACTGTCAGAACCGGCTGCAGGAGCAGGGCGACTCGACGCCTATCGCTTACCTGCAGCGCCACTATCGATTCGTAGAAAAGCTGGCCACGCCCGACGTGACCATCTCCGACATCATCGGCGATGTCGATCCCATCAAGGCGGCGCGCGGCGGTCACGCGCTTTCGAGTGAGCTCACGATTCACTATGGCCTGCTGCCGCGGGCCAATCGCGGCATCTTCGCCATCAACGAACTGCCGGACCTCGCGGGGAAGATCCAGGTAGGGCTGTTCAACATCATGCAGGAAGGCGACGTTCAGATTAAAGGCTATCCGGTGCGCCTGCCGCTTGATGTCATGCTGGTCTTCACCGCGAATCCCGAGGACTACACGGCGCGCGGCAAGATCATCACCCCGCTCAAGGACCGCATCGGATCGGAGATCCGCACCCACTATCCGGCCACGCTGGAACACGCCATGGCGATCACGGCGCAGGAGGCGTGGACGGAGCGCCCTGAGACCGGACGCCTGTCGATACCGCAATTCGTGCGGGAAGTCATCGAGAGCGTCGCTTTCGAAGCGCGGCAGGAAAAGAAGATCGACAAGCGCAGCGGCGTCAGCCAGCGCCTGCCGATTTCGTGTCTCGAGAATGTGATATCAAACGCGGAGCAGAGGGCGCTGCGCAATCACGAGGACCACGCCGCGGCGCGTCTGGTGGACATCTACGCGGCTCTGCCTTCGATCACGGGCAAGTTCGAGCTGGAGTACGAGGGCGAGCTTAAGGGCGCCGACACGGTCGCGCGCGACATTATCCGGCAGGCGACGGCGCGCGTCTTCAAGAAGCACTTCGACGGCGTCCCCATGCAGAGCGTCGTGCAGTGGTTCGAACTCGGCGGCACGTTGAAGTACGCTGCCGACGCGCCGGTTCGCGAAGTCTACCGCCAGCTTCAGAACATTCAGGGGCTGCTGGAGAAGACCGAAAAGCTCGACATTGAGCGCGACGCCGATCCGGCGCTGCGGGTCGCTGGGGCTGAATTCATTCTGGAAGGACTCTACGCGCTGAAGAAAATCAACCGCAGCGAAGAACTCGGCTTCTTTGCTGAGCGGCGGGTGCCGGAACCGCCGCCTGAGGAGCACGTCCAGCAGCCGCTCTCGCCGCGCCGCCGGAATCTGAATTGAATCGCAGCCGTGTCGCCATCGGCTCGTGAGACTCTGGACTGCGAAAAAGATCAAGCCCCGGTCGCGGCGACACGCATCTGGCCGGGTGATCGTCAGTGGCGGGCGCGGCGAATCTGCCTCGATGTCCTATTCTCCTGGCGGTTCAGCGCGTTCGGGAAAAGTTGCGTCGCATCACGTTTCGATGTGGCACGGTCCTGATGCGGTTGTTCCCGGAGGCTCTTAAGAAAAGGGGAGCGAGCGGCCTTTAGGTACCGGATGTCTGGGGATTGTGCCACCCGCCGTCAAGCACAATGTGATCGGCCTCTTTCGGTCCCCAAGCTCCCTGATCGTATTCGTACAAAGGTGTCGAGGCGTTCAGGATGGGATCGACCACGCGCCACGCGGCCTCCACGGCATCCTGTCGCGCAAAAAGCGTCGACTCACCGAGCATCGCCATCCATAGCAACCGCTCGTAGGCCTCCATCTCCTCGGGATCAGGGTTGCGGGCGACGAGTAATTCCACCTGATCGGTATCGGCACTGCCGGGACGCTTCGCCAGCGCGCCGACGGCAGTGGCAATATCCGGGCTCAGCCGGAAGCGAACGTAGTTGTCTCCCTGCGGCATGTACAGATCGCCGAAAAGCGTCTGCGGCGGACGCTTGAGCATCACGAAGACTTCCGTCGCGGTCACAGGCAGGCACTTTCCGGAGCGAATGTAGAAAGGTACCCCTCCCCAGCGCCAGGAATCGATGTAGAGGCGCACGGCGGCAAAAGTCTCAACCCGGGAGTCGTGCGCGACGCCCGGCTCCTTGCGGTAGCCCTTGAACTGCCCGCGCACGAGGTCGTCCGGACTGAGCGGCCGGATGGCATGGAGCACCTTGCTGCGCGCATCGCGCATGGCGTCAGGCGCGCCGGCTGCGGGAGGCTCTTCGGCGAGGTAAGCGACCACTTGCATCATGTGGTTCTGGATCACATCGCGAATGCAGCCCGACTCCTCGTAGAACTTGCCGCGGCCCTGCACGCCGAAGCTCTCGGCCATCGTGATTTGCACGCTGCTCACGAAGTTGCGGTTCCAGATGGGTTCGAGGAAGGCGTTGGCAAACCGGAAGAACATGAAGTTCAGCGTGGTTTCCTTGCCGAGGTAATGATCAATGCGGAAGATATTCGACTCGGGAAATACCTTGGCGAGATCGGCGTTGAGCTTTTTCGCCGATTCCAGGTCGCGGCCGAAAGGCTTTTCGATCACCACGCGCGAGCAGTCAGCGCAGGCCGACGTGTCCAGGTTCTGGGTGACCTGCTCGAACATGCTGGGCGGAATCGCCAGGTAATAGAGCGGGTGAGTCGCGCTGCCCAGCAAATCGTGCAGCTTCTGAAACGTCTGAGGGTTGCGATAATCGCCGTCAATGTACTCCAGCTTCTCGGCGAACCGATTGAACGTTTGCTCGTCAACGGCGCCGATGTGCTGTTTCACGGCGTCGCGGGCGTGTTCGATGAAGTTGTCTCGATTCCAGTTGGAGAGAGCTACACCGATCACGGGCACAGTGAGATTGCCACGCCACAACATCTTGTACAGAGCCGGCAGAATCTTCTTATGGGCGAGGTCGCCCGAGGCGCCAAACAACACGAGAGCATCGGAATGATCGGGCATGAAAGCTCCTGGATTCAACTCTTCTTTTCGAGATGGCCGCCAAAGGCAAACCGCATCGCGGCCAGAACCTTGTTGGCAAATTCATCCTGCCCGCGCGACCCAAAGCGCGAATAAAGCGCCGCCGTCAACAGCGTCGCCGGCACGCCCTCGTCGATGGCGGCAAGCGACGTCCAGCGGCCTTCGCCGGAATCGGAAACGCGCCCCTCGTACTCGTCGAGATCCGGGCTTTTGTTGAGCGCTGCCGCTGTCAAGTCGAGCAGCCAGGAGCTGATCACGCTTCCCCTGCGCCAGACCTCGCTTATCTCCGCCAGATTCAAGTCGAACTGGTAGTACTTGGGATCGCGGAGCGGCGTGGTTTCGGCATCGATCTCTTCTGTGTGTTTCCCGACGTTGGCGTGGCGCAAAATGTTCAAGCCCTCGGCGTACGCCGCCATCAGTCCGTACTCGATACCGTTGTGGACCATCTTGACGAAATGACCGGCGCCGTTCGGCCCGCAGTGCAAATAGCCCTGGTCAGCAGTGCCTTGTCCGGGCTTGCGTCCGGGGGTGGGCGGCGCAGCGCCGGGTCCCGGGGCGAGCGCCGAGAAAACCGGATCGAGACGTTGCACGATTTCGGGTTCTCCGCCGATCATCAGGCAGTAGCCGCGCTCCAGTCCCCAGACGCCGCCGCTGGTTCCCGCGTCCACGTAGTGCAGGCCGCGAGGCTTCAGCCGCTCGGCGCGGTCGATGTCGTCGCGATAATAGGAATTGCCGCCGTCGATGATCGTATCGCCGTTTTGCAGGCGCGATTCGAGCTGGCCGATCATCGAGTCCACCACGGCTGCCGGAACCATCAACCAGACTGCCCGCGGCGGGCGCAGCCTGGTAACGAAATCGTCGAGAGAAGTCGCGCCGGCCGCCCCGCTCTTCGCAAGAGTTTCCACAGCGGCCTGCTGCGCGTCGAAGACCACGCACTCGTGGCCGCGAGCCAACAGACGCCTCACCATGTTGGAGCCCATGCGGCCCAGGCCGATCATTCCCAGCTGCATTTGATCCTCCTTAGAACAGTTGATGCGAGGGGCGCAGGATTAGTGGCAGGAATCAGAATCGTCGGGCGCAAGCAGGCGCAGTCAGCCGCGCGGACGAACTCGGACGGACCATGTGGCCACGTCAGCCCCTGAATACCTTGGGGACCTCGGTCCGGGCCTTCAGATCCTCAATTTCCTTCCTCAGGCGCGACTGCCGGCGAGACAGGCTCCAGGCATAGACCATGAAAATGATCCAGACGAGGGCGTAAGCTGCAAACAGGTACTTGTTGACCACGGTACTCCTTAGACCGATTGTAGCGGCGCTCCAGGAGCGCCGACCGTTTTGTTTGAAGACCGGCCCTCGTAGAGCGCAGCCGCAGATCACGCCGCCATCTGTTGCCGCGCGATGCTGACGGCGCGGCGCGCGCGCGCGATGCCGGTGCGCAGCCGCACCAGATAAAAGAAGAGGCACAGTAGCGCACCCCAGGTTACGAAGGTCGTCAACCACATACTGAGAGCCATGCCGGATCCCGGACCACCGCCGATTACCGGTTGCGGATGCTGCGTGCGCCACCAGCGAATTGCCATGTAGTCCACGATGGAGGTGATGAATCCGAGCGTGCCCACTACCGCCGCCAGCGGCTCGATGCGTCCCGGGTTGGTCACATAAGCGCGCAGCATCAGGTAAGCGATGTAAAGCAGCCACAAAATAAATGTGGACGTGAGGCGCGCGTCCCAGGTCCACCAGATGCCCCAGACCGGCTTCGCCCACAGCGGCCCCGTCACCAAAACACCGCAGCAGTAAACAAATCCTACTTCGGCGCAGCCGTACGCGAAATCATCCGCGGCTCGGGAGCGTTTCCACAGGTAGCCAATGCTGCCGAGAAATACGAAGAAGTACGCGAACAGCGCGGTCATGGCGAGGGAAAAGTGAATGTAAAAGATCCGTTGCACCTCGCCCATGGTCAGTTCCTCGGGCGCATAGAGGAAGATCAGGTAAAGAGCGATCACCATCCACACGAGGGAGATGGCGAGATGAAGACTCAATGGAAATCTCTTGCTCATTGGCGAGGTCTGTACGTCAGGTCTTAGTGAGTCAGCATGTCAGCACCCCAGTACGCGCTTGGCCCGTGGCGCACGCGCCGGCGGTGACCTGCTAAGGTGCTGACGAAACTGTCCGACTTTCCCGACCTATTCCTCCAAGACATATTCGAAGAGCAAAAACGATGCCACCGTGAACACCAGGCTCACGCCGCCGACGCGCTCGATTCCGCCTCGTACCGCAGCCGCGGACGCGCCGCGCAATGCGTCGGCGCTGGCGTCGCTCGCCAGTACCAGGATCCAGAATGCCACAGGGAACTGCAGGACGGGTAACATCACCTCACGCATCCGCGTGTTGGCCGCGACGGCCCCGAAGATGGTGCCGAGCGCGGCGTACCCCAGCGTCCCCAGCAGCACAATGGCGCAGAACGACCCGAGCGCCGGCACGAAGGAAAAGTTATACCAGAGCGCGGCGGCGAATACCATCACCGCCTCCGCGATGCCCAGGAAGACGAGGTTGGCGAGCAGTTTTCCCGCAAATATCGCGCCGGGATCGGCGGGCGTCAAGGACAACGCTTCGATGCACCCGTTCTCACGCTCGGCAGCGAAGGAGCGGTTGAATCCGAGAATGCCGGCGAAGGCAAAGGCGATCCACAGCAACCCCGGCAGCATCCGCAGCGATTCTTCGCGGCCGGTGTTGAACGAAAAATTGAACAGAAACACCACCAGGAGGCCGAAAACGCACATCGCGCTCAGCGCCTCGCGGCTGCGCCACTCCACGCGCAGGTCTTTCACGAAGATGGTCCAAATCGCAGTCACAGTTGACAGTCGAAGTTGGGAGTCTAGTCGACGGTCGACAGTTAAGAGCACGTCGCGAGAGTCGGCAGGCCGACACTCACTACAGTCAGTGGTGGCGAACCATGAGACCGTCCGACGGTTCGTTCAACCGTCCGACATCACCCCCGACGCCCGGGACCCTACTCCCCTGATTCGCATTGTCCGCACGGGCAAAGTCCGCGCAGATAGTCGAAGCTATAAATTCCCGTCGCGTGCCCGTCGCTCCAGGTGATGCCCAAAGCGTAGCGGCCCACGGCCTCGGCCTTCACAGGCTTCAGCGGCTCCTGATACATCGGCAGCGCGCTCGATGCTGCCGCGCGCCGCGCCGTGGGACGCGAGCCTGTCCCGTGTGCGTCCGTGCAGGTCGCGCAAGGGCACTTCTCACGCAGGTAAGCGTAGGGATAGAGGCTGCGATGCCCATCCGACCACTCGATGGCGATGGATTTGTTCTCAGCGGCGAGGGTTACCTTTCGGGCAAGGATGGTCATTGGAAAGGCCAGAAATGACCCATTGAGTCAATGAGTCAATGAATGAATCAATCGCCCCAATCACTCAATGACGATCTCTTCCGCCAGCTGGGTCTTCGCCAACTCGGCTTCGAGCGCTGCGGCCACGTCGCGGAAGGCTTTGCCCTGCCGGGTCGTGCCGTCCAGCGCCACGGGCTGGCCTCGATCGCTCTCCGTCCGGATGCGCAGATCGAGCGGGATCTCGCCGAGGAAGGGAAATCCCAGTCGCTCGGCTGCCGCGCGCGCCCCGCCGTGCCCGAAAATCTCCTCGCGATGCCCGCAGGCACTGCAGACGTAATAGCTCATGTTCTCGACGATGCCGAGAATGGGCACGTTCAGCTTCTGGAACATCGCGATCGCCTTGGACGCGACGGTCAGCGCCAGATCCTGCGGAGTGGAGACGATCACGGCGCCGGTCAGCGAGGCCGTCTGGCACAGACTCAGCTGGATGTCGCCGGTGCCGGGCGGCAGATCGATCACCAGATAGTCGAGACTGCCCCAGCGCACATCGCCCAGAAACTGCTGCACCGTCTTGTGCAGCATGGGGCCGCGCCAGATCACAGCCTCGTCTTTGGGCAGGAAATAGCCCATGGAGATGATCTTCACGCCGTGCTCGACGGGAGGCTCGATCTTGCCTTGCACAACTTCCGGATCGTGTTGCGCGCCGACGAGAATCGGGACGCTCGGCCCGTAGACGTCGGTATCCATCAAGCCTACGGCGTGCCCTGCCGAGGCGAGCGCAACGGCAAGATTGGCGGCCACGGTCGACTTGCCTACGCCGCCTTTGCCACTGGCGACCGCGATTGTGGTCTTGACGCCGGGGGCGAGCTTGGGGGGCGGCGCGGCAGCTTCGGAGGGCACGCTACCGTGTCCGGCGCCCGGGGCGCGCGTAGGTCCGGAAGCGCCGGCGGGTTCGGCTTGCGGGCGCGCGACGTGAATCTCCACCTTGCCCGCATCGAGCGCCTCCACCGCGTTATGGATATCGCGCAGCAATTGCTGGCCCGCGGCCGTGGTGACCGTGATCGACGGCGGCAATTCCAGGGCGACGGACACGCGTCCCTCGCCGACCTCGACCCCCTTCACGCACCCCAGAGCCACGATGCCCCTTCCGGCCGGATCGCGGACATCGCTCAGAGCCTTCATTACGTCCTGTGGATGAACTCGGTTGCTCATGAGATCCTTGGCTTGCGGTGGTCGGGCGCCAGCCATCGCGATGGCGCGCTTAACGTTCATTCTGGGGCGCAGCGTAGGGTTTGTCAAATTGCAGATTGGCCCCAATTCGCCACCGGCGGTGCGATTCGCCGTGGTCCGCCGGGGACAGGACTTATTGCCCTTGGAATACGCGGGCAGTTTCTAATCGGATCGTTGGCGTTCGATAGCCGGACCAGACGGCCGCGTGGTGAGGTGCATGCCCTGTGGGGCATGACGGAGGAGCTTGCTAGTGCCGGTAAGATCGGTGATTCCCAGACTGCCCGCGCCCCCGCTATTGGCGCTGCCCGCAGAAAGGATGTTCCACGTGCGGCCGCCGTTGCTGGCGTTGGCCAATTGAAGCCAGGTTCCGAAAGTGCTGGAAGTTTGAACCCAAACTGGTGCGTAGGTGTTGTTACCCACAACGGTGCGGGTGGTCGTCGGAGAGGCCGTACCGACCCCGAGATTGCCGGGTTGTCACCCCACCCCGGCACAATCGCGGGGATAATCCTCGGATCGGTGCCGTCTTCGAAACGTCCTGAGATAACGGAACCCGACGAGGCGGTGGTGGGCTTCGTCCCATAACTGGTGCCTGAGTGATTTCAAGCTTGAGGTGAGGGTCAGGGTTACCACGCGTTGGAACAGGGGATCATGATTGTGGCACTTTTCCAGGTAGTAGTTGGGAATCCGCGGGCTTAAGTGATGGATATGATGAAAACCGATGTTGCCTGAGAACCACTGCAGGATCCTGGGTAGCTTGTAATACGAACTGCCTTCCAGGGCGGCCGACGTATAATCCCATTCACGATGGCGCTGCCAGTTGACTCCTTCGAACTGATGCTGCACATAAAACAGCCAAACTCCCACGGTACCGCTCACCGCCATGATCGAAAAGTGGATCGTCAGGTAGGCCTTGAGGCTCATGAGCAGGCTCAACACCACCGCCAGCGCCACAATCGCCAGATTCGTCCAATAGACCGAAAGCCGATCCCGCCGGCTCGCCCGGGTGGAAGCAAATCGGTGCAGGATCAGGAACAGGATCGACGGCACGAACACGAGGAGCACAAATGGGTTGCGCACCAGGCGATAGAGGATTCGCTTCCACAACGGAGCATCAAGGTATTCCTGAACCGTCAGAGTCCACACCGCGCCCAAAGTGCGCCGGTCGAGATCGCCCGAGCCGGCGTGGTGCACAGCGTGCTCCCAGCGCCAGAAGTGGTAGGGTGTCAGGGTTAACACGCCAGTGATGAAGCCGACGATGTCATTGGCTCTTTGTGATCTGAAGAAGGAACCGTGGCCGCAGTCGTGCTGGATGATGAAGAGGCGCATGAGAAAGCCGGCCGCCAGGATCACCAGCGGCACGCTGATCAAATAGGAAAGGGCGAGGCTGCGGTACGCCAGGTACCAGAGCAATCCGTAGGGTACAAACGAGTTGACAAGCTGATAGACGCTGCGCCAGAGCGACGGCTGCTGGTATTTGGAGACTACTTCTTTCCAGGCCGCACTGTTGGGCGGACACCTGACCTGATTCGAGACCGGACCCTCATTGACAGTCAGTGGCACATCACTCCTTTGTGGGGATCAATACCCATCGGGCGGCCGGCAGTACACCCGGCGACGGCCGAGATGCGGCCCGGGAGGGGACCGCCCGCTCGTTTCCCGAACAAACACAGCCAGCCCCTTGAGTTATCAGCCTTGCTTCGTACCACCCCGAAGAATATACCGGGGCTTGAGGCGGGAACTCCTAGATCAAGTCCTGACCGGAGCAACCGAACCGTCGGGTATCAGGCGCCGATACAGTGTACCACGCGTACCGGGCGCCAGAGTCACAGGAATTTCCGGGGACCGAAAGGAGGCGCCAGCCTCAAATCCCTTGCAGGGCGTGGTGACTCATGGGTTGTGCCAGAGACACCAGCCAACAGAGGCAGTGAAACTTAGACCTCCGCCTCTCGTATTACTTCATAGATCAGGCCTCGATCCCTGCTCAACATCCACGCGCAAGGAGATGAGCCGATGTCACGGAGACGCGTATGGTGGCCCTCGATAACTTCAGCGCCCCCTCACCGGCGAACTGCTTTCCGACAGCGTTGCTGTCTCCGTTGCCCACGCAGCCGCGGGCGTGATGCTGGCTTCTCGGACCTCGTACATCATTCCCGCACTTCTTTACCAGCCGGACGCGCAGCACCTGATACTCGCGCCCGATCTATCGAGCATTGCGAAAACATCATTCGTGCTGCTCGGAATCCTGATCCTGTGCGGTCTGCTGCCGGTGTCAGAGAGGTAGAGACGTGAGCGCCTTGCCTTCTCGCGGGTCAGAAGCCATACAGTCGGGCCCGGTTATCCACAAGTATCTTCTGGCGAACGGCCGGGTCCGGCGCCCAAACCGCGAATTGGTTGAGCAGGCGCCCGTCGTCGATCTGGAGCAACGGGGTGACGTCCGTTCGCTGGCCGCCTGGAGGCGGGGTAGTGCCAGGATGAGGCCAGTCGGTTCCCCAAAGCACGCGTTCCTCGTTGGCGGCGATGAGTGCTTTTGCGAACGGCACCACATCGGGGTAATCGGGCCCCCGCTTCGACGCGCGATACGCCGCGGAGAGTTTCACGTAGGCCTTGCCCGACGCAACCAGTTCGACCAGGTCCACAAACCCCGGTTGCTCTATTCCCAAATCAGCCTGCATTCCGCCGAAGTGATCGAACACCACGGGAACTGATAAGTCCTGAATCAGGCCCCTGAGGCTGGAAATCACTTCAGGCCTGGCATAGATCTGGATGTGCCAGTTGTGACGCTTGATGCGGTGGTTTGCCCGCGTGACTTGCCGGCGAGCCGCACCCAGGTCAATCCCGCCGGTGGTAACGAGATTAAACCGGACGCCCCGTACTCCGGCTCCCGCCATCGTGTCGAGTTCGCTCTCCTTCGTCCTCTCGTCGATTACGGCTACGCCCCGGGCACTGCTGCCGCGCGCTGTGATGCCGAAAAGTGTGGCCGAGTTATCAGTCCCATAGACACTCGGCGTGACGATCACAACGCGCTCGACGTGGAGCGCCCGATGGAGGGCTGCCATCTCCTCGGGCAAAGCAGCCTCGGGCGTATAGGTGCGGTGCGGCGAATACGGAAAGTGAAGAGGATCGAAAATGTGGGTGTGACAGTCGCAAGATTTGACCGGCAGGTCGAACTTTACGGAGGTAATGGGTTGCGATGCTTTCCCGAAGCCTGCCCGACTGCCGATCAGAGCTCCAGTCGCGAAAGTTCCGATCAAGGCCTTGCGTCTTGTCATCGCGACTTTCCCGGTTCTGGAAGTGCCCAGCAACTGGATGCGACCATAATCCACTCCCAGGGTGCGCAAGTCAACGGCTGGACGAAGATCAGGATTCCACGCCGGGAATTCCGAACGCCCTCTTCATGGCCGAGGCCGTGATCGCACAGGCCTGATCGAGCGGCAGCGCACGCAGAGCGGCATTGAAGGGCTCCGCCTGGATCGGACCGTCATACTGCATCTGAACGAGCGCGTTCAGGAAGTCTCTCACGGGAATCACGCCCGTGGCGGCGGGCAACTCACGATGATCGTCCTGGTACTCGTCGAATGTGAGGCCCCGCGGCGCATCGTTCAGGTCGACGGTCACCACGTCGGAGCCGCGCAGCGTCAGCAGATCCTTCGCGGTCTCCTCCGCGTTGAACCAGTGCCAGCTATCGAGCTGAATTCCAAGATTGCTCGTACCGATCGCCACGGTGAGCTCTCTCGTTTCGCTCAGCGTGTGCACAAAGGGATGCCGCTCGCTCCTCCAGAGGGTACGCGGGGCCACGTATTCCAGGCCGAGCTTCTGGTCGTAATCGCCGAGGATCTTCGCGCATTGATGCAGACGGTCGGCGTGCTGACGGAAATTCTGCAGAGAGGTGAGCTCGTTGCTGCAGGGCAGAACCCAGGTGCTTACGCGCCGGATTCCCGCGCGCCGCAGAATATCGGCTGTGGCTGGAAGCATCTTCAGCCCGCCGGCGAAGGTGGTTTCGTCCTTGCGAAACTCGACCGGCAGACCCGCGGCGCCGAACTTGAGATTCCTCGCGCGCAAGTCATCAAGCAGCCGCTTGAGCCCATCCTCGCCGAGAGACGCGAAGTAATTGGGATCGGGATCCACGCCTTCGAAGCCGTGCCTGACGGCGAGATCCAGGGATTCGATAAAGCTGGCCTCGAACCCGAGCCGGCCTACGCTCAAAACCGAGTAGAACCTGCGCTGCGAAGTTTCGGCGGGCGAGGGCTTCTCCGAATTCAGGCTGTGGACCGGCAGAGCCGCGAGGCTTGCCGCTCCAACGGAAAGAAATCGCCGCCGATTGAGGTCCCTGGTCATCGCAGGCCCAAGTATGTAGTGTAAGCCCCTTCTGGCGTGAAACCGAGTCAGCCTATCGGATATGATCGACCCCTGATTTCCGAGGATGGGACACGCCGTACTCTCCAGCCGCACCCTTGCGTTCCAGCCAGTTTGGCCGCGACCCTGCTCCAAATTCGAGTGAACGCCGTGCGATCGATCATCGCGGCGAGAGTCGGCGGGACGCCGTGGTACGTTGGTGACGCCTTCGGGTACCTGAATCCTCGTACCGGGCTGATTATTCGTGAGGTGGCGGCGCCGCCCGCGCCATGATTGCACGCGCGGCGCCGCCCGCGCATCACACTGCCGGCTTGATGTTCTGATTTACATGGAAGAAGTTTTTCGGGTCGTAGGTGGCCTTGATCTGCGCGAGTCGCGGGTAGTTGTCGCGATAAGCTGCTTTGACCATGTCCTCGCCCTCGTCCATGACCATGTTGAGGTAGGCCCCGCCCGCCGAGTGGGCGTGCAGCGCCAGCCAGTAATCCTTGGCCCAAGCGATCATCCGAGCGTTCTGGGAGGCGTCAGGATGAACCCCAACGATCACCTGGGCAAAGTTGACGTCGCGAAAGCTGAAGGCGGTGTCGGCTGTGCCAACGCTATGCGCCGCGCCGTTAATGGGGTAGATATGCATGGTCGAGTGCATCGTCGGAAGTTGCGCGCCATACTTGACATGCAGATCGATCGCCTGGTCATTCAACTCCCGGAAGAAGTCGGCCTTCCAATACCATTGCAGACCGGCTGGGTATAGCGCGTCGAACATGCTCTGCAATATCGGCCAGGGAATCGGCCCGGCGAAGTCCACCGCCGGTGGTCCAAAAGCGCGAATGGGTTTGAAGCGCTCTTCAGCCTTGTCCAAGGGACCGGTGTAACACCATACCACCGCGCACATCTTTTTCATGTGGAATTGCTCTGGAAACGGCGGAGCGGGCGGAACGGTCATGAACCCGAACCAGCCATTGATGTCCTGCGGCGCTGTCATGATGAAGTCCCGCCAGAACTTCAGCAGATCGGACGCCTGTTCCAGGGGCCAGATCATGGGACCGCCATAGACGGTACTGATCGGATGGAGTTTGAAGACAAAGGAGGTCACTACGCCGAAGTTGCCCCCTCCGCCGCGTACCGCCCAGAAGAGCTCAGCGTTTTCCCTGGGATTGGCAGTGACGAAGCGGCCGTCGGCCAGTACCAGATCCACCTCCAGGAGGTTGTCAATCGTCAGTCCATAAGTTCGGGCGAGACAGCCAATGCCGCCGCCCAGCGTCAGCCCGCCTACGCCGGTGCTTGAGATAAAACCACTCGGCGTGGCCAGACCGAACGGATGGGTCGCGTGGTCCACGGCGCCCCAGGTGCAGCCACCCTCGACCCTGACGGCGCGGGAGGCCGGGTCGACGCGGACACCCTTCATCCGCGACAAGTCGAGCACCAGACCCTCGTCGCAGACGCCGAGGCCCGGTCCGTTGTGCCCGCCTCCGCGCACCGCCAGGGTCAACTCGCAGTCGCGCGCAAAGTTGACGCCCGCGATGACGTCTGCCACGTCGGCGCAGCGTACGATCAGCGCGGGATGCTTGTCGATCATGGCGTTATACACCTTGCGCGCGGACTCGTAGGCTGCGTCGCCCGGCTGGATCATTTCGCCCCGCAGGCGCGGCCTGAAATCCTGAACCGCCGCTGCGCTCAGTCTGCTTGCTGCTTGTTGCTTTGGCACCATCGTTGTCCTCCTGTCTGCTGTGAGCATCGATTCTCGAGCTGTCGAGTAGCGCTTGACCTTCGGAAGCACTTGGGGCCGCCGAGAATTCCCGCGCCTCGCGCTTTGATAGCGCTGCGGTGCCGGTCACGAAAGGAATCTCAGCGTCTAAAGGCGCCAAGATAACAGCCGCCGCGTTAGGAAAGCGTTCGGTCGGGCAAGAAAACGGGGAGTTTTTGAAACAAGATCGAAGGCCGAAGGCAGGAAATCGTTATTCAGGCGTTAGGCTCGCCGCCGAACCCTGCTGATGCCCTGGCCAGGAGTGAGCCGGCGGACTGGAGATCGGGCGAGTCCATGCCTTCGGTGAACCAGGAATACAGGTTCCGCAGCAGGGACCATGCATCTCCGGCCTCCTGCTGCCCGGATGACGAGCGCGCCAGGCTCATCGCGGCGCGCAGTTCCAGCGCGCGCGCCTGCTGGCTGCGTGCGATTTCGATGGCACGGAGGTAGGCCGCTTTGACCTCGCTGGCGTCCGCGCCTCCGGCAAGCAACAGCTCGCCGCGGAGACGGTGCAGCTCCGCGTCCCACCAGCGTTCGTTGTGCGCGCGGGATGCAGCCATGGCCTCGTCAACCGCCGCCAGCCCGTCTTCGACGCGCTCAGCCTGCCCGCACACCTGCGCCACCAGCCCGAAATAGTAAGGCAAGCGGATTCGGGCACCGCTGGCTTTGAAGACCTCGATTGACTCCCGCAGGCTGGCAAGGGTCGCCCTCCCGGGCCGCTCTCGAGCCTGCGCGTAGCAGACCAGAATGGAGGACCAGGCACGGTAATAGGGGGCCTTATATTCGGTGGTGAGGGCCAGGGCCTTATCCGCGCTCGCTCTGGCGGTCGACTCATCTGCACACAATTGTTGCAGCAGCGCCAGATAGGTTGCGGTCAGCGCCTGGTTGAAGGGCTGGCCCAGATCGTTTGCCAGTTCCACCCCTTCAAGAGCGCGGAGCAATGCCGAATGTGGGTAGCCCAGGAGCCATAACGCGTGGGCCTGCCAGGCGCGTCCGTGAGCGGCGAAGTTCCAGCCTTGCTCTTCGGAAATGCGTTGAAGTTGCGAGGGGTTGGCGGCGGCCAGCATACGCTCAAACTCCTCGTTGGCCTCAGCGATGCGTCCGAGGTGTAATCGAGAGCCGATCCGCATAATGTCAGCCTCTAACGGAGGCCTGGCCTGTGTCCGATGGTAGAGCCGATGCAGCTCATCCGAGGCCAACTGCACTTTTTCAAGCTTGGCCTGAACAACGTAGAGCGATTCCAGGCCGTAGAACAACTGCGCGCGCTGCGTGTCATCTCCGACCTTGTCGCACAACTCCATGGCGCGATCGAGCGCTTGTTCCACCTCGGGCGATGTCCACCCTTTCGTCATCCGGTAGAGCGGCGCCAGCGCCAGCTGAAGATTCAACTCCTGCGCGTCGCGTTTCGCGCCTGCCGGCAGTTGCTCCAGCAACGCCAAGCCGCGTGAAAGCAAGTTGACCGCGTCCTCGTTTGCATAGAGACGCTGCGCTGCGGCCGCGACACGCTGGTAGTTCGCGATGGCCCGGTCGAACACGGCGGCGCGCTCGTATTGCCAGGCGATTTGGCCGCTGATCGGGGATAGATCGTCAGCGTTCATCACCTCCAGTGCCTGCGCAATGCGACGGTGCAACAGCCAGCGTTGGGGTCCGCTGATCTCGGTGTAAGCGATCTCGCGCAGTTTGTCGTGACTGAAGTCGTAGTTGTTCGGAGACTGCTCCTGCACAATGCGCTTCTGACACAGTTCCTCCAGCGCGCGCACAATACTTTCTTCGTCGCTGTGACCGGCTTCGATCAGCAGATCGACCGTGAATGCCCGTCCGCTTGCCGCGGCCAGATAGGCCAGTTCCCGGGCGGACGCGGACAATTGCGCCAGGCGGCCCGAAATGATCGCCTGAACCTTGCCGGGGACGGGAATCAGGGGCTCTAAAGCGCGCGACCGCCCCCCCGCTTCGCCTCCTGATTTCCCTTCACCCTGTGACCGGATGGTCTCCACCACAAAAAGCGGGTTTCCTTCCGTTTCGCGATACAGCCGCATTGCCGAGTCCATATCCAGGTCGCGGCCCGCCACCTGAGCGGCCAGCCTGGCTGTCTCCGCCGCATCGAACGGCTGCAGCCTCAGCTCGGTGACTTGGACCGTGCTTCGCAGATGCAGCACAAGCGAGCACAGAGGATGCTGGGGCGGCACCTCCTCGTATCTCGCGGTACCGAGGATCAGCATTTTGGCCGCGGGGTCGAAACGCAAGAGAAAATGCAGCCACTCAAGAGTTTCCTGATCGCACCATTGCAGGTCGTCAATCAGCAACAGTAATGGCTGAGGTGCGGCCAACACCGCGCGCGCCAGAGCTTCGAAGAACCGCTGCCGTTGGCCGTACTTCGTGACCGGCTCATAAGGCGGCAATCCCGGGTACTCTGAGGTCAACTCGGGGAGGATGCGCGACACTTCGGTACGCCACACCGGATCGAGCTTGCCCAGATTCCTCCGCAGGACATCGCTGCGAAGCCAGTCAGCCGCCGGTGCAAGGGAAAGCTGACCCTCGGCCGCATACGAGCGCGTCCTCGCAACCGCGAAGCCCTCGCCGTCCGCTACGCTGAGAAGTTCCTCCGCCAGCCGCGATTTCCCGATCCCCGCTTCACCCGTTATCAGCGCGAAGCCGGCGGGGCCCTCCATGGCCTGGAGCCACGCCGCGTGAAGCCTCTCCCATTCCCGCCTGCGCCCGACGAGTGGCAGCGTGGCCTCGAGCGCGGGCTGACGGTCCGCCATCCGCGCGGGTCGCAACTCCCTGCGCACCAGTCCCTCGTACACCTCGCGCGTGGCCTGGCTTGGCTCCACGCCCAACTCCCGCTGCAAATGTGCGACGCAGTTCTGATAAACGCGCAGGGCGCCGGCGCGGTCGCCGTCGAGCGCCAGCAGTCGCATCAGGCGGCAATTGGCCTCCTCGTCCAGCGGCTCCTCGCGGACCAGGCGTTGGGCGTGATGGCTGGCTTGGGCGTAATCGCGTCGCGCTTCCAGCAGATCCACCAGACACTGGAGCGCACGTCGATGGCCCTGGCGCAGGCGATCGCGCTCCGCGCCGATCCATTCGTCATAACAGCTCGGCAGCAGGTCGGCGCGGTACAGATCCGCGGCGCGTTCCAAGGCTGCCCGCTTGTCGTCCGGCCGCGGCGCCGAATCGGCCAGCGCCAGAGCGCGCTCGAACTCCTGGACGTCCAGAAAGAACGTCGCGTCACTTCGCCAGCCCACCGTGCGAGCGTCAACCTGCAGAAATCGATCCGAGTCCGGCAGGGCGTAACGAAGTTGGTGCAGAACCTGGCGCAGATTGTTGCGGGCCTGGGCTTCGCTCGTGTCGGGCCAGAACACGAAAGCCACGTGTTGGCGAAGCTGTGGGGCGTCACGATGGAACAACAAATAGGCGAGCAGCGAGTGCAAGCGTGGAGTGTTGACGCCCGTAACCGCCTGGTCCTGGTATGTCAGGCTGAAGTCGCCAAGCAATCTTATGGATAACGTCGGCGATGCTGGTGCTTGCTTGGACGGGGCCACTGAGTCTTCTTTCCGCCGGGCCGACGCGCGCCGGATGTCCAACGTGGCGCCGCGGCGCCAAATCGTGCCACCTAAACTAAACCACCTCGCGTCCGTGCGCAAGGTGTTCATCAGGTTGATTATAGGTGTGAGTGCTACTCCGGCGATCGTCCTGCGCCGAACCAGTACGACCTGGAATTCGAGAGTACAGCTCTTCCTGGAGGCGCCATTCAGACGGGTCCCCCGGGTCCCCTGGGTCGCCACGCGGACCGGCGACGCTCGCTCCGCGGCCGCCCGTCTACTGCCCGCCCTCGGCTCCCCACTCCCGATTCGGCTCCCCCGGACCTTGCGTCCCTGCTCCCGGCCTGATCTCCTGATCCTTGTATTGAAGCTGGTAGAGCTTGAAGTACAGCCCACGCCGATCGATCAGTTCCTGGTGCGTGCCGATCTCGCGCACGCGACCCTTGTGCATCACCACGATCTTGGACGCGTTCTGAATGGTGGACAGCCGGTGGGCGATCACCAGCGCCGTTCGATTCTCGAGCATGCGGCCCAGTGCCTCGCGGATCAGGTATTCCGTCTGCGGATCGATGCTCGACGTCGCCTCGTCCAGGATCAGCACGCGCGGCTTATAGGCGAGGGCCCGCGCAAAGCACAGGAGTTGCTTCTGGCCGACGGAGAGCGTCACGCCGCGCTCCTTCACCGGCTCGTCAAAGGCGCCGGGCAGATTCTCGATGAATCCCAGCGCGTTCACCTGGCGGGCGGCTTCGCGCACTTCATCGTCGCTGATCGGCGCCATTCCCGGCACCCTGCCCAGCCGGACGTTGGAGGCGATCGTGCCCGAAAACAGGAACGAGTCCTGCAGCACCAGGCCGAAGTTACGTCGCAGATCGCTGAGGCGAAGCTGCCGGATATCGATCCCGTCGAGCCGAATCGCGCCTTCCTGCACCTCGTAATAGCGCAGCAGCAGGCTGGTGAGCGTGGTCTTGCCGGCGCCGGTGTGACCGACCACGGCCACCCTCTCGCCCGGCTCGATGGTAAAGCTCACGTCCTCGACCACGCGATGCTCGCCGTCGTAAGCGAAGCCGACGCTGCAAAATTCGATGCGCGCGCCCGCCGCGGCCAGGTTGCCGTTGCCTTGAGCAGGACCATCACTGGAGCTGTGACCGTCGCCTTCGGCATGCCGGTCGCCCGAGACAGTGACGCCAGAGGCCGGCGCCTCATGCACCGGCAGCGCCAGCGGTCTTTCGGGATCGGCGATCGTCACCGGGGCGTCGAGCAGCTTGAAGATCCGCTCGGCGCTCGCCATGGCCGCCTGCAGAATGTTGTACTTGTCGCTCATGTCCTGAATGGGCCGGAAGAAGCGCTGCGAGTACTGGATGAACGCAATCGCCGTGCCCACCGTGACCGCGCCGTGCAGGCTGCGCAGGCCGCCATCGTAGAGGATGATGGCGACAGCCATGACCCCCAGAAACTCCACCGTCGGGTAAAACAGCCCGTAGGCCAGGATCGAGTCCTTGTAAGCGCGCATGTGGACGCGGTTGATCGATTCGAACTCCTGATAGCTGCGCTGCTCACGATTGAAGAGCTGCAACACCGCCATTCCCGTCAAGTGCTCCTGAAGATAGGCGTTAATGCGCGCGATGGCCAGGCGAATGCGACGATAGCTCTCGCGCACCGCCTTGCGAAACCACATCGTGACCACCGCGATGGCCGGCAGGACGGAGAAGGTCATCAGCGCCAGCTCCCAGTTCACCCTCAGCATGATGGCCACGATGCTGAGCAGGGTGAAGACGTCGCCGAAGATGGCGACCACACCGGAGGCAAACAGGTCGTTCATCACATCCACGTCGGTAGTGACGCGTGTCACTAGGCGCCCGACCGGATTGCGATCGTAGAAGCTGAGCTCCAGCCGCTGCAGGTGCGCGAAAATCTGCTTGCGCAGGTCGTACATCACCTTCTGACCCACGAACTGCATGGCGAAGTCCTGCCCGAATTCGAGCACAAATGTCAGCAGCACGCTGGGCAGGAAAAGGGCGAAGGCGATCTGAAAAATGCCCGCCACCGGATTCGGACTGAGAAAAGAGGCCAGAAACGCCGGCAGGTGGCCCTGATGCGTGGGATCGAGATACCGGTCCACCTCGACCTTCATCAGGTAGGGCGGCACCGCCTGCAAGAGGCCGTAGAAGAAGATCGCGATCAGCGCCAGCACCACCACGCGCCGGTAAGGGCGCAGATAGGTGAGCAGGCGCCGCATCAGGCGCGAGTCATACGCCTTGCCGAGGACTTCTTCTTCGTGGAAGGTTTCTGCCATATCCAAAACAGGAGCCAGGAGTCAGAAGACAGGAGGCAGAAGTCAGAAGCCGAACTTAGGTTGCAGAGGCTGAGACGGCTCGGCAATAGCTGTTCAACAGCTTGCTGACCTCTTCGAGTAAACACATGGGCTCGTCAGTCGCCGCGTACCCCAGATCCTACGCGAGAATCAGGTAGTGTCGACTCTCTTCCAGAGATCCTTCCGCCGTATTCAAGAAGCGGGCCTTGTCTGGACGGCCTCTCTTGCGGAATCCCTCTGCGATGTTGGCAGGTACGGATACCGCAGCCCGACGCATTTGCTGCGAAAGGCCGTACGTTTCGTATCTCGGAAACTGAGCAGTCATTTTGTATACAGTGAGCGTGAATTGGTGCGCTTTCCTCCACACAATGAGATCTCTAAAACTCTTGGCCGGTTCTCTTCCTTCCATGTTTTTCACCCCCCGCTTCCATCCTTCTCCTGACTTCTGGCTCCTGACTTCTGGCTCCTGACTCCTGACTTCTGGCTCCTGACTCCTGACTCCTGACTCCTGACTCCTATTCACGCCTCCATTTCCAGCTCCTCCTCAATCAACTGCCTCCTGTACAGCTCGGCGTAATACCCTTCGAACCCGAGCAGTTGGTGGTGGGTGCCGCGTTCGACGATTTCGCCGTCGCGCAGCACCACGATCTCGTCCGCGTTCTGCACCGTGGAGACGCGATGCGAGATCAGCAGCGTGGTCCGGCCCGCCACCACGCCCGAAAGCGCCTGCAGGATCTTCTCCTCGGTGCCCGTGTCGACGCTGGAGAGCGCGTCGTCGAGGATCAAAATGCGCGGATCGCGGATCAGCGCGCGCGCGATAGCGGTACGCTGCTTCTGCCCGCCCGAGAGCGTCAGGCCGCGCTCGCCGACCATCGTCTCAAATCCCCCGGGAAAGCTCACGATCTCCGGCAGGATATTGGCGACTGACGTGGCGCGCTCGGCCTCCGGCAGCGTAGCCTCGGGCGCGCCGAACTTGACGTTCTCCAGAATGGAATCGCTGAAGAGGAACGTTTCCTGCGGCACGAAGCCGATGTTGTGGCGCAGCAGCGCGAGCGGGATTTGCCGCACCGGCACGCCGTCGATCAGCAGGCTCCCATCCGGCGCATCCCACAAGCGCGGGATCAGACCGACCAGCGTCGATTTTCCCGCCCCCGTCTCGCCCACGATCGCCAGCGTGCGTCCCGCGGGAATGTGCAGATTGATGTTCTTCAGCACCGGGCGGCCGTTGTAGGCGAAGTTCAGGTTGCGGAACTCGATCTCGCCGCGTATCGCCTTGATCGGTTCGCCTGCCGCCGCGCGGTCGTCGATATCGGGCCTGGCCAGGAAGATTTGCCACAACCGCCCGAGCGATGCCAGTCCGCGCTGCACCAGGTTGGTGACGTAGCCGAGCGCGATGATCGGCCAGATCAGGTACATCAGATAGACGTTGAAGGCGGCGAGTGTCCCGACGGTGATGCGCCCCTCCAGCACGTGGCGGCCGCCTACGATCAGGATCAGCATGAAGGCCACGGAGAACATCAGCGCCAGGGCCGGCCACAGGAAGCTCGAGATCCAGATCAGGCCCTTGTTGCGCCGCACCATCTCGCAGTTCATGTCGTCGAAGAGCCCCATCTCCGGCTGCTCCTGGCAGAAGGCGCGGACCACCCGCACACCGGAGAGGTTCTCGCGCACCCGCTCGGTCAGTTCGGAATAGAGCGCCTGAATGCGCTCGAAACGATCGTGGATTTTCTGCCCGAAGACCTTGACCAGGATCGAGACCACGGGCAGGGGAATGAGGGTGAGCAAGGTCAGGCGCCAGTCCAGATGCACCATCAGCGCGATCGTCGCCAACCCCACCACGATGGTGCTGGCGGAGTACATGATGCCGGGGCCGAGCAGGTTGCGGACGGCGTTGAGGTCGTTGGTCAGCTTCGACATCAGGTCGCCGGTGCGGGTCTCGTTGTAATAGCGCTGCGAGAGCTTTTCGAGATGGCCGAAGAGGTCGTTGCGCAGGTCATACTCGATATCGCGTGAAACGCCGATCAGGATCCAGCGCATCCAGAACTGAAAGACCGCCTTCACCAGCGCCACCGCCAGCATCAGCGCGGCGAAGTAGAGCAGGGTCCGCGAGGGCGCCCGGTGTGTCAGGCCGTCGATGCCGGCCTTGATGATAAGCGGAATAATCACGCCGACCAGTTGCGAGATGGCGAGCGTGAGCAGGCCGAGCACGTACCGGTGCTTGTAACGGGCCAGATAGGGAAAAAGCGGGCTGAGGCGTCGAAGCATGAGCAAACCGGGTCGAGGCACCCGGTCCGCGTGCGTGCCGGGGGGTCCATGCGACCCTCCAATTATAGAGGACGCTTCCGGCCGCGGGCCAGAGAAGGCAATTCGCGCGGGCTGAGGCATCACCCCTCTTTCCCCTCCTCCGCGAGGAGGCGAGAACTGAATCCGGCGGGCGGAAAGGAGGGGACTGTATCCGAACGGAGGGGACTGAGTCCGGGCGGAGACGCGAACCGTAACCAGCTGAATTCCCCAGGCTCCCCTCCTGGGATCAGGAGGGGTCAGGGGGTGGTCGATCTATTCAGGTGGACAATGTAGCTGCGACTTTACGTCGCCATAACTTCCGCATTCTCAATTCGCAATGGCGGCATAAAGCCGCCGCTACGAGCGCGCCCGTTGGGCGGACTGTACACCAGGTCGATCTCTCCTTGGAGACCGGCCCATCAGCAGCCCGCCCCTCCCATCCGCTGTTCATCGAACCCACCTTTGCGGGCGCGAGCGCATCGCACGAGAGAGGGCCGCAGATCGTTTTTGTTTTGACGCACGCCCGGATTTGATGGTCAAATGAGGCAGATGAGCGTCGGGGATCACCCGCAACGATCCGGCTTAGAGGCAGAGAGAATGAACAAAAGACTCTTCGGCATGTGTACTCTTGCTCTGGCGGTGATGTTTGGCGTGCCGCTCCTGCGGGCGCAAGACCAGCCGGCCCAACCCGCGCCGGCGCCTCAACAGGGCCAGGCGCAACCCGGGGCGCCCGCCCAGGCTGCCCAACCCGCCCAGCCTCCGGTCGAGGAGCCTGACGCCTCTCTGCCCAACCAGCCGGGCGACAATGGCACGCAGATTGTGATCCCTGAAGGCACTGAATTCAAGCTGCAGCTTCACAGCAGCATCAACTCCAAGGTCAGCAAGCCCGGAGATCGCGTCCTGACCACGCTTCTCGATCCGGTGGACGTCGAGGACGAGGATGTGCTTGCCAAGGGCGTCCGCATCGATGGGCACGTGAGCGAAGTCAAGGAAGCTGCGCGCCGGGGCCGTGGCGGCGACCTGATGGTGGTTTTCGACACCATCGAAATGCCGAGCGGTGAGAAGGTCGCAATTCAGGGATCGCTCACCGAGGTTTTCTCCGCCGCGAACGGCGGCAGTGAGAGGGTCGGACCGGAGGGCGACCTCAAGGGTAAGGGCGCCTCGCACAAAGAGCAGGCCGCGCTCGTGCTGGCGCCCACCGCCATCGGAGCCGCCGCGGGCGGTATAGGTCCTGGAATCGCCGCCGCCGGCGCCGGCATCGCCATGGCCTACCTTATCCCGAAAGGGAAGCAGGCCACCCTCCTCGCCGGATCCCTGATTGGCATGCGGCTCGACCGCGACGTCACCATCACCCTGCCCCCTCAAGAGTCGAAGTAGTAGCGGCGGGTTTATCCCGCCATGGCGAGAATCGTAACGACGGGTTTACCCCGCCATGGCGAAAAACCGTAACGGCGGGTTTACCCCGCCGTGGTTGAAAATCGTAGCGGCGGGTTTACCCCGCCATGGCGAAAAACCGTAGCGGCGGGTTTATCCCGCCATGTTGAAAAATCGTAGCGGCGGGTTTATCCCGCCATGGTGAAAAATCGTGGCGGCGGGTTTGTCCCGCCATGGTGAAAAACCGTAGCGGCGGGTTTATCCCGCCATCGTGAAAAACCGTAGCGGCGGGTTTACCCCGCCATGGTGAAAAACCGTAGCGGCGGGTTTACCCCGCCATCTCTGTGTTGAGATCATTGGAGATATGGCGGGATGAACCCGCCGCTACGGTTCTTTCACCCTTTCAAAGCCGCACCGCGGCCCAATCGCCCCCAATTTGCCCCATTTCGGGCCTTCCAGAGTTTTCCACAGGATAACCGCATGATTCTA
>DASYZG010000118.1:0-24861 GCA_035946575.1 Terriglobia bacterium | reverse complement strand
GGAGTTCGCAGCTTCGGTAAATGGCTTGAGCCCCGTTAAATTATCGGCGCAGAGTTACTCGACCAGTGAGCTGTTACGCTTTCTTTAAAGGATGGCTGCTTCTAAGCCAACCTCCTGGCTGTCTGAGCGACTCCACTTCCTTTCCCACTTAGCCATTTCTTGGGGACCTTAGCTGGCGATCTGGGCTCTTTCCCTCTCGACGACGAAGCTTAGCCCCCGCCGTCTGACTCCTGGACTGTGCTCCACGGCATTCGTAGTTTAGTTGGATTCGGTATCCGTTAACGGACCCTAGTCCATCTAGTTCTCTACCACCGTGGGCAATCATCCAAGGCTAGCCCTAAAGCTATTTCGGGGAGAACGAGCTATCACGGAATTTGATTAGCCTTTCACCCCTACCCTCAGTTCATCTGAGCTGTTTTCAACCAACACCAGTTCGGGCCTCCGGCCGCTGTTAGGCGGCTTTCACCCTGACCAAGGGTAGATCATCCCGCTTCGCGTCTATTGCCCGCCACTCGTCGCCCTGTTCAGACTCGCTTTCGCTGCGGCTCGCTCCCCGGTTCATCACCGGATCGTTGCTTAACCTTGCGACGGACAATAACTAGCCGGCTCATTATGCAATAGGCACGCCGTCAGGCTTGCCCTCGGATCGCTCCTCAGGCGTGGCCCTCCGACTGCTTGTAGGCATACGGTTTCAGGTACTTTTAACTCCCCTCGCAGGGGTTCTTTTCACCTTTCCCTCACGGTACTGGTTCACTATCGGTCGCTGGAACGTGTTTAGCCTTACGGGATGGTCCCCGTGGCTTCCCGCGGGGTTTCTCGTGCCCCGCGGTACTCAGGAACGCGCGTTCGAGTCCGGTCAGCTTTCGACTACGTGGCTATCACACTCTATGGCCGACTTTTCCAAGTCGTTCGACTAGCCGCCGGATTGGTAACTCGATGGCTCTACACCGACGCGCGCCCTACTACCCCCAACCCTCCTCTGAAATCTGAAATCTGTAATCTGTAATTTGAGATTTCAGAGGAAGGCTGGGTTTGGGCTGTTCCGCTTTCGCTCGCCGCTACTAGCGGAATCGCGGTTGCTTTCTCTTCCTCCAGGTACTGAGATGGTTCACTTCCCTGGGTTCGCTCGCACCCGCCTATGTATTCAGCGGGCCGTTTCCGATGTTGTCATCGGAAGGGTTTCCCCATTCGGAGATCCTCGGATCAACGGGTGTTTCCCCCTTCCCGAGGCTTATCGCAGGTAACCACGTCCTTCATCGCCGTCCAGCGCCAAGGCATCCACCGTACGCCCTTAGTAGCTTGACCATAAAATCTGCTCAACACACAGAAGCAGTTATCAGTTCCCAGCGGTCAGCACTCCATCTGAGCCAGACAGCTCCGACCGAGCACCTATGCTGAGAACCAGCAACCGTCCTTGAACATTGACCGAAGAGTTCGTGCCGAGGCCTAGACGACCCACCTGGCACTTCCGTCCCAGTCACATGCTCAGCTGCCAATCCGCTCCGCGATCGGCCGCCGAACCAACGACGACTGACTACGGACGACTGACAACCGTTTCACAGATTCGCTTACTTCTGCCAGGATCCCTCCCGGCAGACTGAGCACTTGTAGACGCCGCACTATTCAGTTTTCAAAGATCGGTGAGTGCCACGGCCACGGCCACCAAGGGCCTGTCCCTGGCCTCGTTCGCAAACCGGGATTCCGATTGCTCGAAACCCGCAGGATGCTCAGTTTGAAGCCCGCTTGCGGCGGACATCAGACTCAACACCCCACTTTCGGCAGGCGAATGCCGTTGCCGAAACCGTGCCAGAACATCGAACCGCCCGAATCGAATCAGCGCAGACGCGCCTTCGAGCGCCGGCTTTGTACCACCCGTAAATGTGGTCCGATTTTTGGGGTTAATAAAGGCGGGGGAAGGTGAACGAAAGAAACCGGCCCAAACCCAACCCCTAGCTAGCTGTTTTTCGCGTAATCCCTCCTGTGAACTGCCATCAGCAAAGTTACAGCACGTTGAAGCACCTCGTCAAGCCTTTTTTTCGGATCCGGTTTTGCTGTGCGAACGGACTCCCGAACAAGAGGGCAAGCTCAACAATCACAGCATATCACGATCAAGATGCCGCTGCTCGTCTCCGGCTTCATTCCGATGTAGTGCCGGCATCTCAGTTTCTGGCGTCTGTTGATGGGTCAAAGCGTGGTTTTTGCAGAAAGATCGCGTTATTTCGACCTTTCAAAAATTGGTTAACTCCTTGCGGATCAGTAACCTCTTGGGTTTTGGTAGCTAACTCGTTTGTTTTCATAGACCTCTTGGGTTTCCGAAGGAGCGCTCCTTTGTTTTCAGTAACCTGATGGCTTCGTTCGTAAGATTTTCAATTTTGCATTCTTCTCCCGTCCGGCGGGCCGGAACACAAACGCCGATCGAAAATGTAGATCTGCTCCGAATTCAGAACTCGACCCCCGCATCGGGGACCTGCGCACCGACATCGATTTGTTGATTGCAAAGCGCAAGGTGGGTTCGTTCCTCGGTTTCGGCCTCTTTTTCTCGAGGTTTCTTCCGGACGCCGCTGCGAGAATTTCAGAGCCTGTTCCAGCATGCTTCAAGCCTACCACCTAAAAATGGGACAATGGAGAAAAGTGAGAAAATCGAGAAAATCGAGAAAATTTATTTTCGCCATGGATTCAATAGGTTGCGGTATTTTGTCGCTACCGGCAATTCCTTGTTAGTTGAGGCGCACGACGAAAACGTCAGTCGCCAACCCAGCTTGCTGTAGTTGGCGGCCAAGCTCGCGCGCCGCTTCTTCGGTGGATTCCTGGCCCACGCGCACCCGATGATAAAGGCCGTCGCCTCGATCGTAGCTTTGAATGATGACCGGCTGGAATCGTTCGCCGATGCGGTCGCGGAGCCGGTCGGCGTTGGCGCGCTCCCGGAAGGCGCCGACCTGGACGGCAAAAATCCCCGGTTCGCTGAGCACCGCCGGGTTCAAAATCTCCAGTCGAACCCTTGCGATCCCAGCGCCGGCCATGCCCATGGCCCTGGCTGCGGCGTATGAGAGATCGATGATTCGGCCTTCGACGAAGGGACCGCGATCGTTGATCCGCACCTCAACAGTCTGCCCGTTATCCAGATCGTAGACGCGCACGTGCGTGCCGAAAGGAAGGGTGCGGTGAGCGGCAGTCATGGCATACATGTTGTAAATCTCGCCGCTCGACGTCGGGCGTCCATTGTAGGGGCGGCCGTACCACGAAGCCAATCCTTGCTCCCCTTGCACAATCGGAACGGCAGGCTGGTTAGAAGTTCGGGGCTGTCTGCGGGTCCCGGCTGGAGCCGGCGGAGGGAAATTACCCGCGTGTTGGCGTTTGTGGTGCCGGTGCAGACAGCCGCAGCAAAGGGCGGCTGCCAGCACAACGCCCGGTGCTTTCATCGCCCCGATCAATTCCGCGCGCTTCACGCCTGAAGCCAAAATCCCCTCAGCGCTTCGGAGTCTGGAGCTTGTCGGCGAGTTTCTCAAGGCGGCGGGCGATCTTGCGCAGATTGGCGGCCATCTCGCGCTTGGTGCCCGGTTCAACGTTCTTATTCAGCCACTTTTTGAGCGTTTCGAGCTCGCGATCGACCGCCCGTCCGGCTTCTTCAAAATTCATGCTTCCCTCCGCGAGAGCCATTTTATCCGCAGCGCCGCGCTAGACAAAAGAAATTCGATTATGAAAGGATGAGAAAGGAGGCTGGGGGTCGGCGGCGATCGACGAGACAGCCGCCGCGAAAGCGTCTCAGACACCCGTATCAGCATCTCGCCCTAGAGATCCAATGTTCGGTTCACGCGAATCGAATCCCAGTTCGGCTTATCGGATGTGTCCTTCCTGCCGGGGGCTCATCGAGCGCACCGCCCGAGTGTGCCCGCTTTGCGGGGCACCCACCGGACCTCTGCGCGCACGCGGTCCGAGCCAGAGCGGCAGCAACCGCATCGCTGGCATTATTCCGATTCCGGGGACTGCGACGGCGACCCTGATTGCGGTCAATATCGCGTTTTACGGGCTCAGTTGGTATCTTACGACGGTCGCCGCCTCGAACCAGGCGGGTTCCAATCCAGGTTTCGGAAGCATTGATATCAATGTGCTGGTGCGGCTGGGCGCCAAGTATGGTCCTGCGATCTACGCCGGCCAATGGTGGCGGCTGGTTACGGCCATGTTTCTGCACGCCGGTATTTTCCACATCGGCATGAATCTCTGGTGCCTCTTCGACCTCGGACCGATGGCGGAGTCGCTCTTCACAAAGTCCAAATTCATTGTGTTGTACCTGGTGACAGGTGTTGTGGGATTTCTCTTCAGCCTGTGGTGGAGTCCGGGCGGGGTTTCGATCGGCGCCTCCGGCGCCATTCTGGGCCTGGTGGGTGTGTTGATCGGGGCCAGCTTTCATCATGGCGGGCTGGGCCGTACCTACCGCGCCCAGTTGTGGCGCTGGGTGATCTACATTTTTATTTTCGGACTTTTTTTTGCCGTCGATAATGCCGCGCACCTCGGCGGACTCGCGTCCGGGTTGCTGCTTGGGTACATGGTCCCGCAGGGCGAGCCTCAGACGCGAAGCGAGGAGATTCTCTGGGAGATTATGGGGGGACTGGCCACGCTGATTATCGTCGCCTCGTTTGCGCTCATGGCCCTGAACCTGAATCGCGGCATTATGGGCTGATGCGTCTTGACAACCTTGAAAGCCATTCTCTACGATGGAAGTGCTTCTCTATCAGGAGATTGCCCGTGATCAAATTGGATATCGTGAACGAGGTTGTAAACCGGACCGGCATCACCAAGACGAAGGCCGAGACGGCCGTGGAGACCGTGTTCGATTCGCTGAAGAAAGCCCTGGCGGAGGGCGACCGGATTGAACTGCGCGGCTTTGGGGTCTTTAATGTGAAGGCGCGCAAGACCGGTGTGGGACGCAACCCGCGGACGGGTGAAGAAGTCAGCATCCAGCCCGGAAAAGCCGTTCGCTTCAAGCCTGGCAAGGAACTACAGGCACTCTGATTGCGGTTGGGCTCGCTTTCGACGAGGCTGGCCTTTAGAGCCGACAATCCAGGCTCAATGCGTGCGGCTAGTTACGTTCCTATGGGCGAAGCCCCGGCGAGCTCTGACTTCCGACCAGCGGCGGTGCTTGACCGGCCGATCCTGGTTTCACGGCGGCGTGCCTGGTGGCGCTGGCGTCCAGCCTGGCGATTCCAGGCGCCCGCTTGGACATCGAGCTTCCCTTTTCACCTCGCCCTTCTCGCGGCGACCGTTCTCACCACGCTGATTGTCGGCGCGCAGATGGCAGCGAACTACGCGGCCGGCCGGCCAGCCTTCGATTTGGACCTGTCCTGGTCTTTTCTCCTCGGCATTGGGCACAACCCGTTCCTGCTGCTCAGCGGTCTGCCTTTTTCCGGCACATTGCTCGGCATCCTCTTCGCTCACGAACTCGGACATTACCTGACAGCTCGGGCTTACGGCCTGCGGGTGAGCTATCCCTATTTCATTCCGGCGCCGACCCTGATTGGTACATTAGGCGCGTTCATCCGCATCCGTGAGCCGATCCACACTCGCAGGATGCTGTTTGACGTGGCCGTGGCCGGTCCGCTGGCAGGATTCGTGTTAGCCATCCCTGCTCTCACAGCCGCCATTCTGCGCTCGCGCGTGGGCACGGTGGCGCCAGTGCCCGACATGATCATTCCCGGCCATCCGCTGGCTCTGACACTGCTGGCCCATTGGACTCGTCCCGGCGTGCCGGTTTCTCACCTGGTTCTCACGCCGGCCGGCTGCGCGGCCTGGGTGGGACTGTTCGCTACCGCCCTAAACCTGTTGCCGATCAGCCAGCTGGACGGCGGCCACTTGTTGTACGCCGTTTTCGAACGCCGGCACAGGGCGGTGGCGCGTGTGCTATGGATCACACTATTTCCGCTGGGATATTTTTGCTGGACGGGTTGGTTCTTCTGGGCGGTGCTGATTGCGTTCATCAGGATCAAGCATCCGCCCGTGGCATTTCCCACCGACGGTCTTGGCCGGGCCCGGCTGGTGCTGGCCGTGCTGGCGGTCGCGATTCTGGCGTTGTGCTTTATGCCCACCCCGTTTTCGATAAGGTGAGCTGCTTGAAGACGATACCCGGCCGCGGCGCCTGCCAAGCTAGCGAAACTCGCCGGACGAGATTTAATCTTCCTATTGAGCTCCGCATTTTATTGAGCAGGTGGTCCTCGCGGTTAAGATCGTCAGCAGATGGGCCTATCCTCACCCACCGCTGCGCGGTCCCCCCTCTCCCAAGGGGGAGAGGGCTGTTTCGCCGAGGTTTTTTGCCCTCTCCCACCGGGAGAGGGTGGGCCGCTACCGGCGCTTTCATCAGCCGGAGCGGGCCGGGTGAGGGCTGCTCAGTGACCACGCCAAATCAGCCCTGCACAGTATTCAGCGAACCTCAGTAATGATCCCATGCTGAATAAGGGTACTGCCTTCACCGAGAAGCTGATTCGCCCCTTGATCGGGCCTGTCCGGTTAGCTATCAGGCAAGAGCGATTCGCTGAGCGACCCGGCGTGGCCCGAATCTTCGTGGCCGTGATGAGGACCGATGGGAACGCTCTCCAGGGCCGCGATCAGCTCTTTCCGGTTGATGGGCTTGGCGACGTAGCCATCCATGCCGGCTGCCAGGCACCTTTCACGGTCTCCCTCCATGGCAAAGGCGGTCATGGCGATGATGGGCAAGTGGCTGCCGGAATTCCGCTCCTTCTCCCGGACAATGGCGGTAGCCTCGAAGCCGTCCATGTCCGGCATCTGGATGTCCATCAACACCGCGTCAAAAGGTCCGGCATCCAGAATCTCCAGGGCCTGGCGGGCGCCCTCCGCGGCGATTACTTTGTGACCCATTTTGTCCAGGAGCCGCACGGCCAGCAGCCGATTCACGGTGTTGTCTTCGACGACCAACACGCGAAGGCTTCGCGGAGCCGCTGGTGACGCAGACTGGACGGGGGCGGGCCGATGCGCGGGCGGGTGCGCTCCCAGCGCGCGCAGTACCGCCTCATGGAGTTCCGACTCGCAGACGGGCTTGGTGAGATAGGCGGCCACGCCTAAAGCACGGCAGCGGTCGGTGTCGCCGGGCTGCGGACCGGAGGTCAGCATCATGATGGTGGCCGTCGTCAGCTTGAGCTCCTGCTTGATCTTCTCGACCAGGGTGAAGCCGTCCATGCCGGGCATCTGGGCGTCGACGATGATCAGCGGGTAAGGATCGTCCGACCGCTCGGATTCCTTCAGGAGCGCCAGAGCCTGTCGCCCGGATTCGGATAAAGAGGGCGCCATTCCCCACCGTACCAGCATGGCGCCCAGGATGCGCCGATTGGTGTCGTTGTCGTCGACGGCCAGCACCGGCAAACCTTCGAGTGGCTCCGCATCGGAGGGCCGCACGGCCGCAGAACCTGCCGGCGCAATCTCCAGGGGGACGGTGAAATGGAAAGTGGTGCCCTTGTCCACTTCGCTCTCGAGCGATATCCTGCCGCCCATCATGCTGACCAGTTGCGACGAAATGGCCAGGCCCAGGCCGGTGCCGCCGAATTTTCGCGTGGCGGAAGTGTCGGCCTGAACGAAAGCCTCGAAGATGGCGCGCTGCTTCTCCTGGGGAATTCCGATTCCCGTGTCCCGCACACTGAAGCGCAGCCACTCCCGTCCACCTTCGGCCTCCCGGCGGACCGTCACGGCCACTTCTCCGCGCTCGGTAAACTTGAGGGCATTCCCTACGAGGTTGATCAGAATCTGCCGCAGACGGATGGGATCGCCCAAGATGCGCTCCGGGACGTCAGGCTCAATGCTGCTCAGCAGTTCCAGCCCCTTCTCATCCGCGCGGCCCGCCAGTGGTTTCAGGCTCTGCTGAACCACTTCGCGGAGGTCGAGCGCGATGTGCTCGAGGTCAAGCTTCTGCGCTTCGATCTTGGAGAAGTCCAGGATGTCGTTGATCACCCGCAGTAAAGCGTCGGCTGATTTTTTGGCCAGACTGAGATACTCGCGCTGCTCGTCGGTAAGATCGGTACTGAGAGCCAGGTCGGTCATCCCCATGACGCCATTCATGGGGGTGCGGATTTCGTGGCTCATGTTGGCCAGGAATTCGCTCTTGGCGCGGTTGGCCGCCTCGGCAGTCTCTTTAGCTCTCTGCAACTCAGCCTCGGCGAGCTTTCGATCCGTCACGTCCCTGGAAACGCCCACGAAACCGAAAACCCTGCCCCCGGCATCACGGATGGGAACTTCCGTCGTCGAGAGCCATTGACGGTTCCCATCCGGCCTGATCAGTTGTTGCACGGCACCAATGATGGGTTGACCGGATTCGACCAGCTTCTTTTCGGCCTCGTAGCAATCCCGGGCGAAGTCCGCCGGAAAGAAATCGAAATCCGTCTTGCCAATGGCCTCGGCGGGATCCGCAATTCCGAGCATCTTCGCCTGCGCCTTGTTGACCCGCATAAAGCGGCAGTCCACATCCTGGAAATAGATGGTGTCCGGAACGTTATCCATCAGAGCCTGAAACAAGGTGCGCTCATAGGCCAGTTCGCTCTCGTGCCGTTTGCGCTCGGTGATGTCGCGAAAATACCAGATTCGGCCGCGATGCGTGCCGTTGGAATCCACCAGCGGGGCCGAGTATCGATCGATCGTCCGGCCATCCTTGAGCTTCAGTTCGTCGTGGCTCCTCTCGCCTTGATGGGCATAAAGGTACCGGACCCTGGCCAGGAAGGCGTCGGGATCTTCGATTTTGCTCGTCACCCGCTCGAGCAGCGCCGCGTCGTCGCCGGCGGCGAGGATCGTGTCGGGCACCTCCCATAAGAGCGCAAACTGCTTGTTGTAAAGCACGATTTGGGATTCTTCGTTAACCGCCAGAACGCCATCGAGCGTCGTTTGGGACTGCGCCTCGAGCAGTGCATTCTTGAAGAGGATCGCTTCCGCGGCGAGCTTCCGCTCCGTGACGTCCTCCGCCGTTCCCACCACGCGATAGAAGCAGCCGTCGCCGTCGCAGAGGGGGAAAGTGCGGTTCCTGATCCAACGAACGGAGCCGTCGGGACGGAGGATGCGATACTCCGTGTCGGTAGCCGCACATTGCCGTGACTCCTCAAAGACGGCGGCAGCGCGGCCGCGATCCTCAGGATGAATGGACTCGATCCAGGACACCGGCCGATCGTAGAGCTCCTGGCTGGGCCGGCCCCAGATCTCTTCGTAGGCCGGGCTCACGTAGGTGACGCGGAGAGGTTCAGGCGTGCCGACAAAGAAGACTTCATGGGTGTTTTCCGCCAGCTGCCGGAATTTTTCCTCGCTCGTCCGCAGCGCTTCCTGGGCCTCTCTGCGCTCGGTCACGTCCCGCTTGATGGCTACGAAGTTAGTGAGGGCGCCGGAGGAATCACGTACCGGAGCGATGGTCATTTCCTCGAGATAGGTGGTCCCGTCTTTGCGGCGGTTGATCAATTCACCTTGCCAGACGCCCCCGCTGAGGATGGTCCGCCAGAGCTCCGCGTAGTAGCTGCGGTCTTGCTTGCCGGATTTGAGCACACGTGGGTTCCGGCCCAAAACTTCGGCCGGGCCGTAACCCGTGATCCGGGTAAAGGCCGGGTTCACATACTGGATGCTGCCGTTGACATCGGTAATGACGACCCCTTCTCCGGCCTGCGCCACCGCCGCGGCCAGCCGGCTGTTTTCCGCCTCGGCCCGCTTGCGCTCGGTGATGTCGTGAGCGATCGCCGCGGCGCCCGTCACTTCTCCAGAGGCATTGCGGATAGGAGACACCGTCACGGAAACATCGACCGCGGTGCCGTCCTTTCGCATTCTCACGGTCTCCACGCTCGAGGTGATTTGTCCTTGCTTGGCGCGGTCCAACATCTGCTGCACTTCGGCCAGGTGGTCCGCCGGCACCAGGATGGAAACGGGCTTTCCGATTACCTCCTCGGCGCGGTAGCCATACAGCGATTCTGCGCCGCGGTTCCAACTCACGATAGTTCCGCCCAGGCTCCCCACGATGGCGTCGCTCGAGGACTCGACAATGGAGGCCAGCAGCGCCCGCGCCTCGTCCGCCCGCTTGCGCTCGGTGGCGTCGCGAACGATGGCCGCGCTGCCCGTCACCTTCCCGGCCGCGTCCCTGATGGGCGAGATCGATAGGGAGACCTCGACCTTCCGGCCATCTTTTCTGAGCGCCATGCCCTCAAAGTTCGACAGGCTTTCGCCCCGCGCCAGGGCCGCCACGCTCGCGCGCCATTCGTTCTGTTTTTCGGGGGCTACGATCATGCCGGCGGATTCCCCAATGACCTCTTCCGGGCGATACCCGAAAAGCAGCTCGGCGCCGCGGTTCCAGCTGACGATCTTCCCGTCAGGGGAATGGGCGACGATGGCGTCATCGGAGGACTCGACGACCGAGGCCAGGAGCGCCCGCGCCTCCTCAGCCCGCTTGCGCTGGGTGATATCCCGGTCCACACCGCGGTATCCGCTCAGTTTGCCGCCGGCATCGAAGACCGGCACGCCATTGGTCTCCAACACCACGCTGCGCCCGTCCTTGTGCAGGTTCACGTTCTCCAGGTTTCGGAAGGCCTGCCGGGCTTCGATGAGGGCCATGAATTCCGCCCCGACCCGCTGCGCCTCACCGGGAGACATCAGGTCGAACGGCGTCTTGCCGATCACTTCCTCCGGCTCGTACCCGAGCAGATCCTTAACCCTCGGGCTGGCGTAGGTGTACACTCCTTTGGCGTCGACCTCCCAGACCCACTCGTGGCTGCTGTCGATCAGGGAGCTGAGCCGCTCCTCACTGTTCCGCAACTCTTCTTCAGCCTGGTTGCGGGCAGTGATATCCGACAGCAGGCCGTCGGCGTAGCGCACGCCGTCCTTCTCGTACGTGCCAAGTGTCCGGCCGTGAATCCAGATCCATTCTCCGTTGTTGCGCCGGAAACGGAATTCCACGTCCTGGGGCGTGCCTGTGAGGAAAACCGCCCCAAGCACCGCCCTGACACGACCGGCGTCGTCCGGATGGACGGAATCGAGAAACCGGGCGCCGCCCTGGCGGCAGAGTTCCTCCGCTGAAAGCCCGAGGATCCTCTCGCTGCTGTCGCTGATGAAGGGAATGTTGAGTTTTGAGTCCGCCGTCCAGACCACGTCGGGGATGTTCGAGATCAGCGAGCGGTACTTGTCTTCACTGCGCTGGAGAGCGGCCTCAGCCTGCTTGCGCTGAGTGATATCCGAAAGCAGCCCGTCAGCATAGCGCACGCCGTTCTTCTCGTAGGTGCCGAGGGCGCGATCGTGAATCCAGATCCATTCCCCGTCCCGGCGCCGGATGCGGCACTCCACGTCATAGGGAGCTCCGGTGCGGAAGAGCGCCTCAAAGGCTTCTTTGACCCGTCCGATGTCGTCCGGATGGATGCATTCCAGAAACAGGCGGGCGCCCTTGGTGTAGACCGCGTCAACCGGGAACCCACTCACCCTCTCGATGCTAGGGCTGAGGAAGACGAAGTTGAGGTTTGAGTCCGCCGTCCAGACCACGTCGGGAATGTTCGAGATCAGCGAGCGGTATTTCTCCTCCTTCTGCCGCAGGGCCTCCTCGGTGCGCTTTCTGTCCGAGACCACGGCTCCCAGGACCATCGCCGTCAGGCAAAGGCAGAGCGCAAGGACCTGGATTCGGGTCACGCCTTCCAGGTCAGCGCCCGCGGAGTGCAGGGCGAAAGCGGCAGCGAGGCTGAAACCAAGGACGCCATTCACTGCGCCCCGAACGCCGTGGCGTGCCGCAATCCAGATTACGAGGATCAGGCAAATGAATTCGGGCCTGTCCGGACCGGTGAGTTTCAACCTGAACACCAGCCAGACAACGGCGGGGATGGTGACGGCCTGCGCCACGAGTTCAGCAATTTCGGAAATTGGCCGGCGCCACCAAGGTTGTACGGGCTCCCGGATCACCCTCACTTGCCCGGCCGCCCAAGTGCGGAGGCGCGGTGCCAAATAGATCAGGAGGAACGGGGTCAGCGAGCTGGCGGCCACCGCGTCCGACATCCACCAGTTGGCGGCGGCGGTGATGAAGTTGGCGGGTTTCACCAAGCCGTCGAGAACATTACAGCCCACCCCGGCGACCGCGACCGCGAGCGCGCCGGCAAGGATGGCGGCGAGGTAGTGGACAACGTCCCGCACCCGCCGGAACCGGATGTCGAAATCCAGGGATTTGCTCAACACGGCCGCGGTGGCGGTGTAACCGGCGCCAAAAGCGATGCTCAACGGAAGCGCGCTCCAGGAGAACAGCCCCAGGTGATAGTTAACGACCGCCGATAACGCCGAAGCCACGACGGCCGCGGGCGCATATTCGAGACCCATCCCCAGCAGCAAGGCGAGCGTCAATCCGGCGGGCAGGTAGAGGACGATCAGGCTGGGCCAGCTCTGTGAATAGGTGGTGAAGCGATCCAGAGCCAGGTAGATGCCGATGTAGAGAACCGCGACAAGAATTCTTCGGGGGGAGAAGACGAACTGAGGGAAGAAGCTCTGGCGGCGCGGACGCCCCTCCTCTCCTTGCCCGCGGCTTTGATTTGCTTTTCGCTGCTGGTGCTGGTTCATGCGACGCACCGGGGGCCGAAACTGCCGACCCCGTTACAGAAGATGCTATCGGCGGAAATGAGAACGGGGTGAGGTTCATGGTGGGTGGGGCTGGAGAGCAGGCGCGGGGCCCCGGGATTGCCGCTCACGCGGTACGCCACGCCAGGTCCGCACCGCCTCTTACTGAGGTTCGCTGAGTATTGTGCAGGGCTGAGTTTGCGTGGTCACTGAGCAGCCCTCACCCGGCCCGCTCCGGCTGATGAAAGCGCCGGTAGCGGCCCACCCTCCCCCGGTGGGAGAGGGCAAAAAACCTCGGCGAAACAGCCCTCTGCCCCTTGGGAGAGGGGGGACCGCGCAGCGGTGGGTGAGGATAGGCCCATCTGCTGACGGTCTTAACCGCGAGGACCATCTGCTCAATAAAATGCGAAGCTCAATAAGCGGCGCCGATTCCTTCGGCCGGCCCTGGGTATGAAACTCGCCAAGCTCACATCACGCTGACCGGGTCCATGTCGATCAGGACGCTGGGCGGCGGGATGCGCTCGGCTTCGAGATGGAGCGCGAGGCCGCCCAGAAGCCGGTTGAGCTCCGTGCGCGAGGCAGCCTTGATGAGGAACTGGATGCGATGCCGGCCCTGGATGCGCGCGATGGGCGCCGGGCCGGGGCCGAGGATGGCGAAGCGGAAGGGTCCAAGCCGGGACGCCCGCTCGCCCGAGCGGGCGGAGCCCGTATCGGCTTCCTCCCCTGACCCCTGGCCCCCGGCTCCCGGGCCCTGATCCCCAGCCGCCTCCACCGCGCGCTGCAAGTAGCGCTCGATGTGCCGGGCCGCTTCCACCGTCTTTTCGAGCTTAGGGTGCTGGGCTACGATGCGAGCCAGCGCCGTCACGGGAGGGTAGCGCGTCATGCGCCGGAAGCGCATCTCCTTGGCGAAGAAGCCTTCGTAATTCTGCTCCGCAGCCAGGCGGATGGCGTAGTGCTCGGGGTAAAACGTTTGCACCAGGACGCGTCCCGGGATCGCGCCGCGTCCCGAGCGCCCGGCCACCTGGGTGAGAAGCTGGAACGTGCGCTCGGCGGCGCGAAAGTCCGGCAGCCGCAGCCCCTGGTCGGCCGAGACCACGCCCACCAGGGTCACACCCGGGAAGTCGTGGCCCTTGGAGACCAACTGGGTGCCGATCAGGATGTCGATCTCGCCGCGCCGGAAGCGGCCCAGCACCTTCTCGAAGTGGCCGGGACGGCGCGCCACGTCGCGGTCCAGCCGTTCCACGCGCGCGGTGGGAAACAATTCGCGAAACTTGTCCTCGATTTTCTCCGTACCCTCGCCCACGTAGTAGATGTATTCGCTCTGGCATGACGGGCAGCGCGAGGGTACCGGGATGGAGTATCCGCAGTAATGGCAGACCAGCCGGTGCTCGGCGCGATGGTAGGTGAGGGAAATCGAGCAGTTCACGCATTCCGGGCTCTGGCCGCAACTACGGCACAGGAGATACCAGGAATAGCCGCGGCGATTGAGCAGGATGATGGTCTGCTCGCGGCGCGCGAGTTGCGCCTCGATCTCGGCCTGCAGGCGCCGCGATACGGGGATCTTGCTGAAGGTCTGGCGGAACTCGGCGCGCATGTCCACCACTTCGACGGTGGCGAGCGGGCGCCCGGCCACGCGTCCGGCGAGTTTGGCCAGAGCATACTTGCCGCGTTCGACGTTCCCGTAGGATTCGAGCGAAGGCGTGGCCGAGCCGAGCACGCACAGCCCTCCCGCGAGGCGAGCTCGTACCACGGCGACGTCGCGGCCGTGATAGCGCGGGGTCTCGTCCTGCTTGTAGCTCGCGTCGTGCTCCTCGTCCACGATCACCAGGCCGAGGTTCGCGACCGGCGCGAAGACGGCGGAACGCGTGCCGAGCACCACCCGGGCCTCGCCGCGCGCCGCCCGCCACCACGACTGATGGCGCTCGCCGCGCGCCAGCCCGCTGTGGAGCACCGCGACGTCCTTTCCGAATCGGGAGATGAACAGGGCGCGCACGGCCGGGGTAAGCGAGATCTCGGGAACCAGCATCAATGCGGTGCGATTCTGCTCCAGGGCGCGCGCAATCAGGCGCAGGTAAAGCTCGGTTTTGCCGCTGCCGGTCACGCCGTAAAGCAGCGTGGTGGAGAATTTGCGCGCGTCCAGCCGCTGGCTGAGATCGGCGAAGGCGGCCGCCTGCGCCACGGTCAGCTCGAAGCGCGAGCCGTCCACGGGCACGCCAAATTCGTCCTCCGCCTCCGAGCCGGTGGCGACGGGCGGTCCGAAGGCGGAGCGGTCCTCGATCGAAACCAGTCCGGCGATCTCCAATTGCCGCAGGTTGGCGATCGATCCCCTGGCGGATTTCAGCAGCGGCCGATGGTCGCGGACTTCAGCGCCGGCGTCCTCCGGCCTGGCGGCGGGGGCGGCGAGCGCGTCGAGGATGCGCCGTGCCCCCTTGGAGAGCCTGGGCAGATGCTCGGGCAGCGGGCCTGCGAGGCGCACCGCAAGCACCGTGCGGCGGGCGCGCTTCTCCTCCACGTTGTGCAGCTCGGCCCAACCCTCCTGCTGCGCGCGCTCCACCACGTCGGCGCCGTAGTGCTTGCGAGCGATGGAGATCGAGACCGGCCGCTTGACGAGAGCTTCCAGGAACTGGCGCTCGCGATCAAGGGCATTCTCCGGGCTGGGAGCGCGGGCATCCTGCCCGCCTTCCGCTCCACCGGCATCAGAGTTCGAATCGGAGGCGCCGGCACCGGGCTCCGCAGGTGGGGCGCCTGATTTCCCTGCAGCCATGATGGCCGCGCTCCCAGGGCTACCGGATGCCTCGGCGCGCGCCAGGGCCGCGTCGCAAAGCCGTTCCACGAGATACTCCAGCCGCGTGCGGCCCGCCGGCGTGATCTCCAGGCGCTCGGCGCGGCGCGTCTCCTGCAGCAAGGGCAGCATGCCGCGGAAGACTTCGCCCGGCGGAGCGACGTAATACTCGGCGATCCAAAGGCCGAGCGTCAGGAGTTCGGGTGCGAGCAGCGGTTCGGGATCGACGACGTCCAGGACGTCCCTGGCTTCGACGCCCGCTGCCATGCTCGCCACCGGCTCGAGCACGATGCCCTGGGCGCGCCGGCGTCCCAAGGGCACGAAGACGCGCTGGCCGGCCCGGAGTTCGAGGCGCGGCGGCACGCGATACGTCAGCGCCCGCGGAATCGGGGCCATGACTGCCACTTCCACCAGGTTGTCCTTCTTGTGGGGCATCGCTCTTGTGCCCGTAGGGGCGGTTCGCGAACCGCCGCTACACGCGGTGTACGTTGTGCCGGAAAGCGTCTTGCTGCTCGATGGTAACAGAGCGCGGCCTGTCGGGGGTCAGGGGTCAGGCCGGGGGCTCGCCCACCGCGCCCCCCTTCGGGCCTCTTGACTTTGGCCGGACTCGCGGTATACTAAATAGTAAGAGTGGCTCCGATGTCAGCGCTCTTGAGCCTCGCCCGTCCTGTTTCCCGATCATCACTTGGGGTATCCTATCGCGGTCGGCAGACCCCTTCGATCCTGCCCGGTCACCTGCGAGAAAAAACAGTGGGCCTAGGGTATCGAACCCAATTGGCCAGGCTACACAAAGGATTGGATTTATGGTCTGATTCTGGTCAAAAAAGGCCGGAATTCCCGAAGGACGAACCCAAGTCCCGAAGTGACAGATGCACTGAGAGATACACCCGGAATCTGCAGGATTTTCCGCGAGATTCCAACCTCGATTCTCCTGCACAAGAAACGATGTTTTGCGGCGATTCGCGCCGTCGCCTGTCCGGCCAATTACGGGACACTACACCCGGTAGAATTTGCGCTTGCATCAGAAAACCCAGAGAGGAAGAATAAAAGAATCTTATCATTCCCGTCGCCGGGCGGAGGAGACGACCGCGGGAAGAGAAATTCAGATCGAGGAGGTTTCTTCTTATGGCAACTGCAACCGCATTAGAACCCAAGGTCAAAATTGGGCCGACGAAGCTGCTGATCAACAATAAATGGGTCGACAGCGCGTCGGGAAAAACCTTTCCTACCGTGAACCCGTCGACCGGCGAAGTAATCACCCAGCTGGCCGAGGCCGACGCGCCTGACGTGGATAAGGCCGTGGCCGCGGCGCGCAAGGCGTTCGAGCACGGACCGTGGCGCCACAAGATGTCAGCGAGCGAGCGCGGGAAGCTGCTCCACCGGCTCGCCGACCTGATCGAGAAGCACGCCGACGAACTCGCGTGTCTGGAGGCGCTCGACAACGGCAAGCCGTACAAGGTGGCCAGGGCGGCTGACCTGCCGCTGACCGTCGCCTGCTATCGCTACTACGCGGGGTGGGCCGACAAGGTCCAGGGCAAGACCATTCCCGTCAACGGCAGCTACTTCTGTTACACCCGCCACGAGCCCGTGGGCGTAGTGGGGCAGATCATTCCCTGGAATTTTCCGCTGCTGATGCAGGCCTGGAAACTGGGACCGGCGCTCGCCACCGGCAACACGGTGGTGACGAAACCCGCCGAGCAGACTCCGCTCACGGCCCTGCGCGTGGGCGAACTGACCGTGGAAGCCGGATTCCCCGAAGGCGTGGTGAATCTCCTGCCGGGTTATGGACCGACCGCCGGTGCGGCCATCGCACGGCACAACGACATCGACAAGGTCGCCTTCACCGGATCCACGGAAGTCGGCCACCTGATTATGGAGGCGTCCGCCAAGAGCAATCTGAAGCGCGTCACCCTGGAGCTGGGCGGCAAGAGCCCGAACATCGTGTTCGGCGACGCCGACATGGACGAGGCCATCGAAGGCGCGCATTTCGCCCTCTTCTTCAACCAGGGGCAGTGCTGCTGCGCCGGTTCGCGGCTCTTCGTGGAAGAGAAAGCCTACGACGAGTTCGTGGAGAAGAGCGCGGCCCGCGCCCAGGCCCGCAAGGTCGGCGATCCGTTCGATGCCAAGACCGAGCAGGGTCCGCAGGTGGACGACGCCCAGTTCGAGAAGGTGATGAGCTACATCACCGCCGGAAAGAAGGAGGGCGCCAGGCTCGTGGCCGGCGGCAATCGGGTGGGCGATCGCGGGTATTTCGTGGAGCCCACGGTTTTTGCCGACGTCAAGGACGATATGAAGATCGCCCGCGAGGAGATCTTCGGACCTGTCATGAGCATCCTGAAATTCAAGAGCATCGACGAGGTGGTGGAGCGCGCCAACCGCACCGAGTACGGCCTGGCGGCGGCCGTGTGGACGCGCGACATCGGCAAGGCGCACGCCATCGCCAACCGGGTCCGCGCGGGCACGGTCTGGGTGAACTGCTTTGACGTCTTCGACGCCGCGGCTCCTTTCGGCGGCTTCAAGCAGTCCGGCATGGGACGCGAACTCGGCGAGTACGGCTTGCAGCAGTACACCGAAGTGAAGACGGTAACGGTCAAGCTGCCCAACTGAAGAACAGACACTACAGAGTGCCAGCCCGCCCCAAATGGGGGAGCTGGCGCTCTGCACTACAAATCCCGGACTTCTTCGCGGCGCGCCAGGATTTTTGGGACTTGCCACTCGATACTTTTTGTCGATTGGGTTGCGGCGAGCCGCGCTGGGGTGAGTCGCCTTGCCCACCCTGGGGCCGTCCGATTCCATCCAGGGTAAGGAGCAGTGTGCTAAGGTAAGGAGCGGAGGCCGCCTTGGAGAGACGAGCTCGGATTACAAGCAAAGGGCAGATCACGGTGCCCCGGGACATCCGCCGCGCTCTGGGCGTCGGTGCCGGCGACAGCCTTCTGTTCGAAAGTGACGACTCCGGCGTTCGCGTGCGTCCGGTGCGAGCGCGCAGTCCGTTTGAGAAGTACCAGGGCATCGGCAATCCCGGGCTGCCTTCGGGGCGCAAGGCGCTTCGTCGCTGGTTTCGTGAGATGCGTGGGAAATGACCACGGCCATCGACACGAACGTGATCGTTTCACTCTGGGACCCTGACCCGAGCCTCAGTTCGGCGGCACGGTCAGCCCTCGAGTCCGCCCTCGAGAATGGACCCCTGATCGTCAGCGCACCGGTGTTCGCGGAACTGATCGCCTTCCAGGGCCGCGATGAGGCGTTCCTGGAGTCGTTCTTCGAACAAACCGGCATGTCCGTCGAGTGGAATCTCGATAAGTCCGTCTGGCGAGCCGCCGGCCTGGCGTTCCGAACCTATTCGGCCGGTCGCAGAAGGCACGGCGTCCCGGGGCCGCGGCGGATCCTGGCGGATTTCGTGATCGGAGCGCATGCTGCACGGGCAGGGTATCGGCTGCTGACTTTCGACGATCGATTCCATCGCGCGGCGTTCCCCGACCTGACCGTCGTCGGGTTCTGACAGCCGGCCGCACCGTTGTCACTTATGGCTCCAGTCGCAATCAGCCTGCTGCTGGGCACGGCGGCCGGCCTGGCGAATCTGCTGGGCGCGTCGATCGTGGCGGCGCGCGCCTGGAGCCGGAATATTCTTGCCTACTTTATCGCCCTGGGCTCCGGGTTCATGCTGGCCACCGCGATTGCGGAGATCATTCCCGAGAGCCTCAAGCGCGACGCCGTGACGGCTCCGGCGCTGATTCTGGCCGGCTACTTTGTCGTTCACATCTTCGAGCACTCGTTCCCCGCGCATTTTCACTACGGCGAAGAGACGCACGTCGAACCGTTCCGCAACCGGCGCGTGGCCTACCTGGCGCTTGGGGGCCTCTCGATTCACACGTTTTTCGACGGCGTCGCCATCACCTCGGGATTTCTGATTTCGCCGTGGCTCGGCACCGTGATTTTCGGCGCCGTGCTGCTGCACAATCTGCCGGAGGGGTTTGCCATCGCCTCGGTGATGTCGGCGGCGCGGGAGAGTCCGCGGGCCGGGCTGTGGGCGGCCGCGACCCTGGGCGCGTCGCGACTGATTGGGGTTGTTGCCATGGGCTTCGCGCGGCACTGGCTGAATGCGGGTCTCGCGATCTCCGGCGGCGTCACCCTGTACGTGGCGGCGTCGGACCTGATCCCCGAGGTCAACAAAATGCACGGCGTGCGCACGGTGCTGGCGGTGGCGGTCGGCGTCGCCATGGTCGTACTTCTACGCCTGGCGTTCGGGTCCGGATAGAAGCTCGGGGGTCCAGATCAACGATGGCCTACTCCGCGCAACTGCTCGATCATTTCCGCAATCCGCGTCACGCCGGCGAACTCGCGGACGCGACCGTGGTCGCTGAAGCCGCCAACCCGGTCTGCGGCGACGTGATCAAGATTTGGCTGCGCCTCGAGCAAGGCCGCGTGGTCGCTGCCAGCTTTAAGGCCGCCGGCTGCGCCCCGGCCATTGCTTGTGGATCGTGGCTGGCCGAACGCCTGGCCTGCGGCGCGAGTGTGACGGCGCTGGGTGCCATCTCACCGGAGGAGATCGAGACCGGCCTGGGCGGGCTTCCGGCGGCCTCGCGGCACGCGGCGCAACTGGCTGTCGACGCGCTGCGCAAGGCGATCTCGAGGCTCGCCGATCAGGTGCCGCCCTGAATTTGACAGTCTTCCAGCCGAACGCCTATCATGCCGGAAGAAACGCCGGAGAACGCTCCGGCCGGAGACAGACCCGTTCCCATGCCCACGTTCGGTGAAAACCTGAGGCGCGAGCGCGAGATGCGCGGCGTGACTCTCGAAGAGATCTCCGAGAGCACCAAGATCAGCACGCGCCTGCTGAAAGCGATCGAGACCGAGCAGTTCTCCGAACTGCCTGGGGGCATTTTCACGCGCAACTTCATTCGTGCTTACGCGCAGTATCTCGGGCTTGATGAAGAACACGCGCTCGCGGAGTATAAGCGCGCCGCGGGATCGCCCAGTGACAACGATCTGACGCGTCTCGCCCCCAACAAGACCCTGACTTCCATGACCGGACCTCGCGGGCGGCTGGTCCCCTGGGTGGTGATTGCGGTGCTGCTCGGCTCGGGATACGCGGTCTATCGTTACAGCCATCGGACGATTACGATCCCGCCGGTAGTGCAGCAGGCGCAACAGCAAACGACCGCGGCGCCGTCCACGCCGTCTGCTCCCGCTTCAAGTCCGGCTTCAACTTCGGCGTCAAATCCGTCCGCAGCAAATCCCGGCGCGCCTGGAACACCTGGGAACTCCCCGGCTCAATCAGCGCAGCAGACCACGCCACGGTCAAGCGCCGCCGGGACCAATCCCACGACCGCTGCCGGCGCCGCGCCGGGAGCGGCCAACGCCGCCGCGTCAGCGCCCGAGCTTGGCGAAGGCGATCTGGTCTTGCAGGTATCCACCACGGAACAGGTCTGGCTGGCCGTGGCCGCGGATGGCAAGACGCTGTGGCAGCATCTGATGCCCGCCAATTCCACGCGCCTCTTTCGCGCCCGGGACTCCTTTGACGTGACCACCGGCAACGCGGAGGGCACCAGCCTCACGCTGAACGGTCAGGCCCAGAAGCCGCTGGGACGCGAAGGCGAGTTCAAACGAGTCCACCTGACGCGCGATGGCCTGCAGGCGCAGGCTCCTTCCCGACGTGCGCCGTAGGAGCCCCTCGAGCATGGTCCACCGGATGCGAATTGATCGGCGGCATCGCTACGGCGGCAACCCTAGAGCTATTGAACGCGAGATGTTATGTGTCCGGGCGTGGCCCTTGGATTCCGCGCCCGGCCGCATCACCCGACTCCCAGGCGCTTCACGATCGCTTGAAACCGCGGATCGGACCGCACGGGATCCATCTCAGGATCGACATTGATAAACAGCATCCAGTAGTCGTGGTGCTGGTAAGACTTTTCCAGCCAGTTAAGCGCCTGGTCGCGGTCACCAACCTTGAGACTGCCCCCAACGACGTCATACGGACGACGGACTCCGGCTCGAGCCTGCTGCACATATTGTTCCAGGCAATGGCGCGCCCTTTCGGGTTGCCCGTTCGCCAAGGCGCGCGTGAGGTCATCCATCGGGGCCCTCTTGTCGACGGCACGCCACTCGCCCCAACGGTGCTCGCAGTAGTAAGCAATGGCCAGCATGCTGTAACCCAGCTGGAAGTTGGGATCCCGCTTCAAAACGCTCTGCGACACGGCAATCACTCCGTCGTAGTCACGCTGATACTTCCGCAGCAGGGCGAGGTCCACGTCGATGATAAGCGCGAGAGGATCGAGGTGGCGGGCCGTGCTCAGCTGTTCTTCGGCTTCCGCAAACCGGCCGTGCGCCATCAGACCCAGGGCATAGTATTGGTGCGCGCTGGCGTAGCTGGGGTTCAATTCAAAGGCCTTCTTATACTCGCGCTCCGCGGTGGGCCAATCGTAGTCGTAATGACAAGCGACCATGCCCAGCACCGCGTGTGCTTCCGCCAGCGACGGGTCAAGTTGCAGGGCCTTGAGCGCGGCGTCGCGGGCCCGCGGCATGTAGGCGGAGGGGTCCACGTCCTCGTTATCGCCGATCACCGCCAGGGAGTCGGCCAGGCCCGTCCAGGCCAGTGCATAGTCCGGTTCGCGAGCAATCGCCTGCTGCATCAGATCCACGCTCTTGAGCTCTGCCTGTAAGTTTCTCTGATTCCACTGATAGCGCCCCTGCAAGTACAAAGCGTGGGCTTCAGGGTCGCGCGGCCCCGGCGAAGTGGTTCCCGGGTTCAGGTTTCGCGCCAGGGCGTGGGAAATGGAGGTGGCGATGTCCGATTCGATCTGAATCCAGTTCGCCGACGTGGTGTCGTAGGTCTGGCTCCAGATGGCAAATCCGTCGCGTGTACGGCTCAGCTCCACGGTGACGTGGGTGCGATCGCCGACGCGCTGCACGCTGCCGTCCACGACGGCCTCGACGTTCAACCGCGAGCCAATGTCGCGCAGGTCGTTGTGCTTGCCCTTAAACACGTAAGCGGAACGGCGCCCGGTGACGCGAATGCCATCCAGGCGTGAAACCCCCGCCGTCACCTCGTCGGTCAATCCCTCGCTGAAAGCATCGTCAAAATCGGGAGCGCTGAGATTGTCGAAGGGAAGAACAGCGATCGAAGAGATCGGGGCCGGACGGCCCGGATGGAGCGACCGCAGCAGCAGAAGTCCGCTCACGCCCAGGACAGCAACGGCACCGAGGACCAACAAGACAACCGAAAGGCGACGACGCTCGGGTGTGACAACGGCCGGAGCCGGAATCGACCCGGAATCGACCTCCGGTACAGCGGGTGCAACCGGAGGCGGAAGCGCTTCCGCGCCTGGGGTTGCCGGAGCGGAACTGATGACCGGGGCGATCCAACGATAGCCGCGGCGCTCGATCGTCTGAATAAAGATGGGATTGTCGGCCGAATCGCCCAACGCGTCGCGGAGGCGCTTGATCGCGCTGCTGATGCCCTGCTCGAAATCCACATGCACATCGGCCGGCCAAAGCGACTGGCGGAACTCCTCGCGGCTGATCACTTCGCCTGGGCGGCCCAGCAGCACAGCGAGGGCGCGGAAAGGCAGGTCCTGAATTCGGACCTTGTGGCCATTGCGCCGCAATTCGCCGGCGCTCAGGTCAGCTTCGAAGATCCCGAAGCGAATCATAGCCGGAGAAGCTTGAGAAGAGCCCATAAACGTGCTTGGCAAGGCGAAATGTCATTTTATCACCGCGACCTCGGGCCTCGGCCCCCCGCCAGGCCCACACGGAGATATTCTCTGAGACAATAAGTCCGCGCAAGTAACTGACACTATGGCTTTTATCTGGCAATATGCGCAGTAGCTACTCGCCATTTGACCGCCGGCGGCTTCCACGTCAGAGTCGCTGCCCGGAAATCGCGGTCTCCCTCGGAAAGACGGCTGCGAATTCCAAATTCCCTCAGGAGACAAGATAGAAATGAAAGCTCGAGATCTGCACATCCGTACGCGACGCGCGGCACTGTTGACTTCACCTGTTTTCGCTATCGTTATGTTCGCCGGATGTTTTCGTCCGGCGCAGGCACAAACCTATCCCGTCCGCTTCCCGGCTCCCACGACTTTTACTGCCGTCGGTCACTGTTGTCCGTCAGTTGTGGCCGTGGCCACCGGCGACTTCAACGGAGATCACAAACTCGACGTTGTCAACCTTGATAGCGGATCGGACCTGAACGTGATGCTGGGCAACGGCGACGGCACCTTCCAGACACCAATCTCAACCTATATCGGCCAGGCGAGCTACTTCTACGACGCAATCGCGGTGGGTGACTTCAACGGCGACGGCCATCTCGACGCTGCCTTGTGGGCCCTGGATGCGGGGGGCAACACCGAGGCGGACATTTACCTTGGCAATGGAACGGGCGGCCTGGCTTTTAGCGGGGCGTATGTCGCGCCGAACAGCGGCACGTCTAATCCGGGACCGAACAGCATTGTGGCGGCTGACGTCAACGGCGACGGCAAGCTTGATCTTGTCGGGCTCACTCCCTACAATGGCGCCTTCGTCTTCCTCGGCAATGGCGACGGCAGCTTTCAGACCCCGGCTGCCTACACCACAGGAACTACCGCTGGATGCTGCAGCGGACTCGCCGTGGGCGACCTCAACAGCGATGGCAAGCTCGATCTCGCCATCTCTGCGAACGACGGCATCAGCATTCTGCTGAATGCTGGCAGTGGCACGTTTGGCGCTGCAACTTACTATCCCTCTGGAGTCGCGGGTTCAGCCACGGGCGACGGTATCGCCATTGGCGACCTCAACGGCGACAAAAAGCCCGACGTGGTGGTCACCAATGAGAATTCCGGTGTCATCATCTACCTGAATCAGGGCAGCGGAACGTTTGCGGAGAGTAGCACCATCACGAATGGAGTGCCGGAGAGCGCCACCGATAACGTGCTCCTGGCCGACATCAACGGCGATAAGAAACTGGACGTCATTTTCGTCGATATCTACGGAGACGTCTTCACCTGCCTGGGCAAGGGGACTGGCGCTTTCAGCGCCGCCACGGCATACCCGCTGCAGGCGGCAGCCAATGGCGGCGTCTACCAGGTCGCCTTGGCAGATTTCAACGGCGACGGGGCTCTGGACCTGCTCGACACCGACGGCAACACCACGAATACTGTGTCCCTGGGCCGCGGCGATGGAACCTTCCAAACCAATCAACTCTACAACTACAACACCAACATCTCCGCGCAAAACATCGCCGTGGCCGATTTTAACGGCGACGGATTCCCCGATGTCGCGGAATCCCTGCAATGCTGCAACAACAAGGGCGACATCGGAATCGTCCTCGGCAGTTCGCACGGATCATTATCGGCAACCACGTCAGACATCGTCGCGGGGTGCGCCAACTACAACACGGTCCAGTGGGTCGCCACCGCTGACGTGAACGGAGACGGCAAAACCGACGTGGTGGCCACGCTGCTGGACTCGACCCAGGCGGGCTGCCAAAACAACAAGGTCGCGGTCCTGATTGGCAAAGGCACCGGCAAGTTCAACCCTCCTGCCTATTACTCCACCGGAGC
>DASYZG010000117.1:0-18033 GCA_035946575.1 Terriglobia bacterium | reverse complement strand
CTGTGCCACCAAACCGCCGGTACCATTCTCATTCAGGCAGACCATCCCGATGGGGCCGTATCAGGTCAGAGTCTCTCAGACGGAGTTGAGAGCAGGGCCTCTCTTTGGCGGGGCCGGGGATCCTGAGATCAATTCGCTGATCATTTACCTGACCATCGACGGAGCCGAGTCCCAGGGCGACGCGAAGAACGAGCGAGTCGCGCATTGGCTGGTGCGGCAGAAACTGTTGGACGGCCAAGGGCGGCGGCATCGCGGAATTCCCATGCCCACCCGCAATTACTTCAATATGGCTGAGGCCGCGGCAGTGCGTACCGAGCACGATTTTGAGAACTGGGCTTTCGGCCAGACTCTCGCGACGGGCCCCACGCGCGAATGGGTGCTGGTGTTCCCCGTCTCTCAGGAAAGCCGCGATTTCAAGCTCCTGCTGCGCAATCCCGACCGGCTAAACGGGCAGCCCGAAACTGCCTCGGTTGCGCTCGATCGATAACCGCGGGCATTCCCGCCGCCGCCCGTAGTCCTCGCCCAGCCTCGCATCGACGCCTGCAGGCGACGCCCGGAGGGATCAAATAGGGTGCGGGATGCCCAAGATGCATCGCACCGTGTCGCGCGCGATGAGCAGCTCCTCATTGGTGCGGATCACCCAGACTTCGGGCGAGGCCCCGCGCGGGCTGATCAGCTTCTCCGGACCCTGCACTTCAGAATTGTCCTGCGGATCGAGTTGAATGCCGAAAACCCCGAGATCCTCGCAGATGCGGGCGCGGATCGCGGGGGCGTTCTCTCCAATCCCGCCGCTGAAGACGATACCATCGGCGCCGTTCAGCGCCGCCAGATAAGCGCCGATGTACTTCTTCACGCGATAGCAAAACATGTCGATGGCCAGCTCCGCCCGTTTGCTTCCCTTTTCCGCCTCACCCAGCAGATCGCGCATGTCACCCGAGACGCCGGAGATCCCGTAAAGCCCGCTATGGCGATTCAACTCGGCCTCCAGTTCGTTGGGAGCCATTCCCTCGCGATGGAGCAGGTAACAGAGCACGCCGGGGTCGAGGTCGCCTGGCCGTGTGCCCATGATCAGGCCCTCGAGCGGCGTCAGACCCATGGACGTGTCGATGGAACGTCCGTGATCGATCGCACACACTGAGCAGCCGTTCCCCAGGTGGCAGGTGATCACCTTGTAGGCGCTGCGATCGTGCCCGTGCAGGCGCGCGAATCGATAGTTCAGATAGCGGTGCGACGTGCCATGAAATCCGTAACGGCGCACGCGGTCGCGCGCGTAGTAAATCATGGGAATCGCGTAATGAAAGGCGTGCGCAGGCATGGCGTGGTGAAAAGCTGTGTCGAAGACGGCCACCTGTCTGGCCTGCGGCAGCAGCTTGCGGGCTGCCTCGTAGCCCTTCAGGTTGTGCGGATTGTGCAGCGGCGCCAGCTCGACACAGCGCTCGATCTCGCGAGCGACCTGATCGTCGATCAGAGTGGAAGCCTGAAGAGCCTCGCCGCCGTGAACCACCCGGTGCCCCACGCCCTGAATCTCGCCCAGATCTTTCACCAGGCCCGACGGCCCGGTCAGGCAGTCGAGTGCCGCCTGTACGGCTTCGGTGTGATTCTGGATTGCGCTAACCGTCCGCACGGGCGCAGAGCCGGTTACCTGGTAATTCACCATGGCTTCGGAGCTGCCGATCCGGTCCACCTCGCCCTTCGCCAGCAGCCGGTCCGTGTTGGAATCGATATGCTCCGGGCTGGTTTCGATCAGCTGGAACTTTACCGTTGAGCTGCCGCAATTGATGACGAGTATGTTCATTTTAGTCGCCAGTTGTCAGTTGCCAGAAATCGTTAGGCTCCGCTCCACTTCCAGTCTCTCACCTCGGGCATATCCTCCCCATGCTGTTCGATGTACTCCCGATGATCCACAAGCTTGTCGCGTAGCAGCTGCCAGACATGAGCGGTGACATTGCGCAGGCGCTCCACGCGCTCCAGCACGTCGATGGCGAGGTGGAATCGATCGATTTCGTTCAGAACGCACATGTCGAAGGGCGTGGTGACCGTGCCTTCCTCCTTGTAGCCGCGCACGTGCAGGCGCTGATTGGTACGCCGGTAGGCCAGCCGGTGAATGAGCCACGGGTAGCCGTGGAAAGCAAAGATGACCGGGCGGTCGGTGGTGAAGATCAGGTCGTAGTCTTTGTCAGGCAGGCCGTGCGGGTGCTCAGTCGAGGGCTGTAGTGTCATGAGGTCCACTACGTTCACCACTCGAACCTTGAGATCGGGTACATGATGGCGCAGGATGTCGACCGCCGCCAGGGTTTCGAGCGTGGGGACGTCGCCAGCGCAGGCCATCACCACGTCCGGCTCGGCACTCTGGTCGTTGCTGGCCCACTCCCAGACACCCACTCCGGCGGTGCAGTGCCGCACCGCCGCGTCCATGTCGAGCCATTGCAGCTCGGGATGCTTGCCGGCAATGATCACGTTCACGTAATTGCGGCTGCGCAGGCAATGGTCGGCCACCGAGAGCAGAGTGTTCGCGTCCGGGGGCAGATAAACTCGAACGATGGATGCCTTCTTGTTCACCACGTTATCGATGAAGCCTGGGTCCTGGTGGGTGAAGCCGTTGTGGTCCTGCCGCCAGACGTGCGACGTCAGCAGATAATTGAGCGACGCGATAGGCCGGCGCCAAGGGATCATGCTGCAGGACTTCAGCCACTTGGCGTGCTGATTGAACATCGAATCCACGATGTGAGCGAAGGCCTCGTAGCAGGAGAAAAATCCGTGACGGCCGGTCAGCAGATAGCCCTCCAGCCAGCCCTGGCACATGTGCTCGCTCAGGACTTCCAGCACGCGCCCATCGGGAGAGACGTGGTCGTCGTTGGGCAGGATTTGCGCCACCGACTCCCGGTTCGTGGCCTCGAAGACCGCATCCAGCCGGTTCGACGAAGTCTCGTCCGGGCCGACGATGCGGAAATTCCGCTGCTCCTGATTCAGCCTGACCACGTCACGCAGCATGCCACCGAGGACCGCGCTCGAGGCCGCCAGCGCGCCTCCTGGCTTGGGCACAGCCACCGCATAGGACCGGAAGTCCGGCATTCTCAGGTCGCGCAGCAGCAGCCCGCCGTTGGCGTGGGGATTCGCGCCCATGCGCCGCCCGCCTTCGGGCGCCAGCGCGGCCAGCTCGGGAACGAGCGCGCCCTTCTCATCGAAAAGCTCCCCGGGCAGGTAACTCTTCATCCAGTCTTCGAGCATCTTCAGGTGACCGGGTTTTTCCGCGAGGTCCGCCAAGGGCACCTGGTGCGCCCGGAACGTGCCCTCCACCTGTTTGCCGTCCACGATCTTGGGCCCGGTCCAGCCTTTGGGCGTGCGCAGGATCAGCATCGGCCATTGCGGTCGCGCGCGGAAGCCTTCGGCGCGCTCCTCCCTCTGAATGGCGCGAATGGATTTGACGATCTTCTCAAGCGCGGCGGCAAGCTCCTGGTGGACCGCTTCCGGCTCGTTGCCCACCACGAACAGCGGCTCGTACCCATAGCCCCGGAACAAGTCAACCAGCTCTTCTTCGGGAATCCGCGCCAGCACCGTGGGACCGGCGATCTTGTAGCCGTTCAGGTGCAGGATGGGCAGCACCGCACCGTCGCGCACGGGATTGAGAAACTTGTTGGAATGCCAGCTCGTCGCCAGGGGGCCTGTCTCCGCTTCGCCGTCGCCGACTACGCAGACGGCCAGCAGGTCGGGATTATCGAACACGGCGCCGTAAGCGTGCAGCAGCGAGTAACCTAGCTCGCCGCCCTCGTTGATCGAGCCCGGCACCTCGGGCGAAACGTGGCTCGGAATCCCGCCGGGAAAGGAAAACTGGCGGAACAGCCGCCGCATGCCCTCGGCGTCCTGCGAAATGTGCGGATAGGCTTCGCTATAGGTGCCCTCGAGATAGGCGTTCGCCACCAGAGCCGGTCCGCCGTGGCCGGGGCCGGTGACGAAGACCACGTTCAGGTCGTACTTGCGGATCAGCCGGTTCACGTGGGCATAGATCAGGTTCAGGCCGGGCGTGGTGCCCCAGTGCCCGAGCAGCCGGGGCTTCACGTGCGCGATCTCGAGCGGCTCGCGGAGCAGCGGATTGTCGAGCAGATAGATCTGGCCGACGGAGAGGTAATTGGCCGCGCGCCAGTAGGCGTGAATGCGGCGCAATTCGTCGTCGGGAAGGGGATGGGCGGAGGGGGATCGGGCGGATTTACTCATTTGGTTATCCTATCCCTAATCATAAGTCCGGAAGGAATCGGCGGCTTGTGAAGTTTCTATGACAGGATTGATGGGAGAGGTTCACCGGTGACCCGCGAGGGACGTGCGCTCAAGCCGGGGGGAATCGCCAACCAAATCGGTCCGCCAGGATATGTCTAATATAGCTATTACTTCACAGATTAACGCCAGCAGATACGCCGATTTTTACCAAACGAAGCCGTTAGGTCGTTGAAAACAAAGGGCAGCCGGAAAAGTCGTATCGCTTACGAAGCTCTACCATCATCCCCAGGGTCCGGCTCCAGTGCCTCCCGCTTCGCCGCTGGAGGATTGCGGTCTCCGGGGTCGTGTCCGCCCAGCCCGTACCCGCGGACTTCGTCCATTGCCGCCTGATGCTCGCCCAGCAGTTGCAGCGTGCGCATCTGCTCGGCGGCGTCCTGCTCGCTGACCTTGCTCAGGGCAAATCCGACATGGATCAGGACCCAGTCGCCGGTCTGGGGCGGATCTTCCAGCAGCAGTCCGAGATTCACGCGGCGGCGGACGCCCGCGACGTCGACCAGGGCGGTGTCCATGGCGTCAGGGTAGATTTCGAGGATCTTGCCGGGAATTGCGAGGCACATTTTTAAACCTCCGTCGACAGTTGACAGTCCAGGCCGCGGCGTTTACTACCTATGTCGGAGGATTCCTGCGCTGTGAACTGTCGACTGTTAACTGTCAACTGTCGACTCTAAACTGTCCGCCGTCAACCGAACTTAGTATCGCACCGGTCCGGCGTCCACGTTTCCGGAGGAAGCGGAACTGGGCCCGATGCCGGAGATTTCGCCCACCGCTTCCCGCATGATCTTCACGCTGGCGCTGGCGCCGATGCGGGTGGCCCCGGCGGCGAGCATCTTCTGCAGATCCTCGTAGCCGCGAATGCCTCCCGCCGCCTTCACGCCCATATCGGGTCCCACCACCAGCCGCATGATCTCCACGTCGTGCGCGGTGGCGCCGCCCGGCCCGAAGCCCGTGGAAGTCTTCACGAAGTCCGCTCCCGCCGACTTCGAGAGGCGCGAGGCGACCACCTTTTCCTGGTCGCTCAGCAGCGCGCACTCGAGAATCACCTTGAGGATCGCTCCGCCGCGATGGCACGCACCCGCGAGCGAGCGAATCTCCTGCTCCACGCGCTCGTAATGGCCTGACTTGAGAGCGCCCACATTGATCACCATGTCGATTTCCAGCGCGCCGAGCTTCAAGGCCTGCTCGGTTTCGAAAAGCTTGACCGAACTGGTGGTGGCGCCGAGCGGGAATCCCGCTACCGTGCAGACCTTCACTGGCGTGCCTTGCAGTTCGGCGGCGCACAGCGAGATCCAGGTGGGATTCACGCAGACGCTGGCGAAGCCGTATTCGCGGGCTTCCGCGCACAGGCGCCGCACGTCGCTCTCGCTCGCTTCCGGCTTGAGCAGGGTGTGGTCGATGAAGCGCGCGATGTCGGGGGGAATCCCGGTAGCTCCGAGGCTCGCGCCCAGGCGCGCGGCGCCGGCTGCCAGCACGCGCCGCGACTTCGCCGGGCAGCTTTCGGCGCAGCGGCCGTCGCAGCCGGGACAAACCGTGTCATCGATCTCGAGGCCGCGCAGCGCGCATGCTTCCTGATCGCCCAACCGGCAGAGAATCTCGCGGGCGATGGCTTCGATGAGCTGCTCGCGAAGCCTGGCATCCGTCACGGCGTCAGCCGCAGGGACGGTTGGAACCGAGCCGGCGTGGTTCTGCGCGGCGCCGGGGCGCTGCTCGATCGCGGTGATCTTGTCGATGCGATTTTGATGCCGCCCACCCGCGAACTTCGTCTCCAGCCACACGGCCGTGACTTCGCGCGCGAGTTCGGCAGGAATCAGGCGCGCGCCGAGCGTCAGCACATTGGCGTCGTTGTGCTCGCGGCTGTTCCGGGCCGTGGCACGATCGTAGCAGAGCGCGGCACGAGCGCCCGGGACCTTGTTGGCGGCCATCGCGGAGCCGATACCCGCGCCATCGATCACCACGCCTCGCCAGGCTTTGCCGGATGCCACGGCCTCGGCCACGGCGCGCGCGAAGTCCGGATAATCGACCGGGTCGCGGGAGTTCGCGCCGAGGTCCTGCACGGTGTAGCCTGAGTCGGTCAGGAACTGCTTCAGGTACTCCTTGAGGTCGTACCCGGCGTGATCGCTCGCCACCGCCACCCTGCGTGGGGCAGGCGCCTGGCCGGCCGCTGCCGCTGCGGATGGCTCTTCATATACGATCGTCACGCCCAGGTCAGCCGAGAGTTCGCGCGCGCGATCGGTCACGATGGCGCCGGGCGGCACGCGAAGCTCTCCCCGGGTTGCCTGGACATCTTCGGCGGTCACAATGCGTCTGGGCATCGTCAGGCGCTTTCGGAGAGCCTAACTTTAGCGCGGGTCTCCGTGCCGGCGCAACCCGCCATCACGGCATCAAGACCTGAGCCTCGTCTCGATGAGCTCTCCGTGTGGCTCCTTTGTGGCTTCTGGAGTCGATCAACCCTTCACACGGAAGTCACGGAGGACTCACGGAGGACACGGAGTCACTCGGGCGTGCTCCGCCCGTTTTCACGCTTCGCGGCCGTGAGACAAGTAGCGTGGTTCAAGTTCAGAGGGAGGGGAAACCGTGCGGTTTAGGGGTGGGGAAGAGGGAGGCGGAGCTAGCCTCCTTCTTCCCCTTAGGGGCAAAACGTTACCGGACGCTCAGCGTGCCGGAAGTGGCGATCAGAGCAAATCAGATTCCAAAGCCCACTCGCTAGCAAGTCAAATAGCAGGAGTGCGTTGCGGGTGTCACAGGCAACTGGCTCGTAACCTTTGTTACCTTTTGGTGCCTCCATAGTCGCTGCAAGTCACCGATCGATGATGGGTGTAGGAGCGCAGAGCAGGTTAACGGCGCATGGCCTTGCGCTCCTCGGGTGAGCGCGGTCGATGGATCGATGGCCAGGCCATGATCCGTTCTCTGTCCCAAGGCGCTCCTAAGGCCCGTCCCATCGGGTTCCCTCATGCGACGCGTCACAGCGGCACGTGAGGCTGATCACTGCCGGGATGCCCGCATGAGGAATAACTTCCAGATGAAGACGTGCAGACCGGGCGGTTGGGCCGCAGTGCCGGTTGCCCCAGACAGTGAGGCGGTATTTCGCTTCGTCAGTATGTCAGTTCTGTGTCGCATAGCTGACGTACTGAAGCACCGACAAGCTGACCGACCGATAGCAACCACTGGCTTCGCACGGATCTCAGACGCCCGGCTCAGATTCGGCGAGCCTGCTTGGGAGGGGCAATGAAACCAGAAAGCAATACCCGGCACACGGTAGTACTCTTCATCATGCTGGCAATTGTCCTGACGCTGCTCGCGTCACCGGCCTCCGGCCAGCAGACCTATGTCACCCGCTATGACGTGTTCGCAGGATACACCTTCCTCGACAGCCCGCACGTGAGTCTTTTCGAAAACGGCTTTCACTTTCAGGCCGGCGTGCGGCCCACGACCTGGTATTCCCTCGGTTTCGACTACAGCATTTCCGAGGGCAATCTCACCCTGACTCCGAATCTGCTCACCACCACCCTGCAGCAGCAACTGGGGGCGGAACTCATGGCGCTGGCTGCCGCCGGCAAGATACCCCCGGGCTACACCCTGGTGGTACCGGTCAAGTCCGTGACCCAGACCTTTGCCGCCGGCCCGCAGCTGGCGTACCGCCACTTCAAGAACGTGACGCTCTTCCTCCGGCCAGACCTCGGCGCTATCCACGAGGCCGCCCGGCCTCAACCGGCCGGCAGTGATCTGATCGCATGGGGCGTCGTGAATCAGCTGGCACCTACGGGAAAGAAAACAAACTGGACACCCTTTTATGGGTTCGGGGGTGGCGTCGACTTGCTCTTTAGCAAACACCTCGGATTCCGCATCCAGTCAGACCTGGTGTATGACCACTTGTTCAGCGATCTGCTGAAGGACGGGCGCTTCACGGTACGGTTCTCGGTGGGGCCGATCTTTAATCTCGGCAAGAATATCAAGCACTGAGCGTGGTCTTGCCGGGCTTGCGCTGCCAAGCGCCGTTCAGCGAGCTCGGAAAGGAGAAGTTCCATGACCGCTGTCGCTCATCCTGCCACTCACGTTGCCGGCGAGCCCGACACGGCGGCGGGGCTGCTGGCCCGCCTCAGGGCATTCTGCCTTCCGGGCGGCGAGGATAACGCGCGCCGGGTGGGCTCCGTTAAAACCACGCAGTCGGGAGAGATTCGCTCCGCGCCCGGCGCCCCCTGGGTCCCTTTCACAGCGGACGAAGTGACCTCGGGCACGGAGAGTTCCTTTCGCTGGGAAGCCCGCTTCAAAGGCGGCAGAATGGGCTGGTTTGTGGTGACCGATGCTTATGAGGACGGCCAAGGGTTCGGATCGATCAGCCTAGGAGGCGTGCTGCCGGTCAGGAAGATGACCGGCCCGGAGTTCGACAAAGGAGAACTCCAGCGCTATCTGGCCTCCGTGGCACTTTGCCCGGCCATGATGGTGAACCATTCTTCGCTCGCCTGGACGGCGGTCGGACCCCAAACGCTGCGCGTATGTGACCGGAACGGCGCTGCCGGGGCGACGGTTGACGTGGAACTGAACGAGAGAGGGTATCCGATCGTCTGCCACGCTGAGCGTCCGCGCATGGTGGGGAGGATCACGGTGCCGGCGCCATGGTCGGCGGTCGGCGCGGATTTCGAGGAGCGGGAGGGCCTGCGCGTCGCGACCCGTCTCGAGGCTACGTGGCACCTTCCCGAGGGATCCTTCACCTATTTCCGCGCGCGGGTGAATTCGTTCGAGATTCGAGCTGCCCGCAATTAGAGCCGTCGCCGAGCCCACGTCAACAGATCGGCGGTCCCTTAATTCGCGGTTTTTGCAGGTTAACCGGAATTCCACCAAGGTATAATTCCGCAGTAGATGTGCGGAGAGCGAGGACGACTGCCGATGGCGGATGGATCGCAAAGCGGACGCAACCGGAAGACCTCCATAGCACCCATGCTCTCGGTCCGCAACGGCGCCAAGGCCGTCGAATTCTACATGGCGGCGTTTGGCGCCGAGGTGTTGGTCCGGGTGGACGCGCCGGACGGAGCCGTGGTTGCCCGGCTCGCCGTGGAGGGCGCCGAGTTCTGGGTGGCTGACGAGTCTCCGGAGCACTTCAACTTCAGCCCTGAATCCCTGGGTGGCGGCACCGTCCGAATCGTCATGATTGTGGATGATCCCGACGCCGTGTTCAAGCGTGCGCTCGCCGCCGGCGCCAGGGTCGTCTGGCCGGTTGCCGACCAGCCCTATGGCTGGCGCGTCGGCCGCCTCGCCGATCCCTACGGGCACCATTGGGAAATCGGCAAACCATTGGCCGGCGGCTCCTGAGTTTCGACGCAAGGCCGCCGAGCGCTTTGGGCTTCTTCACCTGTGACCGGCGCAGGCTGGTGACCCGCGCCCGCCTGCTTTTTACAACTCTGTGACGAAACCATAACAAAGCAGACCCCCCGGCCGGCTTACCATGGGTTGCGATCGGCACCGTCCCGATCGCGTTTGACACTTCAACATCGAGGAGATGAAATGCGAGCGAGAAAACACAGCATGCTGCCCGGGGCTCTGGTCATCGCGGCCCTGGTTCTTGGTGGCGCCGCGGCCTACGGGCAGGCCGGTAACTTCCAGGCGGATCCAACGGCCGGCGCCGGCAAGATCTTCGTCCACAGCAAGTTTGGCGGACAGATCTTCGGGTTTGACATCGACCAGAACGGCACCGAGGGCCTGCTGAGCGAGGCCAAAACACTCTCCAACGGAAACGTGCAGGCGGCCGTCGAGACTTTCGATCAGGCGACGGGGAAGATCATCAAGGTTGTGGCTCAAACGCAGTCCAAGGACGACTACATCACCTACGGCGTGTTCGGCAGCAGCGCGGGTTTGACGGAGCGCGAGCACGTGACGGGGATCTACGTCACCAACCGCTTCTACAACGTTTTGAATCCGCTGAAAGGCAACAAGTTCACCGGCATGTGGACGCCTCCCATCGGGTCCGAGCACATCATCATGCCCGACGGAGTCACCCACAACCAGGGTGAGCCCAATGTCGCCGTGTTCGCCTACGACAACAGCGGCAACTTCATTCCCTACGTGTTCTCGTCCAACGTGGCCGCGAACACTTTCGGCCCGGTCGCCCAGATCACGGACTCGTTCAACTTCGGCAGCGTCCCGCCGCCGATGGCCTACGACAGCGCCACCAACCAGGCGATCATGGGCGGCGGCGACGGCTGCTTCGGCTGCCTGCCGGTCTTCGGCATCGTCGACCTTTCGAGCGCCACCTACAGCGAGTTTACGGGCATTGGATTTGGATTCGTCAACGGGATTGCGGTCGACTCCGCGGACGGGATTTTCTGTACGACCACCGAAGATGATGCCAACGTGGAATTCTACAACCTCGCCACCGAGACGGGTTTCAGCGTGGTACTGCCGGGCTCAGGCGGGCAGCAGATTTACAGCGGCGCGGACGTCGAATTCGATCCCATCCACAAGCTGTTCCTGATCGCCCAACCCACCTCCAGTTCGTCGGCCGGCGGCAGCACGATCTACGTGTACGATATCAACGGTAATTTGAAGGAAACTCTCAACGGATTCAGCTTTTCGAACAGCTTCAACGTGGTTCCTGCGTACATCGCCGTGCACCCGAGCCAGCGGTCCGGATTCGTGAACGGCCCTGACTCCGGCGTGACCGAGTTGCAGTCTTTCACCTACTAGCCTGATTTGATGGCGGCGGCGTTCCACCGCCGCCTGGTGTCGTTGCGAGGGCGGGCATCCCTGCCCGCTGCCTGGCGCTGCGCCCTCCCGGGTGTAATCGGGTGATTGAAAGCGGCGGTGTTCCTGTGCCAGAATAGGACTCAATCTCATGACGAGTGAACCGTACAGCCCGCCATCGCAGGCAAGGAGACAGGAGCGAATTTGCACCCCGAGCTTCAAACGGTGAGAGAACTCCAGGACGTCGATCAGTCGATCGGCATCCTCACAACGCGAATCGACGCCATCCCGGCCCAAATCAAACGGATTCAAGACCAGCTCAACGAATTCACGCACGCCTACGAGGAGCGCAAGGCGCGCCTCGCCGCCAACCAGAAGGAACGCCGCGAGATGGATGGCGAAGTGCAAATGATCCGTGGCAAGATCTCCAAACACAAGGACCAGCTTTACGAGGTAAAGACCAACGAAGCATACAAGGCGATGGTCCACGAGATCGAGGGTGAAGAGGCCAGGATCCGCGGGATCGAAGATCGAATCCTCGATGAAATGGCGGAAGCCGAGCAGCTCGAGAGCTACGTTCACGACGCCGCAGCGCGCCTGGAGAGCGAGCGCTCGCGCGTGGCGGCGGAGATCAAGCAACTCGAGGCCGAACGTTCCACTGACGAGACGGGGCGCAACCAGTTGCAGGAGCGGCGGCAGGCGCTGAGCGGTGCGCTCACGGCCGCAACGCTGCGGCTCTACGAACGAGCACGCAAGGCGCGCGGCACGGCGGTGGTGCCGGTGATCGACGCCTCCTGCAGCGGCTGCCATGTGAAGCTGCGCCCGCAGTACTACAACGAAGTCCGCACTTCCGACGCGCTCCACATCTGCGAGAACTGCGGCCGGATTCTCTTCTACCTCGAACTCGCCACCGACAAGGGCGCGGAAGGCACCCGCGTCGCCATGTAGCTGCTCCGGAGTCTCGCTCCGCTTGAGCACTCCTGATCCACATCGCGAATTAAGCGAGGGAGGAAGTCTGTTCGCGCGCGGCCATCTGCGCCAGCTCATCACAGCGAATATTGTCAGGATCCGTCGCGTGGCCCTTCACCCACGCCCAGGTGACGTGGTGCGACTGCACTAAGCGATCGAGCTCGGTCCAGAGGTCGCGATTGAGAACCGGCTTCAATCCCGCACCTTTCTCACGCCGCATCCAGCCCCGCGCTTTCCAGCCGCCGATCCATTCCGTGATCCCGCGCTTCACGTACTGCGAGTCGGTGAAGAGCGCCACCCGGCAGGGCTGCTTCAGCGCCTGGAGTGATTCGATGACCGCTGTCAGTTCCATGCGGTTGTTGGTGGTGTGAGGGTTGGAACCGAAAATCTCCCGCCGGTGATCGCCAAAGCGCAGGATGCAGGCCCAGCCCCCCGGACCCGGGTTCCCGATGCAGGCGCCATCGGTGCTGATGGTTACTTCGCGCATGATGAAGGTACAATGTAGCACGCTGGTGGTCAGCGGTCAGTTGCCAGTTGCGCGCTGCGAGCGAACAAGCATGCCAACAGACAACGGAGCACTGACAACTGGCGGCTGATGCGATTGACAACACGAAAAGAGGCTATCATGGCTGAAACTGCCGCCGCCGCTCCGATCCTATCGACACTGCCTTTGACCGTCCTCAGCGAGGAAGAGCAGATCTTCCGCCGCGCGGCGCGCGAGTTCGCCGAAAGCGAAATCAAGCCGCACGTCGAGGAGATGGACCGCGAGGGCGTGTTTCGCCGCGATCTTATCGACAAGTTCTTTGCGCAGGGCTACATGGGCATGCACATTCCCGAAGCCTACGGCGGCAGCGGCGGATCGTTCTTTATGGCGGTCCTCGCCATCGAGGAGTTCTCCCGCGTCGACGCTTCCGCGGGGGTGGTGGTTGACGTCCAGAACACGCTGGTCTCGAACGCCATCATGCGCTGGGGCGACGAGGGGCAGAAGAGCGCCTTTCTGCGGCGCCTGGCCGCCGACACGGTGGGTGCCTACGCGCTCTCCGAGCCGGGCTCCGGCAGCGACGCTTTCGCGCTCGAGACGCGCGCGCGCGAAGACGGCAGCGATTACGTCCTCAACGGGCGAAAGCTCTGGATCACCAACGCCAAGGAAGCTGGCATCTTCGTTCTCTTCGCCACGGTGAGTCGCGAACTTGGTCATCGCGGCATTACGGCCTTCCTCGTCGACCGCCACACGCGCGGCTTCAGCGTGGGCAAGAAGGAGGACAAGCTCGGCATCCGCGCCTCGTCCACCTGCGAGCTGATCCTGGAAGACTGCCGCGTGCCCAGGGCGAACGTCCTCGGCGAGGTCGGGAAAGGCTACAAGGTGGCCATCGAGACTCTGAACGAAGGCCGGATCGGAATCGGGGCCCAGATGCTCGGCGTCGCCCAGGGCGCCCTCGACTACGCCGTTCGCTACACGCAGGAGCGCCGGCAATTCGGCAAGCCAATCGCCGAGTTCCAGGCCATCCAGTTCCAGATCGCGCGCCTCGCGACCGAAGTCGAGGCGGCGCGCCTGATGACCTACAACGCCGCCCGCCTCAAGGACGCCGGACAGCCGTATGTCAAGGAGGCCGCCATGGCGAAGTATTTCGCCTCGCAAGTGGCCGAGCGCGTCGCGAGCGAGGCCATCGAGGTCTACGGCGGCTACGGGTTCACCCGCGATTATCCCGTCGAGAAGTACCTGCGCGACTCCAAGATCGGCAAGATCTACGAAGGCACCTCGTTCATGCAGCTCCAGACGATCGCGAAGCTGATGCTGGGACGGAACTGAGGGATCAATTCACAGACAAAAGTCGAAAGTCGAGAGTCAACCCAGCTCTCAACTGTTGACTCAAGGTTGACTTTCGCCTTTATTTCGCCTACCCTCAAATGTCGCACAACACCAAGACCCGGAATGGAGAACTTATGACCATCAGCGAAACGCTTCTGCCCGAATTCGATCAGGAGACGATCAGTACCCGAAAGACACTGGAGAGGGTCCCCGCCAAGCCGGACTTCGTGCCGCATGCGAAGTCGGCGCCGCTCGGCAGGCTCGCCGCACATGTGGCGCAGCTTCCAGAGTTCGGTTTTATCGTTCTGGATACTCCGCAACTGGACTTTTCCCAGGGAAGCTTTCGCCCTTTACGCTTCGAATCGGCAGGGCAGCTTGTGAAGGCGTTTGACGAAGGCGCGGCCAGGCTGCGCAAGGCCCTGGCCGCCATGCCCGAAGATGCCTGGGAGGCGAACTGGAAGCTCCTGTTTCAGGGCAAGCCCATCTTCGACGGCTCGCGATTCATGGCCTACCGGCAGATGTTCCTCAACCACATCGTCCATCACCGCGCCCAGCTCGGCGTCTACCTGCGGCTGAACGATGTCAAGGTGCCCGCGACCTACGGACCGTCGGCGGACGAGCCGTGGGGATAGGCGGCTGCGGCACCTGTCGTGCGAATTTCCGGCGCCGTCATTCTGCGCTGCGCTCGGAATGGCAGGCCGGTCGAGTTTTTCAGCAAAGGTTATCGTCAACTTCCAACTGGAGGTGGATCCATGGCGGCAACAACCGCGATCCCGTTAAAAGAATTTGATCAGGAGATGGCATCGACGCGGAGGCTTCTAGAGCGAGTCCCGGACGAAAAAGGCACGTGGAAACCGCATCAGAAGTCGTTCGCGCTCGGTCATCTTGCCCAGCTGGTGGCGTGGATGCCGGGATGGATTGCGACCACCCTGCGCGAGCCCCATATCGATCTGGCGCAGTCCACCGGCTACAGCTTCGAAGCCACCGAGGTGCTGCTGCGACTTTTCGACACCAACGTACAACAGGCGCGCGCGGCCCTCGAGCAGGTAACGGGCAACGCCCTGGAGGCAACCTGGTCGCTGAAGCGCGGCGGCCAGGTGCTATTCTCCGCGCCACGTGGAGAAGTGATCCGGCAGCACCTGAACCACCTCATTCACCATCGAGGCCAGCTCACGGTCTATCTCCGGCTTGTCGACGTGCCTCTTCCGCAGGTTTACGGTCCCACCGCGGACGAACGCTGGTGAAACCAGCGCGCTGGAGCGCGTCTGTCCCAAGGCGCCTAAATCGCGAGCGAGGTCTGCCCTGATTGAGCGAAGCGAAGGGACGGTACGCGCTACAGCGGTAATCGGACTAGCTGGCACTCAGATTTGCGGCTGCCGTGCTGAAGACGTCTTCGATGCCATTCGCCAACGTGCTCATGCTCACAATCGCCGCCAAAGCAACGAGAACCAGCAGCAGCCCGTATTCCGTCAGGTCCTGCCCCGCTTCGTCTTGCCACAAACGTCGCATGAAGTTAGTCATCGTAGGTCTCCCCCTCAATTAATTCGGCCGCATACGGCGTGTGGTGGCTTCGAGGCCGCCTCCCGCTCGCTGGGCGTGTTATCACCCAATCATAAGCTGACGAAGAACGGTGTCAAGTCACAAAACAATATCTGGTGAGACTGGGTAATACCGGGAGCGGTGTTATACCTGAATCCTACCTGCGGCTTCAACCATGTTGGCCTTACTACGACAGTGATCGGCTCAGCGGGCGTGCTTCCGCGATAGCCAGGCCAGAGCGCCCCTACTTCTTGGCGGCCGTTTTGAATCGGGCGCAGGTCTGCTGCGCTTCCGGCCAGTCGGGACGCAGGGCCAGCGCCCGGGCGCACTCGGCGGCGGCGGCGCTCAAATCGCCGGTCCGGGCGAGCGCCGTGGCCAGGGCCAGGTGCGAGCCGGCGTCGTTCGGCTGGAGGCGCAGATACTCGCGATAGCTCGCCACCTCGTTGGGCGTGTCGCGCTCGCGCTCGAAGGCCTGGGCCAGGGCGAGTCGAGCTTCGGTGTAATCCGATTTCCCCGTCAGCGCCTCCTGGAAGTGCTGCACGGCCTCCGGCAGTTTGTCCATCGACATATAGGCTAGACCAAGAGCGTAGTTGCTGCGCGGGCTGAAGGGCTGGAGCTTCAAGGCCTGTTGGGCTTCCTCAAAGGCGCCCGCCGGATCCTTGAGCTGGAGGAGCGCGAGCGCGAGCGAGGCGTGCGTATCGGCCGACTGCGGCTGGCGGGCCACGCCCTCGCGCAGGGCGGTGGCGGCTCCGGCGGCGTCGCCGGCGGCGAGCAGGCTGGCGCCGAGCCCGACGGTCGCCTCCGTATCGCCCGGACGCAGCTCGATCACCGCGCGGTAAGCCGCCGCGGCGCCCTTCAAATCCCCCTTGGCCTCGAGGGTTTTGCCGAGCTGAAGCTGATAGGAAGGATCCTTGGTCGCCAGCTCGCCGGCGGACTTCAATTCGGTCTCGGCGCCGTCCAGGTCGCCACTCTCCTTGAGCGCCGCTGCCAGGTGTTCGTGCAGCGCGGCGTCCTCAGGACGCAGCTTGAGCGCGTCGCGATAAGCCTCGATGGCCGGCAGCCACTGTTTTTTGGCGGCCAGCAGATCGGCGAGAGCGACCAGCGCTTCCGGCGTGTCAGGCCGCTGGCGTATGGCTTGCTGCAACTCGTCGAGAGCTTCGCCGTCACGATTCGCCTTGATCAGCGCCTGCGCCAGCCGGTAGTGGATCTCCGGGCTCGCGGGACGCAGCTTCAGCGTCCGCTGATACTCGATGATGGCGCGATCGTTCTGGCCGGCCGAGGCGAAGGCGTTGGCGAGGTTCAGGTGGGCGTCGGCATCGAGCGGGGTGAGGCTCACTTCCTCCTGATACTCGCCGATGAATCCGGCGATATCGCCGCCCGCGCCCAGCGCCTCGGCCAGGTTGCGATGATCGTCCGCGGAATCGGGTGCGAGTTGCGCCGCCTTCCGCAACTCGGTCACGGCTTCGATAAGATCGCCCGTCTTGCGCAACACCAGGCCCAACTGCTCGTGCAACGCCGGATCGTTGGGTCTCAAAAGCAGGGCCTCGCGATACTCGGCGATGGCGGCGGAGTCGTTGCTGGTGTCCAGATAGGTGCCGGCGAGCTCGGCGCGAGCCTCCGCGTCGGAGGGGCGCTCGGCGAGAACCCGCCGCAATTCCTGAATGGCGCCTGCGTAATCGCCGGCTTTGCGCAAGGCCAGCGCCAGGCTGTAGCGGTAGTCCACCTGCCTGGGGCGCAGTTCCACCGCCTGGCGGTACTCGGTGATGGCATGGATCACGTCGCCGCTCGTCTTGAGCGCGTTGGCCAGGCCCAAATGAAGTTCAGGGTCGCCCGGCCGCAGCCGCACCGCCGCGCGATACTCAGCGAGCGCCGCCGGCTGATCGCCGCTCTCGGTAAGGGCGAGCGCCAGACCGGCGTGGTAATCGGCATTGTTCGGCGCGCGCGCCAGAGCGTCGCGCCAGAGTTTCACGGCGGCGGACGTGTCGCCGGCCTGCTCGAGCGCGGAAGCGAACGAGGCCCGCAAGGCGGGACTGTTGGGATCGAGCCGGAGCGCCTCCTGGAATTCCGCCTGCGCCGGCTGGCGCGCCAGGGCCAGGGCCTCGGCCAGCTTCTCGTGCGCCTCGGCGCTCGAAGGGTGCAGCTTCACCTCGGCCCGGAACTCCTCGATCGCCTCCGGCATGCGCGCTTCGGATTCAAGCAGCGAGCCCAGAGCGGCGTGCGCGCCCGTGAGACGCGGGTTGTGCCGCAGCGCCTCGCGATACTCGCTGACGGCGTCGTCAAAGCGATTCAGGCCCACATCGACGTTGGCCAGGCTGTAATGGATGTTGGCATCGTCGGGCTTGAGCTCGAGCGCCTGGTGGTAGAGGTCCGAGGCCTCGTTGAAACGCTCGGCGCGCGCCAGTGCGTTTGCCTGCCGCGCCAGCGCCGCCGCCTGGTTGTTCCGGGCAAGCCGCGCCTCCGGGGTGTCTTCGGCGGGGGCCTTTTTGGACGACTCCTGGGCGGGCTGCGCCCAGGCCAGTGCGCTCAGAATCAGCAAGTACAGGCAGGGCAATAACATCCGGAGCCGACCACCCCCGGCCCCTCCTGACCCGGGAGGGGAGCCCTTGGACCGGCCACCCCGGGCCCCTCCTGACCCGGGAGGGGAGCACGTTTCGTCACGCCGGTTTCGAATACTCATCGAAGGCATTCAACTCAGATTAGCACCGTCGGCGCGGCGCCATCAGCCGCATCCCTTGTCACGAGAGCTGCGGTAGCGGCGGTCTATGACCGCC
>DASYZG010000116.1:0-12536 GCA_035946575.1 Terriglobia bacterium | reverse complement strand
GCGGCGCTCTATGAGCGCCGAAATCGAAAACTCAAGGCCGGCGCTCATAGAGCGCCGCTACACCTTCTCAAGCGCGCGCAATTTGGCGCTGCGCGCGCGCGGATTTCTTTCCAGTTCTGCTTCGCCCGGCCGGACCGGCTTCGGGGTCAACAAGCGGACGCGGCGCTCCTGCTTCCAGGTGCTGAATGCCCGTTTCGTGACACGGTCCTCGATCGAGTGAAATCCGATCACCACCAGCCGGCCACCGGGGGCCAGGGCTCCGAGCACCCGGGCCAGGAATTGCTCCAGGTTCTCGATTTCGCGATTGGTTGCCATGCGCAATGCCATGAACGTGCGCGTGGCTCCATGGATCTGGTGAAGGCCCGGCCGGGAGGGGATTGCTCGCGTCACCACCTGCGCCAGTGAGGTGGATGTTCGAATCGGACGGGCCTTCATAATGGCTCGCGCTATGCGGCGCGAGTGGCGCTCTTCTCCAAACTTGAAAATCAGGTCGGCAAGCTCACGCTCGCCGGCGTAATTCACGATATCGGCGGCGGTGATTTCGCCCGCGGGGTCGGCGCGCATGTCCAAAGGACCCTCGACACTGAAGCTGAATCCGCGCCCAGCATCAGCCAATTGCAGCGAACTCAGTCCCAGGTCAGCGACCACGCCGTCGGCCGGCGGAAATCCGGCTTCAGCCTGGAGCCGGTCGATTTCCGCAAAATTGCCGTGCATCAGCTTCACCTTTTCACCGAATCGCGCCAGCCGTTCACCGGCCGTGGCCAGGGCCAGCGGATCGCGATCGATGCCAAGCAGGCGCCCGGTGCCGAGCCGCGCCGCAATCGCCTCGGAATGCCCTCCCCCGCCGGCGGTGGCGTCAATGTAAAATCCCTCCGGCCGCACATTCAAAAACCCGATGACCTCCGCGAGCAGCACCGGCTGGTGGACCGCCTTGGCTCGCTCATCTTCATCGGGTCTCGCCACTTGTCACTTGCCACTCGCCGCTTGCGATCAGATCCCGATATCGCTCCAGGCCTGCCGGTCGGTCTCGGTGACGGGCTGCTGGGCGAGGTGTTCCTCAAACCGTTCCGGCTTCCAAACATCCAGCCGATCGGGATAGCCCATCACCACGACCTCGCCGGTCACCCCGGCCGATTCGCGCAACTGCGACGGGATCAGGATCCGGCCCTGGGCGTCCATCTCCGCCATCTGGCCCCAGTAATTGGTCCGGTCGAGGAACTTGTTGCGCGCCGGATGCATGCTCGGCAATTCGGCAAGGCGTTTTTCAATGCGCTCCCATTGACTAAAGGGATATACTGATGCCTTGTCGCCTTCGAGGCTGGTGACATAAAAACGCGGCCCATAGTCCCGGTCGACAACTTCTTTGAACTCGGCAGGGATCTTGAGCCGGCCCTTTGGGTCCACCGTCGCGTTGTGTCTGCCTCGAAACATGGGTGCGGCGGAGCAGTCTGGACCACTTTGGGCCCTAGATCTCTACTCCGATCCACTTTGTACCACGCTCGCCACGGGGCGTGTCAAGCCTTTTTTTGAGCAAATTTCCTCATTTTGAAGAATTTATTGGGAGGTGAGGGGCGCTACCCACCTGTTGTGTTCTTACCACAGTTGGCCCACTACGGGTGGGGGCAGAATTTCAGGCCGGCTCGCCTCCTCGTGCGCCCGCGACCCTTGTGGTGCAGGCATCCTGCCCTCGTGGGGGTCCTGGGGACGCCTCCACCTTACACTCGAGTTAGCATCTCGTGGGCTGAACGAGTACGGGAGTTCAACTCACTCCAGACCCAAAAGCCTTTGTGCGGCAAGCCATTCAGAGTGGGCGGTGCGGTGTTGTAGGGCGCTTGCCATAAGCGGCGAGGTGGACTAAACTAAGTGGACTTAGTTCTGAGAGGTTTGTGATGCGGACCGTGAACATGCACGACGCGAAGACTCACCTGTCCCGGCTGGTGGAAGAGGCTGCGAAAGGCAAGCCGTTTATCATCGCCAAGGCAGGGAAGCCCGTGGCCAAAGTGGTCCCGCTCGACGCGCCCGCGCCAGCCGAGATGCGGCGACTCGGCTTTCTTAAGGCTCACTTCTCGGTGCCGGAAGACTTTGATGAGATGGGCAGGGCCGAAATTGAGCGAGTATTCGGTGGGGCCAAGTGAAGCTGCTGCTCGACACTCATCTCCTGCTTTGGGCGGCCAGCGAACCCGCCCGGATACCTTTGCCGGCGCGAAAGCTGATCGCGAACCCTGCTCATGAGCTGCTCTTCAGTGCTGCCAGCTTGTGGGAGATCGCAATCAAGAGCGGACTCGGCAGAGAAGATCTCCGCGTTGACTTGAGACTGCTGCGGCGCGGCTTGCTGGGCAACGGCTACTCTGAGCTGCCCATCACGAGTGAACATGCTCTTGCTTTGGGCGTCCTGCCTTCGATCCACCGAGACCCGTTTGATCGCATTCTGGCCGCTCAGGCAACTATTGAGGGATTGACTCTTCTGACCGTTGACCCCGTGCTCGAACGGTACGGCGGGTCAGTGCGAAAAGTCTGAACGAAGATCGGGATCAGGATCGGTTCGCGAGGCGGCCTCCGATGATCAGGCTTAGCCCGGGACAGGCGGTTGGCGCCGACAGCGCCTGTCATCTGGGCGCCAGCGGCGGAAGTGGGAGGTTGGGAGGTGAGCGGAGGACTAAAGAACGTAAGAGAGGAGTTTGCTCATATCCCTATAGAGGTGCGGGCGGCCCTCGTAGAGGAACGCCGGTCATGCAGGTAGTTTTCGGTGGACAGGCGACCAACGCCTCCGGCGAAACGAACAGAATTCTTGCGGCTGAGATCGAGAAGCCGCTGACGCACACGGACATGGTAAGGCCCGTAATGGCCATGATGCGGAGGCGGCCACAAACACTGAGCCCGCGTGAGTGCGCAGACCCTCGCGTCTGTTTCTTCGTCGAACCGCTCGTGGCTCAGGAGGGCAAGCCCTGGTATGCCTCGCTCGTCTTCGTCGATCAACAGGGCAATCGCACAAGTTGCGAAAGTGTTTTTTGAGTCTTTGTCGTCCGGCGATGACCCGCAAAAGGAAAAAGATCATCATCGCTGTCCTGGCGGTCGTCATCGGCCTTCCGCTGGCGCTCATGGCGACGATTCTGGCGTGGATGTCCATGAGCGACCGGACCAACGGAACGATCGTCTCGTCCGGCGAGACCCGCCGATACCTGCTCTATGTGCCGAAGACCTACGACCGATCCAAGCCGTCACCCCTGGTCATCAGCATGCACGGCGGGGCGATGTGGCCGGCCCAACAAATGAAATTGAGCCGGTGGAACCGGCTGGCCGATGAGCGCGGTTTCATTGTCGTCTACCCCTCCGGGACCGGCTTCCCAAAATCCTGGGGAGGAGAACAGGACGTCAAATTCATTTCGGTTTTGATCGACAAGCTGGAAGCGGAGTACAACATCGATGCGGCGCGCGTCTATGCCGACGGATTCTCAAATGGCGGAGGCATGGCCCTCGAGGTATCGTGCGGACTCTCCCGTCGTGTCGCGGCGGTGGGAGCCGTATCGGCCGCACTGCTCCGGCCCGTGAAAGGGTGTGAGGATTCCAGGCCGGTGCCGACCATGGCCTTTCATGGAACAGCCGACCCGCTCGCCCCTTACCAGGGCGGAACATCGCCGGCCAGCCCGCCCGGCACCGGAATGCCATTTCTGGCGGTTCGGGATTGGGTGGCGAGCCGGGTGCGGGTAAACCGGTGCGGGCCGAACCCCGTGGAATCCGTGGTGGCGGCGGATGTGAACCGCCTCGAATACACGAACTGCGCCGACGACGCGGCCGTGGTGCTGTACACCATCAAAGGCGAAGGCCATCAGTGGCCCGGCGGCAAGCCGCTGCCGGAATGGTTCCTCGGGCCCGCCAACCACAGCATCGACGCCACGAGTCTCCTGTGGGCGTTTTTTGTCCAGCATCCACGTGGACCCAAGTGATGCGGAGAAGCTATTGAAGGCGGGGATCGCGGGCATGCAGTTCTTCTCGAAGGGGCCGCTGCCCAGGCGAGAGGACTTCCAGGATCGCCTTGACATCAGCGTCCTCCTCGACGCCGGCGATCGCGCGGACCCCAAACGCCAACGAATCGCAATCGACCTCACTGCCCGCAGCCGCGGCGGCGTGCTGCGGTGGCAAGTGGCCTGCGGGTTCTGCGCCCTCCTGAGCGTTGCACCGCCGCACAGCGATGCTGAGAACATCGGTCGGAAAGAAATGGACGGCGCAGCTTCGACCGTTCTGCGCGCTCGCCATCCTCACATGAGCGCTCGCGAGAGGAGGACCTGGGACCCGGCCTGCCAGCTTTCCCGCCGGCAATGACATCATGAGCAAGGCGCTTTTCGGGGGAGCCCGGTTTCAACGGCGGCTTGAAGCAGCCCGCCGTCGAAGAATTTCCTGTGGTGATGCCACAGGTTGTGAGATAATCCTGTGGTGCTGCCACAGGAGAAATGGGTGCCATCCAGACACGCGATCACAAGCGTCGGCCAGAGAAGGTTGGCGCCGGAGGCCGCTTATGGGCAACGTCTGGCGGGACTGACAGGACGGGTGCTCGCCCTTCAGGGCCAGGGAGGTCACCAGTGAGGCATTCCCTACGGGAAGTGTTGAACCGGCTGCGCTCTTTCTTCGGCAAAGGTCCGCTCGACCAGGAATTCAACGAGGAGATGACCGCGCATCTCGAAATGGCGGTGGAGGAAAACATCGGGCGCGGCATGTCTCCGGAAGAAGCGCGGCGCCAGGCGCACATCCAATTTGGTGGAGTTCAGCAGGCCCGCGAGCAGCACCGTGAATCGCGCGGATTACCCTGGCTCGATCTCCTGGCCCAGGACCTGCGTTTTACCTTTCGCACGCTGAAGCGAGAAGGCGGCTTCACAATTGTGGCGGTGCTGATTCTGGCTCTGGGTATTGGTGCAAATATCGCCGTCTTCAGCGTGGTGGATACGATTCTGCTGCGGCCGCTGCCGTTTCCCGACGCGCAACGCCTGGTGCGGATCGTGGAGAAGAATCCCAAGTCCGGCGAATCGAGCAAGACTTATACCGCGGACGCAACCGAGGACTTTCAGCAACAGAACCGGTCTTTTCAGTCCGTGAGCGGCTATTTTGCGTTCACCGGTCCTGACAATTTCAAGCTCATGGGGAAAGGCCAGCCGGTGCCGGTCACAGGGCTCCTGGTGGCGGAAGACTTCTTTCAGACACTCGGGGTTCAGCCGGCGGCGGGACGATTGTTCAGGCCGGAGGAATTCGTCGAGCACGCGCAGCCGGTCGTGTTGTTAAGCAACGCGTTCTGGCGGCGCCGGTTTGGCGCCGACCGCAGCATTGTCGGGCGGGCGATCAACCTCTCCAGTTCCGATATGGTATCCCTCTCGAAGAGCAATTCTTCGGCGCTCGTTATCGGAGTGCTGCCGGATACCTTCGATTTTGGCTCTGTCTTTTCACCGGGTTCCAAGGTCGATCTGTTCGCGCCCTACATCATGGATGATTTCCGCGAGGACGGGAACGATCTCGCGTTGGTCGGCCGGCTTAAGGCGGGAGTGACCCTGGCGCAGGCCCAGAGTGAGGCCGATCAGCTCTTTCCGACCCTCTATTTTGAGCACAAACATCCCGATTACGGAAAGGGCTATACCGGGCAGCTTACCGGATTGAAGGAATACGTCAGCGGCAAGCTGAGGCGATCGCTGATCGTGCTGTGGTGCGCCGTTGGACTGATTCTGCTGATCGTCTGCGTGAATCTCTCGAACCTGCTGCTGGCCCGCGCCGTGGCGCGGAGCAGGGAATTTGCGATGCGGCGCGCTTTGGGAGCAAGCCGCAGCCGGCTGGTGTGTCAATTGTTGACCGAGAGCCTGGTGCTGGCCTTCGCCGGCGGCGCGGTGGGGTTTGGATTTGCCTGGCTCATCATCTCGTATCTCGCCCGTCAGGGATCGATTGCGCTGCCGCTGCTCAGCATGGTGCGCGTGGATGGGACGGTGCTCGGATGTACGCTGTTGATCGCTCTGGGCGCCGCTGTTCTGTTCGGAACGGCGCCAGGGCTGCGCATGTCAGGTGGCAATCTGCAGGAGACGCTAAAAGACGGCGGGCACGGAGCCAGCGATGGCAGAAAACATGAGCGCATGCGCTCATCGCTGGTGATCACGGAGATCGCCCTGGCCTGCACGCTTCTCGTGGGCGCGGGCCTGCTGCTGCGCAGTTTTCTGCGCGTTCTTGAGGTTGATCTCGGTTTCGAGCCCAGCCACGCCGCCGCCATCAGCGTTGATTATGACGACGGCGGAAATCCAGCGAAGCGGGTTGCGATCTGGCAGGAGGTTGTGAGCCGCGGTCGCGAGCTCCCGGGCGTCGAAGCGGCCGGAATATCCGACAACCTGCCAATGAGCCGCAACCGCAGCTGGGGAATTGCAGCCAAGGGTCTGCAGAAGCCCAGGGCTCAAGATTTCATCGGGGTGTTCGTCTACATCGTCTCACCCGGCTACCTTAAAGCGATGGGGATGCGCCTGCTGGAAGGCCGCGACCTCGGCTGGGAAGATCTCGCCGGTAACCGAAGTGTTGTGATCATCAACCAGACCGTGGCCCGGAAACTGTGGCCGGGCCAGGATCCGATTGGACGCACCGCCATCGCCGGAGGGCAGGAGGCCCAGGTGATCGGTGTCATCGCCGACGTCCGCGAGAGCAGCGCGGAAGATAGTGCAGGAGCGCAGATGTACCTGCCCGCGACCAAGCGGTTCGGGCCGGAAGGCTCGTACCTGGTGGTGCGTTCAAAGCTGCCCCCGGCATCGCTGGCACCGAGCGTGATGAGGACGCTGCGAGAAATCAATCCGGAACAGCCGGCGACGGAATTCAAACCGATCCAGGCGCTGGTGGATCACGCAACGTCTCCCCGCCGATTCTTCGTGTTGCTGGTGGGAATCTTTGCCGGCCTCGGACTTCTTCTGGCGTCGCTCGGAATCTACGGCGTGATCTCATATTCCGTCACGCGGCAGACTCAGGAGATCGGCATCCGCATGGCTCTGGGCGCGACCGAAGCCCGTGTGCAACTGGATGTAATCGGGAAGACCCTGCGACTCGCGCTGGCTGGCATCTCGGTTGGAGTGATGGCCTCACTTGCGGTCGCGCGCCTGATCGCTTCGCTTCTGTTTCGGACTGCGCCAACTGATCCGCTGACCTTCGTTGGCGTGCTGGTTTTGCTCGGAGCTGTGGCGCTGCTGGCCGGATACCTTCCGGCTCGGAGGGCCTCGAAGATCGATCCAATGGCTGCGCTGCGGACAAATTGAATTACGCCTCAGAGTGGTAATCAGCGGGCAAGTGACAGCAGCGGAGCAGGCAGCTCGGATTAACCCTCATTTCCGGTCGCAGCCCAATGCCGCGAGTCGTCGACCTCCCTTTATGCGCCGCGCGCAACGGCCACGGGGCGAATCTTGGAGATGAGCGCTTACTGGAATCTATCGGAGGTTGGTCCCCGCGTTGGGGTCAGGATCAATTCTTCCCTGCCGCGTAGCATCCGCCACTCAGCTTTTCAGCAACTTTTCATTTCGTTCTGACAAAATGAATCAAGGAGGAGTGCAAAATATAGTTCTGTGCTCTGGTACTTCAAAGAACGTCAGATCAGATCCATCAGCAAGCGTTTGCGAAGGCCGGCCGGGTGGGTTTTCCTTCTGTTGTGGACGTGTGGCACGTCGTACGCGCAGCATCCCGGCAGCCTGCAGGGACGGGTGATGGATCCTTCCGGGGCGGTTGTTCCTCACGCCGTCGTGGTGGCGATCGCCCAGCCCTCGGGGGCTTCACGGCAAACGACGACCAATGGCGAGGGGCGTTATGAGATTCGCGATCTTGGCCCGGGCCGGTACACGGTTACGGCCGAGGCGCCGGAGTTCGCCCAGGCGACCCGGGAAGGTTTCGAGATCGCGCCGGGTCAACGTACCGTGCTCGATTTTCACTTGACGATCCTCTCCCAGGCGCAACGCGTCGTGGTACAGGGAGGCGCGCCCAAGGTGCAAATCGCCCCGGAATCGAACGCCAGCGCCGTGGTGGTTTCCGGCAAGAATCTGGACGCGCTTTCGAATGATCCCGACGAACTGCAGAACCAACTCACGGCGCTCGCGGGACCTTCGGTGGGGCCGGGCGGCGGCGAGATCTACATCGACGGCTTTCTCGGCGGCGATCTGCCGCCCAAGTCCGCCATCCGCGAGGTCCGGGTGAACTCCAATCCTTTTTCCCCGGAGAATGATCGCCTGGGCTACGGCCGCGTGGACATTTTCACCAAGCCGGGGAGCGCCGCCTATCACGGGAGTGTCTCCGCGGAGTACAACGATTCCAGCCTGAACGCGCTGAGTCCGTTTCTGGCGGCATCGGCCATCCCCGCGCCGTCCTATCACACGTGGCTCTTCAACGGCGACGTGGGGGGACCGCTCGGCAAGAAAGCTTCCTTCTATCTCGACGTGGACCGGCGGAACATCAATCGCGCCAACCTGGTGAACACGGACGTGCTCGGTCCCACCCTGAACATCCAGCCCTACGTCGCGGCGGTGACGAACCCCCGTGTGCTGACGAACATCAGCCCGCGCGCCGATTTCCAACTCAGCCCCAACAACACGCTGTCTGTGAACTATCGCTACTTCGGCATCGGCGAGCGCAACGACGGCGTGGATACGCAGGCGCTGCCCTCGCAGGCGTATGACTCCGGCCGGCGCCATCACAACCTGCAGATTTTCGACAACCAGGTGCTCGGCAGCAACGTGGTGAACCAGACGCGATTCCAATATCTTCACTTTCACAACTTTGAGACGCCGCTGAACTTCTCGCCCACCACCGACGTGCTCGGCGCATTCCTGGGTGGCGGCGACTCAAGCGGCCTGTTCCAACGATATGAAACGCATTACGAGCTGCAGAACTACACCACGGTGACACGGAACCGCCACCTGATGGAGTTCGGCGGCTTCGTGCGCGACCTCCTGCGCCACGAAGATACCAATGGCAACTTCAACGGGACTTTCACTTTCAACTCGCTCTCGAACTATCAGCAAACCGAGCAGGGTCTGGCGAGCGGCCTGAGCATGGCAGAGATCCAGGCGGCGGGCTACGGACCAAGCCAGTTCAAGATCACCGCGGGGAACCTTTACGCTGCCGTCGATCGCTGGGACGGGTCTCTTTTCACGGGGGACGATTGGGCGCTGCGGCCGCGCTTCACCGCCAGCTACGGATTGCGCTTCGAGTTTGAGAACGTGATCAGCGACCACGCCGACTGGGGGCCGCGCCTGGGAATCGCGTGGGGCCTGGGCCGCGGGCCGAACGTCAAGACGGTGCTGCGCGCCGGCTGGGGCATTTTCTACCGGCGGTTTGACGACGACGAGATGATCATCGCCGCCCGGCTCAACGGGCAGAATCAGCAAAGCTACGTGGTGAACAGCCCTGATTTTTTCCCGGCGGTGCCGCCGATTTCGACGTTCAGCGCCGGTGGCGCGTCGTTCCCCACCACCTACCGCATCGCGCCCAACCTGACCTCGGCCTACGACATGGATGCGGCCCTGAGCCTGGAGCACCAGCTGACGAAGAGCACGACCGTCTCGATCACCTACTTGAACTCGCGCGGCGTCCATCAGTGGCTGACGAACGATATCAACGCGCCACTCGCGGGAACCTTCAACCCCGCCGATCCCGCCAGCGGCGTGCGGCCGTTCGGTGACGCCGCGGGAAACATCTACGAATACGAATCGGCCGCGATCTACCGCCAAACGCAACTGATCTCGAATGTCCGCATTCGCGCCGGCGACCGGCTTTCGCTGTTCGGCTACTACGTCTACAACGATGCCCACAGCGACACGGCCGGCGTGGACAGTTTTGCCTCGAACCCGTGGAATCTGAGGGAGGATTACGGACGCGCGCTCTTCGATGTGCGCCATCGCGCGGTGATCGGCAGCAGTTTCGCGGCGCCGCTGGGACTGCGCTTCAGTTCGCTGATCATGGCCAACTCCGGGCTGCCCTTCAGCATCCTGCTTTCCCAAGACCTGTACGGCACCGGCATCTACAACGCCCGGCCTTCGCCGGCGACGCCGTCGACGCCCGCGGGTGACGTGGTCGTGACCCGCTTCGGCGCGTTCAACAGCGCGCCGGCACCGGGAAGCGTTCCGATTGCGCCCAACACGGAAGGCGGTCCGGCGAACTTCATGCTGAACTTCCGGGTCAGCAGGACGTTCGGCTTTGGAGGCAAGGGGGGCAAGGAGCATGGCGGCGAGAGCACGGCGCCGACCGCGGCGCACCGCGAGCGTCGAGGAGGGTTGGGAGGACGCGGACTCGGCAGCGGCGGCGGCTACGGCCTGGGCGGCGCCACCGAACAGCGCTACGCGCTCACCCTGAGCCTCTCGGTGCTGAACGCCTTCAACACGGTGAACCTGGCGCCCCCGGTCAACGTGCTCGGGTCGCCGCTGTTCGGACAGTCGATCGCTCTCGCCGGCGGACCTTTCTCGGCGCAGGTGGGGAACCCGGTGGCCAACCGCCTCATCAACGTTGGCCTGGCCTTCAGTTTTTGAGGGGCGGGCGGGTTCAGGCCACGAAGTTGCGCGCCGCATCACTCTTCCTCCTGCTCGGTTTGGAGGACCCTCATCATCGCCTTCAGCTTCTGGTAATTCTTCTCAACGAAAGCGATATTCTCCGGCAGGATGGTGGTGGGGTAGGACTTGAGCTGGCCCTGTCTCTTCATATCGACGGCCATCATGGCGCCGGTCAGGGTGCCCGAGATCACGACGTAATCGCGCGTGGTCAATCCTGTGCTCTCGATTCCGGCGGTCACTTCGGGATACTTCTCCGTGGTCTTCACGGCTTCATCGATGGTGGAAACATCGCGCTGGGATTCGAACTGTTTCTTCAGGGTGGGATTATCGCTCATCAACTTCAGAATGTTCTTGGTGGCGGCGACGTATTTCGTCACAACGTTCATGTTGAGGCGATAGCTCCGGTACTCCCTGGCGTCCGCCGGTGACGGTCCGCCGGCCTGACTGCCGGGCGCCGCCGGAGCCTGCCCCTGAGCCCCCTGAGGTTCAACGGGCTGCGACTGCCGCGCCGCGCTCGAGGGCGTGGCGAGGGCGGCCAGAAGCACGGCCGCGCACCATGCGAGAGCGGGGGAACTAGCCCATTCACCTAGCCTGATATGCTGCTGCATACGAATTCTCTCCGCTTTCCAGCCTTGACTTCCTTTGGATTCGCGCCCGGCCCCCGGGTGTTGCCCCGTTGGACCCCTCTCAGGCCCTCAGGCGGAACTGCTCTCCGCCTCGCCGGTGGCGGGCTCGGCGGGCAGTTCCGGCGGCAGCGGCGGCAGGATGGCCTGCAGCGCAGGGCAACGCGAGGCGATGAAGCGTATCCCAAAATCCTGAATCAACACCTGGGCCGGCATCCCGACAACACTCAGCAGCACCAGCATCACGCTAACCAGGACAGCCAGTGCGGCGGACGTGATTGAAATCGAAAGCGGATTCCAGCTCCAGGCAAACCCGAGCAGGTGCAGGCCGAGCACAGCCAGCGCGCCGGTCACGATCGCGCCCGAAAACAGACCCAAAAGCAGGGGAAACAAGAGAAACAGGGTGATCACGCTGGTGGCGACCGCGACGCAGAACCGCAGAAACACGTAAACGCCGAACGCGCCCAGCTCGGCCCGGAGCTTCGAGTACAATTTGCGCCAGGCCACGAGCAGGGGCAGGCTTTCGGCGTACATGATGGGAACGACAAAATCATCGGTGAGGACGATCACGAGGGCCACGCTCAGCCCGATCAGGACGTCGATGGTCAAGATCGCCACCAGGGTCGTCCAGAAGGCGGCCGAACGCATGCCGGCCGTCACCGCCGACCGCAGGTAGGGATAGGCGAGCGCCCCGCCGCCGATCAGGGCCACGGTGATCGTCACCACGGCGGCGAGCAGCCAGCGGAAGTACGAGCGGCCGGCCCGGCGCGTCTCCCCGAGCGCCGTCCGGAAGCGCACCTGACGCTTGAGGATGGCGTCCACGAGCACAAAGCGGAAGACAGACCGCAAGTAGAGCAGGCCGAGCAGCAGTCCGAGCGCGGCCACGGTCACCACGGCGATCAACCAGACATGTTCAGCAATGGTCGTCCGGGCCTTCGCCAAGAGTCCGTGAAGACCGATGTCGCCAGGCAGCGAGCCCAGGCTCCAGTTGAAGGCAGCCGACGGCGTGCCACCCCCGAGAAAGAGGCAAAGCACGCTGAGCTTCAGCCATCGAACGGCGTCCAGAGGTTTCACCAGCAGATCGACAGTGTCCTGAAAAGCTGCCACGAGCGCGCGCGTGGCCGCCACCGGAGCCGCCGCGGAACGGTGAAAGCGGAGGAACGGAATGCGCCGGGGCTCCCGGGCGTCGCTCATGCCGTAACCTCGGTGGCCGCGGCGCCGCGGCGCGCGTCCTGCTTGCTACCGTCGTAAGCTCTTCCGCCCGGCAGGGTGAGGCGGAAAGTGGTTCCGCGGTTGGGCTCGCTCGAAAAGTCAATCGAGCCGTCGTGGAGCTGAACGATTCGATAGGACATCGCCAGGCCCACGCCCGTGCCCGAAGGCT